>DAOUEA010000022.1:0-16552 GCA_034430475.1 Chloroflexota bacterium | reverse complement strand
TCGCACGTGATGGCACCGATCGCCACCGTCACCTGCGGTGGGTCGCTCGTCCTGATCGCGATCGCCTGGGACTTCTGGAGCCTCGTCGTCGCCCTGCTCTTCTTCGGCATCGCCCAGGGCACGATGGACGTGATGATGAACGCCAACGGGGTGGCGGTCGAAAGAGCAGGAGCCGGACCGATCATCTCCCGGCTCCACGCGATGTGGAGCATCGGCGCCTTCCTCGGCGCCCTGGTCAGCACCCAATCGGCCGCTCTCGGAGTGGCCGTGCTGCCCGAGTTCGCCGCGATCTTCGGCGTGAGCGGCCTCGCGGCCGCGGTGATGACTCGGACCTTGATCCACGACCGGCACCACGGCGATGGGCCGGCATTCCGGCTGCCCAACAGACGGCTGTTGCTGATCGGCGGTCTGTGCGCCGCGGGTCTGCTGGCCGAGACGTCCGCGACCGACTGGAGCGGCACCTACCTGACGCTGGACATGGGCGTGGATGAGGGCACCGCCGGCATCGGCGTCACGGTTTTCACGGGTTGCATGGCCGGCGCTCGACTGATCGGCGACAGGCTCACCCGGATCATCGGCACCGGGCGATTGGTGGCCGGCGGTTCGGCCATGGGCGCCGTCGGGCTCGCGCTCGTGCTGGGGCCCCAGTGGCTGCCGCTTGCGCTCGCGGGCTATGCTCTCCTGGGGCTCGGCCTGGCGGGTGTGGTGCCGAGCTACTTCCGAGCAGGCGGCAACCAGCCCGGCGTGCCTTCGTCCGTGGGCATCGCCGCGGTCTCCACGATGGGCTACGCCGGAGGGCTCATCGGTCCGCCCGTCATCGGAGCCGTGGGCGGAGCGTTCTCACTTCGAATTGCCCTGCTGATCCTGCTCGCGCTCATGATCGTCCTCACCCGGCTCAGCGCCCGGGTGCTCGCGGACACGCCACCTGCCGAGGGTGACACGCCGCCCTCGCGAGCGGGAACGCGCACGGCCGAAGCCTGAGGGGACGCCGGTAACCGCTGGTGCTCCGCAGCGGCCGGCGCCTGTTTCCAGTTCGCCGCTGTATTCCAAGTTGACGAGTTGTAGTATCTATACTATGTTCCGTAGTGGTTGCACCACTAGCCAAGGAGAAGTCGTGTCCACGTCGTCAGCGTCGACTCCGCACCGCGTCGCCGGGCGAGGGATCGATCGCCTTTCACGAAGAGCCCGGCGCCTGCTCGTGGTGGTGGCATATCTGTCGCTTCCGGAGGCGGTCATCGTGTTCTGGCTCCACGGAGGCGTGCCGGGAGGGTTCTCACCCAATTCCTACGGTGCCTCGTCCTGGGAGGTCCTCGTCCTGGCTCAAGTAGCGCTCGCCGGGGCGCTTCTGGATCGGAGCTGGAGAGCCGGGATCGGCGCCGGGGGGCTTGACGAGCGCCAGCGGCAGCTGCGCGACAGAGCCACCTGCCTCAGCTACCGGATTGTGAATGCGGCAGTTGTGATACCCGTGGTCGTGCTCTGGGGCGCGACGATCGTGTCGCCGTTCAATACCTGGGGACCGGTCACCCTGGACCCAACGAGCCTGATTGCCCTCGCGGTCTGCGTATCCGTGTTTTGTATCTGCCTGAGCCTGCTACCCATCGCAACGGTGGCCTGGCTCGAGCCTGAGCCGCCCTCCGAGATCTGATGAAGAGAGCAGCGGTTCGGACAGAGCCCATCCTCTACAACCGGCTCACCGTCCTACGAGCCGAGCGCGGGCTCTCGCGTCAGGAACTGGCCGACGCTCTCGGCGTGAACTACCAAACCATCGGATACCTCGAGCGCGGCGAATACAACCCGAGCCTGGATCTGGCACTCCGTGCGGCCGAGTACTTCGGACTCCCGATCGAGGCCATCTTCAGCCGCCGGCCCTTCCAGCCTCTATCGTCGCAGCTCTATCCCTCTCGACCTGCTTCTGAGTAGCGAAAGGCTCGGATGCGAAGAAGCTCCCGCCGGCAGCCGCGGATCGCGCACCAACACCTGCAGTCTTCGCGTCCCGACCATATCCACATCCTCGCTCGACACTAGCGCTCCGTCGCGCATGACCGCATGTCCGCATGCGACGCCGTGCCGGGTGTTGCGGTGTGGGGGCGGTGCTTGGCTCGCCTTGCGCTGTCGATCGGGTCAGTGAACCCGTGAGCGGAGAGTCTCTCAAGCCAACCTGAACTCCTCCAGCACACGCCATGAGTCAGGCTCCCGACTGCCCGCCATCAGCAAGACCCTGTCGACCATGTCCACTTGCCTTCGGCTGGAGAAGGAGTCTCCGGGGCGTGAACGCCGATCGGCTGTGATCCGGAGGGTGGATGCGGGCAAGTTGGAGCTTCGAACGTCGGAGTGGATGAGCCGGCATGGGCCTCGGCTCGTCTGGGCGTCGGGGAGCAGCATCGACGGCGAGACGACGATCGCTTTGTCCGATGCCGCCGCGTCGATCGACCCGCTGGGTCTTCCGCGGCCTGGCATGCCACTGGCGCACGTCCTGGTTTCGTGGTGGCCCGCCAACAGCCGGTCCGTCTCCGCTCTACTCGCCTTCGAAGAGCTCCGCCGTCCGTACTGGCATCCAGACGGCGTGCCCGCGCGACCAAGATCGGATCTGCGACGGGATCTCTAGGACCCAGCATCGTTCGCGCCGCGGAGGCAGTCGCCGACCCGCGCACGATCACCCGGCATCAAGGCCCAGGCGGCGACCGCCGGCCCCACGGTCGCAGGACGATGCGGCTTCAGCGTGCGGGACTATCCGATGGGATCCACGGTCGCGGGCTGGTCGGACGTCAGCACCAGCCAGGATGTGTACTGGCTCGACACGGGCGTAACTGGCGGCTCGAGTTACATCGACCAGCTCTGGCGAACGGGGCCAAGAGCTACACCACCTATGCGGCCAAGGCCGGGCCCGGGGCCAGGTACGTGTACGCCTCCACAAGCTGGGACTGGAAGTGGGCTTGGGAGTCGGTACACTACGTCTTCCAGGCTTGGGATTCAGTTGAGATCTCCCCAGGCAATTGGCACTGGTATCTCGCCTACTGCGTCGTCAGCTACGACGCATAGGCCGGATGGCCCATAGCCAGAGTCGCGCGCGTGCGACTCCCGCATGCGCTCGATTTCCATTCGGTTGGCCTGTCGAGATTCGCCATTGTGCGGCGAGCCGTGGCTTGGCGGACTGGGGATCGGGAGCGTCGTGGTTCCAATAGCAGATGGAAAGTTCCCACTCTCAGCAGAGTCGGTCTGCAAGACGTATCGGCGCGGGGGTCCGTGGGCCCTGGAGGATGTATCGCTGGGCGTACCCGCGGGCGCACTCGCTCTTCTCGTGGGGCCGAACGGCGCAGGGAAGTCGACCCTGATTCGCAGCTGGATGGGCTTCGAGCGAGTGAACTCTGGCCGGCTCGCCGTTTGCGGCCTCAATCCCTGGCCCTCCCGGGACGAAGCACTCCGCCGGCTGGGCTATGTGGCGCAGGGCACGCCGGTGTACCGGCGCCTTTCTGTGTCGGACCACATCGCCCTGGCCCGGTCGGCGCGGCCAACCTTCGACAGCGTCCAGGCCCGGGCCAGGCTGCTCAGGCTTGGCATTCCCCTCGAGGCCAATGCCGGTCGACTCTCTGGCGGGCAGCAGGCCCAACTCTGGCTGAGCCTGGCTCTCGCTACCAGATGCGATGTGCTCCTTCTCGACGAGCCGCTCTCATCGCTGGACCCGCTTGCACGCCGGGAGTTCATGGCCAGCCTCGTTCAGGAGGCCGGTGAGAGAGGCACGACGGTGCTTCTGTCCACCCATTCCGTGGCCGACATCGGCGACTCATTCTCGTTCCTGATCGTCCTGGGATCGGGGCAAGTCCTGCTGGACGGCCCGATCGACCGAATCGTGTCCTCGCACGCCATAGCGGGCGAACGCCCGCCCGAAGGCGTCGTCCCGGTGGCAACCTTTCCTATAGGCGACGGACGGCCGGCCACGCTCGTGCGGTCGTCCGGGGCGATCATCGCGTCTTCGCAGTTGCGGCCCGCCTCCCTCGGCGACGTGGTCATGGGCTACCTGGCCTCCGGGAAGGGCGGCGCGACGTGGTGACCGCGATCCGGATCACGCTGTCCCAGCATAGGCTCGCAGTCTTTTCGGGGATGCTCGCACTCCTGGCGCTCGCTGGGGCGTGCATGGCCGTGGCCTGGCATATGCAGTCGGTCGCGGTTCCCACATCATGCGGGACAGATTGGCTGGGCGCCGGACCCCCGATTCCCATGCCCGGGCAGGAACTAACAGACTGCCAGCGCGCCGAGAAAGCCTTCTTCGACCGAGACCTCGGTGAAGCGTCCAGCCTTCTGATCCCCCTGCTGCTCCTTCCGATGGTGGTCGGGTTGACGACCGGAGCTGGCCTGATCGCTACCGAGATAGAGGAGGGCACTGCGCAGCTGTCCTGGTGGATCGCTACGTCGCGCGGCCGTTGGTACGCCGGCCGAGTCCTTCCGCCCGCGGTGATCCTCTGCGCCACCTTGGTCGTGACGGCACTGGCGGCCGACCATCTGGCGGCCGCTCGGATGCCTGGCCAGGAGCCCTCGCAGTCGTTCCAGTTCTACGCCATGAGGGGCTGGACCTTTGTGGGACGCGGGCTGGTCGCGTATGCGCTCGCCGTGGCCGTCGGGGCTGCCATCGGCAGGGCGCTGCCGGCGCTGATCGTGTCGGGTGTGCTTGCAGTGGCCCTTCTGGTTGGAGGCGCCGCGCTTGTCCGCCAGGTGTGGTTGCCCGCACAAGCAACGCTCGTCCAGGACCCCGTCGTGGCGGCGTCGCCCGGGAACCTCGTACTGGGAAGGTACGCCCTGTGGCCCGACGGCCGGATGGAGCCCACCTCGATCAGCGCGGTCAGCAGCGTTGGCGCGGACCCACACGAGCCGGTCGTGCTGCCCGACGGCTCGGTGCTGGTTACCGAGCTCGTGCCCGGGGCGCAGTACCGGACCATCGACGCGCTCGAGGGTGGAATGTGGCTGGTGGCAGCCACCGCCAGCCTCGGCGTGGCGTATGTCGTGGTTTCACGGCGTCGCCCGCTGTAGCCACCCGTATGGCCTCGGCCCCAATCCTCTCGCCCCGACCATTCGAGTAGGTGGCCGTTGAAGGCGGTCTGCCATCCAGAGATCGCCTGTCACGCAGCGGCGACCTCGAGCAGAAGCTCCGCAAGGTCCTTGGGCCTCGAGAACATCGGCCAGTGACCCGTTGGCAGCTCGGTGTGCCGAACGTTCAGGTTCGCCAGCTCGGCGAACCAAGGGTTGCCGGCCGCGATCAGCTCGAGAACCTTCGCGGTGGGCATCGAGCAGTTCACCAGGACCGTCGGGACATTGAGGCGGCCGGGGTCAGACAGCTTCAGGGGATCACGAGCCGGACCGGCCGGCTGAGGGACGGCTCGCCCGCGGAAGAGCTCCTTGGCGGCATCGCTCAAGCCTTCGACGCTGTTGCCCTGCGCCTCGAGCTCCTCCCAGGAAGGAAGTGGTATCTCGATCACGCTATCCGGAAGGGCCGGCACGATCGAAGCGCCGTCGGGAAGCGGACCGCTATCCACGTAGATTGCCATCGCGACGCGACTGGGGCACCGGTCAGTCGCGCCGTAGACGACGGAGCCCGCGCCGCTATGGCCGACCAGAACCGCCGATGCCAGTTGGTTCTCGGTGAGCAAGTCCACGATATGCTCAATGTGGTCGTCGAGACTGATTCCTGCGCGCTCGTCCTCGGGGCTGGCTAGCCCGGGCAAAGTCACCTGCCATACCCGATGCCCGGCGTCCCGAAGTGGCTGAGCCACCTCGTCCCATGCCCAACCGCCGAGCCAGAAACCAGGGACCAGCACGAAGTCCATCTCGACAACCTCCAACAGCCTGGATGTGATCAGTCCTACTATCGGGCTGATAACCGCCACTAGATGTCAGGAATACCGAGGCCAGCAGGCCGACGTTTGCTGTGTCTCTCGTCCCAGCGCTCGTGATCACGAGACTGTCTGCACGCGGCCGACTCCAGCCCTGGCCGATCCAGCGGCGCTCACGATCACCCGCATAGCCTCGGCGCTGCCCTCTCGCCTCGACCACAGTACGCGCAACGCCCTGCACCGACCCTATGGCAGCGCCCGCAGCGCGCCTCCGTCTATGGCCACGAAGGTGCCCGTCTGGTAGCGGGCCGGCTCGGAGCAGAGCCAGGCCACGTAGGCCCCCAGCTCATCCGGATCGCCGTAGCGGCCGGCCGGGATGCCCTGCTCGAAACCGGCTCTCACTTCCGCGGCCGTCGTCCTGCCTCGTTCGGCGCGCTTCCCGTCCAGCAAGGCCACGCGGGCTGTGTCCAGCCTGCCGGGCAGGACGCCGTTGACCGTCACGCCGTCGGCTGCGACTTCGGGCGCGATCGTCTTGAGCCAGGCCGCCAGAGCGCTGCGACAGGCATTGGAGTAGGCGAGCTCCGGGATCGGCTGGCGGATGGCGGACGACAGGATCGCCACCACCCGGCCCCAGCGCCGCTCCCTCATGGACGGCAGCAGCAGCTGCGTCAGCTCGATGGGCGTGACGGCCAGCAGCTGGAAGGAGCGCCGCCATTCGGCCGGGTCGGTCCCTGTCGCCTCAGCGGCGGGCGGGCCCCCGGCGTTGAGGACCACGACGTCCACCGCACCCAGGGCTTCCCGGGCCGCGGCCGCAACGCGCCCGGCCGTCTCCGGCTCGGAAGCGTCGCCGGCGATCGTCGTGACGTCGACCGAATGGGCCTGCCCGATCTCCCGGGCCGCCTTCTCCAGAGCCTCGCCGCCGCGCGACCAGAGCGCCAGTCGACAGCCCTCGGCGGCCAGCCTCTCGGCGCAGGCCCGGCCCAGGCCGGCGGAGGCGCCGCCCACGAGTGCCGTTCGACCACGCAGTCCCAGCTCCATGTCGATCCTCCTCCGCTCGATCCGGCCCAATCGTGCCATGCGCATCCCGAGGCCGCTACGCTAGCGGGGTGAGCGAGCGAGCTGAGCTGATCGAACGAGCGGCCGCGGCCTACGACGCCCTGGCCGACCTGGCGGAGACGGTCGAGGACGAGTGGCAGTACGTGGCCGATCTGCGGGCCGCCTACCGGTCTTCCCTGGAGGGCCTGGCGACGGCCGCCGAACCCCTCCCCGCGGACGCGGCGGAGGCGGTGGAGGAGGCGATCGCCGAGATCGGACTGATCGCTGACCCGCACCGGGCCATCGATTGGCTGTCCATTTTCCCCCACGTCGTGGCACTCGCCCTGGGCGGCGACGTGGATGCCCCGTCAGGCGAAGGGCCGGGCGACGAGCACGGAGGACCGACGAACGGCGGGTCGGACGAACCCGACGACGACAACCCCTTCCGCATCCTGCTCGAGGGGCGGTCATGAGATTCCAGGACGCAGCCAGGGACGCCCGGGCCGTCGTCTACGCCGGCATCCAGGCCGACCCCCTGGTGGGACGAGTGGCCTCGCTCCTGGCGGATGCCTCGCTCGCCGAGCGCTGGATGGCACGGGCCGTGATGAACGGCCAGCGCACGGATGCCGGGACCTGGCGGCGCGTATTCCCGACCGTCCTGGGGGAGGGCGCTCCTAATCGGGAGCATGCCGGGGTCCTCCTGGACGCCTGTCTGGCCGTCGCCGATCACGGTGAAGACGCGCGCAATCAGTACCGCGGGGCCGTGGTAGAGGAGCTGACGGCGCAGCTGCTGGCGCGCCGGGCTTCGCCGGTCCGGCGCGAGCGGCGGGTCCTGTTCGACGGGGTGAGGGCCGAGATCCACCCCTACGACGTGACCGTCGAGGCCGAGGGCCGGCCCGAGGTCTACGACTGCAAGTGGGGCGGGCGCGGCATCAACGCCGACGTTCTGAGCCAGCTGGACGACGCCCGAACCAACGCCGCCGAGGAGGAGTCGGTTCTGAGGGTGGCTCTGGTCGTGTTCGACGCCCGCAGGACGTGCCGGCTGCGGCTGGCCCGGAGCACGACGCCTCATGAGCAAACCGGGCTCGTGACCATCGACGACATCCGCTCGCTCGGGGAGAAGACGGATGACTGAACCGGCCCTGATCAGGCCCTTTCGCGTTCGGTTCGAGGAGACCACGCCGGAAGGGGCGGTCCGCACCGCGCAGTTCCTGGCCTGGTTCGCCGACTGCGCCTGGCAGCACTCGATGGCCCTGGGCATCGACAGGCCGTGGTACGCGGAGCACGGCCTGAGCCTGCTCGTCAGGGCCACCCGCCTGGAGGTGCTGCGGCCGGTGCCCGCCTACGCTGAGGTGAACGTCAGCACCGCCGTGGCCGGCTGGAAGCGGGTTTCGGCGCGCCGTGTGAGTGAGGTTCGGTCACCCGCCGGCGAGCTGCTGGCGCGGGGCGAGATCGATTGGGTCGCGCTCAACGAGCGGGGCATGCCGTGCCGGTTCGCGCCCGGCTTCCAGGAGATCTTCGGGGGGCCCGACGAGCCCTTCGAGATGCATCGAGTGTCGCTTCCGGAGATCCCGGCGGGGGCCCACGAGGCGCGCTTCCACGTCCGCCGCCGCGACCTCGATCCGCTGGATCACGTCAACAACAGCGTCTACATCGACTACCTGGAGGAAGCCCTGGAGCGGGCCGGCCAGGCTGACCTGCTGACCGCCCTGCCGCGGCGCTACACGCTCGACTTCGCCGGCTCAGCGGGGCGCGGCGATGCCCTCGTGGGCCGGACGTGGCTGGCCGACGAGGGCTGGCTCTACTCTCTGCGGCGGGACGACGGAACCGAGCTGCTGCGCGCCCGTCTCGAGGCCTGATCCGGATCGAGCCGGCCCAGGCTAGGGCTTCTCCTGCTTCTCGGCCTCTGGGGCCTCTGCGGCCTCCGCGGCCTGGGCGGCACGGGCCTCTTCGGCTGCCTTGTGCAGGTCGCCGGCCAGCACGCGGCTGCGCGTGGCCAGGCCCCCGCCGACCTTGTCGGTCACGTCGGCCGCCTTGTGGGCGACCGGACCGGCGTTCTCGGCCGCGATCGCAGTCAGCTCTGCCGCCTTGGCCGCCACGTCGCGCAGGATCGGGCCGGCGGTCTTGCCGGCTGCCTCGATCATGTCCTGCAGCTGGGTCAGCATCTTGTCGGCGGCGACTCGCGCCTGTTCGCGTCGATCTTCGCTCTCAGTCATTCCGATCACCTCGTTCTCCGGCGAGGACTTGTTGCCCCCCGCGATCCGGCACAGTCAATCCTACGCCGCGGCGCGCCGAGCGACGAGCGGGCATACAGGCTGACCGGCGAGTGGGACTATCGGGCACCTGGCCGGCCTGGCTCAGGCCGAAGGTGTGATGAAGACCCCTGAGTAGCTCGTGCCGGTGCGCCCGGCGCTGTCGGTCAGGTCCAGCCTGAAGCGGTAGCAGTTGAGCTTGGTGAACCCGCCGGCCGGCAGCGGAGAGCCCGCTGTCGACGAGGACACGGACGCCCACAGCGCGCCGGTGCAGGTGCCGCCCGCAGGCTGCGAGGTCATCTCGGTGGTCAGCCTCCGGCTGACGATCGTGGCCCCGGGGGCGGCCGTCTCGGTCCAGGTGATGGTTGCGGTGGACCCGGCAAGAGGCGTGACGGCGCCCGTCGCAGGATTGGCGAACTCGCCGTGCGGGGCATCGGGGTCGACCAGCATCGACCCGGACTGCGTCATGGTGGTGCTGGAGGTGGAATCAGTCAGCGTCAGCAGCACGCGGTAGCAGTAGCCCGGCAGCAGCCCGGAGATGGTCTGCGGCGACGGGTCGGTCGACTGCCAGGCCGGCACAGCCGGGAGCCAGCGGTCGACAAGGCAGGAACCGTTGCGTGGCGCGGCCATCTGCAGCATGAGCTGCCGGTCGGTGATAGTCGTGCCCGAGGCCAGCTCCTCGGCCCAGATGACCGTGGCGGAGGTACCGACGGTCTCCTGGCCCTGGGGCGGGGGCCGAAGGAACAGTGCTGCAGGTGCGGGAGCGGGTTTCCAGACCTCCACGCCCGGCCCGTAGTAGATGGCCAGGATCTCTTCGGCCGTCTTCCCGTCGAGGCCGCAGTGGTACGAGGTGTGCTGGAAGAGATGGTAGCCGTCGGCGTCGTCGCCGCAGCCCAGCGACGCGGCCGTCGAGCCGGAGCGGTAGCCGGTCAGGACGAAGGACCCGTTGCGGGTGATCGTCGTGTCCCAGGTCGCGTCGACGGCGGCCACGAAGACGGCCTCGGGCGTGATGCCGCGGTAGATCTGGTCGTTGGTGTTGTCCACTACGTCGTAGCAACCGCCGGTGGCCTTGCCGCCGCGGTAGTGCATCGTGTAGTACCAGCCGTACTGCTTCACGGCGACGGCCCCGGTCTCGATGGCCGATGTGGGCCAGTTGGACGGCCACTCCACGTCCAGGACCCGCTGCACGTAGGTCTTGAAGTCGATCGTCTGAACGCGCCCGGTCGACGTCCGCAGGACGCGAATCGTGGGCGGAGGCACGCGCGTGCTCGTCCAGCCAGTGCAAGTGGCTGCTTGCGCGACCGGTGGTGGTGTAACGGTTGGCAGCCACAGGATGGTGGTGAGCACCATGAAGGCCGCCATGCGGCGTAGCATCGGCGGAAGGCTACGCGCCCGCGCCGCCACCGTCAAGTCGGCCACCTGTGCGGGGCGGCTTGGAGGTGCGGCCTGCGCGGGACGCGCCCGGGTCACCGATCCGGCTCTTCCTCGTTGACCTCCAGGCCCTTGGCGCGCTCGGTGAGCTCGTCGTCGTGGGGGTCTATCAAGCCGGCCTTCAGGGCCGCGATGGCCTCGTCGGAGGGCATCGGCGCGTCCCTCGACACGTCGTCGGTGGCGCTCATCACCATGCCGCCGGCGTTCGCGATCTCGGCCTCCAGCTCCATGCGCCGGATCTCAGCCTCGACTTCCGGGGTCGGCTGATCGTAGGCATCCTCGTCTTCCGGGCCGCCATGGCCCGCCTGCATCCAGCTCATGGGGTCGATTCCGTCGGGCACGAGGCCCTCGTCGCGCGTCGTCTGGGCCGAGGAATCAACCTCGGTCACCCCCGGGACGCTGGCCGTCGCCTGGCCTGAGACGGCGGCGCCGCACTTCGGGCAGGCGGCCGTGCCGGCCGGGATGGGCTCGGAACACCAGGGGCAGATCTTCGTTTCCATGGAGCGAACCCTAGTCCGCCGCGTAACAGATCGGCTATCCAACCATTAGGCCATGGAACGGCCATGACCGTGGACTGCCCTGACGCGGGTCCAGGGAACCATACGCGACCAGGCCGCCCGACGGAAGCCCCGACCGGCGGCGGAGCAGGTCAGTCCCCGCGCTCGAGTGTCGCCCGTATGGCCTGGGCCAGGACCTCGACGCTGTAGGGCTTGGCCAGGTAGGTACGGCCCCGGCCGCCGCTTCCGCCCATCTCGTCACCGGCGAAGCCTGAGCAGAGCACGACTTTGAGCCCCGGGCGCTGTTTGGACAGGCGCTCGGCCAGCTCCGGCCCGCGGATGCCGGGCATGACCACGTCGCTCAGGAGCAGGTCGATAGGGCCAATGTGAGCTCGGGCCAGCCTCAGTGCCTGCCGGCCGCTGGAAGCTTCGATCACCGCGTAGCCCAGGTCGCCGAGGCAGCGCCGGCTGAAGGCCCGAACGGCGGGGTCGTCCTCCACCAGCAGGATCGTCTCGGAGCCGCCCCTCAACTCTCCGGGTCCGGCCGCCGCCACCTCGGCCATCGCCGCACCCTCGATCCTCGGGAAGTAGAGCCGGAAGGCGGCGCCGCGACCCGGCTCGGACCGCAGATCTATCCAGCCGTCCGACATCTGGACGACGCCGAAGACCGTGGCCAGGCCCATGCCCGTGCCCTTGCCGGGCTCCTTGGTGGTGAAGAAGGGCTCGAAGACCCGGCTCTGGATGGCCTCGCTGATGCCTGCCCCGGTATCGACCACGGTGATCTCGACGAAGGGCCCCGGTCGGGCCCCGTGGTGCTTGGCCGCGGCCGCTGCGTCCACGTCGACGTTGGTCAGGGAGATCCTCAGAGTGCCCCCAGCCGGCATGGCGTCGCGCGAGTTGACGGCCAGGTTCAGGATCACCTGCTCCAGCTGAACCGGGTCGACCCTGACGCGCCCGACCTCCGGGTCAGGCTCGATCACGAGGTCGATGTCCTCGCCAAGGAGCCGCCGGAGCATCGGCGTGAAGCCCAGCAGCACCTCGGCGGGGTCCAGGACTCGCGGTTCCAGCTCGGTCCGGCGGGCGAAGGCCAGGAGCTGACGAGTCAGGCCGGCTGCTCTGTCCGCGGCCAGGATGATCTCGTCCAGGTCCGCTCTGTCCTCTTCGCGATCCGTCCCCAGGCTGGCCCGGACCAGCTCGGCGTGACCCCGGATGGCCGTCAGGATGTTGTTGAAGTCGTGGGCGATTCCGCCCGCCAGGCCGCCGATCCCCTCCATCTTGGCGGCCTGCAGCAGGCTGGCCTCCATGGCCACCCGATCGGTGACGTCGACCAGCTGGCCGGCGATCCCGATCGATTCGCCCGCTTCGCTGCGCAGAGGACCGCCGTAGATGTCCACCCAGACCTGGCGGCCGTCTTTGGTCAGGCGGCGGACGCGCTCGCCGCCGACGGTCTGGCCCTCTATCGTTCGTCGGACACGCTCGGCCGAGGCTTTCACGTCATCTTCGGGCGTCATGGCCGCTGGAAGCTCGTGACCCACCACCTCGGCCGCCGTCCAGCCGAAGACTCGCTCGGACGCCGGGTTCCAGACGAGGACCTTGCCGTCGGCCCCGATGACCTGGGTCGGCACCGGCGACGAGTCGACGATGGCGGCCAGAACCTGGGACGTCCGTTCCAACTCGGCCTCGGCGGCGCGCCTTGACTCGAGTTCGGACCTCGCTGCAGCCAGTGCCTGCGTCCGCCGTGCGTGGAGTCGGAAGACGTGGCCCAGCCCGAAGACGACGAACAGGAGGCAGGCCGTTCCGACCAGGAGAGGGTCCTTGAGCTGCTGGGCTTCCGAGACCGGGCCGTAGAGAAGCGCGACGTAGACGCCCGCGACGCAGGTCGTCCCAGCGGAGGCGAAGACCGCCAGGAGGGCTCGCCCCTGGACTCGGTCGAGAGCCAGGGCCAGGCCGATCAGGGGGAAGATGACGGCCAGGGCCATGCCCATGGCCATCAGGGCCGCGACCAGCAACGACTCGGCGTAGATGAGCACCAGGGCCAGAGCGAGGAACCGGAGCCGGCCGTCGCGGCTGCCTATCACCGACAGCGTGATGGAGACGGGCAGCACCAGGTAGGCGAGGACGCGGATAGGGGCCTGCGCACCGCCCTGGCCGATCGTGAAGGCGGCCGCGCCGACCACCACCGACAGGATGAGCCCGGCCATGACGAAAGACCGGTACCAGCGACCTGAGTCCGTCGGCTCCGTCTTGAGGGCCTTCTCGGCTGAACCTTCGGCCGCCATGCTCACCCCGTCGCGAGTCCGGGCGTGGGGCCGGGCATCCCCGCGCCGGTCCATCGTACACGTGTCACCGAGCCGGGTATACGTGTCAGCTTGGCGCCCGCACGGGGCCGCGGGCAGGAATCCGAAGCCCCGGCGCTGGCCGGGGCTTCGTGCTGCGTGGAGCGAGGATGTCGGGCTAGAAGCTCGTGCCCGCGACGGAGTTGATCCAGTCGATGACCGCCCGGCGGTCGGTGCGGTAGTACCAGCCGTCGCCACGGCAGCCGGCATTGGCCATGCCCCAGGAGGTGACAGCTACGACCTGGTTCGTGTCGGCCGGCCAGAAGACCGGGCCGCCGGAATCGCCGGAGCAGGTGCCGCCCCTGTTGTCGCCGTTGCCGTTGAGCTGGATGTTGTAGCCGTCGTTGTTGGCACTGACGAGGTTGACCAGCTTTTCGGTTGCCATCAGGCGCTCCCGGAACGAGATCGCGTAGGCGCCCCGCTTGGCCGAGAAGCTGATGCCGTAGCCGGAGACGCCAAATGCCGTGTCCTGGGTGCCGCGGGCCTTGATCAGGTCGTCGAGGACCTGCGGCGGGGCCAGGCTGGCGTACTCGGGCATGAAGATCGGCTGATCGAGGATGACGATGCCGACGTCATGCGTGTTCGGGAATCCGGCGAAGTAGTTGAAGCCGTAGTTGTACATCTCGCCCGAGGTGGCGCACAGGATGCCCAGCTGGTCGCCGCCGGTGCCGGTGCATGCGGTCGGGTAGCCGGTCACCGGATCCTGCTCGGTGGCCGGATCGTAGTTGACGCCGGCGTCCTGCTGGAACCAGATGCGGGCGTGGGCGTTGACCCCGCCCATGCCGTCGTCGGTGCAGTGGCCGGCGGTCAGAACCACCGTGGGCGAGAGCAGCTCGCCGGTGCAGCGGTGGACCCAGTTCCAGTCGGAGTCGTAGAAGCCGATGAGTCCGACAAACGGGTGCTCGAAGTCCTTCTGGTAGTTCTTGGTGATGGCTGCCGTGGGCCCAACCGAAATCGTGAGCATGGCCCCCGCCATCACGAGGGCGAGGATTCTCCGCATGCGTTTCTCCTCCGTGGTTCTAGCCCAAACCGCGGCTGCCGGCGGCGCATCTCCCCCACCTGCCGGGGGCCGCGAAACAGGACGCGAACGTACTACCGGCGCAGTCGCGCGTCAACGGCTTGAGAGGCCTGCTCGGCACGCGGAGGATGGCGCGCTAACCTTGTGTCGTGCTGCTGCTCGAACTGCCACGACAGGCTCCGCTGGCCGAAGGTCCGCTTCGGCCGGTGCAACGCGAGGAGCCGGCTCCCGGGCCGGGCGAGCTGCTGCTGCGTCTCACCGCCTGCGCGGTCTGCCGGACCGACCTCCAGCTGGCGACCGGCGACCTTGCGGCAAGGCGCCTGCCGATCGTGCCCGGCCACCAGGCGGTGGGGCGGGTGGCCGCCATCGGCGAGGGAGTGACCGGCTGGTCGGCAGGGGATCGGGCCGGGGCGTACTGGCTCTTCGGCACGGACGGGACGTGCCGCTTCTGCCGTAGCGGACGCGAGAACCTGTGTGAGTCGGCCGAATTCACAGGCTGGGATAGGGACGGGGGCTTCGCCGAGGCGATGCTGGCTCGGGCCGACGTCGCCGTCAGGATCCCCGACGGGTTCGCCGACCTGGATGCCGCCCCCTTGCTCTGCGGCGGCGTGATCGGCTACCGAGCCCTGCGTGTCTCGGGCATCGAACCGGGCGGCCGGCTGGGCCTCTACGGATTCGGAGCGTCCGCTTCGCTGTGCATCCAGGTGGCGCGCCACTGGGGCTGCGAGGTCCACGTCCGGGCTCGCTCAGAGGTGGAGCGTCAGCGCGCCCTGGAGCTGGGCGCGGCCTCCGTCGGCGGCTACGACGACCCGCCGCCGCATCCCCTCGACGCGGCCATCACCACAGCTCCGGTGGGCGACGTGGTCATGGCCGCCCTGCGCGCGGTGGACCGCGGGGGCATCGTCGCCGTCAACGCCATCCACCTGGACCGCGTGCCCGAGTTTCCCTATGACTGGCTGTGGTGGGAGCGCCAGCTCCGCAGCGTGGCCAACGTCACCCGCCGCGACGCCGCGGAGTTCATGGGCCTGGCCGCCTCCATCCCGATCAAGACGGCGGCGCAGCTCTTCCCGCTCGAGGCCGCCAACGAGGCCCTCCAGGCGCTCGACGCCGGCGCGATCCGCGGCGCTGCCGTGCTGACGATGGGCAGCCCCTAGCCGGCGCCCGCGGCGATCAGGAGCCTGACCCCGGGTTGAAGAGCTCGGCGGAGGTAAGGGCCTCGTGATGAGCGTTGCCGCCCGCCATCAGCACCCGGCCGTCTGCCAGCAGAGTGGCCGTATGCCCGGATCGCGGCACTGTCATCGGTCCGGCCGGGGCGAACGTGCCGCTGGCGGGGTCGTACAGCTCGGCCGACGCGAGGCTGCCTATCTGGTTCTGGCCGCCCGCGATCAGCACCCGGCCGTCTGCCAGCAGAGTGGCCGTGTGCCAGCCTCGCGGCTCTGCCATCGACCCTGTAGCGGTGAACTTGCCGCTCGCGGGGTCGTACAGCTCGGCCGAAGCGAGGTTATCCGGCGAATCGGCGTCGCTCTGGCCGCCCGCGATCAGCACCCGGCCGTCTGCCAGCAGAGTGGCCGTGTGCCAGCCTCGCGGCTCTGCCATCGACCCGGTCGGGGTGAACGTGCCGGTGGCGGGGTCGTACAGCTCGGCCGAAGCGAGGTATTCCGGCGACTCGCTCTGGCCGCCCGCCATAAGCACCCTGCCGTCTGCCAGCAGAGTGGCCGTATGGTTGACACGTGGCACGGTCATCGCCCCGGTTTCCGTGAACTCGCCGGTGGCAGGGTCGTACAGCTCGGCCGAACTGAGGATCCTGTACTCGTCATCCTGGCCGCCCGCGATCAGCACCCGGCCGTCTGCCAGCAGAGTGGCCGTATGGTCGAGACGAGGCACCGTCATCGACCCGGCCGGGGTGAACTTGCCGGTGGCAGGGTCGTACAGCTCGGCCGAAGCGAGTGCCAGTTCGGCCAAAGTGGGGTCCTCGCCGCTCCCCTCGCCTCCGGCGACAAGGACGGTACCTTCCGGTAGCACGGTCGCCGTGTGCTTCATGCGCTCGGTGCCCATCTCCCCGGTGGCCTCGAAGCAATCGCAGGCCGGCCCGAAGAGTTCCGTCCACGTGAGATGAGCGAAGGGATCGCCCCCCGCGATCAGGACCTGGCCGCTCGCGAGC
>DAOUEA010000021.1:0-5607 GCA_034430475.1 Chloroflexota bacterium | reverse complement strand
CCGGCCGCATGGGCCCGAATGCGGTGACCGGCGCTCTGTCCGACGCCCTTCAGCCCGGCGACGCAGGCTTCGTGGCCGGCACCCCTGACAGGCCGCGGGTCGTGTACCTCCAGGCCGGCCCGGGGTACCTCTTCTACCCGTCGGAGATCGGGGTGGCCCGGGGCGAGACTGTGACCTTCGTCGTCACGACCATGGGCCCGATGGTGCACGAGTTCATGGTCGGCCCGGCCGAGGCTGTCGCCGACGATCGGGAAGGCACGCCCGAGATCGAAGACATCGGGATGATGGAAACGAAGACGCTCACCTACACCTTCGACGGCCCCGGCCCGTACGCCTTCGCCTGCCATGCCGAGGAGCACTACGAGAACGGAATGACGGGCACGATCACGGTCGTCGGCTGAACCCAGCCCTGGGTCTTCCAGACGAGATCGCCCCGCCCGGGCGTCGGGGCGGACCGCCGACGTAGCGATGTGCCTGACAAAGGGCCTGCCGACGGCATGCACTTTCGGGGGATGGGATGCGGGACCAAAGTCAGCGAGCCTGTCTACAGCCGTCACCGGGGCTCGCATACTCGCACGAGGAATGCGTCGTTGCCGTTCCAGAGCATCCTGTTCGACAAACCGGACGCCGCCAGTGTCCTCGACACGAAGGCGACCCGTGAGCTGTTCGGCGACCTGAACCTGGATCAGGTCTTCGGTGCCGTTCGCGCCGGCCGCGACGAGTACAAGCTGGAGAGGCTGTTCCGCGCCCCACTGGACGACGCGGAGTCGATCCGCTACCGGCAGGACGTCCTGCGCGATCTGGAGTCGGATGCCCTGGTCAAGGTGGTGCAATCGTTCGGGGCGGGAATGCGCACCATGCGCCTCAGGCTGGCTCGGGGCGAGACCCTGCATCATCCTTACCAGAAGCTGCGCTGGCTGCTGGAAGCGACCGTGGCCTATGCTGATGCCGTCTCGGGGCTGGCCCACGGGCTGGGCGCCACCACCTTCCGGTCCGCCGGTTTCGCCGGGCTGCGCGACTATGTCGCCGCCTACCGCAAGTCCCCTGCCTTCATGGCCATGCTGGCCGACGCCGCCGCCCTCACCTCGGCCCTGGCAGAGGTCCGCTACAACCTGCACATCAAGGGCGGGCGCATTCGAATCACCCGCTTCGCAGGCGAGGAGGACTACGGGGCCGAGGTCGAGCGAACCTTCGCCAAGTTCGCCCAGGGGGCCGTCCGCGAGCACGAGTTCTCCTTCCGCCAGGAGCCGGATATGGACCACGTGGAGGGAGCCGTGCTGGACATGGTCGCCGAGCTCCACCCCGAGGTCTTCGGCCTGCTCGACCAGTTCGTGGAGAAGCACGAGGACTACCTCGACCCGGTCATCGGCACCTTCGACCGCGAGATCCAGTTCTGCCTGGCCTACCTGGAGTACATCGAGCCGTTGCGCGACGCCGGGCTGCCCTTCTGCTACCCGGTCGTGCAGGAATCCACCAAGGAGGTCCTCATCCGCGACGGCTACGACCTGGCCCTGGGACGCAAGCTCCGCCACGAGGCCGAGAGCGTCGTCCGCAACGACCTGCGTCTCTCGGGCGCCGAGCGAATCCTGGTCGTGACCGGCCCGAACCAGGGCGGCAAGACGACCCTGGCCCGGATGGTGGGCCAGCTCCACTACCTGGGCCGGCTGGGCCTGCCGGTGCCGGGCCGCGAGGCCAGGTTGTACCTGTTCGACCGGCTGTTCGCCCACTTCGAGCGGCGCGAGGTGACCGGCCACCTGACCGGCAAGCTCGAAGACGACCTGCGGCGGATCCACCACATCTTCGACGAGGCGACGGACCGCAGCCTGGTCATTCTCAACGAGAGCTTCAGCGCCACGACCGTCGACGACGGCCTCCTCATGGGCCGGCAGGTGCTCGAGGAGCTGATCGAGCGCGACATGCTGGCGGTCTACGTGACCTTCCTGCACGAGCTGGCCTCGGCAGGGCGCTCCACCGTGAGCATGGTCAGCGCCGTCGATGCCAACGACCCGGGCCGCAGGACATTCCAGTTCGAGCGCCGCCCCGCCGAAGGGCTGGCCTACGCCCTGGCCATCGCCGAGAAGCACCGGCTCACCTACAAGGACGTCAAGGATCGGATCGCGGGGGCAGCGGCATGAAGGTTCGCCTCCTGTACCGCAACGCCGACTTCGACCCTGATCTGCCGCCGGCCGCCAACGACGCCGACCTCGTCGAAGACCTCGGGCTCGAGCCGCTGTTCGCGGCTCTGGCCAGGGGCGACGCCTTCCTGGACGAAGTCTCGCGCCAGGTGATCCTGCGCGGCCTGGCTGACCCGACGGAGATCCGGTATCGGCAGGCGATCCTGCGGGATTGCCTGGACAACGAGTTCGCCATCCGCGACATGTACGCCATTGCCGGCAGCGCCATCGAGGCCGAGAAGCGGATCTGGATGGACGCCAACGCCAGGCATCCGGGAGGGCTGCTGCAGCGCTCCATCGAGCTGCTCACGACCTTCTTCCAATCGTTGGAGAAGCTGCGCAAGATCGCCGAGGAGAATGGACCGGGCTTCAAGTCCGAGGGGATGAAGACCCTGTTCGGGATGCTGACCCGCGAGCTCGACGACGACTACCTGAAGGGCGTCAAGGCCCAGCTGGCCAGCCTGACCTTCCGTGACGGCGTGCTTGCCACGGCGTCGCTTGGCGACGGCAACTTCGGCACCGACTACGTGCTGCGCCGCAAGGACAAGCAGGGCTGGCGCGAGACCATCGGCGACCGCCAGAGCCGCACCCTGGACGTGGACGAGCGGGACATGCGGGCCTCGGAGACGTTGTCCGCTCTTCGCGACCGCGGCCTGGCCATCGCTGCCACGGCGCTCGGTAAGTCCACGGATCACGTCCTGAGCTTCTTCGTCATGCTGCGCTTCGAGCTGGCCTTCTATCGAGCCTGCCTCAACCTGCGCGAGCGCCTGGCGGAGCTGGAGGAGCCGATCTGCCTGCCCAAGGCGGAGCCGCCGGGAACCTGCCGCTTCGCCTGCCAGGGCCTCTACGATCTGTCGCTGGTTCTGACGATCGACAAGCAGGCGGTGGGCAACGATGTCCAGGGTGACGGCAAGGGCCTGATCGTCATCACCGGCGCCCACCATGGCGGCAAGACTTCGTTCCTGCGCAGCGTGGGCCTGGCCCAGCTGATGATGCGGGCCGGGATGTTCGTCCCCGCCCAGCGCTACAGCGCCGACCTGTGCAGCACCATCCTCACCCACTTCCGCCGCGAAGAGGATCCGTCGATGACGAGCGGCAAGCTGGACGAGGAGCTGGCCAGGATGAACGCCATCGTGGACGCCGTGCGGCCCAACGACCTGGTGCTCTTCAACGATTCGTTCGCCTCGACGAACGAGCGCGAGGGATCCGAGATCGCCCGCCAGATCGTTCGGGCGCTGCTCGAATCGGGGGTCAAGGTCTGCTACGTGACCCACCTCTACGATCTGGCTCACGGATTCGCGCGGTCGAGGCGCCCCGACGCCCTGTTCCTGCGCGCCGAGCGCCTGCCCGACGGGACGCGGACATTCCGCCTCACCGAAGGCGAGCCCCTGCCGACCAGCTACGGCGAGGACCTATATCGCCGGGTGTTCGCCGATTGGGTGGCGGCCGAAGAGGCCGAAGGCGAGGCTCAGGCGACCGAAGGCACGGCCGAAACGCCCGGGCAGTCCGGGACGGCCGAATCCCCCCAGGCGGCCGAAGCACCCAAGGCGACGCCGGCGGCAGTCCCCAAGCCGCCAGAGGCCTCCGGGGCCGTCACGGAATCGACGGGGGATCGCCCCGCCGCCTGACCGTGGCTAGAGCGGCAGCAGCACCGCCACGATCCCGACTCCCAGGCCGATCAGCGCGGCCGCCAGGCCGATCCGGATCGAGCGTGCCCGATCCGCTGCCCTGGCGGCGCGATCCAGGACCGGGGTCACCTTGCCCGGCTGGTCGAAGTTGTAGACGCCGCGCGAGCCGTAGGCGGCGCAGAAGCGCAGCCGGGCCTGGATGTAGCCCGTCGCCGCTCCGGCAGCGGGCAGCGCAACCAGGAGCCGCGCCAGAGGCGCGACATGGAGGGCGATCAGGGCCGCCAGCAGCACCAGGCTCGCCACGACCGCCACGTGGCCGAAGAACCGGCGGCGCGCTATCTCGGCCGGGCCGATGTTGCACACGCCGGCGGCGTAGGGCGAGGGGGCAGCGGCCGGCCTGAGGACCGGGAGCTCGCCACCGATCAGGATCGGCTTGCGTCTGGGGGCGGACATGAGGCGAGCTTACAGCGGAATCGCGCTTCCTTGGCCCCGACCGCTCGCCTGGCGCGCCCCGCGCCCCGCCGGGGACAGCTCGGCCGCAATCCGGCGTCTGCCGGGTTCACCGCGCCGTGGCTCCGGCGTACGATGGGGCTCCTGCCCGGTCGCCGGACGAATCCTGCCGGCGCCCCGGGGTGGGGGAAAGGGATGACCCGATGAAGGCGTTCGTGGTAGCCACCGAGGACCGGCCGGGTGAGCTGGCCCGGATAGGCGAGGCGCTGGGCGCGGCCGGCGTCAACATCACTTCCCTGGCGGGCTTGACCAGCCAGGGTGCCGGGATCGTCGGTTTCCTGGTCAGCGACGAAGCAGGCGCTCGAAGCGCCCTGCGTTCGGCCGGCATGGAGGCCCAGGAGCTGGACACGATCAAGGTGGGCCTGGCGGATGAGCCCGGCTCGCTGGGCAAAGCCGCCCGCAAGCTGGCCGGCGCTGGCATCAACCTCGAGCTGGTCCTGTCGACCGGCGTCCACCACGGCAAGGCCGAGGTCGTGCTGGCCGTGAGCGACGCCCACAAGGCGGCCTCGGTGCTCGGAGATCTCGTCGTCGAAGGCTAGCCTCTGTCGCGCGACGGAGCGCATGCGAGGTCGCCGTCCCGAGCCTGATCTTCTTCCCGGGTCAGCTCGTGGACTCGGTCATCTTCATGACCGACGTTCCGGCCATGGCCACGGCCCTGCTATGCCTGGCGATGGGGTGCGAGGCGCTGGGGGCCACGGGCCGGCGAAGGTGGATGTGGCTGGCAGGCTCTCTGGCGGTGGGCTGCTTCGCCTTCAGCATCCGCCAGTCTGCCCTGGCGGCGCCGGTGGCCGTCCTCGTCGCGGCCACCGCCAGCGATTCCGAGGGGCGCGGTCGGTACCTGGCTGCCTGGATCGCCACCCTGCTGACCTGCGCCGGCATCTGGCTCGCGGCTGCCAGCGTGCCTGTCCAGTACCAGGGGCCGCTGGAGCTCCATCTCGATGTCATGGCTCGCCGGATGAGGTATGCCGAGGCCACGTTGTGCCTGGTGCTCTCGCCGGCGATGGCGCTGACGCTCCTGGCGCGCTGGCGGCGATGGCTCAGGCCACCATTTGGGGCGGGCCTGGCTGCCGGCGTCTTCGTGTTCCAGATCGAGATCGGGATATTCCTGTCCACGGGCACGATGTCGACGGTGATCATCGGCAACGTCTTCGGGAGGTACGGCTATCCCGGCGGGGCGACCGGCTACCCGCCCTTGCTCTTCGACCCCGCGGCCTGGCAACTGCTCAACGTGTTCACCCTCGCGGCCGGGATCGTGGGTTGCGGCATGCTCGCCGTGGCGCTCGTCGACATGCTGC
>DAOUEA010000020.1:0-10165 GCA_034430475.1 Chloroflexota bacterium | reverse complement strand
TTCTTCCCCGACAACGGAGCCGATGCCGACACGCTGCTCAAGTCGGCCGACTACGCCATGTACCTGGCCAAGCGCGACGGCGGCAACCGCTATGTCATCTGCCCCGCAGGCGAGCCGGTTCCAGGGGTCGTTGCCGCGCGGCACTGAGCCCGGCCTCGAACCCGGGACCGATGGCTCTGGCGCCCGGCCGCGCGGAGTGCCATCGTGAGGAAACGCCGCCGCGGGCTTCACTGCCTGCCGCAGCCCTCGCGTCGGGGATCGGAGGCTGGCTATGAGCGCCAAGAAGAAGGCTCCCGGCCCGAGCCGCGCCCTGCTCGACTGGCTTGAGGCGAACAAGGTCCAGTACGGTCCACGTCGATCGTCCCGACTGGAGAAGGCGCTGAAGGTCAGCTACTCGCCCTGGCCGATCGCCGCGTCATGGAGCCGGCCTGGATGCGCTCCTGAGGAGAGCCTGAGGGATCAGCGCCCGGGCGCGGTCAGCGTCCTGACGATCTGCTCGATCTGGTCGACGTGCCGCCGCTCGTGGCGGGCCAGCCAGTTGGCGTAGAAGAGCACAGTCCGCTCGAGTGGCTTGCCCGCGCCGGTCACCTTCGCCGCGCGCGACCAGCCTTCGGGCGGCAGCTTCTCCAGGACGACCAACAGCTCGGCGCGTTGCCTGCCGAATGCGCGCAGCGAAGTCCCGAAATCCAGCCGCGGGTAGTTCTTCTTCTTGATCCAGGTGCGCGGATTGACGGCCCGCAGGGTGGGGTGCTCGTCGGCGACGATCCTGGCGATGCAGCCGCCCCAGACGTCCGAGCAGGCGCGGAGATGGGCCAGGACTTCGCTGGCGGACCACTCGCCCTCGGCCGGCGCTGTCCGTGCCTCGGCCGGCGAAAGGCGGGCGGTCAGGGCGCCGATGCGGGGCGGGGCATCGGCCAGGATGGTCAGGATGTGATCGGGAGCGAGCTGTCTGCTGGGCACGCGCGTCATCGTCTCACACTGGGCGCGGCCATCGCGGCGCGAGTAGGCTGGTCACGAGCAGCCGGAACCCGGCGGGAGGCCGGCGGTAGCCCGGCTCGTTCGGTGGAGGTTCGACAACAATGGCGACGTGGACCGCGGATGAGCTGACCAGGATCGGCGAGGCCGACGAGCTCAGGATCTCCTCGCGGCGCGAGGACGGGAGTCTGCGGCCGTTCGTAGTCATCTGGGTCGTTCGCGTCGGCGACGAGCTGTTCGTCCGCTCCGCCTACGGCCGCGACAACCCCTGGTTCCGGCGCGCGCTGGCGGCCGGCGTGGGGCGAGTACAGGCCGGCGGTGTCGAGCGGGACGTCTCGTTCGAGGAGCCGGGCCCCGAGGTCGACGCGGCCGTGACGGCCGTCTTCCACGCCAAGTACGACCGCTACGGGCAGCAGTTCGTCGGGCCGGTGGTGTCCGACGAGGCGGCTCGTTCGACCCTGCGCCTGGTGCCCAGCTAGGCCCTGGCGCGCGCCTGGCGCTGGGAGCCGACAGCCAGGCGAATGACGCTCCACGATGCCGCCGGAAGGACAATCCCCAGCGAGCCGGCGTCGAGCGAGGTGTCGGCGTTGTTCCTGGGTACGACGCGGTCGGGCTGCTCGCGGGTGCTCGTCGCCCAGGGATCGCCGCCGCCGATGACGAGCGACTCGACCAGGCGCGGCCGCGGCCACGCCCCGATGTCAATGCTCGTCTGGGCTGCCTCCGAAGCGTGGCGGTTCACCAGGAAGAGGACCAGCTCGTCCCGCTCGTCGTCCATCGTGGCCGCGATGTCGATCGCGGGCACGGGCCCGTACTTGCGGGTCTCCATCTCCGGCGCCTGAAGGGCGGCCCGCAGGGCCGTGCCCCTGGCGTGGCGCGCGGCGAGCTGCAGCGGGTAGTAGACCGATGAGCGCCAGGCTCCGTCCGCCTCGGCGCGGATCGGGGCGCCGGCGTTGACCAGCATCGACTGGCAGGCGCAGGTGACGCGGTCGGCGTGATTGATCAGCGAGACGACTAGCGCGCCCGTGACGACGGCGTCCCCGGCGGTGTAGGAGGACTCCCCAAGCCGCCTCTCCATCGGCCAGTCGGGCGGCAAGGCAAGCTCGGCAGGCTTGTCGCGCCAGATGCCCCATTCGTCCACCGAGACGGCGAGCCGGCGGTCGAGGCCGCGCGCCGTGGCCGCCCGGTCCGCCGCCGCGATTGCCCTCTCGATCTCGCGATCCAGCTCGAAGCCGGAGGCCAGGAAGGTCTGGACGTCGCGGTCGACCTCCTCGACGTATATGTGAACGGCGACGAAGTCGGCGAACTCGACCGTTTCCTCCAGCACGATACGGTCCCAGTCGGCCGACGATGGAAGCCACGGGGCAGTGCTGCCGGCGACGACGAGTTGGAGGCCCGGGTCGAACTGGCGCATGCCGCGGGCCGTCTCAGCCGCCAGCCGGCCGTACTCCAGAGCGGTCTTGTGGCCCAGCTGCCACGGGCCGTCGGGCTCGTTGCCCAGGCACCACAGCCGTACGCCGAACGGGTCTGTGGCGCCGTTCGTGATCCGCCGGTCCGACAGCTCCGTCCCGCCCGGATGGTTTGCGTACTCGAGCAGGTCCAGCGCCTCGGCCGTTCCACGCGTCCCCAGGTTGAGTGCGAGCATCGGCTCGACGCCCACCTTGCGGCACCAATCGACGAACTCGTGGAGGCCGAAGGCGTTCGGCTCCGTCTGATGCCAGGCCAGGTTGAGGCGGCTCGGTCGCGTTTCCCCGGGCCCGACGCCGTCCTCCCACCGGTAGCCGGAGACGAAGTTGCCCCCGGGGTAGCGAACGACAGACACGCCGAGGTCCCGGACCAGCGCCGCGACGTCCTCCCGGAACCCCTGCCCGTCCGCGAGCGGGCTACCCGGCTCGTAGATCCCGCCGTAGACGCATCGGCCCAGGTGCTCGACGAACGAGCCGAAGAGCCGTCTGTCGACAGCCCCGACCGCCTGTGCCGGATCGACCGCCGCCTTCGCCTTCATTGACCGGGCCTCGCGCTTCTCGTTCGCATCGAGCCGAGGCTAGCACACGGTCTTGAACCCGGCGGCCGCATAGTCTAGACCTGTCACGTCAAACCAGGCCGCGGAGCATCTGCCGAATGTCCGACGAGCGGTTGTCCGACGACACGCGAAGAGCCGGCCGTCTCCGCTCGCCGGGCCGCGTCCCACCCATGCTGTCTGTCGTCGCGGTCGGCGTCGTGGTCGGGCTGGTCGTCGGCTTCGGGCTCGGGTATCGCCTGGGCGGCATCGCGCCTCCGCCACCAACCCCGTCCCCGTCACCAACCCCGTCCCCATCTCCAGCGCAGCCGTCGCCCGTGCGGCCCTACGCCGGCGACCTCCAGGCCGATGGCGTCAGCGCCCGGCTCCAGGTGGCCTTCGAATCCGCCGCGCCCGGCGGCTGGGCGGTCTGCCGCCTGGACCACGCGGTGGAGTGCCACCAGATCGTCGCGGAGTTGACGGACCCGCGCGTGCCTCCGTCCGAATACGGCCTCGGCTGGTACGGCAACCGCCAGCTGACCCGTGTGGAGGTGATCCCGGCGGATTTCGTCGTGGCAGCCCATCTGGGCGAGGGCGCCGCGGCGGCCTGGCTGAGCCGCATGGGTCCCGGGGACATCTTCCTGGAGAAGGTCGCCCTGACGCCCGTGAACCCGGGCCGGAACGAGGCCTTCTACTTCGATCTGGGGGCCCTCGGCCCCGGCCACTACGTAGTCGAGGTCGACTTCATGGCCGTGCCCGATGTCGGCGAGTACCGCATGGCGCAGACCCACGTGGCTGGCTTCGTGGTGCTCGAGCAGGGCCCGGCCGGCTGGCGCCCGGACCACCCCGGACGCCCCAGGCATCCGGCGGCGCTGGGGCTGTTAGCATTGCCGGAGAGCGAAACATCGTCGCGCCGCCTCCGAAAGTGAGGCGCGGCCCCTTGGGAGCGACTCGATGACTGACCCCGTCTACCAGGCCGGAACGCCGTTCGCCGCCGCCGTCGATGCCGTTCGTGCCGGCAAGAAGGATCCGGATGAGGCCGCCTCCGGCCTGATCGCCCAGCTGACCGACCTCGAGTTGCTAGGCCTGCTCGACGGCGACATGCCGGTCGGCGAGGGCATGCGCGAGATGATGAAGCGCTACAACGGCGTGCCGATCGAGGCCGGTCGGCTCGACCGCCTGGGCATCCCCGGGATCCGCTTCACCGACGGCCCGCGCGGCGTGGTCGTCCGGAACTCGACCTGCTTCCCGGTGGCCATCGCTCGCGGCGCGAGCTGGGATCCGGATCTCGAACGAAGTGTCGGCGAAGCGATCGGGAAGGAGGCGCGAGCCCAGGGGGCCAACCTCTTCGCCGGCGTCTGCGTCAACCTGCCGCCGTTCCCGGGCTGGGGACGATCCCAGGAGTCGTACGGCGAAGACCCCCTGCTGACGGGCGCCATGGGCACGGCACTGTCTCAGGGAGCCCAGCCGTGGGTCATGACCACGGTCAAGCACTACGCCTGCAACTCGATGGACGAGGCGCGTTTCACCGTCGACGTCCGGGTCGAGGAGGACGTCCTGCACGAGGTCTACCTGCCTCACTTCCGGGCCGTGGTCGAGTCCGGGGTGGACGCGGTCATGAGCTCCTACAACTCGCTCAACGGGGAGTGGGCGGGCCAGAGCCGGCGCCTCCTTACCGGGATCCTGCGGGACGAGTGGGGCTTCCCCGGCTTCGTGATGACCGACTTCATCTGGGGCCTGCGGGACCCGATCGGGTCTGTGGCCGCCGGCCAGGACCTGGAGATGCCGTTCGCTCAGCAGCGGGCGAGGACGCTCCCCGCGGCCCTGGTCGACGGACGGCTGGCGCGCGGGGCCGCGGAGCTGGCCGCCCGCCGCCTGCTCGCGACTCAGATTCGGCTGGCGCTGCGGGCCCAGCCGACTCCACCTCAGGAGGTCATAGCCTCGCCGGAGCACCGGGAGCTCTCCCGGGAGGCCGCGCGGCGCGGGTCCGTCCTGCTCCGCAACGAGACAGTGGACGGTCTGCCGGTGCTTCCGCTGGCCTACAGCTGGGAGCCCAGCGTGGCGGTGCTGGGGCGTCTCTCCGGCCAGCCGAACATGGGCGACCATGGCTCGTCGCAAACGTTCCCGCCGTCGAGCGTGTCCATTCTCGACGGTCTGAGGGAGCGCCTGGGCGAGCGGGTGGTGCACGGCGACGCACGGCGACTTGGCGAGGCGGTCGAAGCGGCGCGCACCGCGGACGTGGCGGTCGTGGTCGTCGGCCCGGCCGAGCCCGAGGGCGAGGCGCTGGTCGCCGACGCGGCCTCGTTCCGGCTCAACGGCGGCTGGCAGTCGAGCCGGATCGGCGGCTGGCTCGCGGCCACTCTCTACAATCTCAAGGCCCGTTTCAGCGACCGTCAGGGCGACCGCCGCAACCTCGGCGTGAGCGCCGAGGATGCCGAGCTGGTGCGTGCCGTGGCCTCGGTCAACCGGCGGACGGTCGTCGTGGTCATCGGAGGCGGGACGATGATCGTGGAGCCGTGGGACAAGGATGTCGCGGCGCTGCTGCTGGCCTGGTTCCCCGGCATGGAGGGCGGGCGGGCCGTCGCGGATCTGCTCCTCGGCGACGCCGAGCCCAGTGGCCGGCTGCCGCTGGCGATGCCGCGCCGCAGGCAGGACCTCCCCACGGTCGACTGGCGAGCGCGGTCGGTGCGCTACGACCGCTGGCTGGGCCAGCGCAAGCTCGACCGCGACGGGATCGAGGCGGCCTATCCGTTCGGGTTCGGCCTGGGCTACACGACCTTCGCCGTGAGCAATCTGTCCCTGGGCCCGGTCAAGGGCGAGCGGTTCATCGCCACCGTCTCCGTCAAGAACACCGGCCAGCGGGCCGGACGGCACGTCGTGCAGGTGTACGCCCACCTGCCGGGCGAGGATCGGCCGGTCCGGGCGCTCCTCGGCTTCCGGGCGGTGCAGCTTGCCGCCGGCAAGAAGGCCTCGGTCAAGGTGGACTGCTCCACCCGCCCGCTTCAGCGCTGGACCCCCCGCGGGTACGCGCTGGGAATCCCGAGCGTCCGCGTGGAAGCCGGGTCATGGTCGGGCGACCCGCAGGCCGTCAAGGCGACCCTGTCGGGCCTGGAGTGACCGAGCGCTAGACTGGTGACATCACGACTCATGCCGGCTGGATCGTCGCAGCTCCAGACACGGCGATGGGTTTGAGGGCAGGCCAGTGAACGCGGTTCAAGTGGGGCGCAAGGGCGCCATTCGCTCGACGAGCGGCGAGTTCCGCCCCGATCTCGAAGGCCTTCGGGGCGTCGCGATCCTGCTCGTTCTGCTCTTCCATGCCCGGCTGCCCGGCTCTGCCGGCGGGTTCGTGGGCGTTGACGTCTTCTTCGTCCTGTCGGGGTTCCTCATCACGGGGCTCCTGCTCCGTGAGCACGAGCGCTCGGGTCGCATCGATCTGGGCGCGTTCTACGCCCGTCGCGCCCGCCGGATCCTGCCCGCGGCGGCCGTCGTCCTCGCGGCGACGATGATCGTGTCCTGGTTCGTGCTGGCGCCCCTCGACCTGCCGCGCGTGGCGGGGGATGCCGTGGCCTCGGCGCTGTCGGTCGGCAACATTCGTTTCGCGGCCGACGCGACCGACTACTTCGGGACGGACCTCACGCCGTCCCCAGTCATCCACTACTGGTCGCTCGGGGTCGAAGAGCAGTTCTATCTCCTGTGGCCGGCGCTGCTGATCCTGGCGACGCGGAGCCGCCGGCCACGCATCGGGGCCGGGATCGTCCTCGCCGGCGTGGCGATCGCCTCGTACCTCGCGGCCCTGATCCTGACCGATGCGGCCCCCGCCTGGGCCTTCTACTCGCTGCCCACCCGGGCCTGGCAGCTCGCCCTCGGTGGGCTCCTGGCTGTCGGCGCCGGGAGGCTCGATCGCCTTCCGAACGGCGTCGCGGTGCCCCTCGGGTGGCTCGGCCTGGGGGCCATCCTGGCGGCCCTCGTGGTGATCGTGCCTGGTACGCCGTACCCGGGCCTGGCGGCCCTGCTGCCCGCGCTCGGGAGTGCCGCGGTGATCATGGCCGGCCAGCGCCCGTGGTCGGTGGCGTCGCTCCTGGCCGTTCCCGTGCTCCGCTTCCTGGGGCGGATCTCGTACTCGCTGTACCTGGTGCATTGGCCGATCTTCGTGCTGCCGGCGGCGAATCTCGCCGTGGACGAGGAGCTGTCCCTCGAAGTCCGGCTCGCGCTCGCGGCGCTCGCGATCGCGGTCGGATGGGCGAGCTTCCGGCTTGTCGAGCAGCCGATCCACAAGGGGGCCCGTTTTGCCGCTCGGCCCGGGCGGACGCTGGCCGCGGCCGGCGTCGCCATGGTGTTGACGGTGGCGATCTGCGGCAGCGTCGGCTTCGCGGCGACGGCGGAGCTCGAGGAGGTGGCGGGCCCGATCGCGGACGCCGGAAGCCCGCAGCCCACCGCTTCGGCCCCCGCGGCGACCCAGCCTCCGCGCGGCCCATACGACTTCGCCGTCCCCACGGTCGGTCCATCTCCAACACCGCTCCCGACTCCCACCCCGAATGGCCCGCAGCCGCTGCCGGCCCACGTCCGTCCGCCGCTCACGTCCGCCTCCAACGACGCGGAGACTCTCATGGACGACGGCTGCATCTCAGGGCAGCCGCAGACCAAGCCCCTCAACTGCGTCTACGGCGACAAGCACGGCTCCTTCACCGTCGCGCTCGTGGGAGACTCGCATGCCGCCCACTGGTTCCCGGCGATCAAGAACATAGCCGAGGCCCATGGCTGGCGGCTGGTGCCACTCATCAAGCTGTCCTGCCGCTTCATGGACATGTTGCTGTACTCGCACTGGTTGGGGCGGACGTACACGGAATGCGTAACCTGGCGTGGGCTCGCCGTCGCCAGGCTGCAGAAGCTCCAGCCGGACCTGGTCATCGTGGCCTCGAGCCGTGACCGGCTTACCACGAACGCGAGCGATCCCGACCAGGTTCACCAGGGAGAGGCGATGGCCAGGCTCCTGCAGCAAGTGCCGGGGGCCAAGGCAATCCTGGTGGACACGCCCGTCTCGAGGTACAACGTGCCGTCCTGCCTGTCGCGGAACCGGTCGGACGTGCGGCCCTGCCAGACGTCTCGGGGCTACGCCCTGGGGCCGTCGCCGGGGGTCGTCGAGAGGACGGCCGCCGTCGAGCTCGGGGCGACCCTGGTCGACATGACGCCCTTCATCTGCTCCGGCGATCCTTGTCCTGTCGTGAAGGACGGGATGATCGTCTACCGGGACTCCCACCACCTGACCGCCACCTTCGTGGTTTCGCTGCAGGCGAGCCTGGAGGCCGGCCTCCCGTCCGGGCCCTGACCTTCAGGGCAGATGGCCGGCAACCAGGACGCCCCGCCTGCTTGCGCAGACGGGGCGTGATGATCTCAGCGCTCAGGGCGCGGGGATTGGGTTGTCAGGCTGCCAGGGGCACAGGCAGTGGTAGCAGCAGGCCGGGCGCGAACGCCTCTGGCGAGTCGGTCGGGCTGGGCATCTCGTACCCGCACTGCTTCATCTCCGTCTCGACCTGCAGGGTGAGGCGGTCCTTTCCGGCCGCGTGGGCGTCGCCGACGGTGCCGGAGTAGATCGTGTTGTCCTGCGACTCGAGGTTGACGGCCGAGGCAGCTTCGCAGAGGTGGTAGACCTTGCCCTCCTTGGTCCAGAAGACCAGGTCCTGGCCCGTCAGCTCGACGACCCGCTGGGTCTCGTCGGCGTACTGCTCTGTCGAGGGCGGGTTGTAGGAGTAGCTGGCGAGGCCGGCGATGATGAGCGCCACGACGCCGATGCCGCCGGCGACGACCTTCTGCTGCCCGGCCATGTCCTTGTTGGTGAAGATCAGGAGGATCAGGGGCAGGAAGGCGACTATCGAGATGATGACGCCGAGCTGGTTCTGGATGAAGAACCGGACGGGCTCCGACCTCGATGCGGGGTCGGCCCGGTTGGCGTTCTTCCACAGCAGCGAGCCGGCGATCGCGAACACGGCGATCACGGCAATCGCCACGATCAGGACGACCATGTTGAGTGTGGCCTCGTCGCCCTTCCAATCGCGCTTCCAGACCCAGATGGCGGCGAACACCTCACCGCCAATCGCCAGGGCCCACATGACCAGCGCAAGGATGCGGAGCCTGGTCGCCTTCGACTTCGCCTGGGGCGTGGGCTTCCAGGCCGGCTCCTTGGCTCGACTCTCCGGAGTCGATTGGACTCGAACCACCTTCTTGGCCACGGACAATCCTCCCCGGTAGGTTTCTTGGATGAGTCTAGCGCACGGTTTCGGCGCTATCGAGGCTTCTCAACAGGCGCGACGGCCGGCCGGCAGGCGCCTCGCTCGCCGGCCCGGGAACCGGAGGACTGTGTGCGGACATACCATGTATGGCGGGGGTCTTGCGGCTTCCGCCGAGTTCGCCAGATCCGCGCCGCTATGGACAATGGCCAACCACACGTCAGTCGGAGCCATCACCGTTCCCCACATGCACGAATGGGATTCGGCCAGCGATGCGGCTCTCGTCAGCGCCCTCGGACGGGGGGACTCGGAGGCGTTTCGCTTGCTCTACGACCGGTACGTCGACGTGGTGTACAACCACTGCTTCCGGCTGACCGGGTCGACGGTCGCAGCCGAGGATCTGGCCGCGGTCACGTTCCTGGAGTGCTGGCGCCGCCGATCGGCCTTCCGCCTTGTCGATGGCTCGGCTGCGCCGTGGCTGCACGGCATCGCCCGCAACGTGGCCCGTAACGCCTGGCGCGCCGAGAGACGCTACCGGGCCGCCCTGGGACGGCTCGCGGAGACGAGAGTCGAGCCCGATCCCGCTGACGATGTGGTCGAGCGGATTGCTGCCGAGCAGGCCATTCGCCGGCTGCTCCCCGCGATGCGAGCCCTCCCTTCCCGGGAGAGGGAAGTGGTCGAGCTGTGCGCGGCCGCGGGTCTGAGCCACGGCGAGGTCGCGATCCTGCTGGGCATACCGGCCGGGACGGTGAAGTCCCGCCTGGCCCGAGGGCTGGCCAGGCTTCGGGCCGCCCTGGCTCTGCAGCAGGCGTCGGAGGGAGAGACGTGAGTCGCTTGATGGATATCTACCCAGCCGAGCAGGAGCTGCCGGCCGACCGCCGGGCCGCCATTCGCGCCGTCGTAGTCGCTGCCGCCGGCGAGCCGGCCGCCTCTCGTCTGAAGCTCACCTGGCGCTGGGCCGTCGTGCCCG
>DAOUEA010000019.1:0-15607 GCA_034430475.1 Chloroflexota bacterium | reverse complement strand
CGCCCAACCCGAGGTGATCCCGTGTCCACGCCGCATCCCCTGGTCGTCCAGCTTCGGTTCACCCGGGCCGAATTCCTCCGCGGCCTGCGGGGCGTCTCGGCCCAGGACGCCCGCGTGCGCCTGGGGCCGACGAACTCGATCGGCTGGAACGTCGGCCACCTCGCCTGGCAGGAGCAGCGCTACTTCCTCGACTTCGCCCACGGCCAGATGCCCTACCCGGACATCGCCGAGCGTTTCGCCTACCTGGCGCCGGGTAGCACGCCGCCCCTCTCGGAGATGCTCAGGAAGTGGCGCGCCATCACCCAGGCGGCCGACCCCTGGCTGGACACCCTGACCGTCGAGGAGATGTTCGCCCATCCCATCCGCAAGGGCCGCCCGCTCGAGGTCAGCTACGGCAACCTGCTGCAGCGAGTCATCTACCACTACTGGTATCACAACGGCGAGAACCAGGCGATCCGCCAGCAGCTCGGTCACCGGCGCCTCCCCCAGTTCGTCGGCAACATCGACGACCAGGCGCCGTACCGGCCCGACGTCGGTCCTTAGCAGCCGGCCTGGCCGGCAGGCTCGGCTCGTCGTTCAGCCGCAGGGAGCCTGTGCCAGGGCCTGCCACTCCGCGAGTGCCGGCTTGGCCGTGCCGTCGTTGGCCCGCAGCGAGACGCTCTCGAAGGCCGTGTTGCCGAAGTCGGAGCCGAGGTCGTTCGGGAAGGACCACAGCTCGGCGCGCACGTCCAGGTCCCCCGTCAGCTCGGCGAACCGCCTGACGAAGGCGGCCTGCTCGTCCGGGCTGCCACCGTATTCGGAGTCGGGCGCCGCGGAGAGCGGCGCGGACGGCCAGCCGATCTCGGTGAACGCCATTGGGGCCGAGGTGTGAGTTGCGATCTCGGCGTAGTAGTCGTCCGGCATGCCGGCCGGAGACGGGAAGTCGAAGAACGGGTAGGTGGTGAACGCGGCCAGATCCATGCGCCCCGCGAACCTGTCGAGCAGCGCCCACTGTGGCTGGCGCCCGGCGCTTCTTCCCGTGAGGTAGCCGGCGCCCTTCATCGCCTCGAGCTGGAAGATCGGGAAGACGAGCGTGGCCGGGGAGGTGGCTTTGATCGCGTCGTACATCTCGGCGTAGGCGGCCACGTACCCGTCGAAGGCGGCCGGGTCGCTCTCGTAGAGGCTGTTGACCTCGACGCCCAGGCCGATGAAAGCGGGCTCGAACTGGCTGGCGACGGCGACGGCGGCCTGCTCCGCCAGCCCTCTCTGTGTCGGATCGTCCCAGGCGACCGTTGATTCGACGCCGCCCTCCGCCACATCCCGCGCCAAACCCAGGGCCACGAACGGCGTGAAGCCGTAGGTGGGCGCCAGGCCGAAAGCCGTGCTGATGACGCCCGGCACCTGGCCGGCCTTGTCCGCGGAATCGCTCCAGTTCGTGTACACGCCCAGCAGCGCTCCGGTTTCATGGAGCGATTCGTACATGCCCGTCCAATCCTCGGCCGAGGAGTTGGGGAAATGGGGCGGGATGAGCCCGGCCACCCCGAGCTGCAGGGCACAATCGGGCGGCGAGGTCGCGGCGGTGGGTGTCGCGGGCGGCGTCGTGGGGGAGGGCGCCCCCGGCGTCGCGGAGCTCGTCGCGCACGAGGCGGCCAGCAGCAGCGTGGCCGCACAGACAAGGAGTTGTCGCATGCCCCTGGCTCCTGCGGGTTTTCGCCCAATCTACCGTGCTCGTCCAGGCCACCAGACCTTCACTCTTGACCCGCGCCGGGGAAGCGCGATGATCGCGCTATGACGAAGCCGCTTACGCTCGAACGCTTCTACTCAACCCCCCGCCTGTCAGGCCTCCGGCTGTCGCCGGACGGCAGCCGTCTCGTGGTGGCCGTGACCCGGCCCGGCCCCGAGGCGAACCAGTACAAGACCGCCCTGTGGCAGGTGGACCCGGCGGACAGGGTCGCCCCGCGCCGCCTGACCCGCTCGGCTGCGGGCGAATCTCAGGCCGCCTTCGCCTCCGATGGCAGCATCGTCTTCACCTCGGCCCGCCCGGACCCGGACGCCAAGGCCGATCCGGACAGCAAGATCATGGCCCTGTGGTCTCTGCCGGCCGGTGGCGAGGCCCGTCTTCTGCTCGCCCCGGACGGGGGAGTCGAAGGCGTGGCCGCCGCCCGAGATGCGGCCGCGCTCGCCCTTGGCATCCCGCTCCACCCCGGGGCCACGGACCTCGACGACGACGCCAGGCGGACGAAGGCCCGCAAGGACGCCAGGGTGGAAGCCATCCTCTTCGAGGACTACCCGATCCGCTACTGGGATCACTGGCTCGGCCCGCAGCGTCAGCGCATCTTCGCCGCTCCGATGCCGCCCGGCGAGGAGGCGAAGCTCAAGCCCAGGGACGTCACCGGCGATGCAGGGCCGGCCTTCCTGGAGGCCGACTTCGACATCTCGCCCGACGGCAAGACGATCGTGACCAGCTGGGGCGACTGGTCGAAGCCGCCGGCCACTCCGCTGGACCTGGTCATGCTGGACGTCGGATCCAAGACCCGGCGCAAGCTAACCTCCGGCGACGCCTACTACTTCCACCCCCGCTTCTCGCCCGACGGGCGGTTCGTGGCCGCCGTCCGGGCCACCTTCGGGACGCCGAAGGAAGCGGCCGTGCCCGACCTGTGGCTCTTCGACCTGGCGAGCGGCAAGGGACGCAGCCTGACCCCCGGCCAGAGCCTGTGGCCGGAGTCCCTGGTCTGGGCCCATGATTCGAGCGCCGTCTTCTTCACCGCCGCTCGGCTGGGATGGCAGGCCGCCTTCCGCGCCCACCTTGCTGGTGAGCTGACCGTGCTGGTGTCCGAGGGCTCGCTCTCGGACCTGTGCCCGTCGCCGGACGGGAAGACGGTCTACGCCCTGCGGGCCACCATGTCCGCCCCGGCGCGCATCGTCCGCTTCTCCACCCGAGGCGAGAACCAGACCCCGGTGGAGCTTCGCAAGCGCATCAACGACCGCGGCACCGCCGGGAACGGCCGCGTGGAGAGGCTGGTCGCGCGCGCCCGGGACGGCCAGGAGATCGGCTCGTGGCTGGTGCTGCCGCCCGACGCCTCCGCCAGGAGGCCGGCCCCGCTTCTCGTCTGCGCTCACGGCGGTCCGCTCGGGTCATGGAACGGCTGGCACTGGCGCTGGAACCCGCACCTGTTCGCGGAACGGGGTTACGCCGTGCTGCTGCCGGATCCGGCCATCTCGCTGGGCTATGGGCAGCACATGCTTCAGCGCGGCTGGGGTCGATGGGGCGAGACGCCCTACACGGACATCATGGCCGCCACGGACGCCGCCCTGAAGCGGCCGGACCTGGACGCGAAACGCACGGCATTGGCCGGCGGCAGCTTCGGCGGCTACATGGCCAACTGGGTGGCCGGCCAGACGAGCCGCTTCAAGGCGATCGTCACCCACGCCTCGCTGTGGGACCTGCGGCCGTTCCACGGCACGACGGATTCGGGCGTGGACTGGGAGCACGAGATGGGCGACCCGTACAAGCAGCCCGAGCTGTACGACCGTCAGTCGCCGGCCGCTCATGTCGGCAAGATCAAGACGCCGATCCTGGTCATCCACGGAGAGCGTGACTTCCGCGTGCCCCTCAGCGAAGGCCTGACCCTCTGGACGGACCTGATGCGCCACGGCGTCACGGCTCGCTTCCTCTACTACCCGGACGAGAACCACTGGATCCTGAAGCCGCGCAACGCGAGGCTCTGGTACGAGACGGTGCTGGCCTTTCTGGACGAGCACGTCCTGGGCCAGGAGTGGGTTCGCCCGGAGCTGTTGTAGGCCGTCCCGCCAGGCGGCCTGGATCGCAACTTTCACATTCGCAAAGGTTGCGAAACTCATTCGCTACCCTGGAGCGACCGCAACGTTCTCGACGGCGGTTGCCCGTGTGAGAACATCACGCCGGCAACTGAAGTTCTCCTTCAGGGATGGGGTTCGGCATCTCGTCTTGGGCCGCTGGCTGATGGCGGCCGACTGCGGGGGAACCTCGGGAGGAGCTACGAACCACCTCATGTTCGATAGGAGTCGAGAATGACCGCCCGCCAGGACGCGATCGCGGCAATAGCCAGTCACAAGGTCGCCTCCACGCAGAACTACCTCGAGCACGCCGGCGAGGACATCTACGGCCAGTACGTGTTCGGTGAGGACGCGCAGCGCGAGTACCTGGCGAAGCCGGTGTTCAAGAAGCTGCGCCGCACGATCGCGGGCATGGAGCCCTTCGATCCTGCCATCGCCGATGCTGTAGCCCAGGGCGTGAAGCAGTGGGCGGCCGCCCGCGGCGCCACTCACTACACTCACTGGTTCGTGCCCCTCTCCGGCAGCTCGGCGGAGAAGCACGATTCCTTCCTGCAGCCCATCGGCGACGCCAAGGTCCTGGCCGAGTTCTCCGGCAAGGGCCTGATCCAGGGCGAGCCCGACGCCTCGAGCTTCCCCTCGGGCGGTATTCGCTCCACCTTCGAGGCTCGCGGCTACACTGTCTGGGACGTCACCAGCCCGATCTTCCTGCAGGTCGAGCCGAACGGCGTGACCCTGACCATCCCGACCGCCTTCGTCTCCTACACCGGCGAGGCGCTGGACCTCAAGATCCCGCTCCTGCGCTCGCAGGAGGCCCTGGGCAAGCAGGCCCTGCGCATCCTGCGCTGGTTCGGCTGCGAGTCGGTCAACCGCGTCTACACCACCCTCGGCCCTGAGCAGGAGTACTTCCTGGTCGATCGCCAGCTGGCCGAGCTTCGACCGGACCTGGTTCTCACGGGACGGACCCTCTTCGGGGCGGCGTCACCCAAGGGCCAGGAGCTGGAGGACCAGTACTTCGGCCCCATCCGCGAGCGGATCCTGGCCTTCATGATGGACCTGGACCGCGAGCTGTGGCGGGTGGGCATCCCGGCCAAGACGCGCCACAACGAGGTTGCGCCGGCCCAGTTCGAGATAGCCCCGGTCTTCGAGGCGACCACGACCGGCTGCGACCACAACATGGTCGTGATGAACCTGATGCGCCGCATCGGGGCTCGCCACGGCCTGGCCGCGCTGCTGCACGAGAAGCCGTTCCGCGGCGTCAACGGCTCGGGCAAGCACAACAACTGGTCGATGTCGACCGACGAGGGCGAGAACCTGCTGGAGCCGGGCACGGATCCACACGCCAACGCCCAGTTCCTGGCCTTCCTGGTGGCGATCATCCGCGCCGTCGACGTCCACGCCGACATCCTGCGAGCCAGCATCGCCGACGCCGGCCAGGACCACCGCCTGGGCGCCAACGAGGCGCCGCCGGCGATCATGTCCATCTTCCTGGGTGAGCAGCTCGAGGACGTCATCGATCAGCTGGCTTCGGTCGGCAGCGCCGCTTCCTCGAAGCAGGGCGGCACGATGACCCTCGGCGCGTTGTCGCTGCCGGTCCTGCCCAAGGACGCCACCGACCGCAACCGGACCTCGCCCTTCGCCTTCACCGGCAACAAGTTCGAGTTCCGGGCCGTGGGCTCCTCGGCGGCGATCTACTGGCCGCAGACGGTCCTCAACACCGTCGTCGCCGATTCGCTGTGTCTGCTGGCCGACGAGCTGGAGAAGCTCAAGCCGAACGACATGGCCGGCCTGACCCAGATCCTGGCGGCCATCGTCAAGGAGCACCGGCGAGTCCTCTTCGAGGGCAACAACTACGCTCCCGAGTGGTACGAGGAGGCGGCCAAGCGCGGCCTGCCGAACCGCTCCAGCACGGTTGCTTCTCTCCCGGACCTGGAGACGGAGAAGGCTCGCAAGATCTTCGCCAAGCACTCCGTCCTGAGCGAGCGCGAGCTGGAAGGCCGCGTCGAGGTCAACTGGGAGAAGTACGTCAAGGTCGTGAACATCGAGGCCAACGCCACCCTGGAACTCGGCCGGACGATGATCCTGCCGGCCGTCGCCCAGTACCTGGGCCAGCTTGGTGACGCCTCCGCCTCCAAGGGCCTGGCCGCCGTCTCGGCCGAAGCAGCTGCGCTGGCCGACAAGCTGGCCGACGCGCTGGTCGCGCTGGAGAAGGCCCAGCATGCCGCCCACGAGGCCGGAGACGTTCGGGCCGAGGCCAAGGCGTTCCACGACAAGGTCATCCCGGCCCAGGAAGCCGTCCGCGAAGCAGCCGATGCCCTCGAGGGCCTCGTGGCGGACGGGCTCTGGCCGCTGCCGAAGTACCGCGAGCTGCTGTTCCAGTACTAGGCTCCTCGCAGACACCAATCGAAGCCCCTCCGGACGCCGTCCGGAGGGGCTTCGGCTTGTCCATGGCTGGCCCGGGCCGGCTAGGGTCGGGCGGCCCTGCGAGCGGCGGCCAGGGCCACTTCGAAATCGGCGATCAGGTCGGCCGCGTCCTCGAGGCCGACCGAGCAGCGCAGAAGCCCGGGGGCAATGTCCGCCGCCGCCAGCTCGGCGTCGTTGAGCTGGCGGTGGCTGGTGGACAGCGGGTGGGTAACGATCGTCCGCACCGAGCCCAGGGAGGCGGTCCGCTCGACCAGGCTCATGGCGTCGAGAAAAGCTCGGCCCGCTTCGCGACCGCCCGCCAGCTCGAATGCCAGCATTCCGCCCGGGACGTCTAGCTGCCGTGAGGCCACGGCACGGCCCGGATCGCCGGGCAGGCTGGGATAGCGGACCCGGACCACGCCTTCCTGGCGCAGCAGCCACTCGGCCAGGGTCGTGGCCGTGGCCGAGTGCCTCTCCATGCGGACGGCCAGGGTGGGCAATCCCCGCAGGACCAGGAACGCGGCCAGCGGCGCCAGCACCCCACCCACGTCGACGAGGATCGGCCGGATGGCGTCGATGCGCTCCCGCGAGCCGGCCGCGACTCCGGCCACGACGTCGCTGTGGCCGGACAGGTACTTGGTCGCCGAATGCAGAACCAGGTCCGCGCCCCATTCGATCGGCCGGCAGGCGTAGGGCGAGGCGAAGGTGTTGTCGACGAGCAGCAGGGCATCGTGGTTGTGAGCGGCCTCGGCCAGGGCGGCGACGTCCGAGACGACGATCCCCGGGTTGGAGATGGTTTCCACGTAGAAGACCGACGCGCCGGTGCGGGTCAGTGCGGCGTCCACGGCCTCAAGGTCGGTGGGATCGACGAACTCGGTGGCGATCCCCAACCCTCCCAGGATCCGGACCAGCAGGTCACGGGTTGTGCCGTAGACGGCCTGTGTGGCCACGATGGTCTGGCCCGCATGCGCCACCGACAAAAGCGCGGCGTGGACGGCGGCCATGCCGCTGGCGAAGGCCAGTCCCGCCTCGGCGCCCTCCAGCTCGGCGACGGCCTCGCCCAGCACGTCCGTGGTGGGGTTGGAGAGGCGGCTGTAGACATAGCCCGCAACCTGGCCGGTCAGCACGTCACCCAGCTCCGCGGCGTCGGCCGTGGCGAAGGCCGCGGCCTGGTAGATGGGCGTTGCCGAGGCAGCCTGATCGACTCGCGGCACGCGGGTCGCCGCCTTGATCGCACGCGTCGAGAAACCGACCATGACGGGATGCTACATCGGAGCCCGAGTGCTCGTGCCGCCATCGCGGAACGGCTCTACCAGACCTCGCCGTCCCGCGACCCGCCCCTTTCCCGAGACCCGCCGCCGGCTCTGCGATCCGACCCGCCCCGGCGTCGCTCCTCGGAACGCTGTCGCCCCGCTCCCTCCCCGGAGTCGCCGCTCGAGCCGCTTCCGGCCCGGCGGGCGGCTTCTGCCCCGTCTGCGGTGCCGGCGTCCCGGGCGGGCGTCCCCGGGGGAGCGCCGTCTGCGGGCCGCGAGTCGCGCGGCAGGGGGCGGAAGCCAGACACTTCGATCGAGGGGAAGCCCTCGACCGACTGGACTCCGAGCACGCCCAGCGAGACCGAGGCGGCCCCCGGATCCGCGTAACCCACCACGCGGTTCTTGCCCAGGCGCTTGGACGAGTACATCGCTTCGTCGGCCGCGATCATCAGCTCGTCCGCCGTGCGGCCGTCGTCCGGGTAGCAGACCACGCCGATCGACATGGAGGTCACGATCTTCTGACCCTCGGCCTCCACCAGCAGGTCGCTCACCTCCTGGCGGATCTTCTCGGCCACGACGTAGGCGCCCGTGGGGTCGGTCTCCGGCAGCAGGGCCACGAACTCGTCACCCCCGTAGCGGGCGGGGGTGTCGACGCTGCGCAGGCTGGCCCGGATGACCTGGGCCACGCCCCGCAGGACCAGGTCTCCCTGGAAGTGGCCGTGGCGGTCGTTGATCGACTTGAGCCCGTCCAGGTCCATCATCAGCAGGCAGAAGCCGCGCTTGAAGCGATGGCTGCGGTGGATCTCGCGTTCGACCGCGTTGAAGAGGTAGGCCCGGTTGTGCAGGTCGGTCAGCGAATCGACGGTCGAGAGGCGGACGGCCGCCTCACGGGTCCGCTTCTGGACCCGTGAGATGACGATGCCGGCGTAGGACAGCAGCATCAGGGCGGTCAGGTTGATGCCGACACGGGCCAGGGTCTCGCGCGCCGCGGCCTCGTCCGGGATGGGGCCGGAGAAAGCCGCGATGGCGTAGGCCACGGCCGTCTCGATGGTCAAGATCAGCGTTACCAGCGGAGGGGCGATGAGCGCCGCGCCGCCGATGAGCAGCGGATAGAGGAAGAAGAAGGGGCTCTCCGAGTTGCCGGTCAGGACGACGAGCATCGTCAGGAAGACGACGGCCGCGCTGCCTTCGATCAGGACCCGGATCGTCCCCAGGCGGCCGGCCGGCATCAGCTCGTGGACGACCAGCACGAAGACGCCGGCCGTGGTCAGGCTGATGTAGATCTGCGGCGCCACGGGCTGCCAGAGCTGGCTGGCCGAGACAATGGCCAGGACGGAGAGGATGAAGGACCAGGTCAGCACCCGGACGGCGTGATTGAAGGTCGTGGCGGCGAATGAGCCGCGCAGCACCTCGTCCAGCTCCTCGTCGTCGGACGGCCGAATGTAGCGGCGGGCGATCATCTCGCCGCGAGCGTCGAGGCGGCGGTCGCGGGCCAGGAAGCGGATCGTGGATGAGGACTCGACGCCGTTGGCGACGAGATCGGGCCGGTCCAGCGCGGCGTCCTCGGCTGCCCCCCGCTGCCGGTCGACGACCAGCCGGCCGTAGAGGGGCCCGCGGCCTCGCAGGGCGGCTGCCAGCAGCGCGGCGGTGACGAGCAGCGCGAAACAGCCCACCCCCAGTATCAGCAGCAGGGGTTCGACGGCGAGCATCTACTCCTGTCCCGGACCGCGATTCCTCCACAGCCGCGGCGCAGCGGCATCATATGCCGGCATCCATGCCGCCACCATCGGCGAGGGTGCGGATGCTTCCGTACGGAAGCCGGTCCGGTGGCGAGTGGTCTGGGTGACTCTGACGTGGTCTGGTTTACCAGGGAGGCTAGGACTGTAGTACCAGGCCGTCGTGGCTGCCGAGCTCGGCTCCGTCGCCGAGTCGGCCGATGGGCCGGCTCGAGCGGCCCGCCGGAATGGCCGATTCTCCCCGCTCCAGGTCCAAAATCCGTTCCTCGCCGCTTGCTAGCATCCGCGCATGTCCGATTTCGACAAGCGCGAGCCCCCTGCCAAACGACGAGCGCGGCTGAAGGCCGCTCTCGAGGCAGCTTTCCCCGACGCCGAGGATGCCGAGGCCGGGGCGCTCCGGTTCGTTCGGGCGCCCGGCAGGGTGAACCTCATCGGCGATCACACGGACTACAACGACGGCTTCGTGTTGCCGGCCGCGATCGACCTGGACACCTGGATCGCCGTCCGCCGGCGCCGCGACGGCCTGGTACGCATCGCCTCGCTGCAGGCTGGGGGCTCGCCGGGCAGCTTCTGGGCGGACGAGGTGGCGCCGCCCGACTCGTCGCTGCCCGCTCCCGACCGCAGCTGGATGGACTACGTGGCCGGAGTGGCCTGGTCGCTGCGCGAGGCCGGGCTCCCGATAGGCGGCTTCGACGGCATCGTCGATTCGTCCATCCCGCCCGCCGCGGGGCTCTCCTCGTCGGCGGCCCTTGAGCTGGCGTCGGCGCTGGCCCTGCTGGGCCCGGCCCACGCCGACGAATCGGCGGCCAGGCTGGCCGCCCTGGCCCAGCGCGCCGAGCGCGAGTATGTGGGGGTCAACCGCGGGATCATGGACCAGCTCGCCGTCGCGGCCGGCCGGGCCGGGCACGCGATCATGGTCGACTGCCGCTCCCTCGAGAGCCGCCACGTGCCGATCCCTGTGGGGGTGCGGGTTGTCGTGTGCGACACGGGATCGCCGCGCGAGCTGCGATCCTCGGCCTACAACGAGCGGCGCGCGGAGTGCGGCAAGGCCGTGGCCTTGCTAGCCGAGCAGGAGCCGTCGGTATCCTCGTTGCGCGATGTCGACGCGGACATGCTGCGGCGCTACCGCCACGTCCTGCCCGAGGCGGTGGCGCGCCGGGCGGAGCACGTCGTCGCCGAGAACGACCGGGTGGTCGCCGCTGCCGAGGCCCTGGCCGCCGGCGACCTGGAGCGCCTGGGCAAGCTCTTTGCCGCCTCTCACGAATCGCTGCGCTCCAGGTACGAGGTGAGTTGCGATGCCCTGGACGAGATGGTGGCCGTGGCCTCGGTTGTGCCGGGCCTGGTGGGGGCCAGGATGACCGGTGGCGGGTTCGGCGGCTGCACCGTCAACCTGGTCCGCGAGGGGGCCGTCGGTGAGCTGGCTCGGGCAGTGGCGGAGGAGTATCCGCGCCGCACGGGACTCAAGCCGCGGGTCTTCTCCGTGGCCGTCTCGGACGGCGCTGGCAACGTCTGAACGCGTGGTTCGGACCGATGACGAATAGCCCTCCGAACTGTACGAACGGGTCTTGCACACTCCTGCCAGCAGGCGTACGTTGGGTTCAACTCGTAGATGCCCCGGGCATGCCAGGAGGGCTGAGATGCGAGACCCAGCGGCCAGAGAGACGCGACTCGCTCGCGACTACAGGGGATGGACCCCTTGCGCGGCCGGATGGGATCGATGTTTGCTCAACCCAGTCTGGCGCCCGAGGGCGGGCAACATCAGCGATGACACTCGCGCTGGCATGTCCAGGCGGTAGGGGCAAGGCGCCTCTGCCGCCGAACCGTGCCAAGACCGGCGCCGCGGTGGCGCCGGTCTTGCGTTTTCGAGGGGTCGAGGCGAGGTCTAGGTGTCGGGCAGCCGCAGTCTGTTCGCTTTGGCGATCTGGCCGAAGAAGCGCGCCGAGGGCTTGAGGGTCCGCCTCTGCGTCCGGCGATCGACCGCGATCAGGCCGAACTCCATGTCGTAGCCGGCGGCCCATTCGAAGTTGTCGAACGCGCTCCAGTGGATGTAGCCGCGGAGCGGGACGCCGTCGGCGAGGGTGGCGTGGAGGGCCTTCAGGCCCTCGGTGATGAACTCCACCCGTTCTTCGTCGTCGGATGTGGCTACTCCGTGCTCGGTGACCAGGATTGGCTTGCCGGGCAGCATCCCGGCCACGCGCCGGACCGTCCAGGCGATCGCCTGCGGCCGGTACTCCCAGCCCATTTGCGTCCGCCGCGTGCTGGCGTCCTTGAGCGCGTCGGAGTGAGGGCCCATCCGCCTGGCCGCCTTGACCAGCCGCTTCTGGATCGGCGGGATGGCCAGGCCCACGGCCAGGGCTGCCCCGGCCAGGCGGGGAATCTCGACCACGTTCCGGGTGTAGGTCTGGACGCCGATGAAATCATCCTCCTCGGCGGCGCGGATGAACGGGTCTTCGCCCATCCGTTGGGCGAAGCTGACCGCCGGCCTGCCGCCGGCGTTGTGCTCCCATTCGGACATGGCGTTCGTCAGCCCCACCATAGCCCTGGGCCGGAGCTGCTTGACGACCGCCCGGCCGCGCTTGTGGGCCTCGACCTGCGACTTGACGGCCTTCTTCCAGTTGTCCAGCCCGGTGAGCATGGGCGGGAAGGGGCCCCCGCCGCCGTACCCTCCGAAGGCGACCCAGCCCGGCTCGTTGAGGGTGCAGTACCAATCGATGCCTTCTCCCAGCGCTTCGACCGTCTTCCGCGCAAACCGCTCGAAGAAACCGGGGGCCTCAGGGGCCAGCCAGCCGCCGCGTTTGGCCAGCCACAGCGGCAAGGTGAAGTGGTTGAGGGTCACCATCGGCGCCATTCGGTACTTGCGGCAGGCCTCGACCATCTGCCGGTAGTGGTCCAGCTGCGCTTTGTCGAACGCGCCCTCGGCGGGCTCGATGCGCGACCACTCCACTGAGAAGCGGTAGACGTTCAGCCCCAGTCCGGCCAGCAGGGCGATGTCCTGCGGGTAGCGCTGGTAGTGCTCGATGGCGTTGCCGCTGGGCTCGCGGCATGGGGTGTCCTCGCGGTTCTCGAACTCCCACCAGTCGCTGTTGACGTTGCCCCCTTCCACCTGGTGCCCGGCGGTGGCAGTTCCCCACAGGAAACGGTCTGGGAAAAGCAGCTCACTCACACCGTGGAGCATACCCGGCACCGGCACCGGCCGCTGGTCAGGCGCGGCGCAGCTCGTCGAGGGCGGCGGCGAAGGCCTGGTACGTGTCCCAGCCGTAGAGGACGAAGACGCAGCGCTCGATCGACCGGGCCTCCATGAGCCCCTCCTGGACCGTCTCGAGCGCAACCCGCGCGCCCACCTCCAGCGGGTAGGCATAGACGCCGCAGCTGATGGCCGGAAAGGCGACGCTGCCGGCGCCTGCCTCATGCGCCAGCTCCAGGGCGGTGCGATAGGCCGATCGCAGAAGGCTCTCCTCGTCGTGGCTTCCGCCTCGCCAGATCGGGCCGACGGCATGGATGACCCACTTCACGCCGTTGCGAGCCAGGCCGGCCGAGCCGGTGATGACCGCGCTCCCGGTGGGGCAACGGTCGTAGCGAGCCCGCAGCTCGGCCATGAGCTGGGGGCCCGCGGCGCGGTGGATGGCTCCGTCCACGCCACCGCCACCGGCCAGGGCGGAGTTGGCGGCGTTGACCACGGCATCGGCGCCGACCTGGGTGATGTCGCCTCGCTCCAGTTCGATGAAGGCCGGCAGGCCGAGGCGTTCCACGACGAGCATTGGGCGTTCCACTTGTCGCTCCTCCGCGTGTAGATTGCACCCATGCCGCGAGCGCGCAAGACCCGAATCGCGAAGGCGGGGCCGGCCGGGCTGTCCAACGAGGAGCGGATCGCCCTCCTGGACAAGCGGGTCATGGCTGAAACCCGTGAGTTCGCTGCCGTGCTGCGCAGCCGCACGGACTTCGAGGCGGTGCTCGTCAGGGGCTCACGGGTCGACCGGCGGGCCCACTTCACCGGCCTGGTGCTGGCGACCGTCCTGGCGATCCTGGTCGGCAGCGTCTTCGCCGACGGCGGGACCCTTGCCCTTGCAGGGGCCCTGGCGCTGCCGATCGGTTACGGGCTGTTGTGGCTCTTCCTGGCCGTCACCGGCGGCGAGCAGCTGGAACGCCTGACCATCGACCAGCAGGGCCTGATCTCGAGCAGCCGCGTCGGTCGCGACACGGGCTGGCGGGCCGACGTGCTGAAGGTGGGCGTGCCGATCGCCGTCATCGTCGTGACCGGCTGGATCACCCTGGGCTTGATCCACGACATCGTCTTCCCGCCCCAGCCGGCGTGCATGTTCGCCTTCAGCGGGGACAATGAGTTCTGCCGCTACATCCCCGGTATGGGCCACGGCACGGGCCTGACGGTGGGCCAGGCCAAGGTCCTGGAGCGTGGGATCCGCGCCCTCCAGCTGCTCTACTCGGGCGTGTTCCTGCTGGGTGCGGCGTGGTTCCTGCGGCGCATGCTCACCGGGCGCTGGGTGGCCGACGTCCGTCCCGTCCGCGGCCGGAGCACCACCGATTAGCCGCCATCCGGCGCTGTCGGATCCAGGGGGATGGTCGGGGTGGTGGGATTCGAACCCACGATCTCGTGCTCCCAAAGCACGTGCGTTACCAGGCTACGCCACACCCCGACGCTGCGAATGATACGGCTCCGGTGGGCAGCAAGCTCTAGACTCTTCAGAGAAGGGCCGAGAGTCGCGGAGGAGGACCATGTCGGCTTTCGACAATGTGTTGGTCGTCTCGACCAAGCACATGCGACCGGTGCTGCCGGAAGAGGTCCACCGATTCGAAGAACGAGTGGGGTTCTCCATGCCGGCGGGCTGGGTGGAATTCATGACTCGGTTCGGCGAAGGGACCTTCTGCGACCGCTTCTACTTCTACGGCCCGGAGCGAATCCTGTCGGAAGTTCAGTCGCACCGCGATCTCTGGCGCGATTCCCTGTGGACCGACCAAGACGGCGTGTCTCACTGGTTCTTCGAGGGCTCGGAGGCAGTCGTAACCCAGGGAGAGCTTCAGCAGGCCTGGTCCATCGGGGGCAGCACAGACGGTGACGACATCGTCTTCGAGCCGTCTTCTCCCGATCGGGTCTTGCTGCTCCCGAGGCACCACGACAGGATCCAGGTCCTTCTTCCCGACCTGTCGGATCTCGCAGACTGGGATGCAGAATCGCCACGACTCCAGACCTTCCAGCCATTCGAGGGACAGGTTGTCCTGGACTTCGGCGCCACCGAGTTCAGTCTCGATCGGGACCGATTGAAGGCGGAGATTCGTTCGCGGTGGGGCGAACTCGAGATCACCCATGAAGACCTCAATGAGTGGGAATGGTCACTTGTGGGATACGCACCGACGGCGGGCGCCCGGATTCAAGCCTTGGAAGACGAGGGCATCACCCACACGATCGGCACAAGCACTTTCATGGGCAGCGGAGAACGTAGTCTCTCGATCAGAATCGACTGCGATGAAGAGGAGCGCGAGGCCTTCGAGGCCTTCTTCGCCGATCTCAAGAACGGGGGGCTTGCTACCTGGAGAGGCCCGTACACCGCCGAGGAGGCCGCGGAGGCGGCTGCGCGGAGGCCGGCTGTCGAGCGGGCATGCGAGCGGCTTCTCGAAGCATTCTTTGCGGCCCGGTCGCCGGTGCTCTTCATGCTGAATGGACCGAGGGTAGGCTACCTGACCAGGCCCGAACTGGAGGCCGCAGGAATCCCCGACCAGAACGACATCTTTCGGCTGTTCGAGTGGCGGGATGGAGTGGACCGGGAGAAGTGGCGCTACCTTCCGGATCCCAAGCCGCAGGAGCCGCCGGACTTCGTTCCTGGTTGGCGATTTCCGCCGTTCTCCGCGGCCCTGAGCGCATACGAGCAGCTCTCGCCTGCGGGCGCCGCGCACGACGTCCTGTTTCCGCTGTTTGAAAACGACGACGGCTACCTCGGCATGGACCTGAGGCAGGGCACCATCCATTTGGCAGACCGCCAGGGATGCGCAATTGCACCGGTCGCGGATAGTCTCGCCGCGCTCCTCGATCTCTTCGCCGAACGATTCGAGACCGGATCGTGGCGTTGGGCCGCTGCGGATTGGCGCTACGAAGCAGACCCCGGCTCGGAGATAACCGCCTGATCCGCCTCCGGTATTGCGCCGACAACCGGCACGCATCGCGATCTCTCTCATCGTTGAGACTGAAGGTCGCGCGTGGCCTATGACCTGGACGGCGTGACACGAGCCGGTGATCGGGATTTCCGTGCCATCATGAGAGGGCTCATCTAGCTCTGGCCGCTCGCCCGCAATCGCACAATAATCGACGCCTTCACCGCTCGATCCCTCACGCTCAGAAGGCCGTTGGCTACACCGCTTGCGGCTCTGCGGCTCCCAAAGCACGTGCGTTGCCAGGCTACGCCACACCCCGAC
>DAOUEA010000018.1:0-61717 GCA_034430475.1 Chloroflexota bacterium | reverse complement strand
CGACGGTCTCGCTCGGGACGGGCGTCTCCGTGACACCGAGCGAGGGGGTCACGTAGACGATCGGCGGCGTCGCGGCCTCTCCACCGCAGCCCCAGGCCGCGACGGCCAGGGCAGTCAAAGCCGCCGCCAGGATGGCGGTGGATGCGGCCCGTCCGAATCTCGACCTCACGCGGAGAACCTGCCGGCCGAGCACCGGCCCGCCCCTACGGCCCGGCGAGGAAGCCGGCGGCAGGGCCCGGGTTGACGATCACAGACGCCAGAGCGGGCCAGGGCACGACGACCGATACCGGCCCGGCTGCCATCGGACCCATCTCACCCTGGTCCCAGGCAAGCTCGAGCCCGCCGGCGGTGAACACCCAGGCCTTGCCGAAGTCGGCCATGGTGATCGTGGCCGGCCAGAACAGATCGCCCCCCAGCGCGGCGATCAGGGCGTTGTGGGCCTGGGTCGTGAGCACCGGCAGAGCGGCGCCCGTGCTGGTGAACAGGTCGGGGAGCTGGATCACGGTCCCGGTCAGGACGTCGAAGTTGATGCTGCCCACATAGGTGACGGGATGGGCCGCGCCGGTTATGAAGATCGCGACGCTGAAGCGCAGGCTGAGCAGCTGAGGCGAGACGTAGGCCACGCTGAAGTTGCCCTCGAGGGTGCTCGGGCCGTCGGGCGGTGTCACCGCCGGCGCCGACGAGGTGAAGGACGTGATGTAGGCCGTGACCTTGGTCGCGATCGAGTTGCTCATGGCGGCCCCGGTCGGCACGCCGCCGACGACGGGCTTCTCGAAGCTGACCGTCCAGCGGCCGTCCGGAGCGGTCTGGGTGATCGTCGTGCTCGAGACGGTGGGGGCGACCAGGCCGTCGGATGCCGAAGCGGAGGCCTCGCCGGAGCCGCTGGCCTCGGGGCTCAGCTCGGCCGTGGACGAGGCTCCAGGAGACTCCGGCGGCATGGTGACGTAGATGGTCTCCGGCGTCGGCCCGCCGCCGGTGCAGGCAGCCGCCAGCAGCGCGACCGCCCCCGCCAGGCCGATCAAGAGGCCCGGGCGGACCGTTCGGCTGCGGCTGATCTTGGATTCCATCTCACTCACCCTCCCATGTCCATGCCGGCCTCGCCGGCCAGCCTTCGTCAGCTCGGCAATCTTGGCAGAAAACTCCGTTCGGCACACCCCACGAGGCAGCAGGCACACCCAGACCGGCGGCTCCGATCGCTAGCGCACGAATCCGCCCGCGGGTCCGAGCGGTGCGATGACGCTCGCCAGCTCCGACCAGGGGATCACCACGAACGGCGCGCCGATCTCGTATGGGCCCACCTGGTACTCCTGGAAGGTGATCTCCAGGCCGTCCATCGTGAAGGCCCAGGCTTTGTCGAAGTTGGTGAGCCTGGGGCCCGTGCCCCCGTAGATCAAAACGGAGTCGCCGTCCGCTCCCAGCTGAGCGGCGAGCAACTCTCGGGAGATGGTCGAGAGCGCGATCAGCCCATCCGTGGCGTCTGTGAACAGGCTCTCGAGCGGGATTGGGGTGCCGTCCGAGACAAGGAAGTTGAGCCCGACGTAGTAGGTGCTGGGACGGGCCCCGCCCAGGACCTCGTCAAAGATCATGCGCACGCTCAGCAGCTCCGGCGTGCTGTAGGCAATCGTGTAGGCGACCGTGATCGTCGACGGCCACTCGGACGGCGCCACCCTATTCGCCCGACTGACGAACGCCCCGAGCCACCGCGCGAGCGTGCTCTCCACGGTGGCGTTCATGACCGCCGCGCCCGGGCACCTGCTGAAGACCGGGGAGTGCTGGTCCCGTTCCCAGCTGCCTTGAGCGACGGGGCCGGCGAAGTAGCGCTCCTCGACCGCGCACGCGGGGCCGACCGGGCCTCTGGGCGTGGCCGTGATTCCGGCCGTCGGCATCGTCGTCGCCTCGATGGTGACGGTGGCCTCGGCCGTGGGCGAGACGCCGTTCGAGGCGCAGCCCCCCACCATCAGCGCCGCCAGGAGTGCCGGACCGGCCAGCCGGGCCAGACCAGTGCGGCCGCGACTCATCTCGCCTTCCATCCTCCCTCCCCTGTCCTGTGGCCCGGTAATCTTGGCACAAGAGGTGGGCAACCTGCAGGCCGGACCCCCAGACGGCCCTCACCGGCCTTGTGTGATGATCCGCTCCGTGCGCATGTAGGGCCGCAGAACCTCAGGCACGGACAGGGAACCATCCGGCTGCTGATAGGTCTCGAGGACTGCGGCGACGGTGCGCGCCAGGGCAAGACCGGAGCCGTTTAGCGTGTGGACGAGCTCCGCCTTGGCGCCCGGCTCGGGCCGGTAGCGGATGGCCATCCGGCGGGCCTGGTAGTCGCGGAAGTTCGAGCAAGAGCTGACTTCGAGCCAGCGCTCGACGCCCGGAGACCAGACTTCCAGGTCGTACTTCTTGGCCTGTGTGAAGCCCATGTCCTTGGTCGCCATCAGCAGCACCCGGTAGGCCAGGCCCAGGCGCTGGAGGATGACCTCGGCTCGGGCGGTCAACCATTCGAGAGCTTCGGCCGAGGCTTCGGGCTTCTCGAAGAGGACCATCTCGACCTTGTCGAACTGGTGGACGCGGAGTATGCCGCGGGTGTCCTTGCCGGCCGCGCCCGCCTCGCGGCGGAAGCAGGGCGAGTAGGCCGCATAGCGGATCGGCAGCCGGTCCGCGCCGAGGATCTCGTCGCGATGGAGGTTGGTGACCGGGACCTCGGCCGTGGGAACGAGGTACAGCTCGTCGCGCGCCACCACGTACATGAGATCTTCCTTGTCCGGGATCTGGCCGGTTCCGCGGGCCGAGGCGGTGTTGACCAGGGCCGGCGGCCAGACCTCCGTCATGCCGTGCTCGTCCGTATGCACGTCGAGCATGAAGTCGATCAAGGCCCGCTGCAGGCGCGACCCGGCGCCGGTATAGAGCGGGAAGCCTGAGCCGGCGATCTTCGCCCCGCGCTCCAGGTCGATCATGTGCAGGCGCTCGGCCACTTCCCAGTGGGGCTTGCGCTCCCAGGCGACTCCGTCCGGCCCCTTGGTGAGGTGCGCAAGCTGCTCCCCCCAGGTCCGTAGGACCTTGTTGGCCGAGGCGTCGCCGACGGGTACGTCCGGGTCGGCGGGGTTGGGGATGCGCAGCAGCAACTCTTCCAGCTCGGCCTCGGCCGCGGCCAACTCGGCATCGAGCTTCTCGATCTTCGTCCCGGCGTCCGTCGAGCGCTGCTTCAGCTCCGCCACCTCGGGGCCGTCGGGGCTGCCGCCCTTGCGGATGGCCTCGCCGATCTGCTTGGAGACGGCGTTGCGCTCGGCCTTGAGCCCGTCCGAGTCGCCCAGCAGCTGGCGGCGGCGGGCATCGAGGGCCAGGGCGGCGTCGACGGCCGAGGGGTCCTCGCCCTTGTCGATCGCTCCCTGCCGGATCCGGTCCGGCTCCTCGCGGAGCCGCTGCAGCCCGATGCTCATCCTCTGCTCACTCCCGGGACCTGACGTTTGCCCGTCTCGGCCGGTGCGGCCGAGACTTGCGCTGAGTGTAGCCGGGGCGGGCCGTCCGGGGCGGAGATCGCGCGTCGTCGCTTTTCTCGAACATTCGTGCTACGCTTGGGCTTCGCCGCTCTCGGCGGTGAAGCTCCGCGTGGTCGATACCCTTCTCGATGGACCGTGCGCTGTCATCCCTTCTTCGGGAAGCGCTCCGCGCGACACGGGTTCGCGCGGCCTGACGCCATACACGAACGGCCCATCCCGGGCGCGCCAAGCGCCTGACGACCCGATTGGAGCACGCCATCACACGCACGGCCTTCGTCTCGACGTTCCCTCCCCGCCGCTGCGGGATCGCAACGTTCACCAGCGATCTGAGTCGGGCGACCGGGAACCGCGAGATCGTCGCCCTCCATCCGCCGGGGCAGACGCTGCCGTACCCGGCCGTGGTTCATCATCGTATCCGGCGTGACGAGCCGTCCGACTACATGAGAGTCGCCCGCTCGCTCGGGGCGTGCGTCGATGTCGTCTCGATCCAGCACGAGTACGGGATATGGGGCGGCGAGGACGGTGAGGCCGTCCTCAACTTCGTTGGGGCTCTCGACGTCCCGGCGGTCGCAACGCTCCACACCGTCCTCCAGGCGCCGACGCCGCGCCAGCGCGCGATCCTCGTGGAGCTCGTCAAGATGGTCCCGGCCGTGGTCGTGATGTCGGGATCCGCGGCCAGGTTGCTGACGAGCGCCTACGGCGTCGACCCCGCCAGGATCGACATCATTCCGCACGGCGTGCCCGACGTGCCGATGGTCCGCTCGGAGACCGTCAAGCTCAGCCTCGGCCTCGAGGACCGCCGTGTGATCCTGAGCTTCGGACTGCTGGGCCCGGGCAAGGGATATGAACTGGCCCTGGAGGCACTCGCCGCCGTCGTGGAGAAGCACCCGTCGGCGTGCTACGTCATCGTGGGCGCAACGCACCCCGAGCTTGCGCTCCGCGAGGGCGAAGCCTACAGGGAGTCGCTGATCGACATCATCGCCAGGCGCGGGCTGGTCGACCATGTCCGGTTCGTCGATCGCTTCGTCAGCCGTGCGGAGCTGACGCGCTGGCTGGAGTCGGCGGACGTCTTTGTCACGCCCTATCCCAACCTCGACCAGATCGTGTCGGGCACCCTGTCGTACGCCATGGGCGCCGGGCGGGCGATCGTCTCCACACCGTACGCCTATGCGACCGAGTTGCTTGCGGACGGACGCGGCGTCCTGGTGCCGCCGGCCTCGCCCGGGGCTCTCGCCGCCGCCCTGAACGGCTTGCTGGAGGACGCCGGGTTCCGCGGCGAAGTCGGACGGCGAGCGTACGAGTACAGCCGGCGAATGATCTGGCCCGAGGTAGGAGCCCAGTACCGACGTCTGCTCGCCCGAGTTGCGGCCGACGTTCCGACCCCCGTGCGGGCCATCGTGCCCACCGAGCGGCTGGCTGCAGCCAGTGCCTGATCCGCTGCCGCTCCACCCCGTCAACCGTAGCCACCTCGAGGCGATGACCGACGAGATCGGCATCATGCAGCACGCCATCGGCTCGCGGCGGGACCCCGCTCAGGGCTACTGCACGGACGACGTCGCCCGAGCCCTGCAGGTGGACTTGCTCCATCAGGGCGAGCTTGGCTGGCCGGCGGTCGCCCGCAGTGCATGGCGCAGCTACCGTTTCCTGGAGGAGGCGTTCGACCCGGGGGCCGGACGCTTCCGAAATCACCGGCGGAGCGACGGCTGCTGGGTCGAGGGCGGCGGCTCGGAGGACTGCCAAGGGCGAGCGATGCACGCGCTCGGCGACGTGATCGCGACAGCGCCCGATGGGATCCTGGTCAAGGCTGCGACAGAGCTGTTCGATCGGGCGCTGCCCGCGGCGGCCGAGATGGGATCGATCCGGGCTATCTCCTCCGTCGTGCTGGGCTGCGACGCAGCGATCCGTGGCGGATCTCGCGGTCCGACCTCCCGGACGCTGCGCCTGCTGACCGGCAGGCTGCGCCGCGCCTTCGAGCGCGGCTGCGTCTCGGGCTGGGCGTGGCCCGAGACGCAGCTCACCTACGAGAACGGGCTGCCCGTCCGCGCCCTCATCGTTGCCGGCCGGCACGGTGCCCTACCGCGGACGAGCGAGATCGGCCTGAACGTACTCGACTGGCTCATCGCAGCGCAGACATCGCCCGACGAGCATTTCTCGTTCGTCGGGACGGGGTGGTGGGCTGTCGGCGGATCCAAATCCCAGTTCGACCAGCAGCCGATAGAGGCCACCGCCCTCCTCCTCGCGTCCGAGTCGGCTTACGCGGCCACGGGCTTCGAACGATACCGCAACGCCATGGAGCGAGCCTACGGCTGGTTCCTCGGCGAGAACGATGTGGGCGTGATGGTCGCGGACCCCGCTCGCGGCGCGAGCTACGACGGCCTCACGACGGGCGGCGTCAACGAGAACCAGGGGGCGGAGTCGACGCTCATGTGGCTGGTCGCCCTGGAGCAGATCCGAACCCTCCGCCAGACGGCCCGGCCCACCTCGACTGCTGCGAGGCTCCAAGTCCTCGCGTCGGCAACGTGACTCGACCGGAGGCATCGATGCTCTTCACGCGTTCTCGGCTGAACCCGATCTTGCGGGCGTCGGACCTGCCCTACGCCGCCAACTCCGTCTTCAACCCCGGGGCGGCCCGCCTCGACGGCGAGACGGTCCTGCTCCTTCGCGTCGAGGATCTGCGAGGCATCTCGCACCTCCACGTTGCCCGAAGCGCGGACGGTATCACCGGCTGGCGGTTCGACCCCGAGGTGCTCCTTCGTTCGGACGTGGAGCGCTATCCCGAGGAGATCTGGGGCTGCGAGGATCCGCGGTTGACGTGGCTGCCCGAGGACGAGGCGTGGGCCATCACCTATACGGCCTATAGCCGCCGCGGGCCGCTGGTTTCTCTGGCGACGACCCGCGACTTCCGAACGGCGGAGCGGCTGGGACCGGTCATGCCGCCGGAGGACAAGGACGCGGCCCTCTTCCCGCGCCGCTTCGACGGCCGCTGGGCGATGATCCACCGGCCTTCGTCGTCGAGCGGGCGGGCGCACATGTGGATCTCCTTCTCGCCCGACCTCCGCCACTGGGGCGATCACACCCTCCTCCTGGAGGCGCGTGAGGGCGCCTGGTGGGACGCCGGCAAGATCGGGCTCGGCCCGCCGCCGCTCGAGACGGCCGAGGGCTGGCTGGTCATGTATCACGGCGTTCGTTCGACCGACGATGGGCCGATCTATCGGGTCGGCCTCGCGCTGCTGGACCTGGAGGATCCAAGGGTCGTGTTGCACCGCACCGACGAGTGGGTCTTCGGGCCGAGAGAGCCCTACGAAGTCGCCGGCGACGTTGGCCGCGTCGTCTTCCCCTGCGGCTGGACCCTGGACAAGCCCGGCGACCACCTGACCCTCTACTACGGCGCGGGCGACCTGGTCGTCGCCACGGCCACGGCAGGCTTCAGCGAGGTGCTGGCACTGGTCCGTAGGGGTCCCTAGCGCGGGACGTGTCATCCTGGCGACGGAAGACGGCACGTGGGCCGGGAAGCGGGTCTCAGCCCTGCTGCTGAGAGGATCGATATGAAGACTCTGGAACTGGCGCCTCGGAAGCGGATCGGGCTCGTCGCTCACGACCACAAGAAGCAGGATCTGATCGAGTGGGCGCTCTTCAATCGCGGCATGCTCGAGGCCCACGACCTGGTCGCCACGGGAACGACGGGCCAGATGCTGGCCCGCGAACTGGACCTGCCGGTGCACCTGCTGCAATCGGGGCCGCTGGGAGGCGACCTCCAGGTGGGCGCGATGATCGCCGATGGCGACATCGACTTCCTCGTCTTCTTCTGGGACCCGCTGGAGCCCCAGCCCCACGACACGGACGTGAAGTCGTTGCTGCGGATCGCGGTCGTGTGGAACATCCCGGTTGCCTGTGACCGAGCCTCGGCCGATTTCATGATCAGCTCGCCGCTGATGACCGGCTCGTACGAGCGGTCCGTGCCCGACTACACGGCGCACAACCAGCGGGACGTCCCCCAGCGCCGTCTCTGACCGGGGCTATGATCGGGCGAGACAAGGAGGTGCGAGCATGGCTTCGACGGAGAAGGTTCGCTGGGGCATCCTGGGACCGGGCTTCATCGCCGGCAAGACGCTGCACGACGCCGGCCACGCGGCCAACCTGGAGGTGGTCGCGGTCGCCGGCCGCAACCAGGCCCGGGCGGCCGAGTTCGCCTCTCGCTTCGGCATCGGCCGCGTGCATCCCACGTACGACGCTCTGCTGGCCGATCCGGAGGTAGACGCCGTCTACATCGCCACGCCCAACTCTCTCCACCACCCGCAGACGATGCGGGCCCTGGCGGCCGGCAAGCACGTCCTGTGCGAGAAGCCCTACACGCGCCGCCCTGCGGAGGTCACCGAAGCGTTCGACGCGGCCGAGGCCGCCGGCCTGGTCCTGATGGAGGCCTTCATGTGGCGGCATGCCCCGCAGACGCACCGCTTCATGGAACTGCTGCCGGAGGTCGGCGAGTTGGCCCTGATTCGCTCCACCTTCAGCTTCGTCCTCTCGAAACAGGACGACATCCGGCTGGATCCCGTCCTCGACGGCGGCGCGCTGATGGACGTCGGCTGCTACGCCATCAGCGGCTCGCGCCTGGTCGCCGGTTCGGATCCAGCGGTCGTTTTCGGCCACCAGCACCTCGGGCCCTCCGGCGTAGACCTCAGCTTCGGCGGGCTGCTGCGCTTCCCCTCGGGCCTGGTCGCGGAGATCCTGGGCGGCTTCACCTCCGACCATCGCTCGCTCGAGGCGATCGGGCACAAAGGCAACCTGCTGTCGCGCGATCCCTGGCTGCACGAGCAGGGCGGGATCGTCCTCAACGGCCGCGACGTCGAGGCGCCTTCCGACGACGACTACCGCCTGGAACTGGAGAACATGAGCGACGCCATCCTGGGCCGGGGCAAGCCGCTCCTGGGCCGGGCGGACGCGCTGGGCCAGGCTCGAACGATCGAAGCCCTCTACCGCTCGGCCGAATCGGGCAAGCCGGTGGCGCTGGGCGGCTAGGCGCCCGGCCTGCTAGCCCGGACAGGACACGCGATAGGCGTCCAGCTCGAGCCGCTTGGCGATGATCTCGAAGCCCAGCTGCGCGGCGGCCGGGCAGAAGGCGCCCGGGGCCAGCGAGTATTCGATGTCGAAGACGGGCTTGCCCGCGGCGACGAAGGGCCTGTACAGCTCGCACTCGTCGAACTCCAGGCATTGCTCCACGACCGCCGCGTCGAAGTCCGGCTCCAGCGCGGCGGCCTGCTGGCTGTCGTTCTTGAGGGCCACGGCCAGCCCGCGGGCATGGGCCTCGGCGGCCAGCCAGCGGTTGAAGCGGAGCTGGTCGGCGGCCGTCAGCGGGAAGCCGGTGTCGTTGGCGTAGCCGTCGACGTTGTCCGGGTCCACTCCATCGAAGCCCCTGGCCGCGCAGGTGTCCAGCCGGGCGCGGAGGATGGGCGCCAGGGCGTCGATCTGGCGGATGTCGAGCCAGCGCTCGTCCGGCCAGCCCTCCATGGTCTTGCCCAGCACGGCAGCCGGGAAGGCCGCCGCGTCGGCCCGGTAGCTCTCCCACGAACCAGCGTCCACGTAGCACAGAACGTGGCGGCCGGCGGCGTGGAGGGCCACGACGGTCGAGGCGGGCGTCTCGTCCCCGTCCAGGTCGTAGACGGTGGCGGGCACCACGAGATCGAGCGTGCCCGAGTACTGGACCTGGAAGGTGTCGCCCGGTCTGGGGCGCCAGCGGGCCTGGGCCGTGACCGCAGGCGTCGGGGTGAGGGCAGGCCCGAGCGGCGGGGTGGGCTTCGGGGTGGGCTTGGCCGTGGGCGTCGGGGCACCCGGCGCGCACGACGCCACGAGCATCAGCGTTGCGAACAGGGCCGCCGCAGCCGCCACGGGACTACGCATGGGCCGATTGTGACGGCTCAGCCACCCCGCCGCGGCCCGGATTGTCAGGGCAGGGTGGCGATGACGTCGGCAGGCGCCCGCTGATCCGCCGGGCGCCCCGCGGCGTACTCATTGCAGCGGGACCGAAGACAGCCCCGGAGGGATGACGAAGGGGGCCCGGCCCGCGGAGGAGAGGGAAACCCCGATGCGTCGAGCCTTGCTTTGCTGTGCCCTTCTGAGCCTGGCGGTGACTGCCTGCAGCAGCAGTGCGGCCACGTCGGGGCCCTACTGGCCGGCCCCAGCCGCGTCAGCCGCGCCAGCCCAACCCTATGCGACTCCGGTGCCGGTCCAGCCGGCGCCGCCCGACTACCCGTGGCCCACCCCGGTTCCTACGCCGTACCCGCCCGTCGTCTTCCCCAGCCTGGGCATCAACCCCTACACGAACGCCGCCTATGACTCAGTGTCCACTTTCGGTTTGGACGTCGACACCGCCTCCTACACCGTTGCCCGGGCCTACGTCGCCAGCGGCCAGAGGCCCGATCCCAACAGCGTCCGGCCGGAGGAGTGGGTCAACTACTTCGACCAGGGCTACGCCTCGCCGGAAGCCGGCACGTTCGCCATCTACACCGACGGCGGCGCCACGCCCTTCCTGTCGTCGGGCGAGGTCCTGCTGCGGATCGGCGTCAAGGCTCGCGACGCCTGGCCCGGTCCGCGTCCGCCGATGGCCCTGACGTTCGTCGTCGACGTCTCCGGATCGATGGGGTATGACGGCCGCCTGGAGATGGTGAAGGGCGCGTTGTCGCTGCTGGCCGAGCAGCTGACCGCCAGCGATCGCGTCGCCATCGTGGCCTTCTCGGACACGGCCTGGGTCGTCCTGAATCCCACGCCCGGCTCGGACAGGCAGCGGATCCGAGCCGCCATCGCGACCCTGAAGCCGCTGAACTCCACCAACGCCGAGGCCGGCCTGCGGCTGGGCTACCGGCTAGAGCGCCAGCAGTTCATCAAGGGTGGCATCAATCGGGTCGTGCTCGCCACCGACGGCGTGGCCAACGTCGGCAACACCGGCTCCGCCGCGATCTTGAACGAGCTCGGGGCCGACGCCGCTTCCGGCATCCAGCTGGTGGCCGTGGGCGTGGGCATGGGCAACTACAACGACAAGCTCCTGGAAGAGCTGGCCGACAAGGGCCAGGGCTTCTACGCCTACGTCGACTCGCCCGACGAAGCCAGGCGCATCTTCGTGGACGAGCTGGCGACGACGATGCAGACAGTCGCGCTGAACGCCAAGGCCCAGGTCGAGTTCAACCCCCAGGTCGTGGCCGGCTACCGCCTGATCGGCTACGAGGACCGGGCCATGCCCGACAGCTCCTTCCGCAACGACGCCGCGACCGGAGGCGCCATAGGCGCCGGCCACCAGGTGACCGCCCTCTACGCGCTGGTCCTGCGCCGGCCCGAGTGGGGCCTGCAGCGGCTGGCGACCGTGGGCTTGCGGTGGACGGATCCTTCGTCCCAGAGGGCTCAAGAGATCGCCCAGGACGTCTACTTCTCGGACCTGGCCTCGGACTTCCGGGCCACGGACCCCCACTTCAAGATGGCTTCTCTCGTCGCGGCCACGGCAGAGGTCCTGCGGGGCAGCCCGTGGATCCCCGGCTATCGGCTGATTGATCTGCGCAACGCCTCGGCCGAGATCAGGGGCTTCCTGCCTCAGGCCGCCCAGGTGAACGACTTCCTGTCGATGCTCGACCAGCTCGGGCGAATGGGCTACTGACCGCTGCGGGCCGTCGGGCCCGACGCGCAGCCGGCCTGCGGGCCGCGGCTCTACCCTGCCGCGGCTCGCAGCCGTTCGACCACGAACTCGGGCTCCAGGCTGGCCAGCAGCCAGCCGGCCCGCGGCCCGTTGGAGCGGCCCAGGAAGGCGGCGTACAGAGCGCCGAAGGCCCGCCCGGCGGCCAGCTCACGCTCACCCGCGACGCGGAAGATGAGGGCCTGCCAGGCATCGCCGGATCCCGGCTTCTCAGCATCGGCGGCAGAGGCCAGGGCCGCCAGGTAGCCCTTCTGGCCGGCGTCCAGGGCGGAGGCTTCGTCCGGCAGGGCCTCATGGCGAACCGAGATCCTGGCCCGCTCCGGGGCGTACGACTCCAGCCAGGCCCGAGCCGAAGCCGTCCTCTCCTCCAGCACGGCCTTCTCCAGATCGGTCAGGGGCGCGCCCTTCTCGGCCTCCATGCTCTCGGCGATGTCCACGCCGGGGATCTGCAGCAGCAGGGCCAGATGGCCGAAAGCGGGGCGGAAGGCCGAGGCTTCGGCGGCCACATCGTGGATCTCGCCCGGCAGCGAATAGGCGAACAGCCTGTCGTACTCGGCCGGCAGCTCGCCCTTGACCTCCCGGCCGGCGGTGGCCGCGGCGATCCTGTCGAACTCGTCGAAGAGGCGCGGGATGGTGTCGCCCTCAGGGTCGAAGTCGATGACCTGGCTGGGGCGGGGCCGCAGGAAGAGGAAGCGGAGCTGAGCCGGCGGCAGGACCTCGGCGATGGTATGGGCCGCCGCGCCCTGGCCGCGCGAGGTCGACATCTTCCTGCCGCCGACGTTCAGGAACTCGTAGGCCACGTTGCGCGGCGGCTCGACCTCGAAGACCTCGCGGCTGATGGCGTCCGAGCGGTCGCGCGATCCGCCGGCCGTGGCCAGGTCCTTGCCGCAGCCTTCGATCGTGACCCCCAGCAGGCCCCACTTGGCGGCCCACTCGAGGTTCCAGGGCAGCTTGGCCCGGCCGCCCAGGGGCGAGACGCGCCCTTCGTGGCCGCAGCCGTTCGCCCACGACACGAGGTCGGGCAGGCACCTGTAGGCGACCGTGGAGCCGTCCCAGTCGGTGGCATAGGTCGTGCCGATCTTGCCGCAGGACTCGCAGATGACCTGGATCGGCAGCCAGTCGCTGGTGCGTTCGACGTGGCTGACCCGCTTGTAGATGTCGCGCACTCGATCGGCCCGGTCGAGCGCCAGCTTGACGTAGGGGTCCAGGTTGCCCTCGGCGTACAGCTCGCTGACCCAGTAGAACTCGGGCTTGATGCCGAGCGGCTCGAACGTCCGGAAGAAGATCTCGCCCACGAAATGGCGGGCGTAGTTGGGGGCGGAGCTGCCCGGCGGCGCCGGGACGCGCGACAGAGGAGCGCCCATGTAGCGATCGACCGCGTCGGCCGTCAGCAGCGCCTGGGAGTCCATGGCGTCCATGTCGTCGACGCCGTACAGGAAGGTCGACTCGTGGCCGGCGGCCCGCAGGGCACGGTGGATGGCGTCGTGCAGGACGACGCCCCGCAGGCTGCCCACGTGGACGGTGCCCGAAGGCGACTTGGAGTCGTTGACCACCTGGGGGCCGGCAGTTGAAGCGGCGAGCTCGTCAGCCCAGTACACGCTGCCGGGCCCCGCTCAGCGGATCTCCAGGATCTTGTAGGAGAAGGCTCCAGCCGGGACCTGCACTTCGACGGTGTCGCCCTTGCGCTTCCCCAGCAGTGCCCGCCCCACGGGCGACTCGTTGGAGATTCGGCCTTCCTTGGGGCTGGCTTCGGTGGAGCCGACGATCGTGAACAACTCCTTGCCGTCATCGCCCTGGACCTTGACCGTAGAGCCGATCTGAACGTGATCCGTGCCGTGGTTCTCGTCGATGATGATGGCGTTCTTGACAAGCGCCTCCAGGCGCTGGATCTGACCCTCCACGAACGCCTGCTCGTTCTTGGCGTCCTCGTATTCGGCGTTCTCGGCCAGGTCGCCGTGCTCCTTGGCATCGTGGATGCGCTGGGCGATCTCGGCCCGCCGAACGCTGACGAGCTCGTCGAGCTCGGCCCGAAGCCTGGCCAATCCCTCTTCGGAGATGTACTGAGTTCTGTTGTTCACCGAGAAGAGGCTCCGTGCTGGTTGCGGCCCAGCCTGGCCGGACCGCGATTAGACAAAGAACTCCAGGGCCACCGACGGCGCCCTGAAGTTCGGCCGGCGCGTATCCTAGCCGTCCCCCTCCGGCGTGTCAAAGGCCCTCACGGCCCATGACCCACCGCAGTGCATCACTCGGAACGGCCTTCCGGGCGCCATACGAACGCATGATTACCGAGGTCCCGGGTGGATTGGGACCTTCGCCCAATGGCTTCTTGCGCCCGCCGGGGCCATTGTTCTAGTCGATAAGGCAGCGATCACCACCGACCCCGCCCCTCGGCGTCCTCCCCTCCTCCTCCCCGAGTGGCGGGGTCGGCTCGTGTGCGGCAATCGAGGCGCCCGCACCCCCGAGCTCAAACCGGAGCTGAGGCGCTTCTAGCTGCCGAGCTGGACGAGCCGACCGCGGATGCGCTGCATCGACATCCGATCGGCGAAAGCGACGAAGACCGTGTCGTCGCCGGCGATGCTGCCCACGACCTCCGGCCAGCGGGTGCGGTCCAGGGCAGCCGCGATGGCGTGGGCCGATCCGGGCAGCGTTCGGATGACCAGCATCAGGCCCGCCTCGCGGATCTCCACCGGCAGGTCGTGGAAGAGGGCCCGCAGACGCTCCTCGCCTGTGCTCTCCGCCTCGGCGACGCGTGCCGGGACGACGTAGCGATGCTGCCCGCCCTCGTTGGACTTGAGCAGGCCCAGCTCGGCCACGTCGCGGCTGATCGTGGCCTGTGTCGCCCGGAAGCCGCGCTCACGCAGGGCGGTTGCCAGCTCCTGCTGGGTTCGGATGGGGCGCTGCGCCAGCAGATCGCGGATCTCGCGCTGCCGGAGCTGCTTCATGACCTCCATGACGACCCATTCCTCCGGGAGTCGGCTCGGTACCGTCTCATGTGCGCTCCCCTAGGCACCGTGGGGCATGAGCAGGACCGCGAAGACCGCAATCGCCAGCAACACACGGTAGACGATGAACAGAGTGTTCGGCTGGCGGCGCAGGAACTCCAGCATGAAGCGGATGGCAACCAGCCCGGCCAGAAACGAAGACACGAAACCGATCGCTGCGACCTGCGCGTCCGGGCTGACGCCCGACTCCCCGGCCAGGATCTTGCGCCCTTCCCAGAGCCCCGCGGCTGCCACGGCGGGCGTGGCCAGCAGGAAGCTGAAGCGGGCGGCCGACTCGCGGGTCAAGCCCAGGAACATGCCGGCCGAGATGCTGACCCCGGAGCGGCTGATGCCGGGGATCAAGGCCACGGCCTGGGCCACGCCCACGAACAGAGCTCCGGGGAAGGTCAGGGCTCTCATGTCGCGGTCGCGCGAGCCCCAGCGTTCGGCCAGCCAGAGGATGGCGGCGCCCACGCACAGCATGAGGGCCACCCGAGGCGCCTCTCGGACCAGGGCTTCGAATTCGTCCGACAAGAGTGCGCCTGCCGCCAGCGCGGGGATCGTCCCGAGGGCTATCAACCAGGCCAGCTTGCGATCCTCGTCGCCGTCGATCGAACGGTCGCGAATGGACGCCAGTCCGGCCGGGATGATGCGCAGCCAGTCCCGCCAGAAGTAGAGCAGCAAGGCCAGCAGCGTGCCCAGATGCAGGATGACGCTGAAGGCCAGAGAGTCGATGAAGGGATCGTCCCAGCCCAGGAACCACGGCACCAGGACCAGGTGACCGGAGCTCGAGACCGGTATGAACTCCGTCAGGCCCTGGACGAGACCCATGACTAGCGCCTGGATTGACGTGTCCACGGGGTGCTCCTGGAAGGGGCCGGGATGAGTGGGCGGGAGCCCGCGGTCGCTGTGACCGCCGGCTCCCGCCGGTGTGCCGGATTAGCGGATGAAGAGGGGCGCCAGCACCAGCGTGATGGTCGCCAGCAGCTTCACCAGGACGTGGAGCGAGGGGCCGGCGGTGTCCTTGAAGGGATCGCCGACGGTATCGCCGACCACGGCAGCGGCATGGGTCGGCGACTTCTTCTTGACCACCTTGCCGTCTTCGCCGACCAGATGGCCGGCTTCGATGTACTTCTTGGCGTTGTCCCACGCGCCGCCGCTGTTGTTGAGGACGGTGGCGAGCAGGACACCGGCGATCGTGCCGACCATCAGCAGACCGGCCACAGCCTCGTAGCCGAGCAGGATGCCGACGATGATCGGCGTGCCCACAGCGACGGCGCCGGGAGCGATCATCTCCCGCAGCGCGGCGCGAGTGGTGATGTCGACGACGCGGGCGTAGTCCGGCCGCTCCTTGTAGGTCATGATGCCGGGCATCTCTCTGAACTGGCGGCGGACCTCGACGATGATCGAGGAGGCCGTCTTGCCCACGGCCCGGATGGCCAGCGAGCTGAAGAGGTAGACCAGCATCGCCGCGATCAGGGCGGCGACGAAGACCCCGACGTTCTCCAGGTTCACGGACGTCATGAGGCCCTGCTCGACCGTCCGAGTGCCGGCCTCGATCTGGCGGGAGAGGATCAGGTTGACCTTGTCGATGTAGGCCTGGAACAGGAGGAAGGCGGCCAGCGAGGCCGAGGCGATGGCATAACCCTTGGTCAGGGCCTTGGTCGTGTTGCCGACGGCGTCGAGGCGGTCGGTGATCGTGCGGGCGCCCTTCTCGGCCTGGCTGAACTCGGCGATGCCGCCGGCGTTGTCGGTGATGGGCCCGAAGGTGTCCATGGCCAGGATGTAGGCGCAGGTCATGAGCATGCCCATCGTGGCCACGGCAGTGCCGAAGACGCCGCCGATGTTCCTTCCATCGACGATCAGATTGGCCTGCGAGCCGAGCCAGTGGCTGGCCAGGAGGGCGATGCCAATGGCGATCGCTGTCACCGCCGTGGTCTCGAAGCCGACGGCGACGCCCGAGATGATGTTCGTAGCCGGGCCGGTCTTCGACGCCTCGGCGATCTCCTTGACCGGTCGGAAGCTGCCGGCGGTGTAGTACTGGGTGATGTAGACAAAGACGATGCTGGTGGCCAGGCCGACGACGCCGCAACCGAAGAAGTAGATCCAGGTGGGGATGCCGTTCTCGCCGTTCACACCCGCAGGCGTCTGCATCATGACGTAAGTGACGAAGCCGAGCGATATCGCGCTCAGGATCGTCGTCACCCAGTAGCCGCGGTTGAGCATGTTCATCGGGTCTTCCGTCTCCTTGCCGCGGATGAAGAACATCGCGACCATCGTGGCGATGAGACCGAAGGCACGGACGACCAGCGGGAAGAAGATCCAGGCCTCGGGATGAGGCCAGTTGTTGCTCAGGGCGAAGAGATAGACGCCGGCGCCCAGGATCATGGCGCCGATGTTCTCGGCGGCGGTGGACTCGAAGAGGTCGGCGCCACGGCCCGCGCAGTCACCGACGTTGTCGCCGACCAGGTCCGCGATCACGCCCGCGTTGCGCGGGTCGTCCTCGGGGATACCGGCCTCGACCTTGCCCACCAGGTCGGCGCCCACGTCGGCGGCCTTGGTGTAGATGCCGCCGCCCAGCTGGGCGAACAGGGCGACGAAGCTGGCCCCGAAGCCGTAGCCGACGATGAGGAACGGCGCGTCGTGGGCGTTCTCCCCACCGGCCAGGCCGCCGTTGACGGCGAAGACAGACCAGACGCCGAGCAGCGACAGGGCCACGACCAGGAAGCCGGACACGGCGCCACCGCGCATCGCCACCTGGACGGACTCGACCAGGCTGCGGCGGGCGGCGGACGCCACACGCACGTTGGCCTTGACGCTGACCAGCATGCCGATGATGCCGGAGGCCATCGAGCACAGGGCGCCGACGAAGAAGGCCGCGCCGGTGCGGATGCCGAGCTCGAGCCCGTACGTCTGGGTGTCGGCGACGTTCTGGGTCTCGACCAGGGAGATGATCGCGCCGATGACGAAGGCACCGACCACCGCCAGGGCACCGATGGTCAGGTACTGGCGCTTGATGAACGCGACCGCGCCCTCGTTGATCGTGGAGGAGACGTCCATCATCTCCTTGGTCCCGGTATCGCGGGACAGGACGTCACGGGCGAGGTAGATCGCGAAACCTACCGCGAGCAGCCCCGCTATCGGGATGAACCACTGGAGCAGACTTGGATCCATGGGGGGCTAGAGTCTCCTTACTCTACGGGCACCATCTGAGCGCGGCGGGACGGCGCGCTGACCGGGGACATGCCCCTATGCGTGATGCATATTCGGGGCCGCGCGGAGTGTATCAACGCGCCGGAGGCCGGGTCAAACTGCGGAAAGTCCCGCCGTCTATGCATTCGGGCTGCGGCCTGCGGTAGATAGGACACCCCTGCCTCGGGACGTTTGGCCTGTCCCCTGGCGGCGCCGGGCGGCCCTCTCGCCTACGGCAGCCAGTGAGGATGGCAGCCGTCCGTGCTGAGGTTCATGAGCCCGGTTCCGTCCGGCCTTACCACCCAGATGCCGCCCGAGACGGACGGGTTGTGGAAGCCGAAGCGGGAGAAGACGATCATGGAGCCATCGGGCGAGAACGAGGGGGAAGCCTCACTCCAGATGGCGTCGCTGGTCAGCAGCGACGTCGCGCCTCCGCCTGCGGGAACGTAGTCCATATGCGTCGAGCCGTCGGCGGCCCGCACGACAAAGGCCAGGCAACCCTCGACGTCACCGGCCATGTCGCCCGCGGCCGAACCGAGGCGGGTTACCTCTCCGTCCACGGTGACCTCCCAGTACGCCCAGGTAAGGCCGTCGTCGGCGGTGGCCACGACATAGAAGGCTTCGCGCACGTCGCTCCAGATCGGTCGGGAGTTGCCGATCATCGACAGCGAGAGCGGATCGGTGGCTCCGCTCATGTCGACGAGCTGAAGCGTGTCGTCCAGCCCGCGGACCAGCAGCGCCGTTAGGCCGTCGCTCGAGACGGCCACGCGTGGAGCCCAGCGCGAGTCGCCGATCTGCCCGCCCTCGAAGCCGGCTGCCGCGGCCGCGCCGTCGGGTATGGGCGCACCGTCGGCCGTGATCTGCCTGGGATCCGCTCCCGACACGATCGGCATGCGCCAGTAGCCCTGGTCGATCCCGGCCCCGTCGCGCCGGGCCACGATCAGCGCCGTGCCGTCCGGCGTGAAGGCGGCGCCGTAGTCGAACGAGCCGTCGGCGGTGATCACCTGCAGATTGTCGCCGCCTATCGCCATCCGCTTGACGACGCCCCCGGTGCCGTAGGCGATGGCGGTCCCATCTCCGCTGACGTCGAACCCCACGACCGGGGTGATCTCGGCTGTGACCTGGCGCTGGTTCGAGCCGTCCGGGTTCATCATCCAGACGTTTGCCACTCCGCTCCGATCGGACAGGAAGGCGATGTGGTTGAGGGCCGTCGTGGCCGCCTCACCCGTGGTGAAGGTCCAGGTCTGCTGGGCCCCCGCCTTGCCGTCGCTGCGCCGGACGCTGGCCGAGAGAGTGGCGGTGTAGGTAGTGTGGGCCTCCAGCGGCCGATCGGGGGTGAAGACCAGGACCTGATCGCCGTCGACCACGGGCGGCGGCGTCTCATCCTCCGCGGGAGAGGCCGGGGGCGGCGTCTCGACGCTCGGTACCGCGATTCTGATCGAGCCGCCGACCTCAGGCGAGAGGCGGATCGCGCCGGCGATCGAAGCCGGATCGACCGGGCCGTCGAAGAAGACGGCGATCGCGGTTCGCACGCTGACCCCGACGGTGTTGGGGGCCGGCACCAGACGGGTTGCGTTCAGGCCCCTTTCGACCGTCTTGAAGGTGGAGATGAAGGCCGGCAGCCGCGTGCCATCGGTGTCGATGGCAGGGTCGCCGATCTTGACGTAGTAGACCGTCGAGTAGGCCAGCGGCAGCACCGGCTGGACTGTCAGCGTTGGCCCGTTCCAGGTGGCGCGGAAGCTCACGGAGGGCTCGATGCGCAGGCCGTCCAGGACCTTCTGGGTGTCCATCAGCCGGTCGAAGGTGATCTCGATGTCCGATTCGATCGGCACCCCTTCGGCCTTGCCGGCGGGCAGGATGGAGGCCACTGCCGGCGACCCGACGGTTGTAAAGGTCAGCTCCTTGGCGTCGCCCTGGTAGTTGCCGGCGAGGTCCTGGACGCCGACGTCCACGCGGACCGTGAAGGTCGACGACAGCGGCAGCTTGTCCGAGGGGGTGAAGATCAGAGTCGCGCCCTGCCAGTGGAAAGAGCCGGCCACGTAGGGGGTGATCGAGAAGGCGGCTTCGGCCGTCTCATGGCGCACCTGCTCGTTGAAGACCACGTTCACCGAGCTCAACGTCATGGCCAGGTCGCTGTCGGGCGCGGTTGCGCTGAGGCTGATCTGGAAGCTGGGCGGCATGCGATCGACGGTCGACGCGTTGTAGATGACGCCCACGACGAGAGCCAGGCCGGCGATCGGGGCCAGGACGCGGAGGAAGCGGCCGCTCGTCAGCCAGGCCAGGCGGTCGGTATGACTCACAGGGCAGGACGATAGCACAGCCCCTATACTCGCGATCTTGTGAAGCGCCGATCACTTGGCTGCGCCCTGGAACTGCTGGAGACGCTGCTGCTCGCCCTCATCGTCTTCCTGGCGGTGCAGATGTTCGTGGCCCAGCCCTACCAGGTGCAGCAGGAATCCATGGAGAACACACTGATGCCCGATCAGTACGTTCTCGTGGACAAGCTGTCGCCCGTCTTCGACGACTACAACCGGGGCGACATCGTCGTCTTCACTCCGCCCGAGGGCTGGAGCCACGATGACGCCAACACGCCGTTCATCAAGCGCGTGGTCGGCCTGCCCGGCGACCAGATCGACATCCGCGGCGGCAAGGTCTACGTCAACGACGTGGATCTCGATGAGCCCTACGTCTTCAATCACGAGCCGACCGGCGTGCCGGACTCAACTCACATCTGGACGGTCGGCGAGAACCAGTTGTTCGTCCTGGGCGACCACAGGTCGGCGTCCCAGGATTCGCGCCATTTCGGCCCGATCGACAGGTCGACCGTGATCGGGCGCGCCTGGATGCGCTACTGGCCTCTGGAGGACTTCGGCCTCATCAAGCCGATCGAGCCCGAGGCCAGCGCCTCCCCCGAGGCCAGCCCCTCCGTCGAGGCCAGCGCCTCCCCCGAGGTCAGCCCCTCCGTCGAGGCCAGCGCCTCCGTCGACGCTTCGCCAACGCCGGGTCAATGACGGGCCAGCGAATGTTCGCGGCCGGCATCAGGAAGCTCTGATGGACCTGCCGGCGCTCGCAGCCCTCGCCGTCGTGGCGGGCGCGGTGGTCGCGACGGCCTCTCGCGACGGTCGCGCCGTCATCGGGGGCCTCTGGCTGGCGTCAGCGGCGGCGGCGCTCGTGACCTCGCCCGCGCCGGGCTTCCTGGTTGTCGCGGCCCGGGGCCTGGGAGCCCTGGCGGTCGCCTATCTGTTGTGGGTGGCGGTCGCCACCGGCCGGGGCGGCCGGGGATCGGCGATCGGGCTGCCGGCCGAGGCGGCGCTGGCCGGGGCCGCCTTCATCATCGGCCTGGCCATCAGGCCCGTCGATCCGCTCGCCGGCCCCGCCGTGGCCCAGGCTGCAGGCCTGGCCCTGTTGGTCCTTTCCCTGGCCCCACTGGCCGGGCGCGACGTCTTCCGGCTCGGCACGGGGACCATGCTCCTCACGCTTGGCTGCTCCCTGCTCCTGGCGGCCTGGTCCGGGCCCACGCCCCCACTCCAGCATGAGGCCCTGGCCGCATTGCTGATCGGCATAGCCGGAGCCACCGCCCTCCTGGCTCCCGAGTTGCCGGCCGAGATGGCAGCTGAGCGCGCGCCGGCGCCCGCTCCTGTTCGCGCTCCCGCCCCGGCGCCCGTCCCTGCTCGCGCTCCCGCGCCGGCCCCCACCCGCGCTCCATTGCCGCCTGCGCCCGGCCTGCGGCCGGCCACCCCCGCCCCCAGGAGGGCAACCTCGCTGCGCCCCGGCCCCACGCTCCGCTCGGCGGCCCCTCCCCGGCCCGCCGGCCAGGGGCATCCCTGGCCGGGCGAGCAGGCTGAACCGGCGTGGCCCGATTCGGCGTCTGCGCCCGCCCGACCCGAGCCGGCTCGACCCGCTCGACCGGCTCGACCGGCGTGGCCCGATTCGGCGTCTGCGCCAGCCCGACCCGAGCCGGCCCAACCGGAGCCGGCCCAACCCGAGCCGGCCCAACCCGAGCCGGCCCAACCCGAGCCGCGCGCCTTCACCGCCGACCCGGCTGCGAACGAGTGGGACGCCTGGGCGGCCTGGCACACGCCTGAGCCCGAATCGAAGCCACGCCCGCGTTCGACGCGCCGCTCCCGCCCCAGCCGGGACAAGGACGGCAACCGATGACCCTCCTCGTCTTCGTCGTGGTCTGCGTCACCGGAATGCTGCTGAGCCTCACGGTGGCCCAGTTCGAGCGCCTCTCGAGGGCCACGGGCATCTCTGCCCTGGGCCTGGCGCTTGCGGCCGCGCTCCTCATCGATCCGGCCGACACCGCCACCGTAGGAGAGGTCCAGCTGGCTGGGTCGTGGTTCGCCGGGTTCTTCCTCGCCACCCTCACCGCCAGCTCGCTGCTGTTGTGTCTGTGCGGCCTGATGACCGGCTGGCCGGAGCGCCTCGCCCCCGCGGCCCTTGCCGCCCTGACCGGGTTCGGCGTCGCCGTGTTCGCGACAGACCCCACAGTGGCCCTGATGGCTGCCGCGGCGGCTACCACCCCAGCCGCCCTGGTGGCCGGCCGGGTCCGCTCGACACCGCTGGGCACGTCGGTCGGCATCGCCGAGCTTCGTACCCTGGCCCTCGTGGTTGTGGCCTCGGCCCTCGCAGCCGCCACCGTCCTGAACACCAACTGGACTGCCGCCGACTCCACCTCCATCCTGGCCGCGGCCTTCCTGGCCCTGGCGGGCGCCGTCGCCGTTCGCTCCGGGGCCGTCCCCTTCCACCTTCCGGCGGCCCTGCTTAGCCGGAGCGGCGAAGGGCTGGGCCTTGTCCTGTCGCTGGTCTGGGTCCCGTCCGGCTTCGCCCTGGTCGCCCTGAGCTGGAACTCGACGGTCTACGGCGTGCCCGGGGACTGGCTGGACAGAACGGTCCTCGCCGTCCAGCTGGTGGCGCTGGCCACGCTGATCCTGGGAGCCGTGGGGGCCATCCTCCATGACGAAGTCGAGGAGATCGTCGCCTACTCCATCGTCCAGGATGCAGGCTTCATCTTGCTGGCCCTGACCGCGCGGGACGCCGAGGCGGCGCAGCCGGCAAGGCTGTGGTTGCTGGTCTTCGTCCTGGCAAAATCGGCCCTGGTCGCCTGGGCGGCGGCCGTCTCCTGGTCGTTCAAGACATCCAACCTGGTCCGGCTCCGCGGCTGGCTCCGCCGTTCGCCGCTGCTGGGATTGGCCCTGGCTCTCATCGTCGTGGCCACGCTCGGCTGGCCCGGCAGCGACGTCTTCGAGGCCCGGGCCGCCCTGGCCCGGCTGGGCCTGCCGGAGCCCCTGCGGTTCGCCGGGCTGGCCGCAACCCTGCTTGCCCTTGTCTGCTACCTCCGCCTCCTGGGAGCGGGCCTGATGCCCGAGTCGGAGGAGGTACGGCAAGCAGCCGGTGAGCGGCTCCGCCTCCCGCACTCCGCGGCCGACGAGGCCGGGCCGGAGCGGGACGAGACGGCCGAGGAGGCCGACCTCTCCGCCGATCGCCGATCGCGACGGCGGCGGCAGCAGCCGCGCGGCCAAGCCCTGCTCGCGATACGCCTCAACAGGCCCCTGGAGACGAGCTTGCTGGTCGTGGCCGGCGCGGCCCTGGCTGTAGCCGTCGCCTTCGGCGGCTTCGACGCACCGCGGGCCACCCAATCCGGGATTGCGCTAGACGAGGTTACGGCGCCCCTGGCGCCGGGCGGCTACGAGCCCGGGCCGGACGTCACGGTCGAGCCTACGGTCTCACCGACCTCCAGCCCGGAGCCCACGCCCGAAGTCTCGCCCAGCCTGGCTCCGGAGCCCTAGCCGCCTACTTCTTGCGGCCAAGCATCCAGCGGTCGATCGTACGCTCGTAGGTCAGCAGATCGTCGGGCTCGAACCAGAGCGCCAGCTCGGAGGCAGCGCTCTCGGGTCCGTCGGAGGCATGCACCAGGTTCTTGCGGGTAGCGACCGCCAGGTCGCCGCGAATGGTGCCGGGGGCCGCGTCGGCCGGATTGGTGGCTCCATTCATGGCCCGCACCATGGCGATCGCCCCCGGGCCTTCCACGGCCATGGCGACCAGCGGGCCGGCAGTGATGAAGTCGACAAGGGCCTCGTAGAAGGGCTTGCCCTGGTGCTCGGCGTAGTGGCGCTCGGCCAGCTCGCTGCTCACCTGCAGCAGCTTCAGGCCGACGATGCGCAGGCCGCGGTCTTCATAGCGGGCCACGATGCGGCCGACCAGGCCGCGCTGGACCCCATCCGGCTTGATAAGAACGAGGGTGCGCTCGGTCACTGGCTGTTCCCCTGATGTGATCTGACGGCGGCGATTCTACCGGGCTTGCCGGATGGACCGGGGGGCGTCACTCCCAGCGGATGGGCGGCGGCTCTGGGGCCGCCTTGCGGATGGGCTCATCCGGCGCGGGTGGCTCGGTGGGTTGCGGCTCGATCTCGGCCTCGGCGGGGGCAGAGGCAGCATCGGCCTCAGCCGCGACCCGGATCGCATCCACTCGCACCAGTTCCAGGGCCAGGTCGCGGCGGTCGCCGATCCCCGCCAGCACGGCCGGAGCGGCCTCAGGCGACATGCGCAGAGCCACGGCGAAATGGAGCGCCGCCAACAGCGGATCGGCTGCCTCCAGAGCGGCCGACCCGGCCGCGACCGCCTCGTCCCACGGGTGGCCTTGTGCCGCCGCAGCGGGGGCCGGCTCGGGCGCCGGCGTCGGTTCGGCCTTCTCGCCGCGCGCCGCGGCGGCAGGCCGCTCCTCGGGAGCGGCTTGCTGCTGCTCGGCCTCGGCGGCGGGCTTCGGCTCGGCCTCGGCGGCGGGCTTCGGCTCGGCCTTCTCGTCGGCGATCTCCCCCGCCTGATCGGCCGCCTGGGCAACCTCGACGATCTGGGCCCACAGCGCCTCGGACGAAACCCTGGCCGGTTCGGGCCCTGGCTTGGCCGGTTCGGGCCCTGGCTTGGCCGGTGTCTCGATCTTGATGCCCACGGAGGGAGACGGCGCTGGACCGGCGGTGACACCAGCCCAGTTGAGCCGCCGGGGCAGCCCGGCGAAGATGGCGTCCAGGTCCTTGCCAAGCCTCTCGGCCGCGATCTCAGCGGAGCGCCGCGCCTCCACCTGTCGGCCACCCCGAGCGGCCGCCTCGGCCGCGATCAGGAAGCCGAGCGCCTGGTCGCCGTCCTTCGACAGATACTCCGCCGCCGCCATTCCCGCCCCCGGCAGATCGGCCGTCCGCCATCGCACCTCGGCCAGATCCAGCAGCCCAGACAGGTCGAGATCGCCCGAGGCGGCCAGCGCTTCGTACTGGACCCGCGCGGTCATCAGCGACCCCGTCCGCAGATGCAGCCGGGCGAACTTGATGCGCGCGGCGGCTTCCGGTTCGGGCGGAGGCCCGCTGCGGGCCCGATCCACGCCCCCGGGAGCCATGCCTTCGGGGGCGACTCCGGCCATCGTCGTGAAGAGTGGGCGAGCCTGATTGGCAGCCGCGGGCTGCCTGCGGCCGGCCGGCGGGGCAGAGCCCTTGGGGGGCGGCTGGTCGGCGGCAGCGGGCTGCTGCCCGGCGGCAGCAGGCTGCGGCCCGGCAGCAGCGGGCTGCTCCTCCTCCGGTGAGCCCTCTTCGCCCAAGGGCACGCGGATGAGCAGCTCGGGCGAATCGTCACGAGCGGCAGGCTCCTCGGGCGACGACCCGGAGGGCGCAGAAGGCTTGGACGGCTCTGAAGGGTTCATGCGCTGAGTCTCAGCATAGTCTCTAGGCCCCGCCCGCGGCGGCGAGGAACGACAGCCGACATCCGCAGGGCCTCGTCCCGTACCAGGCGTTCGGCCAGGCTGCGGATTCCCTCGGCGGTCACCGCCTTGAGCTCCGCCAGCGCCTGGTCCAGCGTCAGGACCCTGTTGTGGAGGGCTTCCTGTCCCCCGAACCACGAGGCCAGATGACGCGTTTCCTCCATTCTGAGCTCCAGGCGCCCGGCCAGATAGGCCTTGGAGCGAGCCAGCTCGTCGGCCGGCACGATCTCGTCCCGGAGGCGAACGAACTCGTCCAGGATCGCCCGGACGGCCGGGCGGGTGCGCCCCGGGTCCACCCCGGCGGACACGACAAGCGCCCCGGCGTCGGCGAAATCGACGACGTAGGAGCTGACATCGTAGGCCAGACCGCGGTCCTCTCGGACGGACTGGAACAGTCGGCTGCTCATGCCATCTCCGAGGATGGCGTTTAGAACCTCAAGTGTCCATGCCCCAGGGTCATCCCTGGGAAGACCCGGAATACCTAGGCAGATCTGCGTCTGAGTGGTGTCACGACGCGCCACCAGGACCCGCTCGCCGGCCGGCAGAGGGGGCGCCGGGTCGAATCGGAGTGAACTCGAAGGGCCGGCGCCGAAGGCCCGCTGAGCCAGCTGAACCACCTCGTCATGCTCGATGTCGCCGGCGGCCGAGACGACGACGTTGCCCGGCCGATACCCCTCCGACCAGAAGGACCGAAGGTTCTCCTCCGGCAGAGCCAGGACGCTGGTCACGCTGCCGGCGATCTCGCGCCCCAGCGGTGTGTCGCCGAACATGGCCAGGTCGAAGAGGTTGTGCACATGCTCGCCCGGGTCGTCCAGGTAGGAGCGGATCTCCTCCACGATGACGGACCGCTCGGCCTCGATCTCCTCGGTTCGCAGGTTGGGCCGGCAGATCAGCTCGCCCAGGACCTCCATCCCCCGCGCCACCTGTCGTCTCGGGACGCGGACCCAGTAGATGGTCGACTCCCGGTCGGTGGCGGCGTTGAAGCTCCCGCCCACGCCCTCGATCGCCTCGGAGACGGCCCGCGTGGTGGGGAAGGCGGCCGTGCCCTTGAACGTGATGTGCTCCATGAAGTGGGCCGCGCCGGCGGTCTTGGCGGACTCCAGGCGCGAGCCGGCCAGGACGTACGCAGCCAGCGAGACCGAGCGCGCCCCCGTCAGCCGCGACGAGATGACGCGCGGCCCGTCGGGGAGCGCAGTGCGTTCGAACATCGCGGCAATCCTAGTCGATGCCGCGGCGCCCCTCGCAGACACGAGGCGGCCGGCGCCCCTGCGGGGACGCCGGCCGCCGAATAGCCGGCTGGGGCTACATGTACTGGTCGATGAGAGCCTGGATCCAGGGGATCGCGAAGTAGAGCACGAAGGACGCGCTCACGATCCACATCAGCGGATGGACCTCCCGGATCTTGCCGACCACGACCTTGAGGAATACCCAGGCCACGAAGCCGGCCGCGATGCCGTTGGTGATCGAGTAGGTCAGCGGCATCACGACGATGATGGCCAGGATCGGGAAGATATCGTCGATGTCGCCCCACTTGATCTGCTTGACCATCGTGAACATCAGGTAGCCGACGACGACCAGGGCGGGCGCCGTCGCCTGCGTGGGCACGATCATGGCGATCGGCGCGAACAGGATGGCCACGATGAAGAGGGCGCCGACGACGAGCGACGAGAAGCCGGTGCGGCCGCCTTCGCTGACGCCGGCAGCCGATTCGATGTAGGTGGTGTTGGAGCTGGTGGAGCAGAGACCGCCGGCGACCGCGCCCAGCGAGTCGACGAGCAGGACGCGCCCGATGCCGGGCAGCTCGCCCTTCGGGGTGACGAGACCAGCCTCTTCGCCGACGCCGATGACGGTGCCCATCGTGTCGAAGAAGTCGGACAGCATCAGGGAGAAGACCACCAGGCCCACGGTCAGGGCCGGCACGCCTTCCTGCGTCCAGACCGAGCCGAGATGGCCCAGCGGCTTGAACAGGGTCGAGAAGTTGTCGAGGCTGAAGTCGAAGAACCACTTGTCGGGGGCGACCGCCGCCCCGGAGATGAAGCCGGCCTTGGTGACCTCACCCTCGGCGACGTCGGTGCCGCCCATGGCGTAGTTGATGATGATGGCCAGGATCGTTGCGGCGAAGATGCTGATCAGCAACGCCCCGGGGATCTTCCTGGCCATCAGGGCCAGCGCGACGGCCAGCCCGAAGACGAACACGACGATCGTCGGCAGCAGGAAGGTGCCGAGAGCCACCGGCGGGTTGCTGGTGGCCTGGACGAAGCCGCCGTCAACCAGGCCGATGAAGAGGATGAACAGGCCGATGCCGACGCCAATGGCCCGCTTCAGGTCCATCGGGATGGCCTTCATGATCGACTCCCGGAGGCCGGTCACCACCAGGATGGTGATGATGATGCCTTCCCAGGCGATCACGGCCATGGCGTCTTCCCAGGCCATGCCCCGCGACAGGATCAGGTCGAACGCCACGACGGCGTTCAAGCCCATGCCGGCGGCCATGGCGAACGGGTAGTTGGTCACCAGGCCCATGGCGATCGTCATGATGCCGGCCACGAGGCACGTGGCGACGACGGTCGACATGTAGTCGGGCCCATTGCCGTCGGTCGCAAGCGACAGGATGCTGGGGTTCACGAAGATGATGTAGGCCATGACCATGAAGGTGGTCAGGCCGGCCCGGGTTTCGGTGACGAGGCTGGTCTTGCGCTCGACGAACTTGAAGTAGCGGGCAATCGGGGCTAGTACCGCATCCAAGGTGACTCCTCCTGGTGTCTGCCTGGTCGATCCACCGTCTTTCTCGGCTCGCCACCCGAGGCCGGCCCGGTCGGCGCGCCTCTCCTCCCACCGCGCTCACGCGCAGCTCACCACACTCTCCCCGGATCGATATCCGCCCTGACCGGGCTCAGTTGGTGCCTGCTTCGGAGCCCCCGTGCTCGTCCTCGACCGAGTCTCGGGCGAGCAACTCCATCTGGACATAGCCGGACGTGTCGAACTCGAGCTGACGGGGCTCAAAGCCCGGAGCGGACGCCAGTCCTCCGGGCGCGAAATCGATCACGACCGCCTCGTCTCCCTGAACCAGGCGATAGCTGAGCAGCTGGTCCGGTCGGGTTTCGAACTCGAGGTGCTCGAACGAATCCACGTTCAAGCAGATCGAGAGCGGGGTGAAGAAAGTCGACGTCTCCGGCTCATCGGCCACGATCCGCTCCACCCAGCCCACCCCATGGGCAACCGACGCGTGGCCTCGTAGATAGCGGTAGGCCACGGTCTGCTTCTCGAGGGGGCGGAGGACGTTCAGCATGTCGGTCCGGCCGGAGACGATGCCGCGGTTCACGAAGAACTTCGCGGGCGGCACAGACGACACCACTCCTCCTGAGGCAGCGACAGGCTTGAGAGCCGGCGACGAACGGGCGGATCGTACCGCAGCCTCAGGGCCCGGACAAGGTTCGAGTTGGGCCATCCGGCCCGGGGTGGAGGCTCGCAACGGAGCGGTATGATCCGCTCATGCTCCTCGCCATCGACATCGGCAACAGCAACCTGACGGCCGGCCTGATCCACGGCGAGGCCGTAGTCGCCAGTCGGCGGGCGGCGACACGCCTATCGGCCACGGCCGACGAGCTGGAGATGCTGATCGACGATCTGCTGCGCCTGGACGGCGGCTCGCTGAGCGACGTCACCGGCATCTCCCTGGCCTCGGTCGTGCCCGACGTGGCCCGCAGTATGGAAGCCATGGCCGAGCGACGGGGACTCCAGCTGCTGACCGCCACGGCCGCCATCATGCCCATGCCGGTGCGAGCCGATCGCCCTGCCGAGGTGGGGGTGGACCGCCTCATCAACGCCCTGGGGGTGGCCAAGCTCTACGGCACCCCGGCCATCGTCGTGGATTTCGGCACGGCCACCAAGTTCGACTGCGTGGCTCGCGACGGGGGCTTCGTCGGCGGCGCGATAGCGCCCGGGCTGAGGCTGGGCATGGAGGCGCTGGCCGCTCGAACCGCCAAGCTGCCCCGAGTGGACCTGGCCGAGCCCAAGAAGGCCATCGGAGGGGACACAGTCGCCGCCCTTCAGTCGGGCATCATGCTCGGCTACCGGGCCATGACCCTGGGCATGATCGACCGCATCCGGCTCGAGCTGGCCCGCACTCAGAAGGCGGACGCTTCCTCGATCCAGGTGGTGCTGACCGGCGGCCTGTCCCAGACCGAGTGGGCCCGCAGCCTGCCGGGAGTCGACGCCGTGGATCCGGAGCTGACGCTCAAGGGCCTGGCGATCCTGTGGGCGATGGCCAGCGGTGCGCCCGACGTAGGAGCCGAGACGGGCTGGGTGGGCAGCGCCGCCGGTTCGATCCACGTCATCTCAGAGGCCAACGAATGACCGAATCGGGCGGCCGCCTGGCGGGGCGCCGCCTGGCCCTGGGCGTGACCGGCTCCATCGCGGCCTACAAGTCGGTGGAGCTGCTGCGGTTGCTGCAAGCCGAAGGTGCGGACGTGCGGGTTCTCATGACCCCGGCCGCCACGGCCTTCATCGGCTCCCTCACGCTTGAGACCCTGAGCCGCCACCCGGTCGACACCGACGTGCTGGCCCTGCAGCCGAACGGCAAGATCGGGCACATTGACGCCGCTCACGACGTCGAGGCGATCGTCGTCGCCCCGGCCACGGCCCGCTGGCTGAGCGCCATGGCCAGCGGCCTGGCCACCGACACCATCACCGCCGCCTGCCTGGCGACCTCGGCGCCGGTCGTCGTGGCCCCGGCCATGGACGGCGGCATGTACACCCACCCGGCAACGGCGGCCAACGTCGCCCGCCTGCGCGAGTACGGCTACCGCATCGTCGAGCCCGAGGAGGGCGAGCTGGCGTCCGGGATGACCGGCCGGGGCCGGCTGGCCGCTCTGCCGTCCATCGTGGATGCCGTGGTGGCGGCCATGAGCGACGCCCCGAGGGCCGGCGTGGCGGCCGCTCGCTCGGACTACGCCGGCCGCCATGTCGTGGTCACTGCCGGCGGCACGGCCGAGCCCATCGACCCCGTCCGCTTCGTCGGCAATCGCTCCAGCGGCAAGATGGGCGCGGCGGTGGCCCGCGAGGCTCTCGGCCGAGGGGCGGCCGTGACCCTGGTCCTGGCCAACGCCACGGTCGATCCGCCGGCCGGCGCCCGTGTCATCCGCGTCGCGACCGCGGCCGAGATGCAGGCCGCCCTGCAGGCTCTCACGCCGCCCGAGGGCCCGGCCTTCGACGTCCTGGTCATGGCCGCCGCCGTGGCCGATTTCCGTCCGGCGTCCGCGGCGAAGCGCAAGCTCGCTCGCGGCGAGGGCCTCAAGCTGAACATGGAGCCCACCCCCGATCTGCTGGCCGAGACGGTCGAGCGAGTTCGGGCGGGCCTGGCCGCCTCGGGCGAGACTGGTCCCGTCCTGGTGGGCTTCGCGGCCGAAACCGGCTCATTGGAGCGGGCACCTGAGAAGCTGCGGGCCAAGGGAGTGGACATGCTCGTGGCCAACGACGTCGGCGAACCGGGCTCAGGCTTCGGCACCGACACCAATCGCGTCACCATCTACGCGCTCGATACCCCGGCCGAGGAACTGCCGCTGCTGCCCAAGCGGGAAGTCGCGCGGCAGCTCCTGGACCGCATCCTGGTCCGCCTGGAGGCGCGCCGGCCCCGCAAGCAGGAGACATGACGTGAGCCAGGCCCCGAGTCCCAAGCACGCCGCCCGCCTTACGATCGCCTCCATCGCCCGGCTCTATGCCGACGGTCAGCGCATCGCCATGTTGACCGCCTATGACTTCCCGACCGCTCGGGCCCTGGACGAGGCCGGCATCCCGATGCTGCTGGTCGGCGACTCGGTGGGCCAGGTCATGCTCGGCTATGACAGCACCGTCCGGGTGACCATGGCCGAGATGCTGCACCACACCAAAGCCGTGGTGCGGGGCACGAAGCGGGCCCTGGTCGTGGCCGACATGCCCTTCCTGTCCTACGGGGTCACCCCCGAGCAAAGCCTCGAGAACGCCGGGGTCCTGATGAGCGAAGGCGGCGCCGGAGCGGTCAAGCTCGAGGGCGGTGAGCGCAGCGCTCGAATCGTCGAACTGATCGTCAAGTCGGGCATCCCGGTCATGGCCCACATCGGCCTGACGCCGCAGTCGATCCACCAGCTGGGCGGCCACCGCGTTCAGGGCAAGACACGCGAGGCCGGCCGGCGGCTGCTGGCCGACGCCCTGGCCGTGCAGGAGGCGGGGGCCTTCGCGGTGGTGCTGGAGCTGGTGCCCGAGCAGCTGGCGCGGGCCATCACCGAACGACTGCGCATTCCCACCATCGGCATCGGCGCCGGCGCAGGCTGTGCCGGCCAGGTCCAGGTCGTGACCGACGTCCTGGGCCTCAACCCCGACTTCACGCCGCGCCATGCCCGCCACTTCGCCGAGATCTACGAGACCACCAAGGCCGCAGCCGAGACGTACCGGGGCGAGGTCGAGGCCGGCACCTTCCCCGGCCCGGATCAGACGGTCCGCATGGAGGACTCCGTCCTGGACGAGATCCTCGGCCGGACGCCGCTCGATCGCGCCGAGGGAATCGGGGCGCTGCCCGGCATACCGCTCGACCGGGACCTCTGATAATGGTCAGGCCGGTCGCCATCCCGACGATCGTCAGGACGAGGGCGGACCTGAGGGCGACCCTTGCTCGATCGAAGCGACCGCTCGGCCTGGTGCCCACGATGGGGGCGCTCCACGAGGGCCACTCCTCGCTGATCCGCAAGGCCGATGCCGACAACGCCACGGTCCTGGTGACGATCTTCGTCAACCCCCGGCAGTTCAACGAGCAGGCCGACTTCGCGGCCTACCCGCGAGACGAGGCAACCGACGTCAGGGTCTGCGGCGAGGCGGGGGCCAACGTAGTCTTCATCCCCTCGGTCGAGGAAATCTACCCGGCCGGCTTCCAGACGACGGTCCAGGTCGGGGCCCTGACCGCGCCGCTGGAGGGCGCCGCGCGGCCGGGCCACTTCGAGGGCGTAACGACGGTTGTGACCATCCTGCTCTCGCTGGCGGGGGCCGACCGGGCCTACTTCGGCCAGAAGGACGCCCAGCAGCTGCTGGTCATCAGGCGCATGACCGAGGACCTGGGCATCGACACCGAGATCGTGGCCTGCCCCACGGTGCGCGAAGAGGACGGGCTGGCCATGAGCTCGCGCAACGCCCGGCTCAGCCCCGAGCAGCGGCTGGCCGCCCCGGTTCTGCGACAGGCGCTGCTGGCCGGCCGGGCTCGCTTCGAGGATGGCGAGCGATCGGCCGGGAAGTTGCGGACGGCGATGAGGAAGACGCTCGCGGCCGAGCCGCTGGCAGCCCCCGAGTACATCAGCTGCGCCGACCCCGAGACGCTGGAGGAGCTGGAGCAGGTCGCCGGGCCGGCCCTCCTGTCGCTGGCCGTCAGGTTCGGCGCAGTCCGCCTGATCGACAACGAGCCGCTTCCCTGACACCGTGGCCGCGGAACCGCAGGCGCCTCAGGGGCGTCCATGAACCGACAGGCGGCGCAAACGGCCGCACAGCAGCCATGCGAGGGCGGATAGATGAGCACCAGAACAAGCCAGCCCAAGGCCAGCACCGGCGACGGCCCGGGCCGTTCGCTGCGCCGGATGATCGCAACCAGGAAGCCGCTCGTCGGCATCGTCGGCGTCCTGGCCGTGGCCATTCTCCTGGGCGCGGCCTACGTCATCGGCGCGCCGCCGTCGGCGGATTCCGCCTCTCCAGCCACCCAATCGAACACCTCTCGCGATGCGGTCGTTCCGGCCCAGCCCGAGGCCCTGGACGACTGGGTATCCACTGGGGCCGACTCGGAGAAGGGCGTCGTCTTCGGGCCGGCCGAGGGCGACGGCGCCGGCAGCGCCCCGGTCCCGGCCACGGCGACCGACGGCGTCCAGATCGTCAAGACCGGTTCGATGACGCTCGAAGTCGACTCCATCGACAACGCCCTGGCCCAGGCCCAGGCGACGATCGAAGGCCTGGGCGGCTACATCGCCAGCTCGAACCGCTACGGCAGCGGCGATGAGACTTCCGCCTCGATCACCTTCCGCCTGCCCGTCGCCCGTTGGGACGACGCCCTGACGGCCATGCGGGGCCTCGGCCTGCGGATCATCTCGGAGCAGACCAACACAGCCGACGTGACCTCCCAGGTCGTCGACCTCGATGCCCGGGTCACCAACCTGCGCGCCACCGAGACCGCTCTGCTGGCGATCATGGAGAAGGCGACCGAGATCAAGGACATCCTGGCCGTCCAGGAGCAGCTGACGGCGACTCGCAGCCAGATCGAGCAGCTGGTCGCCCAGCGCGACTACCTCAAAGACCAGGCGGCGATGAGCACCCTGAGCGTCGCCTTCGTCCTGCCGGAGAAGACGGTCACGACGGTGGCCACCAACGAGTGGGACTTCAACAAGCAGGTCGACCAGGCCGTTGCGGCCCTGGTCCGTATCGGCCAGGGACTGGCCACGATCGGCGTCTGGCTCATCATCGTGGGCCTGCCGGCGCTCGGTAGCCTGCTGGTGCTGTGGATCTTGTACCGCATCGTGCGGCGCGTCTCGCGACGCTCCCAGGCTGCGGCATAACCCCAGGTACGGCACAGGCCGGGCCCGGTCACGGGCCCGGCCTGTCGATTCCCGGCGCGGGCGGCGATCAGCCCTCGCTGGCCGTGCGACGCTCGATCAGGGCCACTGCCTCGCGGAGCCGGTTCAGCATCTCCGCGTCGATCGCGCCCGGCTCCAGATACGGGCCGAGCCGCTCCAGGATGTCCACGACGAGGCCGTAGAAGACCGCCGCGTCGGCAAGGAAGAACTGTGGCTCGTTGTTGTAGCGGACCAGTGTCAGGCGGCCCTGCAGCACCCGCCGCTCATCGACATGGGCGATCTGGGTAGCGAAGGTGTGACCCTGGATTCCGTCGGGGTTGTTCAGGTAGTTCAAGGCGTTGTCGATGGCCAGCCCGAAACGGGCCCGCCAGGCGACCAGGCGCTCGAGGACGTCGGGCGGGATGCGCACCTCGGCCGTCTCGTCGAAGACCTCGGGGGCGACCGTCAGCAGGCCGACGAGAGTGGCGCCAGCTCGTGCCCCCAGCATCACCTGCAGAGAGCGCTCCAGGGTGAAGACCTCGGAGTCGAAGCGCGGGCTGGTGATGACGTCGGTCAGCAAATCCTCCACGTTGTCCAGCACGCCCGGCTCGGCCAGAGCGTTGACCAGGTGGAGGGTCTCCTCCTTGAACAGGAACTTCTCTTCGTGGTCGAGCATTGCGCTCCTATCCGCCGCCTGCGGGCAATTGCGGGCCGGGGGATCGTAGCACCGCGGCCAGGGAGAAGAAGCCCAACAGAAGCAGAGGCGGCCGCCGCCCGAGGGCGGCCGCCGCCCGAGGATCGCAAGTCCCTACGGGTACAGACCGCGCACCGTGGTGGCATCGGCCACGCGCTGGACGGCCAGCATGTAGGCCGCCGTGCGCATGTTTATGTTCTCCCGCTGGCTGACCTCGAGGGTGCCGGCGAAGGAGTTGGCCATGATGCCGCGTAGCTTGTCGTTGACCTGGCCGACGCTCCAGAAGTCGCGCTCCAGGTCCTGAACCCACTCGAAGTAGCTGACCGTCACGCCGCCGGCGTTGCAGAGGATGTCGGGGATGACGAACTTGCCGTTGGCGTAGAGGATGTCGTCCGCCTCGGGAGTCGTTGGGCCGTTGGCGGCCTCGGCAATGATGCGGGCCTGGATCCTGCCGGCGTTGGCGACCGTGATCTGGTTCTCGAGCGCGGCCGGAATGAGGATGTCGCACTCGACCTCGAGCAGCTCGGCGTTGCTGATCTCGCGGGTCCCGGGGAAGCCGAGGACCGAGTGGTGCTCCTGCTTCCAGGCCAGGACGGCGGCCGGGTCCAAGCCCTCCGGCTTGTGGATCGCCCCCGTCGAGTCGCTGACGGCGACGACCTTCGAGCCCAGGCCGGCCATCAGCTGGGCAGCGACGGCGCCTGCATTGCCGTAGCCCTGGACGGCCACGGTGGCCTTGGGCAGGTCGATGCCCAGCTGGGCGGCGGCGTCGATGATGGTATAGACGGCGCCCTGGGCGGTTGCCTCATTCCGGCCCTCCGATCCTCCGAGTGGAATCGGCTTGCCCGTGACCACTGCGGGCACGGTGTAGCCGACGTGCATCGAGTAGGTGTCCATCATCCAGGCCATGGTCTGCGGGTTGGTGTTGACATCCGGGGCCGGGATATCGCTCTGGGGGCCGATCAAGACGCTGATCTCCGTGGTGAAGCGGCGAGTCAGGCCCTCAACCTCGCGCAGGCTGAGCTTCTTGGGGTCGACGACTACGCCGCCCTTGCCCCCGCCGAAGGGGATGCCCACGACGGCGCATTTCCAGGTCATCCACATCGCCAGGGCCTTGACCTCGTCGAGGGTCACGTCCTGGTGGTAGCGGATGCCGCCCTTGGCGGGGCCACGGCCAAGGTTGTGCTGAACGCGATAGCCGATGAAGACCCGGACGCTTCCGTCATCCATCTTCACCGGGAAGTGGACGGTGAGCTCCCGCTTGGGCTCGCGAAGGATCCGCCGCAGTCCCGGGTCCAGATCCAGTCGCTCGGCCGCCAGGTCGAACTGGCGCTGGGCGACGTCCCAAGCGTTGATCGCTGGCGCGGTGCTCTCGGTCGCCATCTGCCTCTAACCTCCCGCCGCGACCGGTATGGTGGAGGGTCGAGTCGGAGCCTGTGTCCGGCCCGCTCTCAGCGGCCCCGGCGATGAAGCGGCGGCCTTCCAGCCATCAGGAAAGCGGCGCCGCAGGGCAACTGCTTTGGATCGAGCATAGGCCTGTCGCCGAGGAGCGCCAGATGCACATAGTCCTCATCCAGGCGAGCCATTCTGCCCTGCATCTTTAGCGAAGTTGGCGCCTCTGCCAGAGGATCTAAGGCTCGACGCGATTCTGGCCTAACGAGGCGCAGCTGACGACTCTACTCGGGGTAGACCACGACCGCGCCGTAGGCCCCCGGGCCGACGTGCGCGCCGATGATCGGGCCGATGACCTGGGACGTGACGAGCTTGGGCGCCGGGCCGGGCAGGGCGGCCAGGAGCTCCTCGCGGAAGGCGGCGTCGTCGAGGGGCGGCGTGTAGAGCACGTGCATCTCTTCGAGCGGGCGGTCCGTCAGCAGCTCCTTGACTCGCTCTCGGGCCTTGGCCCGGGTTCGCGGCTGATCGGCAGTCTCGATGATGCCGTCGTCAATGGTGATGATCGGCTTGACCGATAGCAGCCCGCCGACAGCGGCCCTGGCGCCGCTGATGCGGCCGCCCCGGCGCAGGTACTCCAAGGTGTCGAGGGCGACGTAGAAGTTGGTCCGACGGCGCACCGCGTTGAGCGCTTCCGCGATCTTCGCGGCCGAGTCCCCCCGGGCGGCCATCCTGGCCCCGCGCAGGGCCAGGGCGCCGATGGCCATGCAGGCCGATCGTGAATCGATGATCTCGATCTGCCTGTCCGGCAGCATCCCCCTGGCCACCTCGGCGGCCTTGATGGTGGACGACAGCGTCTCGCTCAGGAACACGCCGACGATGGCGTCGGCGCCGGCGGCGAACAGCTCGTCGTAAGCCTGCCTGAACTGCCCAGCGCTGGGCGTGGAGGTGTGAGGGAAGGGGGTATCGGACGCGGTCATGCGCTTCCAGAACTCATCCGGCGACAACTCGTCCGGGCAGAGGAAGCTACGATCGGCGAAGCTGACAGTCAGTGGCACCTGGCGGATGTTGTTCTCAGCGAGAAGCTGGGGCGTGAGGTCCGAACCCGAATCGGTGACGATCGCGACGGTCATCGTTCCTCCTTGACTGATGCCAGACAGACGTTCCCTCAGCCGGTCGAGAGCGTATCGCGAATGGTCTCCGTCAGGGAAGGGTGTTCCGCGGCCGCGGCGGCGTCGAGCAGAGCCGCCTCGTGGGCCCGGAGATTGAGCAGTGCCAGCAGCCCCACGGCCAGGATGGCCGCCGTGGCGACGATCAGGCCGTCGATCCCCTTCCAGGTCGCCGCGACGCCGCCGGCCACGGCACCCAGCACCTGGCCCAGGCCGAGGAAGACCGAGTACAGGCCCATGATCGCGCTGCGGTCCTCCTCGAAGCCCTCACTGACGTCGGCCAGCAGACCGAGGGCAGCCGGAGTTGCTCCGGACAGGAGGAAAATGGCGGCAATGGCCACGCCGACCAGGGCCAGCAGCAGCGCCGTGGAGGTGCCACCGAGGTGGTTGATGGCCAGGATATCCAGGGTCAGGGCCACGAATGCCGCCACCCCGACCATGATCAGCGTCGTCCTTCGGAAGCGGGCGTAGACCTGGCCCCAGAACAGCAGCCCCAGGCCGAAGACGACCGCCAGAGCGGCCATCCCGTAGCCGATGTTCGTCGCCCCGAAGTCCTGCATCAGGAACTGTGAAGTGTCCTCTATGTTGCCCCTCAGCAGCAGCGGTGCCTGGAGCGCCCAGAGGCCGAGGACGGCGTTGATGGCCAGCCAGGTCGGGGTGAAGAGCAGCACCCTGCCGTTGGTGGCGATGCGACCGTAGCGAGTCAGCTCACTCGCCAGCCGGCGATGCCTGGGGCGGGCCTCCACCTGCGCCTTCCGCTCGCGCGGCACTTCGGACACCCCGTAGGCGTACAGGGCCAGCGATAGCAGGTACATGCCGCAGTTGAGGAAGAACGCCTCACGGCCGAAGCTGTCCCACAGCACCCCGGCTATGGCCGGCCCCACGGCCAGCATGCCGCCCAACGAGACCAGCTCGAAGAGTGAGACCACGCGGCCGCGGAGCTGCTCGTCGTGCGAGGTCTCGGCCGCGATGAAGCCCAGGGTGGAGGGGATCGAGGCGGCCGTCGAGCCGCCCTCGAGCAGCCGCGTCACGAACAGAACCGAGATCCGCGTGCTGAGCCCGGTCATGAAGACGGCGATGGCGCCCAGCGCCGGGCCGAGCAGCATGATCAGCTTGCGACCGTAGCGGTCGGCCAGGACACCGAAGACGATCGCCCCGGTGAGCTCCGTGGTGTAGAAGCCGCCCGTCAGCAGGGCGTTGGCGGCCGGGCCCGTGCCCTGGCCGGTGGTGATGTCGTTCACCAGGTTGAAGAGCAGGCCGCCGGTGATGGACGTGCTCGAGCGCAGCACGAAGGTGGCCACGAGCATGGAGACCAGCGAGCGATTCATACGGTCGGATAGCCTACGGGAACGGCGGCCGGCGCGCAGGCGTTCGGGGATCGCTGCCGCCCCTCAAGAGCAGTTGTAGGCGGGTCTATACTCGGGGTCAACCGGTGGCTTGCCGCGCTCACACGCCCCTGCCACCGGTTCGGTTTGAGCGGCGCTTGCCGGCCGGGGACAGCCACCTCATCATCGACAGACGCATCTCGGAGGAGACCGGAGGCCGTGGACCGCAACGCGCCGGAGTCACGACGGGCCGCCGCCCGGGCCAGGGTCGAGACCATCTCCCCGCGCCTGGTCCGCCTCTCGGACGCGGTCTTCGCCGGCATCGCCGTCGATCATCCGACCCGCCGTCGAGCCGGGGTCTTCCGGCGGGCCCTGCGGCGCGAGGTCAGTCGGCTGCGCGACCCGAGACGCCTGGGCCTGGTCATCATGCTCGGCGTACTGGCCGGCGTGATGCTGGCCGGTCTCATCTCTCGCGGTGAGGCGGCCGGGGCAGACGCCAGGGCTTACTGGGCCGCCGGCCGGCTGTGGCTCAACGGCGGAGACCCCTATCACCCCACCGGGCCGTTCATGCCATACGTCTACGCCCCGTGGATGCTGCCGCTCTTCGTCCCCTGGGCGCTGCTGCCCTGGGACGTGGCCTGGTTCACCTGGCGCGGCTCCACCATCATCGCCATGCTGTGGTCGGCCCACTGGGCCTACAGTCGCCGGCCGATGACGACGGCCGTGCTGTTGCTCCTGCTCTCCTTCCCGATCGCGGCCAACCTGGACACCGGGAACATCAACCTGCCCCTGGCACTGCTCGTGTTCGGGGCCCAGTTCTCGGGCCCCATCCTGGCCGGCCTGCTGTGGATGGTTGCCACCACTCTCAAGTGGGTTCCGGCGATCTTCTGGCTGATCCTTGCGCCGCGGGGCCGGCTGTGGGCAATCATCTGGCTCGTCTTCGCCCTGCTGATGACGGCCATGACGCTGCCGGCAACTCTCGTCCAGCTGGAGGTCCTGTTCGCCTTTCCGCGGCCGGCCCGGGTGGACTACTTCGTCTTCCTGTGGGCCCTGGTGCCATGGGCCTACCGCAACCCCGAAGCATTCCGCTGGCTCATGCCCTCCGAGTGGCCCGGCATCGCCCGCACGGTCGCCGCGTCCCTGGCAATCTGGCACATCCACTGGCGGCGCAGCCCGGAGCGCACCAGAGAGCTGCTGCGCCGGATCATGCGAGCCCGGGTGCGCGCCTTCCTGGGGATCGGGACGTCAGACTGACGGGACGCCGGGCGGAGGCGGATCGTCAGCCACCGCGCCGGATCTCGCGCTCGTACTCCGGGAAGTAGCGGCCGATGACCGACAGCCCGAACGAGCGCAGGATCGATTCCTTGGGCTCGCGCGCCAGCAGGAACTCGAACGAGCGGTGGACCAGGTCCGTCGGGTCGGTCGCGCCCGGCGCATAGCCGGCCAGCTCCGCCTCCGAAACGGCCACCTCGAACTCGCGGCTGGCGCCGTGGTCGGTCACGGTCACGCAGGCCAGCCAGCCATTGTCGACGGCTGAGCATTCGACTTCGATCTGGCTCATCGAGGCCTCCTGCGGGTACCTGAGCGGCCGCCGCTCCTGACGACGCGACCATACACCAGCGGCCTGCCTGCGCCACATCGAATCAGGAGCCTCTTGCCCTGCCGGGCACGCCCCGGCAGGGCGGCGAGCGAGCGGCCCTGCCCGGGCCCTAACGGCTCCCGGCGGGCGGCACGGGGCGCAGCACGTGGCCGCGATAGCCGGGCACGAACCCGGCTTCCTCCAGGCACTCCCGCCAGGGCGATCCGGTCACCGCCACACCGTCCACGCGCGTCAACGCCAGCTCGCGGAACCGCCCGCCGTCCACGAGCCCGCCCACGGCTCCCAGGGCGAGGCGCGCCGCATCCGGGTCGACGGCCGCCGGGAGGCTCAACAGGGAGCGACCGCCGCGCTCCAGGTAGAACGTGGCCTGGCCGCCTACCAGCACCACGTAGGCCCCCGCCGCTCGCTGCAGCGGCCGGCGGTCGTCGCGGCTCGCTCGCGGCCACGGCAGTGCGGCGCCAAAGGGGTTGGCCGGGTCCGCCGCGGCCAGCAGGACGGCAACCGGGCGGCCGTCCGGGACCTCGCGCATCGATCGCAGCCGGTCCACCGCCCCCGGCAGGGCGAACTGGGCCGCGCCCAGGCCCTCGACGAAGTAGCCGCGCCTGACCTTGCCCGCCTCTTCCATCGCCCGCAGAACCGGGTAGACGCCGGAGAATCCGCCCGAAACCTCCTCCGAGGCCACGGCCTCACGGGTCAGGACCCCGTGGCGCTCCAGCATCGCCAGGGCAGCCGAGTGAAGCCGGGCAGTTGGAGTGGCCTCGCTCGGGGCCACTATCGACCATCGACCGGCAGCCTCGGGCGGTGCCGCGACGAGCCGCCCCGGCCTGGGACGGCGCTCCCCGCTGGGGCGCCGCCAGCGCAGTGCCCGCAGGGGCGCGAAGGTGTCGTTGCTGACCTCGCCGGCCCAGACCAGGTCCCACAGCGCATCCAGAATCTCGCGCTCCGGCGCTCCCGCCGCGGTCGCGGCCAGATCGCGATAGAACGACGCCCCGCGCTGGCGCAGCCGCTCGCGCAGCCGCTCGTGGATCTCGCCGGACGGAGGCTCCAGGTCGGCGGAGGCCATCTCCCGCGCCGCCTCGCGGCCGGGCCGGTACAGGACCACGCGGCCGTCGTCGCGGCCCAGGCTGCCCCGGCCGGCCCAGGCCACCTCGCCCATGGCGCCCAGCTCGTCCAGGAGACGGGGCTGGTAGCCGGGGATGCGCGACGGCAGGACGTCGCGCTCCAGCACAGAGGCCGGGATCGGTGCCCCGGCCAGTTGGTCGACCACCTCCGCCAGCCGTTCCAGGGCGACCTCTGAGCGGAGCGTGTCGGCGCGGCGCCGTTCCCCATCCGACGCGCCGGCCGCCGCAATCCCGTGCCAGGCGGGCAGGAAGCGGCCCAGCACCGCCTGTTCCACGGGCTCCACTTCCCTGCGCAGGCGGGCCAGCGAGCGGCGGCGCAGCTGCCGCAGCACCTCGGGATCGCACCACTCGCGCTCGGCGCCGCCCGGCCGGAACTCTCCGCGCAGGATCGTGCCCTCTTCGAGCAGCCTCTCGAGAACCTCGCCGACGAGTGCCGCCGGGATTGCCCAACGACCCGCAGCCTCCGCCGGGTGGAACGGACCGTGGCTCCGGGCCCAGCGCGCCACGAGCCCGTCCAGGGCCGCGTCCACCGGCGCCATGAAGGCCGCCGGAACGCCCACGGGCAGGGCCGCTCCCAGGCCATCGCGGTATCGGCCGGCGTCCTCGACCGCGATCCAGCGTTCCTCTCTGCCGATTCGGAGGGCCACCGCCCGACGCGAGCGCACCAGCTCGGCCAGCCACTCGCCGGCCTCTTCAGGGGAGACGATTCGGGCCCCAACCTCTTCGGTGGTGAGATCCCCCAGGCGCCTCAGCATGTCGTGCAGCTGATCCGCCGTCCGGGCCGCCCTCTCAGGCACCAGCGCCTGCAGAGCCAGCTCCAGGTCCGCCAGCGCGGCCGGGTCGATCAGGTCGCGCAGCTCCTCCTGGCCCAGCAGGTCGCGCAGCAGCTCGCGATCCAGGGCCAGCGCCCCGGCCCGGCGCTCGGCCAGCGGCGCGTCGCCCTCGTACATGAAGGCGGCCAGGTAGTCGAACAGCAGCGAGCCGGCGAACGGCGAGGGCGCGACCGTCTCAACGTCGCGAACGTCTATCTCGCGCCTGGCGACGCCGCTCAGCACCTCTCGCAGGGCCGGCAGGTCGAACAGGTCGGCCAGGCATTCCCGATAGGTCTCGACGATGATCGGGAACGAGCCGTAGCGGCTGGCCACGGCCAGCAGCCCGGCCGATCGCTGTCGCTGCTGCCACAGGGGCGTCCGCGAGCCCGGCCTGCGCCGCGGCAGGAGCAGGGCCCGAGCCGCGTTCTCGCGGAAGCGCCCGGCGAACATGGCCGAGGCGCCCAGCCGGCCCACGACCAGGTCCTCGACCTCCTCTGCCGAGGGGAAAAGCTGCGCGACAAGGTCGCCGTCGCCGCGCCCCGTGGCCAGCTCGCTCTCAGGCAGGCGGATGGCGATGCCATCGTCCGACCAGATAGTCTGCACGTCCGCCGCCAGCCGTCCCTCCAGCCGCGCCTCGATCGCCAGCGCCCAGGGGGCGTGCACCCGGCCGCCGAAGGGCGTCAGCACGACCACCCGCCAGTCGCCCAGCTCGTCGCGGAAACGCTCCACGACGATCCGCCGATCCGTGGGCAACGCCCCCACGGCGTCGCGCTCCTCCTCCAGGTAGCCCAGGACGTTCACGGCCGCCAGATCGTCGAGATCGTGGTGGTCCATCAGCCGCCGCATGGCCCTGGCCCGGCCACGTTCGCCACCGCCCAGGTCGCCTTCGAGCTCGCGGACGAAGGCCCCTATCGCCCGGCCCAGCTCGATGGGGCGCCCCGGTCCGTCGCCGTGCCAGAAGGGTATCCTGCCCGGCACGCCGGGCGCCGGCGAGACGACGACCCGGTCGGGCCGGATCTCCTCGACCCGCCAGCTGGTGGCCCCCAGGACGATGATCTCGCCGACCCGGCTCTCGTAGACCATCTCCTCGTCCAGCTCGCCGACGCGCCGCCCCGGCGTCCCCATCTCACCCACCAGGAAGACCGGGTAGAGGCCCCGATCCGGGATCGTGCCGCCGCTGGTGACGGCCACCGTCCGGGCGTCCCGCCGTCCCTCGACCCGGCCCGTCTCGCGGTCCCAGATCAGGCGCGCCTTCAATTCGGCGAAGTCGTCGGACGGGTAGGCGCCGGCCAGCATGCCCAGCACGGCCTCGAAAGCGTCGCGGGTCAGGGTCTCGAACGGCGCCGCCCGGCGCACCGTCTCGAACAGCTCGTCGGCGGTCCAGGCCTCGCGCACCGTCATCGCCACCAGCTGCTGTGCCAGCACGTCCAGCGGGTTGCGCGGCAGCCTCGTCTCCTCGATGGCCCCCTCGTGCATGCGCGCCGTCACGACAGCGCACTCGAGCAGGTCGCCGCGGTGCTTGGGGAAGATGACGCCCCGACTCGGCTCACCGACCTGGTGTCCCGCCCGGCCGACGCGCTGCAGGCCGCTGGCGACGCTGTCGGGCGATTCGACCTGGATCACCAGGTCCACGGCGCCCATGTCGATGCCCAGCTCGAGAGAGCTGGTAGCCACGATGGCCGGCAGCCGGCCGGCCTTGAGCGCCTCTTCGATCTGGACCCTCTGCTCGCGAGCCAGCGAGCCGTGATGGGCCCGAACCAGCTCCTCTCCGGCCAGCTCGTTGAGCTTGTTGGCCAGGCGCTCCGCCAGGCGGCGCGAGTTGCAGAAGACGATCGTGGAATGGTGCTGGCGGATCAGCTCCAGGATACGAGGGTGTATCGCCGGCCAGATGCTGTGCCGGGCTTCCGGGCCCGAGTCGGCCGCGACTGCACCACCGGGTCCCTCCAGGGCCGCCTCCTCGGGCCGGCTCATGTCTTCGATCGGCACCCGGACCGAGAGTTCGAGCGGCTTGCGCGACCCGGCATCCACGATCCGGACCTCACGGCTCTCCCCCGCCCTGCCGGGGCCCGCTCCCCCCAGGAAGCGGGCGATCGTCTCGACGGGGCGCTGCGTCGCCGAGAGCCCGATGCGCTGGGGGGGCCGGGCGGCCAGCTTCTCCAGGCGCTCCAGCGAGACGGCCAGATGGGCGCCCCGCTTGGTCCCCGCCAGGGCGTGCACCTCGTCGACGATGACGTGCTCCACGCCGTGCAGGATCGTGGCGGCCTGGCTTGTCAGGATCAGGTACAGAGACTCGGGGGTGGTGATCAGGATGTCGGGCGGGTGGCGCACGAGCTGGCGGCGTTCATCTGCCGGCGTGTCTCCGGTCCGCACCCCAACCTCGATCCGGGGCGCCGGCTCGCCCAGGCGCTGGGCCGCCAGGCCGATCCCGGTCAGGGGCGCCCGCAGGTTGCGTTCCACGTCGTAGATCAGGGCCTTGAGCGGCGAAACGTACAGCACCCTGACGGACGGCCTCTCCGGCCGGGGCTCGCGGGCCAGGCGGTCGAGGCACCACAGAAAGGCGGCCAGGGTCTTGCCGCTGCCGGTGGGGGCATGGATCAAGGTGTGGCGGCCACCCGAGATGGAAGCCCAGCCCTGGGCCTGGGCGGGCGTCGGGGCGGCGAACGCCGAGCGGAACCAGTCGGCTGTCGCAGGGGCGAACGGGGCGAGTGCGGTCTCGGAATCGGATGAGGCGGCCACGAGGCGGCCAGTATAGGCGGCCAGGCTCGATTAGACCATCCGTTCTAGCGCCCGGACCGCGCCCAACGGCGGCCGAACAAAGGGAGGCGGCGGGCCGGGAAGGCCCGCCGTCTCGAGGTGCAGGGAAGGAAACGGGACGCAGCTCCCCTGCCTGGCCAGCTTGGTGAAATCGATTATCCGAGGGCGTACTTGACGGCCGGGATCCTCTGGATCACCGGCATCTTGCTCACGACGGTGTCCAGCGCGTAGGCACCGGCGCCGACGTAGGCGATCGTCCCGGCGATCACGCCGTACATGAGCTGCTGGTTGAACGGGCCGTTGGCGAAGCTCATCTGGGCCACGTAGAAGAGTCCCATCATCAGCGCGCCCATGAGGCCGGCGAAACGGGTCGCCAGGCCCAGGATGAGGGCGGCGCCGATGGCGACCTCGCCGAACACGACGAGGGTGTCGATCATCGACACAGCCGTGGCGTTGCTCGCCAGCGATACCCAGAAGTCCTTGGTGGGATTGATGTTCTCGGTGCTGAGCCACTGCCCGCCGGTCGCGAACTGGAGGAAGCCCGCCGAGGTGAACGGCTTGCCGTCCGCCCACATGAAGAACTTGTCCAGCCCGGCGAACAGCAAGCCGCCGCCCAGGACCACCCGGAGGAAGAAGATTCCGCGATTGATTCGATCCATTTCCCTGCACCTTCCCGTCTTGCCGGCCCGCCATTCCTGCGGCGGTCTGTTTCCGGTGGAATAAACATATAGCTACTGCCTATTGGCTTATGCGGCCATTGGTCCCGATGAACCAGGGCCGTTGGAACTGTTTGAATACTACCCCAATAGGTATTGGATGGCTAGAAGGCACCCACCCTGCCGATGCCGCCTATCCGCGACGCACGTCCGGTCCCCGGAAGGCGATGGCGGTCTCCGGGGCGACCGGCGGTGGCGGGCGCCGAGGGCCAGGCCCCTCCCCCGTGGTCAGAGGCGGTCGGCGACCTGCAGGGCCGCGCCGCGCAGTCCCGGCGGGGCGCCCGGGGGCAAGTGGACGGCGAGCATGGCCGTGGGATCCGCGGCCGTGAGCCGAGCCGGGGCCGGACGGGCCTCGAATGCCCCGCTCAGCAGCCGGTCGACTATGCGGCGCCGCTCCTCTCGAGGCAGGGGCTCGACCGGGTCTCGCTCGGCCGCGGTATGGAGGACGACCAGCGCTCTTCCGCGGCGGTCCGCCTCTGCCAGGAGCGCCTTGAGCAGGGCCGTCGCCACTCCGCGGCGCCGGAACTGGGGCGCTACTCCAATGGCTGCCAGGCGATCCACGGCAAGGCCGGGGACCGGCGCCGCGAGCGCGATGCCGAGCAGCCACTCCCCGGCGACGGCGCCGGCAACGAGGGCCCGATCGGCAAGGGCGGCCTGCAGGATGCGCATACCCGCCTCCGGGTCGGCGGGGGCGATCACCCGGGGCGCCAGCCGGAGCCGTTCCAGCATGCCGGGCGTGAGCGGCGCCACCACCCGCGGCTCGAGCGCGGAGCCCGGCCCGCGGCCCCGAGAGCCGGCTCTCCGGCCCGCCGCCTCAGCCGGGTCGGCCTGCCACCAGCCGCTCTCCTCGGCAGTACGAAGGAGCGCGGGCACGACCAGCGCCCGGACGACCTCTGCGGTTCGCTCGGCCCTGTCGGCCGCCGCCTCGCTGACCGACCGCTCGGACGCCAGGAGCGGATCGTCTTCGAAGGTGTCGGGGAGAAGGTCGTCCACCCAGCGGGAGGCGTCCCAGGCCCAGCGCTCGAGCCACTTCGCCGGCAGCCGGCGCGGGGCCTCTCGATGCGCGCCGGCCAGCCAGGTGAGGGCCCAGACCCTGGGCACGACCCGGTAGATGTCGTAGCCGCCCCCACCCGTGGCCAGCCACCGTCCCGCGGCATGGCGATGGGCAACCCGGTCGACCAGGCGAGCCGCCTCGCCCATGGCCGTTGTGGTCAGGGACAGATGGGCCAGCGGATCCCAGACGTGGCCGTCGGCGCCGTGCTGGCTCACGATCAGGTCCGGCCCGAAGGCCGCGGCGAGCTGCGGCACGATTGAGCGCACGGCAGCCAGCCAGGGCTTAGGGCCGGTCAGCGGCTCGAAGGACACGTTGACGCTGGTGGCGGCGGCAGTCCCCTCCCCCAGCTCCTTCACGAAGCCGCTGCCGGGAAACAGCGACTCGCCGCTCTCGTGGAAGGAGACGGTCAGCACGCCCGGGTCCGCGTAGTGGAGGGCCTGCACGCCGTCGCCGTGGTGCACGTCCAGGTCCACGTACATGACCCGCTTGCCCCGGCGCCGCGCCCGGGCGATCGCCAGGGCCACGTCGTCGTAGATGCAGAAGCCGCTGGCCCGGGCTCGCATGGCGTGGTGCAGGCCGCCGCCGGGGTGGTAGGCGTGGGCGACGTCGCCCCGCAGGATGGCCTCGACGGCCCGGATCGAGCCGCCGGCGACCGCGGCCGAAACCTCGTGCATGCCCTTGAAGGGCGGGCAGTCACCGGGCCCGATCCCGAACCCGGCCGGCTCGGCGGCGGGATCCGCCGAGAAGCGCTTGACCGCGGCTACGTATTCGCGAGCGTGAAGCCAGCCCAGCTCCTTGTCGGTGGCCGGCTCCGGTGCCAGGCCGGGCCGGGCGCCGACGGCCTTGAGCAGCGCCATGCCGGGCCCGAAGCGCCGCGGGCTCAGCGGATGCTGGGGCCCGAAGTCGTACTTGGGCGAGAGGGGGCCGTAGACGAGAAGCGGCCCTTCGGCCGGACGGCGAGCCATTGGCTAATGATGGCGCGGATGTCCGTCTTTCGCGCGGAGGCGGCCCACCCTGCCGGCAACCGGGGGACGCGGGCGGTTACGCTGCCGGCATGAGCCGCGGCAAGCCCGAGTTCCTGATCCGCCCCATTCGGCCCGAAGAATGCCGGGCCCTGGGGGAGGTGCTGGTCGCCGCCTATCACTCGATCGGCTACGAGATGCCCCACCAGGACGCCTACGATGTCCAGCTGCGGGACGTCGCTCGCCGAGCGACGACGTCATGTGTCCTGGTGGCCGTGACTCCAGATGGGGACCTGCTGGGCGGCGTGACCTACGTCGGCGGCCCGGAAGACCCCTACTCCGAGGAGCTGCGCGACGGAGAGGCCGGCATGCGCATGCTGGGCGTCGCCCCCGCGGCGCAAGGTACGGGCGTGGGCAGGGCCCTGACCAACGCCTGCCTGGATAGAGCTCGCGCCGCGGGTCGCTGCCGGATGGTTCTCCACACCGGCGCGTGGATGCCCGCGGCCATACACCTCTACGAGAGCCTGGGCTTCGAACGTCGGCCGGCGATCGACTTCTCGCCGGCGCCCGGGATCCGGCTCCTCGGCTACGCCCTGGACCTGGCGCCAAGCTAGAGCGAGGCTGCCACTCCAGGGGGAGCGGCCTCGGCGACCGGCTCCGCGACGGCCTCGCCGGACAGCACTCCCGGGGCCTGCATTCCGGCCCGGTTTCTGAACGCGGCCAGGCCTGCTGCGCAGCCCGCGGCCAGGGCCACGGAACCGCCGATGAGGACTGCCACCGGCGTGCCGAAACCGCCGGCAACGGCCCCGGTCATGGTGTTGCCGGCAGGCGTGGCGCCGAGGAAGACAGTGGTGTAGACGCTCATCACCCGTCCCCGCAGGGGCCCCGGCACGGCGACCTGGATGAGCGAGTTGGCCGAGGCGGCCATGGCCACGGCGCCCAGGCCAGCCAGGAAGACCACGACCAGGGCGATCGCGAAGACCGTGGTGACCGAGAGGGCCATCTCGGCCACCCCCAGCAGTATCGCGCCGCCAATCAGCACCCTGACCCGGGGCCGCGCCCCGGCGGCGACGGCCAGGGCGGCCAGCGTCGCCCCCACGCCCATCGAGGCCATGAGCAGCCCGAAGCCGACCGACCCGGAGCCGAGCACTCCGGCGGCGACCAGCGGCAGGATCACGTTGAAGTTCATGCCGAAGGTCGAGACCACGCCGACCAGGAGCACGGCCAGCATCACGACCGGCGTGTGGCGAACGTAGGCCAGGCCTTCGGCCAGGTTGTGGCGAACGGCGGAGACCGTCCTGGGCATGACCAGCCGTTCGGCCGGCATCAGCTCCACCTCTCTCATCATCAGCAGCCCGATCACCACGGCCAGGTAGCTGACGGCGTTGAAGAAGAAGCACAGGGCCGTGCCGACCGCAGCCACCAGGATGCCGGCTGTGGCCGGCCCCGCGATCCGGGCGCCATTGAAGATGGCTGAGTTGAGCCCGATGGCGTTGGCGACGTCCTTGTGGCCCACCATCTCGACGACGAACGATTGCCGCGTAGGCATGTCGATCGCATTGACCACCCCCAGGGCCAGCGCCAGGACGAAGATGTGCCAGACCTGGACGACCCCCATCTGATCCAGCACGGCCAGGACCAGGGCCAGCAGCGCCGCGGCAAGCTGGGTCGCCACCAGGGTGCGGTGCTTGGGCCACAGGTCGGCGATCATCCCGCCGAACAGGCCCAGCAGCAGGACGGGCAGGAACTGCAGGGCCCCCAGCAGGCCGAGGTAGAAGGCGGCCTGGGCGGTGCCGACGAGCGTCAGAACCAGCCAGGCCTGGGCGGCCATCTGCATCCAGGTGCCTGTGACCGAGACCAACTGGCCGAAGAAGAACAGGCGGAAGTTGCGGTGGCGAAGCGCCCGTCCGGTAAACCGCCGGTGGATTCGGCCCAGACCGCTCATCGGAGGTCCCGGCTGGGATCGGGCCCAAGCTCGGCCAGCATCCGGCTGCTGCAATCGCGGCGCTCCCGGGCCTGGTCGACCATGGCCTGCAGGCGCTCGATCTTGGCCTGCAGCGTCTCCATCTGGCGTTCGTACGTCTCGATCCGCTGGCCCAGGAGGAGGCGGCGCTTTTCTGTGTCGGGGGTGGCGTCATAGGCCTCGCGATCCCGCTGCCGTGCCTCCTCGTCCTCGAGAAGCTGGGCGATCTCGGCCAGGGAGAAGCCGGCCTCGTCGCGCAGGCCCTTGATGAAGCGCAGCCGCTCCAGGTCCGACTCGTCGAACAGGCGGTAGTCGCCCTCGGAGCGGGCCGCCGGGCGAAGCAGCCCCAGCTCTTCGTAGTACCGAACCGAGCGCGCGGTCAGCCCAACCTCGTCGGCGGCCTCCTGGATGCGAAGGAGCCTGCCTGATGCCGAAGGAATCGCGCTTGTCTCAGCCATGCGGACATGGTAGCCCAACCTTGCCGTTTACGTGAAAGTTGACCTTCATCGACACCTGGCGCTCGGAAGCATCGCAAATCCGCCGCTCGTACCGAACCGCAACCTCATGTACCCAATCGCAACCGTGGGGAGTTGCGATATGGGTGCGATCAAGTCTCGCCCGAGAATCCTGGCGGCTACCATCGCCGCCTGGGACGCGAGACCAAGAGGAGCGTCCCGGCGCATGGCCTGGAGGAGGTAGCGCGACATCGAAGCCGGCGGCGCCAGGCTGGTGCGCCACCCGGCCGAGACAGTCCCCGTTCGCGGCTGGCGGATGGGATGGGAGCAGGCATGCTTCCGCGTCGCTTCTCTCGGATCGCGCGCCCCGCCACGCCGCCGCAACGGCCGTTTCGGCTGCGCGGGCGCCAAGACCAGCAAGGCATTCCGGCTCGCTACCGGGTCAGACCAACTCCTTCAGCTGGAAAGGATCGACATGGCGAACCTCCGACAGCCCAACGCCAACGAGGTCACGGGCTCGGTTAACCGCTCCCGCAGCGTCGTTCCGATGTCGGGCTTGTGCACCGCCTGCCACGACGGCTGCACCGGCGGGTGCGAGATCTTCCTGGCCACGATGCGGGGTCGCGAGCTGCTGTACCCGCAGAACTTCGGCGAGGTCACCGCGGGCGCCGACAAGGACTACCCGATCGACTACTCGCACCTGAACATCCAGGGCTACGCCGTCGGCGCCGACGGCCTGCCGGACGGTGTCGAGCCGGGCCCGGACACGGCCCTCTTCCCGAAGGTCGATACGGAGACCGACTACGGCTGGGACCGCAAGGTCAAGATGAAGATGCCCGTCTTCACCGGCGCCCTCGGCTCGACCGAGATCGCCCGCCGCAACTGGGAGCACTTCGCTGTCGGCGCGGCCATCTCCGGCATCACCCTGGTCTGCGGCGAGAACGTCTGCGGCATCGATCCTGGCCTGGAGCTGAACTCCTCCGGCCGGGTCGCCAAGTCGCCCGAGATGGATCGCCGGATCACCACCTACAAGAAGTTCCAGACCGAATACGGCGAGATCCTCGTCCAGATGAACGTCGAGGACACCCGCCTGGGCGTCGCCGAGTACGTGCTCGAGAAGCACGGCCTGGAGACGATCGAGCTCAAGTGGGGCCAGGGCGCCAAGTGCATCGGCGGCGAGATCAAGGTCAAGACGCTCGATCGCGCCCTCGAGCTCGCCCGCCGCGGCTACGTCGTCCTGCCCGACCCGACCATCCCGGACGTCCAGCTGTCCTACAAGGACGGCGCCATCCGTGAGTTCGAGCGCCACAGCCGCCTCGGCTTCGTGACCCGCGAGGGCTTCATGGCCGAGGTCGAGCGCCTGCGCAAGCTGGGCTTCAAGCGCATTACCCTCAAGACCGGCGCCTACTCGGCGGTCGAGCTGGCGATGGCGATCCGCTGGGGCGCCGATGCCAAGATCGACCTGCTGACCATCGACGGTGCGCCCGGCGGCACCGGCATGAGCCCCTGGCCGATGATGAACGAGTGGGGCGTGCCCTCGATCTACCTGCACTCGCTGGCCTACCAGTACTGCAAGAAGCTCGAGGCCAAGGGCATCCGCCCGCCCGACCTCGCCTTCGCCGGCGGCTTCGCCACCGAGGATCACATCTACAAGGCGATCGCCATGGGCAGCCCGTACGTCAAGGCGGTCTGCATGGGCCGCGCCCTGATGATCCCCGGCATGGTCGGCAAGAACATCGGCACCTGGTTCGAAGACGAGAAGGTGCCGCGCCTGGTCCAGAAGTACGGCACCCGGGTCGAAGAGGTCTTCATCTGCTGGGAAGAGCTGAAGACCTACTACGGGGACCAGCTGTCCGAGATCCCGCTCGGCGCGATCGGCATCTTCACCGTCGTCCAGAAGATGCAGATCGGACTGCAGCAGCTGATGGCCGGCTCGCGCAACTTCAACCTGGCCACGATCGGCCGCAACGACCTGATGTCGCTGACCCACGAGTGCGCGGACGTCACCGGCATCCCGTACGTCATGGATGCCTACGCCAAGGAGGCGGAGGCCATCCTCGACTCATAGCCCCGCAGATCGAAGGCCGGGGGCGGTTCGCCGCTCCCGGCTTTCCGATTCCGGCGCCTGCCCCGCTGCGGCTGATCCGACGCCCGAGCCGCCGCAGCCCAAGGCAGAAGGCCGGGGGGCTTCGTCCGAACGTCGAGCGCGGTCTCGGCGCCAGCTCGCACCCCTGGCGAGCGGCCGGGCGAACACCCCGGCCTGATCCGCGGGACTGCGTGGGTCTTTGCGCGAGCGCGCCTGGCGAGCTGGACGGGCCTCAGTCGACGACGAAGATCTTCGCCCCGCTGCTCGTGGACGAGCGATGCGGCGTCTGGCCGTCGCCGACGTGGATGCCCTGCCCGGGCCCCTGCGTCACCGTCGTCCCGTCCGTCAGCTCGGTGACCAGCTCGCCCTCCAGAATCAGCACGACATGGCCCTTCGGGCACCAGTCGGACGCGGAGTAGCCGGCCCCGAACTCGCCCATCCGGATGCGGATATCGCCCATCTCGACCGTTCGCCACAATGACGTCCCGGTCGCGCCCGGGGACTCGACAGCCTCTACTGCGTCCCAGTCGATTGTGGTGAAGGGGAAGCTCTCGATCTTCATGGCCGGCCTCATAGTGGATTCGTGTGGCCCGCCATGGTACAGGCGACGCCGCGCCTCGCCCGTGCCAGAACTGCGGCCGTGACACCCTAGATGGCACCGCGACAGCGCACAATACGAGCATGGGAACCGCCAAGCTCGTCTCTCTCCCGCCGCCCAGCCGAGCCGAAGTCAACATCGAGGCCGACCGCATCAGCGTCGATCGCCTCGTGCTCGACGACCACGCCCTGGCCGCGTTCGTGGCCGAGCGGTCGCCCGAGGAGCGCGCATTGCTCGTCGAGAGGGCCTTGCGCGTCGGCCTGACGGCCATCGCCAGCGTCGGGGTCACGGTCAACGTGGACGCGGTACGGGCCGAGTTCCAGGGCCTGCTGCGCCAGACGGAGGCAGCCAACGAGAAGGCGGCCACGGCCCTGGACAACCTGCTGCGACAGAACTTCGCCGACGGCGAGGGTCGCCTGCCGCGCACCCTCGAGCGTTTCCTGGGCGACAGGGGCCAGCTGCGAACCTTTGTGGACGACCTGTTCGACGAGGCCAAGCGCGACAGCGCGATCGGCCGGATGAAGTCCCTGCTCGGGACCTACTTCGACGGCGACGCCTCGCGCCTGGCCCAGCTCCTGGATCCCACCCGCCTCGGCTCGCCGCTTCACCAGTTCCGCGTGGAGATGACGGAGGGCTTCAATCGCATCGGCGAACGCCTTGCGGCCCTGGAGGCCGCCGGCGCAGCCCGGGCGTCCGAGCGGGCGAAGTCCGCGGCCAAGGGGGCGGATTTCGAGGACATCGTAGACGAGCTTCTGGGCGCCATCGCCCGCGGCTCGGGCGACGTCCTGGAGCGCACCGCGACGGAGGCCGGCGCCACCATCGCCTCCAAGAAGGGCGACTTCGTGCTGGCCCTCAACCCGGAGGCGTGCGCCGGCTCGGAGCTTCGCGTCGTCGTGGAGTGCAAGGACCGCTACGTCTCCGGCCGGGCCATGCGCGACGAGCTGCGTGAGGCCAAGACCAACCGCGACGCGGCCGTGGCCCTGGTCGTCTTCTCGCCCGTCCATGCCCCCACCGGCATCGCCCCCTTCGACGTCCGTGCCGGGGATGTCTACTGCGTCATCGATCCTGTCGCTCCCGACGCCGCCACCCTCGAGGCCGCGGTCCGCCTGGCCCGGTTGCTGGCCCTGCAGACGCTTCGCGAGCGCAACGTCGAAGTCGATGCCGCGGCCGTGGAAGAGGCCCTCAAGGGCGTCCGCGAGCAGCTGGAGACGATCCGCGCCCTCAAGGCCACCCTGACTTCGATCGGCACCAGTGCCCGCGACGTCAACTCCGGGCTGGACAGACTGCGCGACGGGATCCTCGTCCGCATCGCCGAGGCGGAGGCGGAGCTCCGGGCGAAGTAGCCCGCCCCGGAGGGCGCGACCGCGCCCGCGCCCCTCTCGACAACCGGCGATCGCGCGCTATGCTGCGCCTCCGCGGGTCAGGCCGAGACGGGCCCGCGAGAGCGAGGTGCCTCCGATGGCGCGATCGATGTGGAAAGGGGCCATCCAGTTCGGGCTGGTGACCATCCCCGTCAAGATGTACCTGGCCACCGAGTCCAAGGGCGTGAGCTTCAACATGCTCCACGCTGAGTGCCACGGCCGGATCCAGATGAAGACGTACTGCCCCACGGACGACGTCTACATCGAGCGCAGCCAGACGGTCCGCGGCTACGAGATCGCCCCCGACCAGTACGTCGTGGTCACCGACGAGGACCTCCAGTCCGTGCCGCTGAAGACGGTCAGGGCCATCGAGATCGAGCAGTTCGTGCCGCTCGCGACCAACGCCGACGCCACCCGCTTCGCCAAGCAGGCCTACTACCTCGAACCCGAGCCGGTGGCGCGCAAGGCGTTCCATCTACTCAAGCAGATCCTGGCCGAGAAGGGCCTGCGGGCCGTGGCCAAGATCGTCCTCAAAGACCGCGAGCAACTGGCCATCCTGGACCCCTTCGCCGAGACCCTTCTGCTGTCCACGCTCCACTGGCCGGACGAGGTCCGCTCCGCGGCCGACCTGTCGCTGGGCGATGCAGAACTCGACGTTAAGCCGGCGGAGAAGGCGATGGCCGGGCAGCTGGTGGACGCCATGACGGGCGAGTTCGATCCCTCGGCTCACAAAGACCGCTATCGCGAGGCCCTGCTGGCCATCATCGAGGCCAAGGCCACGGGGGCAGAGATCGCGGAGCCGGCCGCCGCGCCGGCAGCCTCACTGGGCGACCTGATGGCGGCACTGGAGGCCAGCGTCACCGCAGCCCGGGCATCGCGGGCAGGTCAGGCGCCCGAAGGGCTGGCGGCAGCCGGAGCTCGAAAGGCCGCGACGGCCCCGGCAGAGGAGAAGACCGCAGAGGCCGCACTGGCCCGGCGCCGCAAGTCGGCCTGACGCCCGCGGCCGAACGGCCGCCCGCCTCGGCGTGATACCTTCAGCCGGGTCGTGGCCGTAGCGGAGGAAGAGAGTGGCAGACGTACTCCTGGCCGCAGCCGGGCTGATGAGCCTGGCCGTGGCCCTGTTCCATGTCGTGGCCGCCTTCTCACCCGCCCTGCAGCGCCGTTTCGGTGCGCCCGAGCAGCTGATGGCCGCGGGCCCGATAGTGATGACGGCCGCCTCGCTCGGGCTGGCTGCTGTCTTCGCCGTCTGGGGCGCCTACGGTTTCTCCGGGGCGGGCTGGATCGCCGAGCTGCCGCTCCTCGCCCCAGGCCTGCTCGTCATCGGGGCCGTCTACGCTTTGCGCGGTCTCCTGCTGGCGCCCCAGCTGCTGGCCGCGACCGGCCGGCTGCAAGGAGACATCCCGACCGATCGCGACAGTCTTGTCTCGTCGGCCGTCTCCCTCGGCATTGGCCTGCTGTACCTGGCAGGAACCGCCGCATCCTGGTCGACGCTGACCGCCTGATCGACTCTCCGTTGTGGCCAGTGAGCCTGGGACCCCCTTCCGGTAGTCTTGTGCCATGCTCGGACATCCCTGGCCCCTGTTCGACCTCCGCCTGCGAACGCCGCGCCTCGAGCTGCGCCTGCCGACCGAGGACGACCTGCTGGAGCTGATGAGCGTGGCCAGGGCAGGCGTCGTCGAGGAGGGGCGGGTCTTCTTCGCCAGCCCCTGGCACAACCTTCCCTCCCCCGCCTTCGAGCGCCAGTTTCTGCTGCACTGGTGGAAGACGCGGGGCAGCTGGACGCCCACGAACTGGGTGCTCGGACTGGCCGTCGTAGCGGATGGCAAGCCCATCGGCATCCAGGACGTTCACGCCCGCGACTTCGCCGTTCGCCGCGAGGTGGCCTCGGGCAGCTGGCTCGGGCGGGCCTTCCAGGGCCGCGGCTACGGGACCGAGATGCGCGCCGCGATCCTGGCCCTGGCCTTCGATGGATTGGGTGCGGAGTCGGCCGAGTCAGGCTACTTCCCCGGGAACTCGGCCTCGGCCGGCGTCTCGGCCAAGCTCGGCTACAAGGACAACGGCGACGAGGTCTGGAAGGTGAGCGGCAAGCGAGTCGTCGAGCGCAGGCTGCGCGTCACGCGCGAGACCTGGAATCGGGACCTGGTGCCGGTCACCATCGAAGGCCTGGAGCCCTGCCTGCCGCTATTCGGCGTGGGCGAGCTCGGCCCAAACGACTGGACGACTCTCTAGAGGCCGGCCCGGAAGCCGAGCACCGGAGCGAGCGCACTTCAGGGTGCGTGAGCGAGGGGCGCAGGCGACACGAAGGTATCGCCCGCCCGGCGCCGAGCCCCCTAGCGGTCCTCGGCGCGGCGGCCCACCAGCCACCAGGCCGCCGGGAAGACGGCCGCGGCAATAGCCAGCTTGATGGCATCGCCGAGGATGAACGGCGTCAGGCCCGCGGCGATCGCCCGCTCCGGCGACCAGTGCAGGGCGGTGGCCAGCCAGGGAACGCCCACGGCGTAGATCACGGCCTCGCCCACCAGCATCGCCGCGACAGCGCCCGGCAAGTGGCGGTCCCAACCCAGCTCGGCCAGCCAGCCGACGACTCCGGCCGCGACCAGGAACCCGACGAGGTAGCCGCCCCGCGCGCCCATCACCAGCCCGGTCGAGCCGGTGCCGACAATCGTCTCAAGGCCCTGGTGATGACCCGCGTACACGGGCAGGAAGAAGCCGAGCACCAGGTACAGGCCGACCGACAGCAGCCCCCGGCGGAGGCCCAGGGCGCCGCCGACGAGCAGAACGGAGAGCGTCTGGCCGGTGATCGGGACCGGGTTCTCGGGCAGCCAGACGGTGACGTTGGCGGTCAGGGCAATGAAGGCGGCCCCGATGACGATCAGCGCCACGTGGCGCAGGCGCGAACTCAGGCGCTCGCCCAGGCGGATCGGGACAAGAAAATCGCCGATCGTGACGCCGCGCTCGGCGGCCGGAAGGCGATTCAGCGAGGGGGTCGCGAGCATGCGTTGATTTCCCTTTGTTGTCGGGCTGGCGCGGTGCCCAGATACCGGCCATCGGGCCGCTCCTCCTGGCCCGGTGGGCAGTCTAGCAGGTGGCGTCTAGCGATAGGAGCGTCGGCCGTGGGGCAGCCCCCGGAGGCCGCTCTACTCGTGCTGGAGCGCCTGCACCATCGACTGCCGGCTGGCGAGGCCGGCCGGGTAGATAGCCGCGGCGATGCTGATCAAGACTCCGAACAGGACCGCCAGGACTATCGACAGCCACGGCGGCTCGAAGGCTCCGAACAGCCCGCTGCTCGACCAGGCGACCAGCAGACTGCCCACACCGACGCCGACAAGGGCGCCCACCAGGGCGCTGGCCAGGCCCAGCAAACCGGCCTCGATGACGACCATGCCCCAGACCTGACGGCTCGACATGCCGGTCGCGCGCAGCACGCCTATCTCGCGCACGCGCTCCAGGACGCTCATCGAGAGAGTGTTGACCATGCCCAGTCCGGCCACGACCACGGCCAGCAGGGCCATGGCGTCGAGCAGGTGGAAGAGCCTGTCGAGCGCATCGCCGACGGTCCCGCGGATTCGATCCAGGTCGGCCGGTTCGAGGGCGTAGCTGCGAGCGGCCGCGTGAACGGCCGGCCGGGCCGAGCTCTCGAGACCGGGCTGGTAGCGGATGGCAAAGAAATCGGCCCCAATCGCCCCGAACGCCTGGCTGGCGTCTGCCCAGCCAACAAGGATCGCCTCCTGGGAATCGCCGGGTATCGAGTGGGCCACGATGCCCACGACCCGCAGCTTGGTGGGCTCGGGGCCCGTGCCGAAGGTCAGGATGTCGCCCAGGTGGATCTCGGCCTCGGATCGCAGCGACTCGGGCACGATCACGGCGCCGCCGGCGTCGAGCGCGGCGAAGGCCGATGCCGGATCGCCCTCGACGAAGACGAGCCGCCCATCGGCGGCGAAGTCGCTGCCGACGACGGCCGCCGCCTCCTGGCGCACACCCTCCCACGGCACTCCGAAGAGGCCGATCGGCGAAACCGACTTGACGCCCGGCATGGCCGCGATCTCGTCACGGATCTCGCCGTCGATTGCCACCGGCCGAATCGAGATCAGCAGCTCGGATCCCGGGATCGTCTCGGCCAGCCAGCCTTGCCCGATACGGCGAACGTTCTGGGCCGCGGTGCCGAGGGCCACGACCATGGCCAGCCCGATCACCAGCGCCCCGGCGGTCAGGGCGGTGCGGCTGGTGTCGCGCGCCAGCGAGCTGCGAGCCAGCCGAACCTGGCTGCGGAACATGCCGAACGGCATAGCGGCCACTCGCAGCAGGGGCCCCAGCAGACGAGGCACGATCAGGACGGCGGCCAGGAGCAGACCGTAGACCACCAGCGGGCCCCACAGTCCGGAGCCGACGGCGGCGCCCGTGCCGGGGCCCGTCGACCCGCCGGCCCCGCGAGGCCACACGGCGAAGGCAGCCATGGCCACGACGCCGAACACCAGAACCAGCCAGCGCAGCCGGGCGACTCCCGCAGCCGACGTCGCCGGACCGGGCCGCAGGGCGTCGATCGGGGTGATCCTGCTGGCCCTCCAGGCCGGCTCGAGCGAGGCCGCGAGAGTGACGAGTATCCCGATCGCCAGGGTCAGCAGGATGGGCGCCGGGCTGAGGTCCGGGCCGCCGAACGCGACCGACCCGGTCGAGCCGACCCAGCCCAGGGTCAGGGCCGCTGCACCGGCGCCCACGGCTATTCCGGCCAGCGAGCCCGCTGCCCCCAGGGCCAGCGCCTGGAGCAGCATCAGCATCATCACCTGGGGCCGGGTCGTGCCGGCCGCCCGCAGCAGGCCGACCTCTCGCGTCCGCTCCGCAACGGTCATGGACAGGGTGTTGAAGATCAAGAACGCGCCGGCGAACAGCACTACGGCTGCCACCAGCAGCAGGGTCGCCTGCAGATCGGCCGTGCCCCGGCGCAGCGACGCGGTTGTGTCGGCCGCCACCGCCAGCAGGTAGGGCTCGGTGTCGATGCTGGCCTCGAGCTCGGCGATTACGTCGCTCGTGGCGACCCCGGCCCTCAGACCCAGATCCAGGCGCGTCACCCCGCCGGTATCGAAGAGCGCCTGGGCCTCCGCCAGCGGAACGATCACCAGCCGTCCTCCGGCTCGCGGCAGGTAGCCCTCCCCGGAGAGGATGCCCACGATCGTGAAGTCCTGCGGGCCGGGTGCGGCGGCGCCGTTGAGGGTCAGCGTGTCGCCGAGTCGCAGCCCTTCGGCGTCGGCCAGGGCGCTGGTCACGAGGGCGCTACGCGTGTCTGCGACGAGAAGCAGCCGCCCGCTGGAGAGCGGCATGTCGTGGAGCCGTGGCTCGGCTATGGGATCGATGCCCAGCACGGTGACCGGCGCCGGGAGCGCGTCGGACGGCGCCACCTCCAGGCCGGCCGCGAGGTACGTCCGCCGCTCCAGGGCCGGGGCGGCCACGGCCACGCCCGGCGTGGCGGCGACGATGTCCCGCGTCTCGGGACCCAGCCCGCGCTCCTCCAGGGCTTCCACCCGCAGAGCCGCGCGGCCCATCTCGTCCGCCGCGGCCCGCTCCACGGCGGCGTCCATCGCGGCTCCGGCGGATAGCGAGGCGAAGAGCACAGCCACTCCGACGGCCACTCCGGCCACGGTCAGGAAGCTGCGCAGCGGGCGGGCCCGAAGGCTGCGCCAGGCCAGCGACGAGAGGCGCCGCACGGCCTAGAGGCCCAGCTGAGCCAGCCGCGCGATCAGCGGGCGGGCGTCGTGATCGGCGTTTCGCCCGAGCTTGATCTCGTCGCAGATCCGGCCATCGCCCAGCACCAGCACTCTGTCGGCGTAGGCCGCGGCCCGTGCATCGTGGCTGACCAGGACGATGGTCTGGCCCAGCTCGTCGCACGAGCGCCACAACTCGTCGAGGATCTCGCCGCCGGTCGCGTAGTCGAGGTTGCCGGTCGGCTCATCGGCCAGCAGGATCGCAGGCCGTGTGACAAGGGCCCGGGCCAGGGCGACCCGCTGCTGTTCGCCCGCGGAGAGCTGATCGGGCCGGTTGCGCTCTCGGCCTACCAGGTCGACTCGCCCGAGCACGTCCTGGATGCTGGCGGCGGCCTCGCCCCGCCGGGGGTCGACGCCGGCGATGGTGAACGGCAGGGCGACGTTCTCGTAGACGTCGAGGAGAGGGATCAGGTTGAAGAACTGGAAGACGAAGCCGGTCTTCTCCCGGCGCAGGATGGTCGTCTCTCGATCGTTGAGGCGGCTGACCGCCTCGCCGTCGAGAATGACCTCGCCAGCCGTCGGCCGGTCCAGTCCGCCCAGCAGCAGCAGCAGCGTGCTCTTCCCCGAGCCGGATGGGCCCATGATGGCCACGAACTCGCCGCGGTGGACGCTGAGTGAGACCCCGTTGACGGCCTCAACTCTGCGGTTGCCGAGCGTGTAGCGCTTCGTCAGGTCACGCGCTTCGAGGATTGGGCCGTCGTGGGGGCGACGCGCAGGCGCACCCGCGAGAGAGACCTGGAGCTTGGGCGCGGCTGGCTGTACTGAAGGCACGAGCGCAGTGTAGGGCGGCTTGGCACGGCGAGACTAGGGGAAGATGCCGCCGAACAGCAGCCGGAACAGGCCCTCGAGCGGACCCTGGCCGGATTCCTCGCCGGCCTTCTCGCGCACCCTCAGGCTGGCCGGCTGCACCTCAGGCGCGGCATCTACAGCCGGCGGCTCGACAGGCGACGGCTCAACAGTGGGAGCCGACGGAAGCGAAGGCAGGACCGCCGGCGTGCCGACAGGCAACGGGGTCGGCGTCGGTTCGGCCGGGGTGGGCGTGGGCGTCGGCTTGGCGGCAGGCTTGGGGGTCGCCTTCGCGCCGCACGGAACCGAGAACAGGACCGTATACAGCTTGCGCCCGTCCGCCGCCTTGTAGGCACCGATCCCCATCCTCACCCAGTCGCCCAGGATGTTGGCCCGGTGGCTGGCCGAACTCATGAAGGCCTTTTCGATGCGGCTGGTGGCCTCGGCGTCGGAGTAGGTCGAGAGGCCGATGTTCTCGCCGGCCACCTTGAAGCAGTAGCCGTCCTTCGACATGTAGTAGAAGACGAGCTTGTCGTCGGGCGGGATCTTGTGGTCGAAGTAGTCGCGATCGGCCATGTCCTTGGCACGCCACTCGGCCTTGTTGTGGAGATACGAGTCGGCGGCCAGGGCGTTGAGGCCGGCCGAGGCGCGATCCTGGTTGGTCAGGGTGAAGAGGAGCTGCTCGTCCTGGGTACTGAAGCTCTCGGCGTCCCAGGCGAGAGCCGGCGCCGCCGAGGCGGCCGTCATGACGGCAGCCAGCGAGAAGGCCAGGCCGGCGGCACGAACCAATCGCGTCGGGGCCAGGCTGGCTGCGGTCCGAAGGGCTCGAGCTGTCATCTGCGATCGCGTGATCCAGGCGGCGTCTTTGTTAGGGCAACGGTAAGGCCCAACCGCCCGCCCCGGCCCCACCCGCAGGTCCGGGGCGGGCATCGCCAGGTGGTACCAGACCCTGATGCAGCTGATGTACCGGTTGACCTGACCGGATGGGTGGGAGCAGCGAGGGGGCGCGGTGCGCGGACGCACCAGGGCGTGCCCAGGGACGCCTGCACGCGCGAGCCACGGCGCGGGGCGGCGCCTCGGGCTATACTCCGCGTCGCCCCGTGGCGGTTCCCGCCTGGCGCGGCGATGGTGGCCCTAGCTCAATCGGCAGAGCAGCGGACTGTGGATCCGCAGGTTACGGGTTCGATCCCCGTGGGCCACCCCAAACCCACCTCCGAGTCCCGCCGCGCTCGGCCGCCGGCGAGGTTCGACCGGTGCGTCGGCGCACCGCGCCCCCTCGCTGCTCCCACCCGTCCGGTCAGGTCAACCGGTACATCAGCTGCACCAGGGTCTGGTACCACCTGGCGATGCCCGCCCCGGAGCTGCGGATGGGGCCGGGGCGGGCGGTTGGGCCTTACCGTTGCCCTAACAAAGACGCCGCCTGGATCACGCGATCGCAGATGACAGCTCGAGCCCTTCGGACCGCAGCCAGCCTGGCC
>DAOUEA010000017.1:0-8517 GCA_034430475.1 Chloroflexota bacterium | reverse complement strand
GTGGCCGCAGGGGCATCCTCCGCCGGCACGGCAGATGCTGCCGCGACGTCGGCCTCGGGCCGCTCCTCGGGCGCCTCGGACGCGACCGGCTCGCCGGCATCGGCGGCGGCCGCGGGTTCGGCTTCGGCGGGCGCTTCGGGCTCCGCCTGGGCTTCCGCGGGTTCGGCTTCGGCGGCTGCCTCGGGCTCGGGCTCGGCCTCGGCTTCGGGCTCGGGCGCCGCGGGCGCTTCGGGCTCCGCCTGGGCTTCCGCGGGCTCGGCTTCGGGCTCGGGCGCCGCGGGAGCTTCGGGCTCCGCCTGGGCTTCCGCGGGCTCGGCTTCGGCTTCGGGCTCGGGCGCCGCGGGCGCTTCGGGCTCCTCGGTGGCCTCGGCGGCCGCAGTCTCAGGCTCGCGCTTGGCAGCAGCGGGTTCGGCTTCGGCGGGCGGTTCGGGCTCGGGTTCGGCTTCGGCTTCGGCTTCGGGCTCGGGCGCCGCGGGCTTCTCGACAGGAGCCTTGGTCTTGGACCCCTTGGTCCTGGCCGGCGGCTCTGGCTTGGTGGCAGCTTCGGGCTTGGCGGCCGGTTCGGGTTCTGGCTGGCCCTTCTTGCGGCGCGCCCAGGCAGGGGGCTCGAGCTTGGCCTGGGGCTCGGCCGGCGGCTCCGGCGGCTCCGGCGATTCCTCGAGCACATCGGACTTGGCTCGCATGTAGGCCTCGAGCAGCCCATCCGCGTCCGCATCCCCCATTGCGGCAGAGGCCTCGCCCGGCTCGCCCTCCCCCTCTTGCTGCTGAGATTCCGGCCCACCGGGGCCTGCCTCGTCCTGGCGAGGCTCAGGGGGATCGGCCAGGGTCATCCGGTGGACCCAGCCCTGTCGCCCATCCGGGCACAGGACGCGCCAGTAGACACCGTAGCGCTCCAGGAGCTGAACCTCGTCGCCGCGATCGACCAGGCCGATCTCCGTCGCCCGGACTTCATCGGGGCTGTCGAGGAGGCGGACGAGCCGGTATCGGATGCGCCGTCGCTCGTACTCGCCGAGGGGCTGCACGCCTGCTGCCTCGAAGCTGAGCGACTGGGCCTCCTTGACGTTGCGGAGCGGATCTGTCTTGCGAGCCTGCTGCAACGACGGCCGGCGCCAGCGCGGCAGGAGCGATTCGTCGACGGGCTTGTAGGTGGGTGCGGCGACGCTGTCGACGTTCTCGGGCGGGGACCCCTCGGCGGGGGACTCCGGCTGTCCCTGGGGCTTACCTTCGCTGCCACCTCGACGGTGCTTGTCGAACATGGCTAGAGTTGCCCCCGCGCCTGGTGCGGGCTGGGGGACGGGCTCCCCGACGGGACGTGGAGCACGTGGTGGTGCCGTCTCACAATATCTGTCTACCTCCGCCGGACGGGAGCGTCCGCCACCCCTCGGACAATGGGACCCAAGGGGGTGCCGGGCAATGGTACGGGCGTCCTGTGAAGGATGGCCCGGCTCGGCCAAGATGCCCTCGTCTGCCTCGCGCATGGGCTGCGAAGAGCTGTTCTGGTCTCCCAGGAGCCCACCAGACCGCACCTCAACGCCACCTCCGACGGCGCCACGGCCGGTTTGCAGATACGTTCAGAGTACCTCCCAGGGTTGCGCGGCTGCACCGCCCTTGAGCGGTGGTGCATGCTGGCACATGGATAGGGGTCGTAGTGCCTCCAGCGCCCCGTGGACGCAGGATAGTCGCACGATGAAGGGTAACCTCGGTGCCGTGTGCCCTGTCCGCCGGACCAGCGCAGTTGAGCTGGCGATTCTCGGCGCGATCTGGCTCCTGATCGCGGCCGCGTTCTCGGTCTCCATGCTGGCCGCTCCCATCCCCTCGACACTCGTCGCCATCGCCGGCCACTCGCTCGGTGTCGTGGGAGCGACGCTGATGATTGCCATGACCGCCACCCTGCCCATCAGTCTGGCAGTAGCCGGCTGCGCCCGCCTCTCCGAGGCCGCCTCGCTGGCCGTCGAGGCCGGGCACACCGTGGAGGTCCAACCCGTGGCGGCCGAGGCCGAGTCCCAGGCGCTGCCTCGCTCCGTTGGGGCCGACGGGCACGCCGGGCCGGAGGTTGCCATCGGCCGTTTCGGCGCCGCGGTGTCCCGCCAGATCCCCGGCGACGCCGCCGTGCGGCGTTTCGGCGACCACTTCGAGTTCCAGGTCGACGGGCAGTGGATCCCGTTCGACATGCCGGGCTGGCGAGCCGGCGACCCTGCTGCCATGCAGCTCGCGCCTGAGCCGGCCGAGAGCGAGTTCGTGGCCAAGGTCTACGCAGCGGTCGTGACCACGTCCGGAGACCAGGCCGCCAGGCCCGGTTGCGCGATCCTGCGACCCGACCAGATCCTGCCCTTCCTGGCCGGCCTGCCGCTGCGCGGAGTGGGCGAGCTGGACGAATCGCTGTCTGAGCTAGTGGCCTGATCCGGACGCTCCGAGATCTCCCGCGGCGCTCCCGCGCTAGCTCTTCTCCAGGAGGCGTCGCCCGTCGACCCAACCCCGCCAGCCGTTGACCGCCCGGACGTGCGCCCAGGCGCCGGCGCGCCCCTCGACTACCAGCTCGAGCCGCTCGGGCAGGTTGACGATGGGCTGGCGAGAGGGATCCGGCGCGTTCCAGGCGGCCATACCGCCCGGCGGTACCAGGTGCGTCGGCGACCAGCCGGTGGTCGGCGACGGCGGAGCCGGCGAGGGAGCTCCGGCGCCACGCTTGGCCGCCGCCCTGGGCTGAGCCTTGGCCTCGGACTTGGGCTGGCGCCTGGCTGCGGGCTGCCTTCCTCCGGTGCGGGCGGCAGCGGCCCCGGCAGGTGTGGCAGCGGCCCCGGCAGGTGTGGCAGCGGCCCCGGCCGCTGGGCCCGCAGCGGTAGCTCCAGCTGCGGCAGCGCCGGCCGCCGAGGCCCTGGCGCCGGCCGATGCCGCCTTTGCCCCGGCCTTCGTCGCTCGCTGAGGCCCCGCAGCGGCCACCGGCTTCGTCCCGGGCGCGGGCTTAGCCCCGGGCGCCGGCTTCGGCACGAGTACGGGCGCCTGGATGACCGGCAAGGCCTCGATCTGCCGCCGCAGCTCCCGGATCCTGAGGCGCTGGGCGTCAAGGGCTGGATCGGCCATGGACTCCAGGCTGCTGCGGATCAGGGCGTAGTCGATCTGGGCGGCCTGCAGCTGGCCGGTCAGCTGGCTGGCCCTGCGCCCGCGCAGTCGCGCCGCCGCGGCCCTGGCCGACCTTCGCGACAGCAGGCTGCGGAGGGCCCTGATCTCCGACTCGGTGATGACCGACGAATCCGCCTCGCCGGCCATGATGGCCCGGAAGCTCCTCTCTTCACTCCGGGTGGCGAAGAGCAGCAGGACGACGAGCAGCATCAGGAACGGCATGCCCTTGACCACGCCGTACTGGATCCACTGCCAGGCACTGGGCTCGGTGGCGCCCGGCTCGAGCTCCAGGATGGTCTGCATCCAGGGCGAGTTCCACACCACATGGGCCACGACCCCGGCGCCGACGCAGCCCACGAGCACGATCCAGCGCCGGATGGCCGGGGCGTGCCTGTGTTTGGCGAAGTATGCGAAGCCGATGCCCGCCACCCCGGTGAATAGGACGTGGGTGTACAGGCCGCCGGCGATCACCCGGATGATGAACATGTCGATGACCGGGCCGATCTGGTCCGAGGCGGTGCCGAAGGCCACGGCGGCGTTGATGAAGTACGAGACGTCCTCGACGACCGTGAACCCCAGGCCGATCATCGCCCCGTAGACGAAGCCGTCCATCGCCCCGTCGAATTCGTCGGGAACGATCAGGAAGAGAGTGATGATCCCCATCAGCTTGAGCGTCTCTTCGACGCCCGGGGCGACGACGGCCGCGCCCCATTGGGCCGTGAAATCGAGCGGCGCGACCTTGCTCATGATCGACAGCCAGGCGCCGTTGGCATAGCCGGCCAGGCTGGTGGCGATGACCCCTCCCCATAGAAGGGCGGCCAGCAGCACCAGCCTGGGCTCACGCTCGAAGAGGTCGAGCCGGTTGACGAGCCAGAATACGGGCAGGGCGTAGAGGATCACCAGCAGCCACGACAGCATGAAGGCGGACGGCAGCTCGCTGAAGTAGGCCTGGTTCTCGGCGAAGATGTAGCCGCCGATGGAGAGCAGAATCAGAAAGAGCCAGAAGGCCGGCTCCCTGGGCCGGATGAACGAAGCCTGGCGGCCCCAGCGAGGGGCTCCTCGGGCCGGGAGGGCGGGGCTGGCTGAGGCGCTCACTTGCTCACCTCGATGCTCTCGATCATCGCGGAGATGTCGTCTTCGGCGGCGTCCAGGTAACCCTGAGGCGCCCAGACCTCCACCACTACCACGCGGCCCGAGACGCCCAGGCAGACGATCTCGCCATCCGCCGTGCCCCAGTCGAGGATCGCGGTGAAGACCACGAGCCTGGCCTCATGCCGGCCGATGTACCCCGACTGGACCGGGCCGAAGGCCACCTCGGAGGCCGCAGAACGCAGGCCGTCCATCTCGTCTTCGAGGACCCCAGAGAGGCTGGCCGACGAGCGTTTGGCGCCCGCCCAGAGGGTGACGGAGCCCTTCTGAAGCTCGACGCCGAATCCCGTCGCCTCCGAATCCTCGATCCAGCCGGGCGCGGCCGTCATGGTCACCCCGTCGCCCAGATCGACCTCACCCACGCTCGGGGCGGCCAGGACGGCGTCGAGGCCCAGGCCCCCCAGGACCACCGCGGCGATGACCGCGGTCACGGCCAGGGTGTTGATCCACTTCTGCGACAGGAGGGGCTTGCGGGGGGCGGTCGGCGCGACTGCCGGCGGGGCCGGCGCGGTCACGGGGGCGGCGACGGGGGCGGCGGCCTTGTCGGCCTTGGCAGCGGCGCGGCGCGGCGTTGCGCGACGGGTGCGTCCTGTCGAGCCCCGGGCGGGCTTGCCCGCGCCCGTCGGAGGCGGGGGCACGGCCGGCGCCGCCCAGCGCGGGGCCTCCTGCGCCTCAGCCGCCTCGCCGCCCTCAGCCGGCTCGGCGTCCTGGGCCGTCCCAGGCTTCGCGGCAGTTGCCAGGCCCTCCTCCGCCGGGTCAGCCTGTGCGGAATCGTCGGCCATGTCGGCCGCCTCGGCCATCGCCGCCGCCTCGGCCATCGCGGCCGCCTGGGCCGACTTGAGCGTTACGGACTTCCTGGTGGAGCGGGCGCTCATCGCCTGACGATCCTCTGCTGCTCGTCACCGGTTGGGTGCCATCCTACGGCGCTACACGGCTCCCCGGGGCGCCGAATCGCGAGCTGGAACAGATCCCTGGCGGTCCTGGTCGACGGGCTTCAGCGGTCGCCGGCGGACCTCTTCGCGCGCTGTCGCGTTCTGCCGCCATCGGCCGTTCGCTTCTCGCGGCGAGCGTGGGATCGGGCGAGGCGGGCGACCAGCGCGTCCCAGTACTGGTCCGCCAGGCTCTCCGGCGCCAGGATGGTCAGCCGATCTCCCTTCTGCAGGACTGTCTCGGGCATCGGTCTGAGCGACTCGCCCTCGCGCCGCAGCCCGATAGGGAGCGACAGAGGCGGCCAGTCGATCTCGTCGACGCGCCGCCCAACGGGTGCATCATCGCTCGTCAGCTGCAGGTCGACGACCCTGTAGCCCAGGAGAAGCGCCCCCCTATCTCTCGTCCCCTGCCCGCCGGTCCGGGCCCGGGCCTTGCCGCCGGGCGCTCCGGCAGCCTCCACTGGGGTCTCGGCCCGGTCGGCCGCCCCGCCCCGGACGCGCCCACCCTCCAGGCCCAGGCTACGGACGTAGGCCTGCACGACGTCCTGATGCGTCAACCAGCCGAGCACGTGCCTGCCGTCCGCCGACACAACCGGCAGGCCCGCAGATTCGTGGTGGACGAGGGTCGTCAGGGCATCTTCGAGCGAAAGCTGAGCCCGGAGCGTGGGCTGGTTCTCGGCCAGGCTGCCGGCCGTGGCCCCGAAGGCGTTGTCGCGCATGCTCTCTTCGACCTGATGCATCGTCAGCACGCCGCGATAGGCGCCGGCCGAGTCGGCGACCGGCAGGGCCTGGCGGCCGTCGGCGACGAACCGGGCCACGAACTCCCCGAGCGTCTCGGACTCGGGCACAGCCTCCGGAACGGGGCTCATGGCCTGGCCAACGGTGATCAGTTCCATCAGGTTGGCGGAGCGGCCGCTTCTCACCTCGACGCCCCGGCGACGCAGCTTGAGGGTGTAGATGGTGTCCTGGACGAGCAGCGAGCTGATGCCCGTCGAAAGGGCCACGGCCAGCATGAGGGGCAGGATGATGCGGTAGTCCCCGGTCAGCTCGAACATGATCAGGATCGAAGTGATGGGTGCGCGGGCGGCCGCGGCGAAGACGGCCCCCATGCCCACCAGCCCGTACGCCCCGGCGGGCCCGGCGACACCCGGGAACAGCTCGTTGGCGATCAGGCCGAACGCGCTGCCGAGCATCGCCCCCATGAACAGCGACGGGGCGAAGACGCCCCCCGAGCCACCGATGGCGATGGTCAAGCTGGTGGCAACCAGCTTGCCGACGAGCAGAACCAGCAGGAAGGCGACCGCGTAGCCGCCGACCTCCGCGGTCTCGAGGGGCGGATACCCCACCCCGTAGAGCTGCGGCAGGGCCAGCAGCAGCAGCCCAAGCAGGAGCCCGCCCACGGCCGGGCGGAGCCACTCCGGGCGGCCCTTCCAGACGCGATCGGCGAGGTCCTCGGCGCCGTAGAGGACCCGGATGAAGCCCACCCCGACGACGGCCGCCGGCAATCCCAGGGCCGCATAGAGCGGGTACTCCCAGATGGATGTGATGGCGAAGGCCGGCAGGGTGAGGAAGGCGCCGCTCCCGAAGGCATGCTGGCCGACGATGTCGGCCGTGACGGAGGCCAGGACCACGGTGCCGAACGACCGAGCCTCGAAGTCGCGCAGGATCAGCTCCAGGGCGAAGAAGACGCCGGCGATCGGGGCGTTGAAGGTCGCGCTGATGCCGCCCGCCGCCCCGCAGGCGACGAGCAGCCGAAGGTTGGCCTCGCTCATCCGCAGCCGCTGGCCCGCCGCCGAGCCCAGGGCCGATCCGATCTGGACGATGGGGCCCTCGCGGCCCACGGAACCCCCCGCGCCCAGGCAGACGGCCGAGGCCAGCGACTTCACCACCGCCACCCGCGGGCGGATGCGGCCGCCCTCGGTGGTGACGGCCAGCATCACCTCCGGAACGCCGTGGCCTCGAGCCTCGCGGGCGAAACGGTCGATGAGCGGCCCGTACAGCAGGCCGCCGACCACGGGCACCAGGATCAGGAACCACGGCCCCAGGGCCGGCGCCAGCGGGTAGGCAGCCCCGGGCGTCCCGGAGTAGTCCCGCGACCCGGTGAAGATCAGGGTGAACAGCGCGATCAGCTCGCGGAAGACGACCGCCCCCACGCCCGCTCCGAGGCCGATGACCAGCGCCACGGCGCCCAAGCCGGCCGGGCTGCCGCGCAGCCAGTCATAGAACCTGGAGGCTTGAGACGCGGGTATGCGCATGACGCGCATTCGCGCCCTGCTCGTCGAGATGCGCTGACTCATCGTTGCCGCGGACCCCGTCGCGCCCGGGGCCGACTCGCCGGGAGCCACGCCCGGCTCGAACACCCTGTCACGGCTCCACCCTAGCAGCCCCCGGCAATGGATGCTCGCCGCTGGAGCGGGCCGCGGACGGAGTGGCCGGAGCGCGGCCGGGAGACTGGTAGGGGAGCGTGGCGCGAATGCGAACCGGCCTGCGGGCACGATCAAGATGTCTGTCGCGGTTCGAAGGCCGCGCCGCGGTCGCCGAGTACGTGAGTTGCCTACGTCCGAACCCATGCGTGCCCACACTATGATTCCGCGACCATGTCGTCTCCAGCCGTCGCACAACCATGGGGGTCCCGGCCTCGCCGGCCGAGTCGTGTCGCCATGGCCGCGATGGCGGCGCTGGCGGTCGCGGGCTGTGCCGGTGGAGCGCCAGGTCTCACCATCGCTCCGTCGGCGGCTCTGCCCACTCCAACGGTCACGATCGCCAGTCCCTCAACTTCGCGCCCTTCGCCTGCGGTTGTGGCGACGCCGAGCCCAGGGCAATTCGCGCTCACCGGCTCGATGGCGACCGGTCGAGATGCTCCCACGGCCGCCCTGCTGCAGGACGGCAAGGTCCTGGTCGTGTGCGGCACCAGTGACGGATCGGCCGAGCTGTACGACGCCGCCTCTGGAACGTTCGACGAGACGGGGGCCCTGACGGCCATCCGCACGACGGGCGCGACCGCAACAGCGCTGCGAAACGGCCGGGTGCTGGTTACCGGCGGGAACGACCGAACGATGGCCCAGCCTCTCGCATCCGCCGAACTCTACGAACCGAGTGGCGGCACATTCACAGCCACCGGATCAATGCATTCGGCCCGGGCAGAGAACGCGGCCGTACTCCTCGGCGACGGGCGAGTCCTGGTCCTGGGCGGCCTCGATGCCGCAGGCACGCCCCTGGCAAGCGCTGAGCTGTACGACCCCACCAGCGGGAAGTTCACGCCCACGGGTTCGATGCACTACCCGCGGCTGAGTCCCGCCGCAGCGGTTCTCCGAGACGGGCG
>DAOUEA010000016.1:0-18670 GCA_034430475.1 Chloroflexota bacterium | reverse complement strand
CTGTGACCGGTTGTGCGCGGGCCTGGCAGGCTGCCGGAGGGTCCAGGGCCGCCTTGCAGACCGTCGTTGGAGTGGCTGGAAGGCCGAAAGGCTGGGTGCGACCCGCAGAATGGCCCCGCGCAACCTCGCCGGCTCGTCGAACATGCCGGCGGGCAGATGCGGCAGGATCGGCGTGGATGATGGCGCCCCGAACTGGCGGAAACGTGGTGCGGCGGTGCTGCCGGCGGCCCTCGCGGCGCCGGCTTGTGCCTCTGGAGGGCCTGCTGCGACAGGAACGCCGGCTGCGAGCGGACGGGGTTTGGAGCGCCGGAGCTCGACATGGTGGCGATCGTTGCGTTGGTCCAAGACACGAACGCGCGTTCGATATGGGCTCCTCTGACCGGGACCTGGCCGAACAGGCAGTGCTCGGCCGGGACGCGGACTACTACACGGACGACGAGCAGCCGCTGCACCCGGTAGCGCTGACGGTCCCCTACTCCGTGGCCAAGTACGAGACCGCCAACGAGCAGTTCTGCGCCGTCATGAACCGGGCAATGCTCCCGGATTCGGGCGGAATCCAGGAGCAGGCGCTGACGGACGTCGCCTTCCACGCGGAGACCGGGTTCGGCCTGGCCCGCACGCACGACGAGCCAGACATACGGCGGCCCGCCGGCGGGGACGGGCTCGGCGGGCCGCATGTGGCGAACCATGTCGGGCATGCAACGCCCGGAGGAACCGCGGCTCCGCATCGTTCGGCCGGTCCGAGAATCGGTCGACTCGTTCGGTTTCCGTGGCCCCTCCGGGCAACACCGAATCTAGCGGCGGCCGGGCGGCGCGCCTAGGGGCTTATCCACGCTTTGCAGAACCCGGCGGGCGATTCGGGGGCGATCTCCACGGCCCGTGCACATTCCCCTCGGTCCGCCGATCGAGCCCATGCACGCGGGGGAACGGACGTGCGAATGCCTACGAAGCGGACGGCAGCGCCTTGCGGCGGCGGCGGAGGTTCTTGATCCGGAGGATCAACACCAGGCGGAAGGCTTCCATGAAGATGGCCGTGCTCATCTTCGACTGGCCCGCGCGGCGTTCTTCGAAGGCGATCGGAACCTCCAGGATTCGGGCCCCGGCAAGGCGCGACAGGAATGTCGTCTCGATCTGGAAGGCATAGCCGCCAGCGTGCAGCCGGTCGATGGAGATCGCCCGCAGGACTTCCGAACGAAAGACCTTGAAGCCGCCGGTCAGGTCGCGGTAGGGCATGAGGAGCACGACGCCGGCGAAAAGGCTTCCGCCGCGGCTGACGACCTGGCGCAGGATGTTCCAGCGGGGGATCCTGCCACCCTTGACGTAGCGCGACCCGAGCACCAGGTCCGCCCTGCCGGCCTGGATCGGCTCCAGGAGCGAGGGCAGGTAGCGGACGGGGTGGCTGAAGTCCGCGTCCATGTGGACGACCAGGTCCGCCCCACGATCCAGGACATCGTGGAAGGCGGCCACGTAGGCCCGGCCCAGGCCCTGCTTGGCCTGGCGATGCAGGACCGCGATGCGAGGGTTGCGAGCCGCCAGCTCGTTCGCCAGCTGGCCCGTGCCGTCGGGCGAGGCGTCGTCGACGATGAGGATGTTCGCCGCGGGCAGCGTTGCGAGGATGGCCTCGCTGATCGGGGCGAGGTTCTCCCGCTCGTTGTAGGTGGGAACGATCACCCAGATGCGGGGCTCTGCGCCGTGCGAGGCGCGTCTGGCGGGCTGCGTCTTGCTGGCGCTCTTGCCTGCGGCAGGCGCCAGCTTCCTGGCGGCGGGCATCGACTTCCTTGGTGCGAAGGGCTCGGCCGGGAGAATAGCGCCTCGGTCCCCTACTCTGCTGGCGCGGGGCGCCAGCTTGCTGCCGCGGGGCGCCAGCTTGCAGGCGCGCGGCACCCGGACGCAAAGAAGCGCCCGGAGGAACTTGTTCGATCGATGCGAGTCCGCGTGTACCGTCCGCTTTGGCCTCCGCTGCAAGCAGTCCGAGGACTCCTCGCGTGCGGTGGCCTGCGCTGCGGCCACTGCCGGATCCGCCACCGGCTCCTCTACCACTCCGGACTTGTCGCATCTACTGCGATCCGACTTCTGGAACCTTGCGGCTCCGGATGTCTTCACGCGGCCGTTGCGCTTTGTCCGAGGTGACCGCTGAGTCGGTGTCCGATCTCGCTGGCCCCTCCGGGCAAGACAGAAGATACGGTCCGGCGGCTGCCCGGTGAAGGGGTTTATCCACCACTTTCGGCGACCGGAAAGCCGAATCCAGGACTTATCCACCACCTGCTCACATGGGCAGGGGGCGACGGGGACGCGCGGGCCGCAGGCGAGAACGCCAGTTCTGTATGGGTGCCCTATCCCTCTCCCTGACGGAGCGACTGGCGGTACCTGATGGCGGCAGCCTCGAGCTCTCCAGCCAGTGGCGGGCTGACCCTGCCTTTCACTCGAACGTCCGCGGCCCGGTAGCTGAGATCCACCGTTCCACGCTCGCGCACGCGAGCGATCAGCTCGCCGGCGCGGTACGGGATGGCCACGTCGACCTCGACCCACAGCGAGGCCAGCAGGGCCGAAAGCTCGGCCCGCAGAGTCTCCAGCCCGTAACCGGTCAGGGCGGAGATGAGCACCGTGCCGGCGATTGCCGGGCCCGGCGTGGCCGGGTTGCGGGCCGACGCCTCCAGGAGGTCGGCCTTGTTGAAGGCCAGCAGACGAGGCTTGTCGCCCGCGCCCAGCTCGTCCAGGACGGTCTGGATGGTGGCTCGATGCTCGGCAAAGTGAGGGTCCGAGGCATCCACGATCTCGAGCAGGACGTCCGCTCGCGTGACCTCCTCCAGGGTGGCCCTGAAGGCGTCCACGAGCTGGTGGGGAAGCTTGTGGATGAACCCCACTGTGTCGGTCACGATCGCCGCCTGGCCTTCGCCCAGCTTGACCTGACGCGAGGTGGGGTCGAGGGTGGCGAACAGGCGATCCTCGGCTCGGACGACCTCCTGGCCGACCAGCGAGTTCAGGAGAGTGGACTTGCCGGCGTTGGTGTAGCCCACGATGGCCACCGTCGGCATGAGCCGCCGGTCGCGGGCGCGGGTCGCGGTGCGCCGCTGCTCGGCGACCTGGGCTACTCGCTCCTTCAGCCTCTTGATCCGCTCGCGAATGATGCGCCGGTCCGTTTCCAGCTGGGATTCGCCCGGGCCCCGGGTGCCGATGCCGCCGCCGGTCCGCGACAGGTGCGTCCACAGCCGGGTCAAGCGCGGCAGCTGGTACTCGAGCTGTGCCAGCTCAACCTGGAGACGGCCTTCGTGCGTTTGGGCATGCAGGGCGAAGATGTCCAGGATCAGGCGGGAGCGGTCGATGACCTTGGTCTTGACTGCCTCCTCGAGGGCTCGCTGCTGGGACGGCGACAACTCGTCGTCGGCGATCAGGACCGTATAGCCGGTCTCGGCCCTGGCCGCGACCAACTCGTCGACCTTGCCCTTGCCGACGTAGTAGTGGGGGTCGACATGGCGGCGGTTCTGCCACTCGGCGCCCACGATCTCGGCCCCGGCGGTATCGGCCAGGCTGGCCAGCTCCTGGACCGACTCCTCGGCCGTCCAGCCCGGATCCTCGCCGGTGTCGACGGCTACCAGGAAGGCCCGTTCCACGGGCGCTGTGAGGTCGATCATGTCCTTGGGCATACGCCCGCAGGATAGCCGAACGGCAGGCTGGGGCCCTCAGCCCGCGGAGGACAGGTAGGCTCGAACAGCCTGGGCGGCCGGGCCCAGAGGCCACTGGCGCGTCGCCTCCAGCCATTGAATGCCCGGCTCGCGGCGGAACCAGGTGCGCTGGCGGCGGGCAAAGAGAACGTTGCGGCGGGCGTCTTCGGCGATCGCCTGGTCCTGGGTAAACCGGCCGTCGATGACGGCCAGGGCCTCGGCGTAGCCGATGCCGGAGAAGCTGGCGGCCGAGGTGTCGAAGCGGGCGGCCAGGGCGCGCGTCTCCTCGACGAGGCCGGCCTCGAACTGGGCCCGGGCACGGGCGTGGATGCGGTCCCGAAGCGCGCCCGGTTGCACCTGCAAACCAAGCCACAGCACCGGCCGCCCGTACCCGCGCGGCTCGGGGAGCGGCCTGTCCCCCTGCAAGCGCGCGATCTCCAGCGCTCGCACGACGCGCCTGGGGTTGCGCAGGTCCACCTCGGCGGCACGGGTGGGGGCGAGGGAACGCAACTCGGCCACGAGAGCCGGCAGGCCTTCTGCCGCCAGCCGGGCCTCGACGTCGGCCCGCACCGCCTTGTCCCAGGGCAGTTCGTCCAGAGCCAGGCCCCGGGCCACGGCCCGCAGGTAGAAGCCCGTCCCACCGACGAGCAGCGACACTCCGTCACGGGCGGCGATGCTGGTCAGGGCGTCGTCCGCGGCGGCGCAGAAATCCGAGACGCCGAACGGCTGATCGGGGTCCACCAGGTCCAGGCAGTGGTGCGGCACGCGGCCTCGCTCTTCCGGGGTGGCCTTGGCCGTGCCGATGTCCATGCCCCGGTAGACCTGGCGGGAATCGGCCGAGACGATCTCCACGGGGGTGCCCGCAGCCCGCAGCTCCTCGGCCAAAGCCAGCGAGAGAGCCGTCTTGCCGGTGGCAGTGGCGCCGGCCAGGACGATCAGCGGCGGACGCTCGAATTGCATGGCTCCTAGCCCTCCCCCGCTAGCGCCCGGCCGCGCAGGGCGAAGGGCCCGGCGTGGTCGATGCGGACCTTCACCAGCCGCCCCACGAGACCGGGATCGCCGGAGAAGTGGATCAGCTTGTTGTGGCGCGTACGGCCGGCCAGGGCCACGCTCCCCTCACCCGCCGCGCCGTAGAGGCTGGGCACGCCCAGGGATGCGTCGGCCGGCTCGTCGCCGTCCTCCGGGGAGGGACGCCCTCTCTTGCGGGGAGTGACCTGGTCCACCAGGACCTCTACGTCCCGGCCCAACCAGGCCCTGTTGCGCTCGTGGCCGATCGCCTGCTGGACGGCCAGCAGGTCGTTGAGCCTGCGGCGCTTGACGCCCGGGGGCACGTCGTCGGCCATGTGCAGGGCGGGCGTCCCGGGTCGCGGTGAGTAGGCCGCGGCGTAGACGGTGTCGAACCGCAGGTCCCGCATCAGCTCCAGCGTGGCCTGGAACTGTTCCGCGGTCTCGCCGCAGAAGCCGACGATGACGTCGGTCGAGACCGTCAGATCCGGCACGGCCGCCCGCAGGCGCGACAGCCGCTCAACGTAGTGGGCGATGGTGTACTGGCGGCCCATGCGCTGCAGCATCTCGTCGTCGCCGGACTGGACCGGCAGGTGCATGTGCCGGCAGACGCTGGAACATTCGGCCATGGCCTCGATCAGCCTGTCGGAGAGGTCCCAGGGGTGGGAGGTGATGAAGCGCAGGCGGGGGATGGCCGGGCTTCCGTCCGGCCCGCGGATCCCGTGGATGGAGCGCAGCAGCTCGGCCAGGTCCGGCCGGGCCCGGAGGTCGAGCTTGAGACCGGCCGGCCGTTCGGTGGAGATGTGCCCGAAACGGTTCTCCGCCGGCAAGTCGTGGCCGTAGCTGTTGACGTTCTGGCCCAGGAGAGTCAGCTCCCGGTAGCCGCCGGCGGCGACGGCTTGAGCCTCGGCCAGGATGTCGTCGAAGGGCCGGCTGCGCTCCGGTCCGCGGGCGAACGGGACGATGCAGTACGTGCAGGTCTTGTCGCAGCCGTAGACGATAGGCAGCCAGGCGGACGAGCGCGACGAACGGGCGACGCGGTCTTCGTTCAGGGCGGTGGCCCTGCTGGCGGCCAGGTTGTCGGCGGCGCTGACCGGCCGGCCGTGCAGGGTCGTGGTGGCGGCCGTGGCGGCCGCCTGGAGGCCGATCGGGGCCTGGGCGGAGACGAGCCCCAGGCGGAGGGCCAGCTCGGGCTCCTCGTCGGGCCGCAGGAAGACGTCGACTGCCGGGAAGCGGCGGCGGAGGCCTGCCCTCTCCGACTCTCGGACGGCGCAGCCGGTGAGGACGACATGCATCCCGGGCCGCTGGCGCTTGAGCTCCGCCAGGCGCCCCTGGCGGCCTATGACGCGCGCCTCGGCGTGCTCTCGCACGGCGCAGGTGTTGATGACGACCAGCTCGGCGTCCTCCATGGAGGCAGCGCGGCGGCAGCCCGCCGCCAGAAGCTGGCCGGCCATCTCTTCGGAGTCGCTCTGGTTCATCTGGCAGCCCAGGGTCCAGATCCAGAAGGCGGGCATGACCGCGGGGTCGGGCGCGAACTCGGCCAGGCGGGCGTCGAGGGCGGTCACGGCGCAGCGCTCACACCCAGGGCGGGGAGCGGACGGCCCAGGCGAGCGTACAGGGCCAGTGCGTCCTCGTCCGGCACGTACAGCTGGGCGTAGACCTGGGCGTAGGTTTCACCGTCGCCGTGGTAGTCGCTGCCGCCCGTGGCCAGCAGGCCCATCTCCGAGGCCACGGCCGCGGCTCCGGCCACCGTCGCGACGTCGAAGTGGCGGTAGTGGACCTCCAGGCCCGCCAGCCCGGCCGCGACAAGCTCCCCGATCAGGTCGCGCCGCCCCGGAGCGTCGGCGAAATGGGCCAGGACGGGCACTCCCCCAGCGGCCAGGATGGCGGCGATGGCCTCGAAGGGGCCCAGTCCCTGACGCGGGACGTAGGCCGGGCAGCCGCGGCCCAGAAGTTGGCGCATCGCCTGCTCGACGCTCTCGACATGGCCGGCGGCCACCAGGCAGCGGGCTGCCTGCGGCCGGCCCAGGGAGGCGCCGGAAGCCGCCCCGGCTCCCGCCAGAAGCTCATTGGCCTGGGCCTCGATCGGATAGCCCAGCTCGCGCAGCCGGGCGATGATCTCGTGGAAGCGCGACGCTCGGAAGGTGCGCTGGCGCTCGAGGGTAGCCTCAAAGGGCTCATGGGCCGGGTCAACACCGAGGCCCAGGATGTGCAGCTCGCCCTCCCACAGGTCCGGTATGCCGCTGGCCACACTGTTGATCTCGACGGCCGGCAGCAGCTCCAGGGGGAGTGGCGGCCGGTCCGCGGCTACAAGCTCCCGAACCCCGGCCAGGGTGTCGTGATCGGCCAGGGCCAGGACCCGCACGCCGGCCGCGGCGGCGGCCCGAACGAGCTCGGCCGGGGCGAGGACGCCGTCGGAACGGTTGCTGTGAGTGTGGAGATCGACCCGCGACGGATGGGGCGGCACGACGCGCTCTCCGGCGGGATTACCCGCCCTGCGGCGTTGGTACGCCGAGGGGAGCCCGGCCACGCTAGACCTCGACTAGGCGCTGGATGCGCTCGATCGAGATGGCCCGCCCGGTGGCGGGATCGACGTCGATCTGGCAGGCGTTGAGTACCACCGGCCCCGTCCCGACCTCGAAACGAGTGGGCAGGCCGGTCAGGAAGCGGGGTATGACCGTGGCCGGGTCGAAGCCGATGACGCTGTGAACCGGCCCGCACATGCCCAGGTCGGAGACATAGGCCGTGCCTTTGGGCATCACCCGCTCGTCGGCCGTGGCGACGTGAGTGTGGGTTCCCACGACCGCGCTGACGCGGCCGTCAAGGTAGATGCCGAAGGCCACCTTCTCCGAGGTCAGCTCGCAGTGGAAGTCCACCACCCGGACCGCCGGCAGCGGTTCGGAAGCCTGGTCGAGCAGGCGGTCGAACTCGGTGAACGGGTTTTCGATCGGGGTCATGTAGGTCCGGCCCTGGAAGTTGAGGACCGCCACTTCGGTTCCGTCGGAGGCGTGGAAGATGCCCCAGCCGCGCCCGGGGACCCCGTCCGAGCCGTAGTTCTGCGGCCGCAGGATCCGTTCCTCATGCTCGATCGTCTCGTACATCTCGCGCTTGTCCCAGATGTGGTTGCCCGAGGTGATGACGTCGATGCCGGCCTTGAACATCGCCTCCGCCAGCGAGGCGGTCAGGCCCATCCCGCCGGCCACGTTCTCGCCGTTGGCCGTGACGAGATGAACGTCAAGCTCTCGCCGCAGGTCCGGCAGCAGGGCCTCCACCGCGTGGCGGCCCGGCTTGCCGATAAGGTCGCCGATCATGAGGATGCGGCAGGCGCGCCGCCCAGACTCGGTCTGGGGCGGGCTCGCTGGCGCTGTCACGCCGGCCTACTTCGCGTACTCGACGGCCCGCGTCTCGCGGATGACCGTCACCTTGATCTGGCCCGGGTAGGTAAGGCTGGCCTCGATCTTCTTCACCACCTCGCGAGCCAGGCGGGTAGCTGTGACGTCGTCCACCTGCTCGGGCCTGACCAGGATCCGGACCTCGCGGCCGGCCTGGACGGCGAAGCTCTTCTCCACACCCTCGAAGCTCTCGGCGATGGCCTGCAGATCTTCGAGGCGCCGGACGTAGGTCTCCATCGACTCGCCGCGGGCGCCCGGCCGGGAGGCGCTTATGGCGTCTGCCACGAGGACGACCGGGGCCTCGGGCGAGGTGGCATCGACCTCCTGGTGGTGGGCGGCGATGGCGTTGACAACTCCCGGGGACAGGTTGTGGCGCTGGGCGATGCTGGCCCCGATCTGAGCGTGGGGCCCTTCGACCTCGTGGTCGACGGCCTTGCCCAGGTCGTGCAGAAGACCGGCTACCTTGGCCGCCTGCACGTCCAGCCCCAGCTCGGAGGCGATCATGGCCGCCAGGCGGCTGGTTTCGACCGAGTGGGTCAGGACGTTCTGACCGTAGCTGGTGCGGTACTTGAGGCGGCCCAGGAGCCTGACGATCTCCGCGGGCAGAGCGGGGATCCCGGCGTCGTAGATGGCCTGCTCGCCGGCCTGGCGCATGGTCACGTCGACCTCGTTCCGGGCCTTGGCCACGACGTCCTCGATGCGCCCGGGGTGGATGCGCCCGTCGGCCATGAGCTTCGTCAGGGCAAGGCGGGCGATCTCGCGCCGGACCGGATCGAAGGCGCTGATGACCACCGTCTCCGGTGTGTCGTCGATGATCAGGTCCACTCCGGTGGCCTGCTCGAGAGCGCGGATGTTGCGGCCCTCGCGGCCGATGATGCGGCCCTTCATCTCCTCGTTGGGGAGGTGAATGGCGCTGACGGTGTGCTCTGAGACCTGGTCGGCGGCGATGCGCTGCATCGTCGTCAGGACGATCTCACGCGCCCGATCATCCGCTTCTTCCCGGGCGGCCTTCTCGATCGACTTGGCCAGGCGGACCGCGTCGCGCTCGGCATCCTCGCGCACGGCTTCGATCAGCTGGACCTTGGCGTCGGCTGCGCTGAGGCTCGACACGCGCTCCAGGGCTTCGATGTGCTCCTGCTGAGACTGAGCGAGCTCCTGGCGGCTCTTCTCGAGCTCGCGCTCGCGGTCGAGCAACTTGCGGTCGCGCTGCTCGACCATGTCGGAGCGCATGTCCAGCTGCTCGTCTCGGGCCAGCAGGCGCGCTTCGAGGCCGGACAGCTCATTGCGTCTGGAGCGAGCCTCGTCCTCGGCCTCGCGGGCCAGGCGCAGCTTCTCGTCTTTAGCTTCGAGGATGAGTTCCTTCTGCTGAGCGCGAGCTTCCGCCACGATACGGGCGGCCTTGTCCTGGGCGCTCTTCACAGCCTGACTTGCGACGAAACCGCGCGCCAGGAAACCGAGCAACCCGCCCGCGCCGAGGGCGACCACGGACAGAGTGGCCACAAGGGCGAGATCCATATGAACTTGCCTCCCACCCGGTCCAGAGACCGGAGGTACCTGGAAACGTTCGGAGCGGCCGCTTGGCGGTCTCTACCCGTGAGGCCGTGGGCGGCTGCTGTTGGTCGATGATTCGAGCTGACGCCGCCATTTGGGCTCCAGACAGGCGGCGCGTGTTCGTCTCGCGCGTAGTCTACGGCGGGACGCGAAATCGGTCACCTCCCGGAGCGGGATCGGAGCGAGTTTCTGCCGAGAAGACGGCCGGCACGGGAAATGGGCCGCCGCACCAGCGCCGTTCCGCCGGGCCGTTTGCGGGCCCGGTCTGCTACTCCTGGCCGGCGAAGGCGCGGGCGGCCTCGGCGCAGACCTCGGGGTCGAAGCCATTGCGCGCCAGGAGCGCGTAAGCGCGTCGGCGACGCTGGGCTGGATCGGCTACGCGGCTCAGGACGGCCCGGCGCCGCTCCAGCAAGTGCGCTGCCGCGGCGCGGTCCGGAGAGGCGCCGCCGTCATGGTCGGCACCGTGGCTCCGCTCTTCCAGCACCGCGGCGATGACCCCCCGATCTATGCCCTTCAGCATCATCTCGCGACGCAGGGCCTGCTCTCCCCGCGGCCGTGACGCGTCGCGCGAGCGGACCCACGTCCGGGCGAACTCGAGATCGTCCAGCAGCCCGACCTCCGTGAGCCGGGCAATGGCCGCCTCTACCAGGTCGCTCCGGTAGCCGGCCATCGCCAGCCGTCGCCTGACCTCGGCCACGGAGCGGTGACGCGCCTCCAGGAAGCGTATGGCGGCGTCGGTGACCGTCTGGGGGTCATCGACAAGCCCGCGCCGCTGACGGGCCTCCTGGGGCGTCTCACGCCGTCTCGAGGGGCCGCGGCGGCCCATCGAGGCCTACTCGGCCTCCTCGATCCCCTCAACGGGTAGGGCGATGTCGGCCATCTTGTCCCGGATCTGCTTCTCCAGCTGGGCGGAAACCTCCGCGTTGGCCTTGAGGAAATCCTTGGCCGCTTCTCGGCCCTGGCCCAGCCGGGTGTCGCCGAAGTTGAACCAGGCGCCGGTCTTGGCGACCACGCCGACCTGTGTGCCGACGTCCAGAAGGCCGCCCTCGCGGGAAATGCCCTGGCCAAACATGATGTCGAACTCGGCCGCCTTGAAGGGCGGAGCGACCTTGTTCTTCACGACCTTGACCTTGACCCGATTGCCCACCGGGTCGGTGCCGGTCTTGATGGTTTCGATGCGGCGGATGTCCAGGCGGACGCTGGCGTAGAACTTGAGGGCGCGTCCGCCGGGCGTCGTCTCGGGGTTGCCGAACATGACGCCGATCTTCTCCCGCAGCTGGTTGGTGAAGATGAGAGCGGTGTTGGAGCGATTGACGGCGCCGGCAAGCTTGCGCAGGGCCTGGCTCATCAGCCGGGCCTGGATTCCCACGAAGGAGTCGCCGATCTCACCCTCGATCTCGGCCTTGGGCACGAGCGCCGCAACCGAGTCCACGACGACCGCGTCCACGCCGCCGGAGCGGATCAGAGTCTCCGTGATCTGGAGGGCGTCCTCGCCGGTGTCGGGCTGGCTGACCAGAAGGTCGTCCACGTTGAGGCCGCAGGCACGGGCGTAGCCCGGATCGAGAGCGTGCTCCACGTCGATGAAGGCCACCACGCCGCCCTTTCGCTGGGCTTCGGCCAGGATGTGCTGGCAGAGGGTGGTCTTGCCCGACGACTCCGGGCCGAAGACTTCGGTCATGCGCCCGCGAGGGACGCCGCCGACCCCGAGGGCGAGGTCGAGGGCGATGGAGCCCGTGGGGATGACGGCGACCGCCTGGCGCTCCGAGGAACCCAGTCGCATTATCGAGCCGCGCCCGAACTGCTTCTCTATCGCCAGGATTGCCGCGTCCACGGCCCGGGCACGCTCACCCGGTTTCTCCGCGCCGCCGTTGCCGGAAGCCTTGGCTTCGCTTCCTCGCTCGATCATCGCCACCTGTTCCTCGCTCCTTTGATGTCGCCCGCCCGTCGGGCACCGGACGGTCGACATCGAGCACCTGCCCCGGTGGCGTCCGCCCGCGAGTTAGCTCTCTTCCTCTTCGTCTCGAGGCTTGCGTTTTGGCTTCCAGACCTCCACGTTGACGGGAGGCTCCAGCATGGGCTGGATCTTGGTCTTCTGGCCGGCGTCCTTCGGCTTCTTCTTGCTTTCTCTGTGCGGCCGGTCGCGGCTCCCCATCTGGTATGCCTCCGCGTTCGACAAGCTACGGGTGGGCTCTTCATTCGGGCTTAGCTCGCACTTACGCGCCCCTTGCCCGCGGCCCTGGCCCGCAGCTCGGACAGGCAGGCAGAGAAGGTGCCGGAGCGGAGAGAAGCCCGGATATCGGCCATGAAGTCTAGGGTGAAGGTCATGTTGTGACAAGTTGCGAGGCGGTAGGCGAGCAGCTCCTCAGCCCGGAACAGATGGGCCAGATAGGCCCGCGAGAAGTTGCGGCAAAGCAGGCAGCGGCAGCCCTCCTGGACCGGCCGATCGTCGTCCGCGTAGCGCGCGTTGCGGATGTTGATACGGCCCTCCGGGGTCCACAGCTGGCCGTTGCGGGCGACGCGGGCCGGCAGGACGGAATCGAACAGATCCACTCCCCGGTGAACGGCGTCGAGCAGGTCGGCGGGCGAGCCGAGCCCCATCAGGTAGCGTGGCCGCGGATCGTCCCTCAGCAGGCGGACGGCCACGTCCAGCGCCACCCCGCGCTGGGCCGCGGTCTCGTCGCCGGCCAGGCCGCCGATGCAGATACCGTCGAACGGCAGGCCGGCCACAAAGCGGGCGGATTCCTCACGGAGCTCGGGGTCCAGACCCCCCTGGACGATGCCGAACAGAGCCTGGTTCGGCCGCTTGTGGGCCGCCAGCGATCGCTCGGCCCAGAGATGCGTGCGCCGGGCGGCCTCCGCGACGTCCGCCCGGGACGACGACGCCGGGGGCACCGGCTGGTCGAAGGCGACGGCGATGTCGGCCCCGAGGGCCTCCTGCACGGCGATGGACAGCTCGGGAGTGAAGCGGTGATAGGACCCGTCGAGGTGGCTCTGGAAGGTCACGCCCTGGTCGTCGACCTTGCGCATCTCCCCCAGCGAGACGACCTGGAAACCGCCCGAGTCGGTGAGGACCGGTCGATCCCAGGCCATGAACCTGTGCAGGCCCCCGAGGCGGGAGATCCGCTCGTGCCCCGGGCGCAGGTAGAGGTGATAGGTGTTGGCCAGGATGATGGTGGCGCCGGCCTCTCGCAGGTCGTCGGGCGAAAGGGCCTTGACCGTGGCGTTGGTCCCGACGGGCATGAACTGAGGGGTCTCCACCACGCCGTGGCTGAGCGCCAGCCGCCCCAGGCGAGCCTGGGTGGAGCCGTCGGCGGGCGGCGGCACGAGCACTTCGAACCGGGCCGGTGAGGATTCCACGGGCCGCTCGTCCAGGGCCGATGTCATCGCGCGCTGCCCGAGTCCGCTGCCGGACCGCCCGACTCCCACAGGGCCGGCTGATCGGCGTCCGCGCGCCGCGGCGGCGGTATCTCGTAGCCCAGGCGGCTCAGATGCTGCCGTGCCAGCTCGGTGGCGATGCGCCCCTGCGGCGTCCGGTCGAGAAAGCCCAGCCGGAGCAGGAACGGTTCGTAGACGTCCTCGACCGTCTCCGCCTCCTCCGAGAGCACGGCCGCCAGGGCCTGGATGCCCACCGGCCCGCTGCCGAACTTCTGGACGATCGCGGCCAGCAGCTTCCGGTCGGTGGAGTCAAGGCCTTCGTCGTCGATCTCGAGGGCGGCCAGGGCCTTGTCCGCCGTGGCCGCATCCACGCGGCCGTCGCCGTTGACCTGGGCGTAGTCGCGAACGCGGCGCAGGAGTCGGTTGACGACGCGCGGCGTGCCCCTCCCCCGCCGGGCGATGGCCGTGGCGCCGTCTGCGCTCAGATCCACCGACAGCAGCCTGGCCGAGCGCTCCACGATGGACGTCAGATCCGCCAGATCATAGAAGTCCAGGCGATACGTGGCCCCGAAGCGGTCCCGCAGAGGGCTCGAGATGCGCCCCGCGCGGGTGGTGGCGCCGACGATCGTGAAGGGCTTGAGGCTGAGGCGCAGGCTGCGCGCCGACGGCCCCTTGCCGATCATCACGTCCAGGGCGAAGTCCTCCATGGCCGGGTAAAGGATCTCCTCCACGGCGCGATTGAGGCGGTGGATCTCGTCGATGAAGAGGACGTCCCGCTCGTCGAGTGAGGTGAGGATGGCGGCAAGGTCCCCTGCCCTCTCGATTGCCGGGCCGCTGGCATAGCGGATGTTGGCCCCCAGCTCGCGGGCGACGATCGTGGCCAGGGTGGTCTTGCCCAGTCCTGGCGGGCCGTGCAGGAGGATGTGATCGGCCGCGTCGCCCCTCTGCCGCGCGGCCTCGAGCAGGATCGAAAGGTTGGCCTTGAGCTCTCTCTGGCCGACGTATTCGTTCAGCGTTCGCGGGCGAAGCGAGCGATCGACGGCGACTTCGGCCTCGTCCTGGGCGTCGGCGGCCAGTATTCGCGAGATGTCGGTCATAGGGCGCTCGCGCTCATGCGCGCAGTGTACCAGATCGAACGGGTGTTCTAGCCCCTGTTTGCGCTCCTGAGCCGGTCAACTCAGCGGCCGTCAGTTGGCAGCATAGTCGAAGCCTGGATCCTCGCGGTCGGCCGCCAGGCCGCGCTCCAGGGGACTCATGCGGTCCCAGGCCTCACGATCGAGAGCGGTCCGCGGCCGGGCCGGGCGCCTCTCGCGAGACGTGGCCGACGCCGCCGTCATCTCGTCGCTGAGGGCGACCAGCGCATCCAGCGAGATGAGCTGTCGCGACCCCTCGTACGGGATCATCTCCCCACCCTCTGTCTGGGCGAGCCGCGGCTGCCAGCAGCGCGGCTCGCAGCGGTGAGACGGCTCGGGTGAGGGCGGCGTGACCCCTAGCCCCTCACCAGCGTCCGCAGAGCGGCCTTCACGCGCTCCTCCAGGCCGGCTCCAACGCCCGTGTCCGCGAGCGCCTCACGGGAGGCCGTGCGCGCCTCGCCGGCCGAGTAGCCAAGGGCCAGCAGGGCGGCCATGACCTCGGGCTCGCCCGCCGGAGCCCCGGCGGGGGCGCCCGTGGCCACGCCGGCCTCGGCGACCTTCTCCTTCAGCTCAAGGACCAGCCGCGCCGCGAGCTTCTTGCCGACGCCCGGGACCGCAGTCAGCACGGCCAGATCGTCCGACAGGATCGCCAGCTGCAGATCCCCGACAGGGCGCGAGCCGACCAGGGCCAGGGACACCTTCGGGCCCACCCCGGTCACCGTCTGCAGCAGGCCGAAGAAGCCCAGCTCTTCGGGCGTGCGGAACCCGTACAGCGCCTGGGCGTCTTCGCGGACGAGGTGGTGGGTGAACAGCTTGACCCGCTCCCCCGCCCTGGCGGTCGTGAGCACGGCCGGGGCGCAGAAGACCCGGTAGCCGATCCCGCCCACCTCCACGATGAGCGAGTCGGCGAAGACGGCGCCAACGGTTCCCTCGAGCGAAGCGATCACTTCACTTCCCTCCCCTGCGAGGCGGCCTTGCGCGACGGCGAGCCGCCCGGTTGGGCCGCCAGCTGCTCCGCCCGGAGGGCTTCTCGGACGGCCTTCTCGAACGGGGTCAGAGCATCGGGGCCGGGCGTCACGGCCGAGCGATCGAGCGCTCCAACGCGCCTCCGGCCGGCCGAGCTTTCCCGGTTGGCTACACAGATCGCGATCGCCAGGGCGTCGGCCGCGTCATCCGGCTCGGGCAGTTCGGGCAGCCCCAGGATGGCCTGGACCATCCGTTGCACTTGTTCCTTTTCTGCCCCGCCGTGCCCGGCCGCGGCCACCTTGACCTCGTTGGGAGTGGCCTCTCGGACCTCCAGGTGGCTCTGGGCGGCCGCAAGCAGAGCAACCCCGCGGGCCTGCCCCACGGCGAAGGCGGTCTGGGCGTTCTTCGTGAAGTAGACTCGCTCGATGCCCACGAGATCGGGTCGGTGCAGGGCAATGATGTCGGTCAGCGCAGCGTGAATGGAGGCCAGCCGGTCAGGCAGGGGCATGCTGGAAGGCGTGGAGAAGACCCCGTAGTCGATCGCCCGCAGGCGGGAACCGGTGCGTTCGACGACGCCGTAGCCCAGCATCGCGATCCCGGGGTCGATCCCCAGGATGATCATCAGCCGACCTCGGCCAGCAGTGCCTCGGGGATCTCGAAGTTGGCCGTGACGCGCTGCACGTCGTCGTGGTCCTCGAGCTGCTCGACAAGCCGCAGGGCCTGCCGGGCCTTGCCCTCGTCCAGCTCGACGGTGTTCTTGGCGATCATCGTCAGATCAGCCGATTCGATGGCCACGCCGGCATGTTCCAGATTGCGCCGGACCTCCTCCAGCTCGGTAGGCCTGGTGTAGACCTCCACCTGGTCGCCTTCTGCGTCTACGTCGTCCGCCCCGGCGTCGATCGCCGCGAGCTCCACCTGTTCCGGGTCGCCCTGGGGGGCCAGGGTGATGACGCCCCGCTGCTCGAACTGCCAGGCCACGCTGCCTGAGCCGGCCAGCTGGCCGCCGGCTTTGGTCAGGATCGACCGCACGTCGGCGGCGGTTCGGTTTCGATTGTCCGTGGCGATTTCGATCAGAAGAGCGACGCCGCCGGGGCCGTAGCCCTCGTAGATGATCTCTTCGAACTGCTCGGCTTCCGAACCGCCGGTCGCCTTCTCGATGGCCCGCTTGATGGTGTCGGCCGGCATGTTGACGGCCCGGGCACGCTCGATCGCCAAGCGGAGGCGGAAGTTCCCGTCAGGGTCGCCGCCGCCGGCTCGAGCTGCGACGGCAATCTCGCGGCCCATCTTGGTGAACATGGCCCCGCGCTTGACGTCGTTGGCGCCTTTCTGGCGCTTGATCTGTGCCCATTTCGAATGCCCAGACATCGGGCCGAGTATAGCGCCATGGCGGCGGCCCCTTCGCCCCCCGTCCGGGCTATCATGGCCGGACTGCGGTGTGTGTCTCGGCGCACCGCCATTACGACGCCCCCACGCCACCCCTGAGGATCGCTTGAAGCCATGACAACCAAGAGTGTCGACCTCCCCCACCTTCGCAGCGTCGTCCTGGCTGCCCACGCCGGTGCCGGCAAGACGACGCTGGCCGAGCGCCTTCTCTTCGACGCCCTGGCTATCACCCGCCTCGGCCGGGTGGATGATGGGACGGCCAGTCTCGACTTCGAGCCGGAAGAACAGAAGCGGCAGCAGTCGCTGACGCTTGCTGTCGCCAGCCTGGACCACGAGGGGACCAGGATCCAGATAGTCGACACGCCCGGCTACGCCGACTTCGCCGCAGAGGTCGTAGAGGGCTTCGCCGCCACCGACGCGGCCGTGCTGGTGATGGACGCCACGGGCGGCGTGGAGGCGGGGCTCGAGACTGCGGTGGCGCTGGCTCGGTCCGACAACCGGCCCGCCCTGTTCCTCATAAACAAGTGCGATCGAGAGAACGCCAACCCGGGCAACGCGCTGGACGCCCTGCGCTCCACGTTCGGCCAGAAGCTGGCTCCGCTGCAGGTCGCCATCGGCACCGCCGACTCCTTCAGCGGCTACGTCGATCTGGTCCACCGCAAGGCCTACCACAGCAAGGACGGCAAGGACGTCGAAGTCCCGGTGCCGGAGAACCTGACGCGGGAAGTGGCTGCTCGACGCGACCAGCTCATCGAGGCCGCCTCCGAGGTCGACGACGAGATCATGACCAAGTACCTCGAGGGTGAGGAGATCTCGGACGCCGAGCTGGAGGCTTGCGTCCAGAAGGCCGTCAGAACGGCAGTGGTGGCCCCGGTCCTGGTGGGCAGCGCCGGCAAGGACGTCGGCGTGCGGGCCCTGGCGGACGCCATCGTCCGCTACCTACCGTCTCCCGCCGACGGCCCCGAGATCGTGGCCAGGGATGCCAAGGGCAACGAGGTCCGGTTCAAGCCGGACGTCAACGGCCCGCTGATCGCTCGCGTCTTCAAGACCACCGCCGACCCGTTCGTCGGGCGGCTGACCTACCTCCGCGTTCTCTCGGGCACGCTGCAGGGCCAGGCCCATGCCTGGAACGCCAGCCGCTCCGAAGACGAACGCGTTGGCCAGCTGCTGCTGCTGCACGGCAAGGACCAGGAGACGGTGGGCCAGCTCCACGCCGGTGAGATCGGCGCCGTGGCCAAGCTGACGGTCACTGCCACCGGCGACACGCTGACGGCAGGCCGCGACCAGGCCCACACGCTGCCTGAGCTCAGCTTCCCGGTGCCGACGCTGCAGGTGGCAATCGAGCCTCAGACCAAGGCTGACCTGGACAAGATGGGCAGCGCCATCCAGCGGATGCTGGAGGAGGAGCCCTCCGCACGCGTCGAGCGGTCCGAGACGGGCGAGCAGATCCTGGTGGCCATGGGTGACGCCCACGTCGCCGTCCTGGGCGAGCGCCTGAAGCGGAAGTTCGGGGCGGCCATCGTCACCCGGACGCCCAAGGTCCCGTACAAGGAGACCATTCGCGGCAAGACACAGAGCCACGGCCGGTACAAGAAGCAGACCGGCGGCCACGGCATGTTCGGCGACGTCTGGATCGCGATCGAGCCCAACCCGGGCGGCGGGGTCGAATTCGCCGAGAAGGTCGTGGGCGGCGTGGTGCCGAAGAACTTCTTCCCCGGCGTCGAGAAGGGCATCCGCGAGACGGCCGCCGAGGGCGTCGTGGCGGGCTACCCGCTCAGCGACTTCAAGGCGACCCTGTACGACGGCTCCTTCCACCCGGTCGACTCGAACGAGCTGTCTTTCAAGATCGCCGCTTCGATGGCTCTCAAGCAGGGCATCATGGAGTGCAAGCCGGCCCTGATGGAGCCGATCATGGCCGTCGAGATCCGCATCCCCGAAGCCTTCATGGGCGACGTCAACCGCGACCTCAACGGTCGCCGGGGCCGGGTCCTGGGCATGGACACCAAGGGAGGGGTGCAGATCATCAGCGCCCACGTGCCCCAGGCGGAGCTGTTCACCTACGCCACTGAGCTGCGATCCCTGACCGGCGGCCGGGGCACCTTCACGGCCACCCTCGATCACTACGAGGACGTGCCCTCGCACATCGCCGAGAAGGTGATCGAGGCCCACCGCAAGGAACTCGAGGCGGCGCACAAGGAGTAGC
>DAOUEA010000015.1:0-9930 GCA_034430475.1 Chloroflexota bacterium | reverse complement strand
CGGGCGGCCGCAACCGGGGCGGAAGGTCGGGGATTGGTGGAGCTACAGGGACTCGAACCCTGGACCTCCTGCATGCCATGCAGGCGCTCTCCCAGCTGAGCTATAGCCCCACGCGCCCGCGAATGTTACCGCAAGACGGCAAGTTTGAGCGAATGTCCGATGGACGGCGACCCGGGGTTTTCCTCCAACGGCCCGCGGACGGGAGACAGTTCATGCAGTCGGCCAGATCGTTGAGCTGGTTCACGTAGCTCCACAGCCGCTCGTGGTGCTCGTGCGACACGCGGGTCAGCGCCTGCATCGCTCACCTCCCAGTGGGCCCAGAGGTCGGACGTGGCGCCGGGCGGCGCCTCCTGCGTCCCGAGGAGGAGCGCTCGCTTCCACCAGATACTCGGAGATGTCGCGGAAGCGCATGCCGTCGGCCGCCTTGCGCAGGTTGACGAGGCAGATCGGGCACATCGTCACGCAGTCGGGCGCGACCTGCCGCAGCTGGCCGACTCGCGCCGCGGCGACCGCGGCGGCCTTCGTCGGATAGAGCGCCTCGGCCGGCCCGCCGCAGCACCAGGTCAGCGCTCCGGCCTTGTCGGGCTCGGCCACCTCGATCCCCGCTGCCGCGAGCAGCCGGCGCGGCGGCTCGATCACGTTCTCGTACCGCGCGTAGACGCACGGATCGTGGATGACGGCCCTGGCATGCAGCGGCGCGGGGAACTCCATGCCGCGCTCGGCGAGCACCTCGAGGTAGTTGCGGACGCGCAGGTCGTAGCCGGGGACGAGCTTCGGGTAGACGCTGCGCAGCATGTTCGTCGTGTGCGGGTCGATCGTGATGACCTCGCGGACTCCGTGCCTTCGCAGGCGAGCAACCACGCGGCGGGCGTGCGTGGCCACCGTTTCGTCCGCCCCCAGGTCGTACGCGAGCGTTCCCGCGTACAGGTCGTCCTCGTAGAGGTAGCCGAACTCGACGCCCGCCTGCCGAAGGAGGCGGGCGACGTTGGCGGGCACGCGGTCGTACTCGGCCCGCTCTCTGGCGGACGGCCGCGCCACGAAGGCAACCCCGTTCACGAACCTGTTCAGCACCCGGCCGACGCCGGTGAGGCGTGCCAGCGGCGTGTTGCCGAGCCGCTGCTCGATGGCCACGAGCCGCTCGATGTACGGGATGAGCTGGTACATGAGCCCGGTGTAGAGGACCGTCTCGCCGCCCCGCGGCAGGTCGAGGGCGCGCGCCCAGCGCGTCGCCTGCTTCGCGGGAATCGGCAGGACGTTGCGGCGGATGCGGAGGTTGTCCGCCAGGATGCCGACGACATCGCGCGTGGGCAGCGGCATCAGCGTCCCCCCCGCAGCAGCCAGCCTCGCAGCAGGCGCACGTTTTCGGTGATGTGCACGCCGGCAGGGCAGCTCTGCTCGCAGGCCCGACAGAGCAGGCACGAGAAGATCGTCTCGCTCTCGGCCTGCACCGTCTCGTCCATTCCCAGGACGACGTAGCGGAAGAGCCGGCGCGGCAGGATTGGGATCTCGAGCGGGCAGGTCGCGCTGCAGAAGCCGCAATTCATGCACGCCACGGCGTCGAAGCCGTCGCGACTCTGCGCGGCTGCGGCGACGGCGAGCGGCGGTGCGATCGAGGTGCTCATGGCCGCTTCACCGCATAGCGGTATTCGAACAGGCGCCCCGGCCCCTTCTCCTCGACGACGTAGCCGTACTTGCGCATCCCCATCACCCAGACCATCACCTCCGGCGCCGGCAGGCCGGCCGCGGCCGCCAGCTCCGGGACCGTCAGCGGACCGTCTGCGAGCAGCGCCAGGAGGCGGTCGCGCATCAGCGGCTCGTCGCGGGCGACCTCGCGAATGTCCCGGCTCATGCCGCGCTCCCCGTGAGCAGGCCGGCGATCATCGCCCTGACCTGCGCGTCCGTGTAGCCCTGGAGATCGATCGCTCCTTTCGGGCAGATCGGCGTGCAGGCGCCGCAGCCCTTGCAGCCGGCGGCTGCGATCGTCGCGACGGCCTGCCCGTCGCTGCCAGCCATCTCGATCGCGCCGAACGGGCAGGCTGCGACGCATTCGCCGCAGCCGTCACAGGCGGCGGCGTCCACGGTCGCGACCTGCGGATCGAGCGAGGCGACGCCCTGCCGCAGCACGGTGGCGGCCTGGGCTGCGGCGGCGAGCCCGGACGCGACGCTCTCCGCGGAGGACTCCGGCGCCCGGCAGGCGCCCGCGATGAGCACCCCGTCGACGACCGTCTCGACCGGGCGTAGCTTGGGGTGGATCTCGTTGAAGAACCCGTCGCGCCCGATCGGCAGCTTGAGCGCCGCGACCAGGTCGTCGTTCGCCCGGGGCACCATCCCGGTCACGAGAACGAGCAGGTCCGTCTCGATCGCCAGTTCGGCGCCTGCGGTCAGCAGGTCGTGCACGGTCAGCCGGACGGTGTCGCCGTCGACCGACACGGCGGGCGGATCGTCGTCGGCGAAACGCAGGTAGTACGAACCGCGGCTCCGGGATTCGGCGAACATGAGCTCGTTGCGGCCGTAGGTCCGCAGGTCGCGATAGAGGTGGTACTGCCGGATACTCGGGTCGCGCCCGGCGGCGAGCAGCGACGCGTGGACGGCGGCGGTGCAGCAGTACCGCGAGCAGTACGAGCGATCGCCGTCGCGGCTGCCGACGCAGTAGATGTAGGCGATCGTCCGGACCGGCCTGCCGTCACGGGTGATCGCCCCCTGGGTCTCGTCGAGCAGGCGGCGGAACTGGGGCAGCGTCAGGACGCCCGGGCTGCCGTACCCGAATTGGCCGGCCGGTGGCTCGTACGTATCGAACCCGGTCGCCACGACGATCTGGCCGACGGTGACCTCCGTCCGCTCGCCTCGGCTCTCGATCGCGAGGCGGTAGTTCCCGTACGTCCCCGACTTGCCGGCGGCGACCGACCTCGTGTGAACCTCGATCGCCGTCCGGTGCTTGATCTCCTCGCGCATGCGCCGGACGAGATCCCGGCCGGCGGTGCCGCGCGGGAACATCTCGCCGAGCTCCCGCACGTGCCCCCCGAGCTTGGCCTCCCGCTCGATGAGATCCACGGCGAGCCCGACGTCCGCGAGCGCGATCGCGGCCCGCATGCCGGCCACTCCGCCGCCGATGACGGCGACCCGCGACGTCGTGGGGACCTCCACGGGTTCGAGGGGTTTCGTGAGCCGGGCGCGGTCGATCCCGGCGGTGACGAGCTTGATCGCCTTTCTCGTGGCTCCGGCCGGGTCGTCGGTGTGCGTCCAGGAGCACTGCTCGCGGATGTTGACCTGCGTCACGCGATAGGGGTTCACCCCCGCCCGCTCCGCCACTCCTCGGAAGGTGAACGTGTGGAGCTTGGGCGAGCAGCAAGCGACGACGAACCCGTCGAGGTGCTCTCGGAAGACGTCGTCGATCATCTCCTGCTGGTTCGAGTCCGAGCAAGTGAACATGGCGTGGCGGGCGACCTGGACGCCGGGCAGGGCCTTGACCGCCTCGATGACGCGGTCGGTGTCCACATAGTCGCCGATGTTGCCGCCGCACTGGCAGACGTAGACGGCGATCCGCGGCTCCGTCCTGGGCTCCTTGCGCTTGCTCATGCCGTCGCCTTCCGGCTCTCGAGGTGGGCGGCAACCTGGATGGCTGCAGCTCCCGCATGCAGGATCGATTCCGGGATGTCACGCGGACCGGAGACCGCCCCGGCGACGAAGACGCCGGGCACGCTCGTCGCTGCGGGGCTGTAGTCCTCGTCCACCTCGTCGACGTATGCTCGGTCGTCGAACGCAATGCCCTCGGCGGCCAGGAGCCGCCCGAGGTCATGATTCGGCTGGATGCCCACGGCCAGCACCACGAGGTCGTACTCGGCTTCGGCGATCTCGCCTCGATCGACGTCCTCGTAGCGCAGGATCAGGTTGGATTCCGGCGTCTCCCGGATCTCGGCGATGCGGCCCTTGAGGAAGTTGACCCCCATCCCCTTCGTCTGCTCGAAGAATTCGTCGTAGCCCTTGCCCACGGCGCGGACGTCGATGTAGTGGACGGTCACCTCCGCGAACCGCAGGACCCCCATGATCAGCTGGTTCTGCTTGAGCGAGTACATGCAGCAGAACTTCGAGCAGAGCGGATTGCCGACGCTCTCGTCGCGGGAACCGGTGCACATCACGTAGGCGATGCGCATCGGGATCTTCCCGTCGCTCGGGCGAAGGACGCTCGTGTACGGCCGCGTCGGTGCGAGCAGCCGCTCCATCTGCATCCCGGTGATGACGTTGGGGAAACGGCCGTAGCCGTACTGCGGCTTGAGGTCGGCGGGGAAGAGTCTGTAGCCGGTGGCAACGATGATCGCGCCCACCTCAAGCGAGCGATCCTCGCCGCGCATGCGGAAGTCGATCGCGTTCGCCGGGCAGGCGGAGACGCACTGCCCGCACTCGGAGCAGACGCCGCAGTCCAGGCAGCGCCCCGCGGTGGCCCGCGCCTCGTCCTCGCCGATCGGCGGCTCCAGCTGCGCGAAGTCTCGCGGCTGCGCCGCAACCGCCGCCGGCTCCAGCCGGGACTCGCGCCGGCTGTGCGACGCCTGCCGGGCCAGGACCTCGGCTCTGGCCACCGCCGACAGGCCATCGTTGAGGGCATCGAACGACCCCAGGCGCTCGCCCCGCAGCCACCGATCGATCATGTACGCCGCCCGCCGGCCCTGGCCCGCCGCTCGCGCGATGTCCGACGGACCAGTCACGACGTCGCCGGCGGCGAACAGCCACGGAACGGGACCCTGCAGGGTCAGCCCGTCGACGGGTCCCACGGGAGGCGCTCCCAGGAGGGTGCCGGCGAACGTCTCGACCGAAGTCGTCAGCCCCACGGCCGGGATGACGACTTCGCAGGGAATCTCGAACTCGCTTCCCCGTACTGCCTGCGGCCTGCGCCGGCCCGATTCGTCCGGCTCGCCGAGCGACATCCGGCTGCAGCGCAGCCCGGTCAGCCGCCCGTTGCCGTTGCCGATCACCTCGAAGGGCGCGGCCAGCAGTTCCAGGCGCGCACCTTCCACGAGCGCATCGTCCACCTCCGCCCGGTGCGCCGGCATCTCGTCGCGGCCGCGCCGGTATGCGACCATCGTCTCCGCTGCGCCCAGCCGGATCGCCGTGCGAGCCGCGTCCATCGCGACGTTTCCGCCGCCGACGACCACGACTCGCTTGCCCGCCAGGTCCGGCGGCCGCCCTGCCCGCACCTCGCGCAGGAAGTCAACGCCGGCCTGGACACCGTCGAGATCCTCGCCCGGGATGCCGAGCGGGCGGGACCCGGGCGTCCCGGTCGCCAGCAGGGCCGCGTCGTAGCCCTCGGCCTTGAGTGTGCCAACGTCCCGGACGGGCGAGTCCGTGGCGATCTCCACGCCGAGCGCCGTGACGTTGGCGATGTCCCGGGCCACGAGGTCCGCGGGCAACCGGTAGGTCGGGATCGCTTGGCGCAGGAACCCGCCAGGCTCGGGGCCCGCTTCGAGGATCCGGACGCCGTAGCCCGCCCGTGCCAGCTGCCACGCGGCGGTGAGGCCAGCCGGACCGGAGCCGACGACGGCCACGCGCTTGCCGTTCGGCGTCGCTGGCGTCACGCCCGGGCCGTTCGCGACGGCATAGTGGCGCTCGGCCACGAACCGCTTGAGCCGCCGGATCGCCACCGGCCCTTCCAGGTCGCCGCGCGTGCAGGCGGTCTCGCATGGGGCGTAGCAGGCGGCGCCGAGCGTGCCGGCCAAGGGTGTCGCCTCGAGGATCAGCTGGAAGGCCTGTTCGTAGAGACCGCTCCGGACGAGGGACACGTAGCCGTGGGCCTTGATCCCAGCGGGGCACGCGTCGGTGCACGGCGAGGTGCCGCGCCGCTCGATGAGCGCCTTCTGGGGGATCGCCTGTGGATAGGCGATGTACACGGCCCGGCGAGAGACCATCTCGCCGTTCCACTCGTCGGGGACGGCCACGGTGCAGGCCTGCTCGCACTGGCGGCAGCCGGTGCAGGCCGCGGGGTCCACGTACCGCGGCTTCGTGTGGACCCGGACGCCGAAGCGACCGTTGCCGTCGCGCGAGATCGCGGCGACCTCCGAGTCGGTCAGCACCGTCACGTTGCGGTGATGTGCCGTGGCGGCCATCTTGGGCGTGGCGATGCAGCTGGCGCAGTCGAGCGTGGGGAAGACCTTGGAGAGCAGGACCATCCGGCCGCCGACGCTCGGCTCCTTCTCGACCACCAGGACCCGGTAGCCCATGTCGCCGAGCTTGAGCGTCGACTCCATGCCGCCGATCCCGCTGCCGACGACGAGGACGTCGTAGTCCATCAGGCCACCCTCAGCGTCTCGAGTGTGGCCGTGAACTCCTGGATCTGGCGGACGAACGATTCGGCGCAGACGGAGCAGATGGCCGCCATCTTCAGCCGCCGGTCGTCGATCCCGTGCTCGGCGAGGAGGTCCTGCGCCCGGTACATGATCTGCACCGATCGCTTTGCGCAGTCGGCGAGGTAGGCGCACTCGTCGCCGTCCGACGAGATGAAGACGCCGTCGAAGCCCTGCTCGAGCGCGAACAGGATCCAGTCCGGCCTGATCGCGCTCGTGCACGGGAGGCTGATCACGACCACTTCGGGCGAGTAGTGCATGTGCAGACTCCCGGCCAGGTCGATCCCCGGGTCGGAGATCGCGTTGGTCGAGAAGACGAGCACGCGCGGCTGCCCTTCGGGCACGACGACGACGCCTTTCTCCGGAGAAGACACGTGCCGGGGCTACTTGCCGCGGCGAATGAAGATCCGCTCGTATCCGCGGGCGGAGATCACGCCGAGGTACGTGTGGCCGGCCATCTCGGTCCAGATGCCCACATCTTCCTGTGTCTGCGAATCGCTGGACCAGACCTCCATGACCGCGCCCACGGCGACGCCGCTCATCGCCTTCTTGGCCTCGATCATCGGTCCGGGGCAGGCCGCGCCGCGAGCGTCGACTACGGTCGTCTCGCCAAGGCCTGAGACCTCGGCGTCAGTCAGTTGCGTTGTCATCGGGGGCTCCTAGTACCAGAGGACGTTGGTCGCGGACGCGATCTCGGCCACGAAGCGGCCGGCGGTGACGACGTGCGAGCCTTCCACGAGGTCGGCCTCGACGATGCCACGACTACTGATGCACGGCCCACCTACGAGGAACGTTCCGCCGAACTCGCGAATCGTCTGGAGGAGTTCGGCCAGTGGCCTGAATCCGGGGGCGTTGATCGTCTCCGCGACGCCGGATTTGACGAGGCTAACGCCCTCCCCCTGAAACCCCATCACGACCTCGACGTCGGCGGCGGCCGCAGCCGCGCCCATGACGAACGGGAGCGTGGCCATCTCCGGGTTGTCGGGACCGTGGGTGGCCATGACGACGAACTTTTTGCCCTCGGCCATTGGAAACCTCCTGGACGCATCTACACGCGCGCGGCCGGAAGACATCCGGTCGGACCGGTTCTTTACTAAACACCACCCTACGAGGGGCCGTCTGTGCCGGGCGGAACAGATACGGAGCGGCGCCTACACTTGAGCTGCGCCGAATGACGCGGGCACGGAATCGGGAGTCTATGGTGGTAACGAACGAGATCCCCCAGAACAAGCTGCTGGCCTCCCTGCCCCAGACGCTCCTCGAGAAGGTCACGCCCGGGATGGCCGTCCGGGAGACGGCGCGGGGCGAGGTCGTCTACCGGCCCGGCGAACCGATGGGCCTGGTGACGTTCCCCCTCGGCGGCCTCTTCTCGCTCGTGGTAGCCGATCCCCTCGGCAGCTTCACCTCGATCGCCACAGTCGGCCGCGAGGGAGCGATCGAGCTTGCTCCCGCTCTGGGTGGGGTGCCGGCGCCAACCGAGATCGTCTGCCTGATCGCCGGGGAAATCGCCCAGATCGCGACCGCGGACCTGCGCGTTCTGCTCGACGAGAGCGAGACGTTCCGGTCCGCCATCTTCCGGTACCTGGGTGCCCGGTTCGTCGACTGTGTCGAGGTGTCCGCCTGCCACCGCCTGCACCCGCTCGAGGCGCGGATGGCGCGCTGCCTCCTGACGACGAGGGACCGGATCGAGCGCGAAGAGTTTCCCTGCACGCACGAGTTGCTCGCCGGGATGCTCGGGGCGTCGCGGCCGAAAGTCACGCTGGCCATCGACGTGCTGGAACAGGCCGGCGCGATCCTCCACCGGCGCGGCTTCGTGACGATCCTCGATCCGGCCGAGCTTGAGGCAATGACCTGCGGGTGCTATACGACCATCCGGAACGCCTTCGCAGCCGCCGCGCCCGTCGGTTGATCCGCCGGGACCGGTGGGCTCGATGAGAGCCGATAGCTGGGCCCGAATCGCTCGCCGGAAACCCCCAGCCCACGCTCGAAAGTTGACCGCTCAGTGCCGGCTGCTGCCATGCAGGCGCTCTCCCAGCTGAGCTATAGCCCCACGCGCCCGCGAATGTTGCTCCAAGACGGCCCCTTTGCGGGCAGGTGGTTTGGGGCATCTGGTGCGCCGGGCAGAACCTGGCAAAAGATCGAGGGCCCGGCATCTGCCGGGCCCTCTCTCCCCCTCATCAATCCCCTCGGGTTCGCCGTCCGTCACCGGCGACCCCCTCGGTCTTGCGGCGGAGGCCCTTGCCCCTCGGGCCCCGCGCCGCCGTCGTTGGAACTGCGCTGGGGAGACGGGGCGACACCCGGTGGTGTGACGCGCTCGTCGGGCGGGTGCGTTTGGCCCGCAGGCGGTACGATTCGGGCATGACCACCACGGCCGAATGGCAGACGCACCTCCGGCTCCCGGGCGGGCGCGTCGAATGCACCGTGAGGCAATCGGCGAGGGCACGGAACCTGAGAGTCACCGTCGATCCGAGGGCCGGGACCGTCGTGACCGTCCCCAATCGTGCCGCGCGAGGCCGCGACGAGGCCGAGCGGATGGCCGAGGCCTTCCTGGGCCAGCGCGAGCGCTGGCTGCGGCGCCACCTCGACCGGCACTCTCGCCAGCGCGAGACGGTTCGGGCCTTCGGGCCGGTGTGCGACGGGGGCTTCGTCCGCTATCGGGGAGTCGCGCATCGCGTCCGGGTCCTGCGGCCGGACGGCCGCCACCGCCGCACGATCATCACCCGCGAGGGTGGCGATGCCGGCGATGAGCTTGTCGTAGCTCTTGGCCTGGGTGAGCGGCGCGGGCTGTCGGAGATCCTGGAGAGCTGGCTGCGCGAGAAGGCCCGGCTGGCGATCCATCGCGAGATAGACCGCCACGCCCCCGCCCTGGCAGTGGCTCCGGCCGCGGTGACGCTCCGTGACACGCGGACGCGATGGGGCAGCTGCTCCCGCTCGCGGCGCCTGTCGTTCTCGTGGCGCCTCGTCCTGGCGCCCCCGGAGGCCCTCGAGACCGTGGTCGTGCACGAGCTGGCGCACCTGAGGGTCTTCGGCCACGGCCCGCAGTTCTGGGAGATGGTCGCCTCGCGCCGCCCGGACCACCGCCAGTGGCGGCGCTGGCTGCGCGATCACTCGCTGGAGTTGCACAGCGCCCTGGAGGAAGAGGCGGCCGCCTAAGGGCGGGCGGAGCGAGGAGCGCCGGGAGACGAGAAGCGCGGCCCGCCTCAGTGCCCGGCCGGCACTACCCAGGCAGGCCCTTCCGGCTGGTACGACCACTGGTCGTTGGTCAGCTCCGCGCGAGACAGAGTGACCAGCATGAAGCCGACCATCAGGGTCAGGGCCCAGATGACGGCGATGACGTCGAAGTGGCGAGCCAGCTCAGCCCGCACGGCCATCTCCCGAGCCGGGACGCGGCGTCTCGTTGCCGCGTTCTACCGCTCAAGAATGGTCCTAACGTGGCGCCGGCGGCAGGGCGCGGCGCCACGAATCTAGGATTGCGGATGGCCCTAAGCGAATTCCTTATCGTTGACGTAGAAGCTCATGCTTTGGCCGTGTCACGGCCGGCGTCAGGGGCGGCCTCAGACGGCCGCTGAGGCCTCCGACTCGGCGTCGAAGAGCCCCG
>DAOUEA010000014.1:0-4183 GCA_034430475.1 Chloroflexota bacterium | reverse complement strand
CCGAGTGACCACAGGACGATCGGCAGCATCAGGGTGGCCTCGTAGTTGAGCGAGTGCGGGCTGACGACGAGGCCCACCAGGCAGGCGCCCGCGGCCGCTTCCACGAGCGGCGCCCGCAGCAGGCGCGGCAGGGCGGCCAGGGCAACCGCGGCGGCGATGATCCAGGCCACCGCCCACGGCGCCCCATAGCCGATCAGCACGCTGGGGATGGAAGTGGACTTGGCCGGGTTGAACGAGATGTTGGCCCGGAACCAATCCCCCAGGCCGCCCAGCAGCGTCGCCGGCCAGGCCCAATCCCCGGCCGTGGCGGAGACGCTCAGCAGGTACCAACCCGCGGCGACGACGGCGGCCACCACCAGCCCCAGCCAGCGGCGGCGGAGCAGCATCAGGACCAGCAGCGGCACTGCCAGAGTGGGTTTGTACAGCAGCAGCCCGGTGCCCAGGCCGGCCAGGCGGTCGTCGTCGCGCCGCAGCCCTTCGATCGCCAGCAGGGCGAAGACCAGGCCCAGCGGCCCGTTCTGGCCGAAGGCCACGGAGGCCATGCTCGGCGCCCAGGCGAAGGCGAAGATGAGCCCCACTCGAACGTCCAGCCCGTAGACGCGCGCCCCCAGCCAGCCGCCCAGCAGCACCAACGCCGTCATGGCCAGGGCGTGCAACCAGAAGCCGTCGCCCATCGAGAAGTACCCGAACGGCCACCACAGCCATGCCGCGCCCGGCGTGTAGGGCCAGAAGTCCGGCGGGACGCCGTGAGCCAGCTGCCAGGCGTGATGGAGGTGCGGGTCCAGCAGATCAGGGGTCCCGGCGGTCCGGCCGGCGGCCCAAAACTGAGGAAAGTCCACATAGAGGATGTTGGGCGAGTTGCCGATGACGGCCGTGCTGCCCAGCCCGGCGACCAGGCCCCACAGCCAGAACCGCCGGCTGTTGACGCGCAGCGGGACGTCGATGGGCTTCATGGACAGGCCGCCTCAGCCGCCACCCTCGCCGCCCGCCCGGCTACTCGCGCGCCTTCGCCAGCCGCTCCAGGATCACGGGCTTGACCTGGCTCAGGTCCACCCGCACCTGCTCCATGGAATCGCGGTCGCGGATCGTGGCCTTGCCGTCCTCGAGCGACTCCACGTCCACCGTCACGCACCACGGCGTGCCGATCTCGTCCTGGCGCCGGTACAGCTTGCCGATGGCAGCCGTGTCGTCGTAGACGGCCATAGTGTCCTTGGCCAGATCGGCCCGCATCTTCCGGCAGATCTCGACGATCTCGCCCCGCTTCTTGAGCAGCGGCAGGACGGCCACCTTGTACGGGGCCAGCTCGGGGTGGAAGCCGAGGACGACGCGCTTCTCGCCGCGGACCTCTTCCTCGCGGTAGGCGTCGATCAGGAAGGTGAAGGCCGCGCGGTCGCCGCCGGCCGAGGTCTCGACGATCCAGGGCACGTACTTCTCTTCGGTCGCGGGGTCAAAGTACTCCAGGTTCTCACCGGTGGCCTGCTGGTGGCGGCCCAGGTCCCAGTCGCCGCGGTTGTGGATGCCCTCCAGCTCCTTCCAACCGAACGGGAAGCGGTATTCGATGTCGATCGCCTTCTTCGCGTAGTGGGCCAGCTCGTCGGGCCGGTGCTCGCGGAAGCGCAGCCTTTCGGGCGTGACGCCGTAGCGCTCGTACCAGGCCCGCCGCCGCGGCAGCCAGTCCTCAAAGGTCTGAGCGGCCGTCTCGGGCTTGACGAAGTACTGCATCTCCATCTGCTCGAACTCGCGCATTCGGAAGACGAAGTTGCCCGGGCTGATTTCGTTGCGGAAGGCCTTGCCGATCTGGGCGATGCCGAAAGGCAGCTTCTTGCGCGACGTCTCGCGGACGTTTCGGAAGTTGACGTAGATGCCCTGGGCGGTCTCCGGCCGAAGGTAGACCTGGGAGGCCTCCTCCTCCACCGGACCCATGTAGGTCTTGAACATCAGGTTGAAGCGGCGCGGGGGGCTGAGCGGGCCGTCGTCCGCCGGGCACTTCAGGCCCAGGCGATCGACCACCGTGGGGTCCGAAAGCTCGGGCACGGTCAGGTCTTCGGCGCCAGGCAGCTCATCCAGGCGGTAGCGCTTCTTGCACGTCTGACATTCGACCAGCGGATCGGTGAAGCTGGCGACGTGGCCGGAGGTCACCCACACCTGGGGCGCCATGATGATCCCGGCGTCCAGGCCGACGATGTCGTCGCGCTCTTGGACCATGGCCCGCCACCAGGCCCGCTTGACGTTGTTCTTCAGCTCGACGCCCAGCTGCCCGTAATCCCACACGGCGTTGATGCCGCCGTAGATCTCCGAGCTGGGGAAGATGAAGCCGCGTCGCTTGGACAGCGAGACGATCGTGTCGAGGTTGGCGACGGACGGTCCCGGGTCCTCGGCCGGGGTCATGGGCTTGGCGGCAGTCACTGGCGGGTCTCCTGGGCGCAGGCGGTCGACGCGCTGGCATGCGGCCGACTCCCTGGGGCGCCAATTCTCGCATACGAGGTTGGCGCGGGCCGCCCTCGGGCGCGAGGCCTCGAGCGTCAAGCGGAACCACGCTCGCCAAGGGCGGAGTCTCGTCGCCAGACAGGGCAGCCGACTGTCCCGGTAGGGCATGATCCGCATGACGTAGCCTCGAACGAGAGACGACATGGAGCGCAGAGTCATGAGCAGTGGCCGGCAGGCCGACGCGAAGCAGACGAACCATCCCCAGCTCGGGCCCTCGGTGGAGATAGCCGACGATCGACCCAGGGCGCTCGGCAATCTGCTGTTCGGCCTGGCCTGCATGTGCCTGGGCCCGGCCGGCCTCATGTGGGGCATCGGCGACCTCCAGAGCGGCTCGACTCTGCTGGGCATCGGCTTCGTGGGCGGCAGCTCGTTCCTCTTCGCCTACGGCGCCCGTCTCGCGTTCGCGTCCGCCCAGCGCCTGCGGCATCGAGTGGCCCTGGTCGTAGGCAGGGACGGCTTCCTCCCGGCCGGCGGCGAGCCGGTGGGCTGGGACGAGGTGGCGATGGTCAGCGACCCGGCCTCGCCTCCCGGCGCACCGAGGATCGTGCGAGTCCAGCTCGTGGACCCCGACGAGTACGTGGCCCGGCACCACCTGGGGCCGATTGCCAGGTTCATGCAGCGGACTCGCCAGGACGACCTCTTCCTGGGCCGCGACATGGAGATGCCGGTCGAGGACGTCGAGGCCTTGATGCGCAAGCGGCTGGCCGAATACCGCCGCTCCCCCAGCGGGGCGTCAGAAGCGCCGGCCAGACCGTCGCCTGAGCCTCGACACAGAAGCCGGCGCCCGAACCGAGGCCGCCGCTAGCGCCGCGCCGGGAGCGCCAGCCGCGTCTCAGCGGACGGTCAGGATGACTTGGGCCCCTGGGGCCCGGCCGGTCCGCCCGAGCCTGAGCCCTGCCCGTCGCCTCCCATGTCGCCGGGGCTGCCGCTGGGGTTCGGGCCCTGACCGCTCGGGCTGGGCCGCGGGCCGCCTCCGGGCGACCCGGGCCCGTGGCTGGGCGTGGCGTCGGGGCCCTGGCCCGTCGGAGCAGGCGTGGGAGTGGGCTGCCCGCCCGAGCCTTGGATGAGCTGCCCCACTCTGTTCATTGCTCGCTCCAGCTCGGCGAACGACGAGCCACCGGCGCCCAGGGCCTGCAGCTGGGCCAGCTGCTGATCCAAGCGCTGGCGCATCTGGAGCCGCAGCGCTTCGTCGTTGGGGACCGACATCGAGCCGACGACGTCGGCGTAGGCTCCCAGCGCGTCCGCCTCGGCGTTGTCGTTGCCCGTAGTAGAAGCCTGGAGCGCCTCGTTCAGTCGGGCCTGGGCGCGATCGAGATCGGCCGTCAGCCGATCCGGCGTCCCCGCCCCCGGAAGGAAGAAGGCTTCGACGGCAAGCCTGGTCCGGTAGAACGGTTCGCCCGGGTCGGTCTCAGCAGCGGCAAGGACCCCCGTGGCCGAGACCGCGAGCAGCGCCACGGACAGGGCGGCGGCCAGCTTCAGGCGGCGCGGCGCGCGCGGCCGGTCCGTCTCGCGAATCGAGCGCTCCAGCCTTGCCTCGCGGAAGGCCTGGCGGCTGGCCTGGAACATGCGGTCCAGGGCGGCCTCGTCGGGGGAGAGTTGCCGGGCCGCGGCATGCATGGCTCCGGCCGTCGAATCCTCGCCATGGTTCGACCAATCCTCGCTCGAGCCGGGCGCCCGGGCGCCCCACGGCAGCTTC
>DAOUEA010000013.1:0-58497 GCA_034430475.1 Chloroflexota bacterium | reverse complement strand
CACTGCGTTAGCACTCGCATGGGTAGAGTGCTAACGACCGCCAGAACGGGCAATCCGTCGCGGGCGGGTAGCAACGGGAGCCGGAACATGGCGCGACGTCCCCGCCGCACCAGCGACCCGCTCGACGAGCGCTCGAGCGCCATCCTGCGAGCCGTCATCGACGAATACGTGGACTCTGCCGCACCGGTCAGCTCCGGGGCGCTGGTGGACCACTACGCGCTGGGCGTGAGCAGCGCCACGGTCCGCAACATCCTGGCCGAGCTGGAGACGCTCGGTTTCCTGTCGCACCCACACACTTCGGCCGGGCGCGTGCCCACAGACGCCGGCTACCGCTACTACGTCCAGGTCCTGGCGGACGAATGGTCGATGCCTCCGGTTGAGCAGCGGATGATCCGCCATCAGTTCGGGCAGGTGGAATTCGCCAGCGAGCAGTGGTTCCGCCTCGCGGCCAGCACCCTGGCCGCCGCCACCGGCACGGCCGGTCTGGCGACCTCGGCCAAACCCAAGGCGGTCCGCGTCCGGCGCGTCGAGCTGCTTTCGGTCCAGGACCGCCTGGCGCTGCTGGTCGCCGTCTTCCGCGAAGGCACGACCAAGCAAGTCCTGTGCAACCTGCCCCAGGCCTTCGATCAGGAGAGCCTGAGCCGCGTCGCCGACCTGCTCAACGTCGTGGCCGTGGATCGAACGGCGGACGAGGTCGAAGCCGGCCTGGAGGACATCCCCGCGACCGGAGAGACCACCGACGAGATCGATCTGCTGCGGCGGACCGGGGAGCGCCTGGCGCGAACGATGCGCGAGTACGACGCCGAGGCGATCGACAACCTCTTCTCGGACGGCCTGCTCAACGTCATGGCCGCCCCCGAGTTCGACCGCAGCGAGAAGGTCCGCCAGGTCTTCGCCGCCCTCGAGAACCGGGTCTATCTCGGCTCGCTGGTCGAGGCCGTCGCCAGGGCCGGCAGCATCCAGATCTTCATCGGCCGGGAGAACAGGCCCGAAGAGATGCGCGAGGTCTCCCTGGTCCTGGCGCCCTACGGCATGTCCGGACAGGCGGTGGGAGTGGTCGGCGTCCTGGGGCCGACGCGCATGCCCTATCCGCAGGCGATCGCCTCGGTCGCCTTCGTCTCCGATCTGATGAACGAGCTCGTGGAGCATCTCTATGCCTGACCGACACAAGCCGCACCGCCGCACCGCCGCCGAAGCGGCCCCCGAGGGCCAGCCGGTCGACGCCGAGGCCGAGGTGGAGCGCCTTCGGGCCGAGCTGGAAGCGGCCCAGGCCGAGACCGCCGAGCACCTGACGACCCTGCAGCGGACGGCGGCCGACTTCGCCAACTTCCGCCGCCGCACGGCCGAGGACCGCGAGCGCGAGCTGGGCCTGGCAGGCGAGTCGCTGCTGCGCAAGCTGCTGCTCATCGCCGACGACTTCGACAGGGCCATGGAGGCCATGCCGGAGGAGTTCCGCGGCGTGAGCTGGATCGAGGGAGTCGGCCTGCTGGATCGCAAGCTCCGGGCGCTGCTGGAGAGCGAGGGCGTGACGCCCATCGAATCGATCGGCAAGGCTTTCGACCCCCGCGAGCATGAGGCCGTCCTCACTGTCCCCGATTCGGGCAAGCCGGACGGCGAGGTGGTGGCCGAGATGCAGCGCGGCTACCGCGTTCGAGACAGAGTCCTGCGACCGTCCATGGTCGCGGTCGCCGGCAGCGGCAATGCCGCGGACGACACAACTTCAGAAGTCAACTGACCCGCCACGAGTCAACTTAGGAGCAACGCCAAATGGGCAAGATCATCGGCATCGACCTCGGTACAACCAACTCGGTCGTGGCGGTCATGGAGGGCGGCGAGCCGACCGTCATCTCCTCCGCCGAGGGCGGCCGCACCGTGCCTTCGGTCGTGGCCTTCAGCAAGAGCGGCGATCGACTGGTGGGGCAGCTGGCCAAGCGCCAGGCTGTGACCAACCCCGGCAACACCGTCTACTCGATCAAGCGTTTCATGGGCCGCCGCTTCGACGACCCGGAGGTCACGCACTCCAAGGATCTCGTGCCCTACAAGGTCGAGAGTGACCCCAGCAGCGACGGCATCAAGGTCGTGCTGGCCGACGGCAAGGGCTACACCCCGCCCGAGATCAGCGCCATGATCCTGCAGAAGCTCAAGGCGGACGCAGAGGCCTACCTGGGCGAGAAGATCACCGAGGCAGTGATCACCGTCCCGGCCTACTTCGACGACACGCAGCGCCAGGCGACCAAGGATGCAGGCCGCATCGCCGGCCTGGACGTCAAGCGCATCATCAACGAGCCCACTGCCTCGGCCCTGGCCTACGGCCTGGACAAGAAGCACGACGAGAAGATCGCCGTCTACGACCTGGGCGGCGGCACCTTCGACATCTCCATCCTGGAGCTGGGCGAGGGCGTTTTCGAGGTCAAGGCCACCAATGGCGACACCCACCTCGGCGGCGACGACTTCGACCAGCGGGTCATCGACTGGCTGCTGGCCGAGTTCAAGCGCGAGGAGGGCATCGACATCCGGTCCGACCAGCAGGCCCTGCAACGGCTCAAGGAAGCTGCCGAGAAGGCCAAGGTCGAGCTGTCCACGGTCATCACCACCGAGATCAACCTGCCCTACATCACCAGCTTCGAGGGCAACCCCAAGCACCTGGTCATGACCCTCACCCGGGCCAAGCTGGAAGACCTGACCGCCGACCTGGTCGACAAGACGCGCGGCCCGGTCAAGCAGGCCCTCAAGGACGCCGGGCTCAAGCCCAAGGACATCGACGAGGTCATCCTCGTCGGCGGGCAAACTCGCATGCCGGCGGTCGTGGAGGCCGTCAAGCAGATGTTCGGCGGCAAAGAGCCGCACCGCGGCGTCAACCCGGACGAGGTCGTGGCCGTTGGGGCCGCGATCCAGGCCGGCGTGCTGGCGGGCGAGGTCAAGGACGTCCTGCTCCTCGACGTCACGCCGCTGTCGCTGGGCATCGAGACCCTGGGCGGTGTCATGACCCGCCTCATCGACCGCAACACCACCATTCCCACCAGCAAGAGCCAGATCTTCTCCACGGCCTCGGACAACCAGACCCAGGTCGAGGTCCACGTCTTGCAGGGCGAGCGCGACTTCGCGACCGACAACAAGACGCTGGGCAAGTTCATCCTGGACGGGATTCCCACGGCGCCCCGCGGCGTCCCCCAGATCGAAGTCACCTTCGACATCGACGCCAACGGCATCCTGGACGTCAGGGCCAAGGACAAGGCCACAGGGCGCGAGCAACAGGTCCGCATCACCGCCAGCTCGATGCTGTCCAAGAACGACGTCGATCGCATGGTCGAGGAAGCCTCCGAGCACGCCGAAGACGACCGCAAGCGCAAGGACGAGGTCGAGGTGCGCAACCAGGCCGACTCCCTGGCCTACCAGGGCGAGCGGACGCTGCGCGACCTTGGCGACAAGGTTTCGGCCGAAGATAAGGCGGAGTGCGAGAAGCGCATCGAGGCGGTCCGGAGCGCCCTCAAGGGCAGCGACATGGACGCCGTCAGGGCCTCGGCGGACTCCCTCGTGCAGCAGCTTCAGAAGATCGGCACCGCCGCGTACCAGGCCGCCGGCCCCGAAGGTGGCGAGGGTGGCGAGGGTGGCGAGGGTGGCGAGGGAGGCGAGGGTGGTGAGGCCCCTGGCGGCGAGGAGCCGCCCTCGGGTGAGGACGTAGTCGAGGGCGAGTTCAAGGAGGCCTAGGCTCGGGCCGATCGCTGCCGGAATCGGCTGCGTCGCGGGCGGCCGACAGAGCTAGCGGCGCGTGTCCCAGCCTCGATCGTTGCCGTAGCCTCGGTCGCCGTCGCCGTCGCCGGTGCCGAAGCCCCGATCGTCGTAGCCGCCGCTCTCACGGGTCTCGTAGCCGCGGTCCTGGCCGTAGCCGCCGCCCTGGCTGCCGCCGACGAGCTCGTTGCTGTCGTAGCCGCCGCCCTGGCTGCCGCCGACGAGCTCGCTGTCCTCATACTCGCCGTGCCCCGTCTCGTACCCGTGTCCGCTCTGGGGCCTGGGCTGCTGGTAGCGCTCGCTGTCCGCTCCACGTCCGCCGGCGTCGCGCGACCTGGACGGCTCGGACCACGCCCGCGGCTGGACGGCCCGAGCCAGCGCACTCCGGCTCCTCTGCCGCTCGACGAGTTCGATCGAGATCGGCACCAGCAGAGCCAGCGAGGCTGAGACGGCGAGGAGAAGCGGCAGCCCTACCGCCAGGAAGCCCAGCTGGACGGGCCCCAGCCCGGCGATCGAGATCGAGAGCAGATCCGTTCGCCCGGCGAGCGTGGCCGCGGCCACGAATGAGATGCCGATGATCGGCAGGGCGTAGGCCACGATCGACAGCCCGTTGGCGAGCTGGAAGCAGGTCTTCCAGGCCGAGCCCAGAAGCGAGCCCTCCGAACCCGAGGCGCCGAGCCGGCCATAGAGGTCGGACAGGTGGCGGGCCGGATTGGAGCTCCAGCCGAACGGGTCGTTCAGGCTGCGCTGGGCCAGCTCGACGGCCACCAGGGCGGCGATCAGGCCGGGGAGGTGGTAACCGGCCACCAGCAGCCCCGCCGGGATAAGGAAACCGGCGACCAGCTTGATCTGGGCCCAGACCGTCTTCCACCAGCACGTCGCGGCCTGGCCCGGGGTGAGCCACAGATCCCCGGCTCGCATCCCGGCGGCGTTGTGCGTCGACAGGCCCACGAAGATCGAGAAGGACGAGAGCGCCAGCAGGGCGATGATCGCGAAGGCTGCGCCCATCATCGTCACGGCCGATTGGAGACCCGGGCCGAGCTCATCCCAGGCCTCGGTGAGAGAGGTCGTCTGGAGGGCGACGCGGATGGCCGAGTTGAGCGCTGTCAGGGCCAACGCCCCGACTACCAGGAGCAGGGTGATGAGGCCGGCCGAGAGATAGCCGATGAGCCAGACCGAGACCGACTGGCGGGCGGTCACCCAGGTGGAGATACGGCGCTTGACGGCGGCGATGGGGCCACCGCCGGACGCGGCCGCCTGGGCCTCGAGATAGGACGTCGAGGTGAACGCCGGGCCGGCTATGGGGCGCGACAGGTAGGCCGGCAACTCGGCGTCGTTGTTCACAGGCACGCCGCCCGGTCCCACGACGCCCTGGCCGACCGAGGGGCCGGTGAAGAAGCCGGCCGGAGGCGGGGCGCCCGGGATAGGCCGGCCGCCGCTCGTTGGCGACTGCGGCTCGGCCGCGCGGCGGATCACGCCCGCTTGCTTGGGAGCGCTGCCGTACTTGCGCTTGCAGCTGTAGCACTTGCCCGTGCCGGCACGGTTGAGCGACTTGCAGTGCTCGCAAATCCAGTAGTCGTTCACTCGCGGCCCCTTAATGGTGGAAGCCGATTATGGCGGTGGCGCCGTGCCGCGTCGACCCGGGCGGCGGCTTTGTTGCGTGCGACCCCGATGATAGGTGCGCCGGCGCAGATCGGTACCCTACCGGAACGTCATAGGGGGCCGCTATCGGTCTGGGCCCCCCGGCGCTACCATCCGCGCCATGGCTTCGCCCAACAGTCTCACCGCCCCTCAGCCGCTCATCCACGCCCGCGGCCTGACCAAGCGGTTCGGTTCGTTCACGGCTGTGGACGCAGTGGACTTCGACGTCGCGCCCGGCGAGGCCTTCGGCTTCCTGGGCCCGAACGGCGCCGGGAAGACCTCCACGATGCGGATGATCGGCACCGTTTCGCCGGTCAGCGACGGGACGCTCACCGTGTTCGGGCTCGATCCCGCGCGCCACGGTGCGGCGATTCGGGCCCGGCTGGGCGTCGTGCCCCAGGCGGATATGCTCGACGAAGAGCTGAGCGTCATCGAGAACCTGCTGATCTTCGGCCGCTACTTCGGCCTGCCCTGGAAGGAGTCGCGCCGCCGGGCGGTCGAGCTGCTGGAATTCGTCCAGCTGACCGAACGAGCCGACGATCGAGTCGAACCGCTGTCCGGCGGCATGAAGCGGCGCCTGGTCATCGCCCGGGCACTGGTCAACGAACCGGACCTGCTGCTCCTCGACGAGCCGACGACCGGCCTGGATCCCCAGGCCCGCCACCTGGTGTGGGACCGGCTGTACCGGCTCAAGAGGCGCGGCGTCACTCTGTGCCTGACGACCCACTACATGGACGAGGCCGAGCAGTTGTGCGACCGGCTGGTGGTCATGGACAAGGCGCGCATCGTGGCCGAGGGCACGCCCCGCGAGCTGATCGAGCGCTTCGTGACGCGCGAGGTGCTCGAGCTGCGGCTCCACCAGGACGACGACGTCGCCCCGGGCGCCGACGTACCGGCCGAAGCTCGACGCGAGCCCGGCTCGGGCGATGGCGCCCGCCTGGAGGAGATGCTCACGGGCCTGGCCGAGCGGGTCGAGCGGCTGCCCGACCGCGTCCTCGTCTACACCACCGACGGTGACGCCACGGCCGCCGCGGCCTATGAACGCGGCCTCCGGCCGGCCAGCGTCCTCGTCCGGCGCAGTACCCTCGAGGACGTCTTCCTGCGCCTGACCGGCCGCAGCCTGGTGGAGTGATGACCGCCCCTGCCGTTGCGAGGCCTGCCACCCAACGCGGGCTGTGGTCCCATCCATCGCTGCGCGAGCTGGAGCACGACCTGCTCGTCTTTCGGCGCTCCTGGCGCAACTACCTGCTGTCGGGGCTGACCCAGCCCTTCCTGTACCTGCTGTCGCTGGGTGTGGGCCTGGGGTTGTACGTGAACCGCAGCGGCGGGGTACCGGGCGGCGTGCCGTACCTGGTATACGTGGCGCCGGCTCTGCTGGTTACGCAGGCCATGATGGCCGGCTCCTTCGAGGCGGCCTGGCCGATCATGAGCAAGATCATCTGGTCCAAGACGTACCTGGCGGCCATGAACACGCCGCTCGGGGTGCTGGACCTGGTGTTCGGCGACCTGATGTGGATCGGCGTCAGGCTGGCGATGCTGTCCTGCCTGTTCTTTGTCCCGGTCGTCCTCCTGGGGGCCGTGGTCTCGCCCCTGGCCGTGCTGGCCATCCCCGTGGCGGTCCTGACCGGCCTGGCCTTCACCACCCCGATCATGGCCTACACCGCCACCCAGCGCGGCGACAACGGCTTCAACATCCTGTTCCGGTTCGGGGTCACGCCCCTCTTCCTGTTCAGCGGCACGTTCTTCCCTGTCGAGCGGCTGCCCCTGTTCCTGCAGCCGCTGGCCTGGCTCACGCCGCTCTACCACGGGGTCGCGCTGGCCCGCGAGCTGGCGTTGGGCCGCGTCGATCCGGTCGCGGATCTCGTCCACCTTGGCTTCCTGGCCGCCGTCCTGGTCGGCGGCGTGGCGGCAGCCCGGATCACCTTCCGGCGCCGGCTCTCGGTCTGATGATCGCCGTCCGAAACCTCCGCATCGGCAGCCTGGTGCCCCGGTTGCTGGCTCGCCCGACGCATCTGGTCGAGCGCAACCTGATGGTCTACCGCCGCGGCTACATGGTCATCGTCTCGGGCTTCTTCGAGCCCCTGTTCTACCTCTTCTCGATGGGCTACGGCGTGGGGGCGCTGATCGGCTCCATCCCCCTCGAGAACGGCCAGACTGTCCCATACCCGGTCTTCGTTGCCCCGGCGTTGCTGGCCACTTCGGCCATGAACGGTGCAATCTACGAGACCTCGAACAACTTCTTCTACAAGCTCAAGTACGTCAGGCTGTACGACGCCGTGATCTCGACGCCGATGTCGATCGGCGACGCTGCCCGGGGCGAGGTCATGTGGGCTCTCTTCCGCGGCAGCCTGTACGTCATCGGCTTCCTGGCTGTCGTGGGCCTGCTCGGGCTGGCCGGCCTGGGGCTGCTCTCCTGGCCCCTCGGCCTTCTCGCCTTCCCGGCGGCAATGCTCGTCGGCACTGCCTTCGCGGCCGCCGGCCTGGCCGTCACCACTTTCGTCCGCCGCTGGCAGGACTTCGACTACGTGCAGCTGCTGGTCATTCCGATGTTCCTGTTCTCGGGCACGTTCTACCCGATCTCGGCCTACCCGGCCGCCGTCCAGGCCATCGTCGAGTGCACGCCCCTCTACCGCGGCGTGCATCTCATTCGCGCCCTGACCACCGCCACCCCCGATCTCTGGGTCGCGGTAGACGTGACCTACCTGGTGGTCATGATCGCCATCTGCATGGCCGTCGTGTCGCGCCGGCTGAACAAGCTGCTGCTCGCCTGACCGGGATTACCCTGGGCGCAACGCACCTTCCCGCGCCGCTCCCGTATCCTTGTCGGCCAGATGGCAACCGAGCGCAGCTACTACGAGATCCTGGGCGTGGAGCGCACCGCCTCCGACGCCGAGATCAAGCGCGCCTTCCGCAAGCTGGCCCAGCAGTGGCACCCCGACGTCAACAGCGGGGCCGAGGCCGCCGAGCGCTTCAAGGAGATCAACGAGGCCTACCAGGTCCTGGCCGACCCGCAGCGGCGCCAGATCTACGACGTCATGGGCCGGGCCGGCCTGGGCGACATGGGTGGGTCGCCCTTCGGCGAAGGCTTCCCCGGGTTCGGCGATCTGTTCGACGCTTTCTTCGCCGGCATGGGCGGCATGGGCGGGGCCGGGGCCGGGCGCAGGCAGCGCCGGCCGGCGGGCTCGGACCTGCGCTACAACCTGCGCATCTCCTTCGACGAGGCTGTTCGCGGCGTGGAGCGCGAGATCGAGTTCGATCTCCTGGACAAGTGCGAGAAGTGCGGCGGGACGGGCGCGGCGGAGGGCAGCGCGGCCGTCTCCTGCTCCGCCTGCGGCGGGCGGGGCGAGATTCGTTCCGTGCGCCAGACGATGCTCGGCCAGATGGTCAACGTCACGATCTGCAACCGCTGCCGCGGCGAGGGTCGCGTGGTGGAGGACCCGTGCAAGACGTGCCGCGGCGAGGGACGCACGCAGCGGCAGAAGAAGATGCGGGTGACGATCCCGGCCGGGATAGACGAGGGCCACCAGATCCGCCTGGCAGGCGAGGGCGAGGCCGGGCCGCGGGGCGGTCAGCCGGGCAACCTGTACGTGGCGGTGCACGTCAACCCGCACCCGGTCCTGCGCCGCGAGGGCACGGAGCTGTACCACGACCTGGAGGTCTCCATCGCCCAGGCAGCGCTGGGGACGAGGGTGATGGTCCCCACGACCGAAGGCGAAGAGGAGATAGAGATCCGGCCGGGCACCCAACCCGGGACGGAGATCCGGATGCGGGGCAAGGGCGTTCCGCACCTGCGCCGCCCTGGCAGTCGCGGCGACCTCCACGTGATGGTCAACGTCCACGTCCCGAGTCGCCTCTCCAAGAGGCAGCGCCAGCTGCTCGAGGAGCTGGCGGCCGAATCGGATGAGACGGTGCTCTCGGGCGGCGTCTTCGAGCGGGTCAAGGATGCCCTCAGCTGATCGGGGGGCCGAAGAGCCGAAGGAAGCCGAAGATACGGCCGAGCCGATCGACCTGAGCCCCCTCGGGCCCGGCGTCTGGGTCGAGCTTTCGGTGGCCGCCGACGTCGAAGCCGTGGAAGCCGTCAGCGAGATCCTGACTCGCCACGCCCCCGGCGGCACAAGCGTCGAGCCCGCCTTCGGGCTGGTGGACGAGGGGCTCGGCGCCGGAATCGACACCAGCCGCCCAGCGATCGTCCGGGCCTACCTGCCGGGACTCGATCCGGCCGGCGTGCGGTCGGCGATCGAGGAGGCGTCGAAAGCGCTCGGCCATCTCCAGGCCTTCGGGTTGCGGCCGATCGGCGACCTGGCGGTCCGCCTGGTGCGCGAGGCCGACTGGGCCGAGGCCTGGAAGAGCCACTTCCGGGTGTTGCGGGTGGGGCGGCGGCTGGTCATCCGGCCGACCTGGCGGCGGCATCGGCGACAGCCCGGGGACGTTGTCCTCTCGCTCGACCCGGGCATGGCCTTCGGGACGGGCCTGCATCCCACCACCCGGCTGTGTTTGGCGGCGCTGGAGACCCTCGCCGACGAGGGGCTGGTCTCGGGAGTGCGCGTCCTGGACGTGGGCTGCGGCTCCGGGATACTCGCCATCGCCGCGGGGAAGCTGGGGGCGCGCGAGTTGCTGGGCGTGGACCCGGACCCCATCGCCGTGGAGGCCACCGCGGCCAACGCCCGCCTCAACGGCCTGTCTCGCCGCCTGGCCGTCCGCCGCGGCAGCGTCCCCACCGGCGAGCCGCCCTGTCAGCTGGTCCTGGCCAACCTGGTTGCCTCGCTGCTGGTCCAGCTGGCCCCGCTCCTCGCCGCCGAGATGGCCCCCGGCGCCCGCCTGCTGGCCTCGGGCATCTTCCACGACCGCGAAGGGGAGGTTCGCGAAGCGTTCGCCTTGGCCGGCCTCGCGATCGCCCGCCGCTGGGCCGAAGACGACTGGGTGGCCCTCGAGGCGCTGCTTGTCGCGGCGTAGGATCAGGAAGTGAGCCCCGAACGCGGCCATCCGCCCGCCATTCAGCCGATTCGCTGCGCCGCCATCGCCAATCTGGGCTGCAAGGTCAATCAGTCGGAGATGGATGGCGTGGAGCGGTTGCTGCACGCCCGGGGCGTGGAGCTGGTGGACCCTCACGGCGACGTGCGGCCGGACCTGGTCGTGGTCAACACCTGCACCGTGACCGCCATCGCCGACCGCAAGTCGCGCCAGGCCATCCGCCGCGCCCGGCGAGCCAACCCCAATGCCCGGATCGTGATCACCGGCTGTGCCGTCTCGGTGGACCCCGAGGCGATGGCCGCCGCCGACCCGCTGGCCCTCCTGTTCGACAACGAAGCGAAGTCGCGTCTCGAGGCCGAGCTGGCGAGCCTGCTCGACCTGGCCGAGGGGCAGCCGATGCCGACCCATTCGGGCGTCGAACCGGCCGAGCGGGGGGCCGAGGCAGCCGAACCGACGGCAGGCGCCCGGGCGTTCGAGCTCGAAGACGACGAGTCGATCGAGGGTGCGGGCGAGGACGGCTTCACTGAGGCGGCCGGGATCGACCGGACGCGGGCCTTCGTCAAGATCCAGGACGGCTGCTCGTTCCACTGCACCTACTGCATCATCCCCCGGGCCCGCGGGCCGGAGCGCTCGGTGCCCGCCGGCGAGGTCCTGGCGGAGGTGCGCCGCGCCCTGGCCGGGGGCCACCGCGAGATCGTGCTGACGGGCATCAACGCCGGCACCTACGACGACGCCGGCTTGCGGCTGCCGGGCCTGGTCGCCCGCATCCTCGGGGAGACGCCCGTGGAGCGGATCCGGCTCAGCTCCATCGAGCCGCAGCATCTCGGCGACGAGCTGCTGGCGGTCTGGGCCGGCTCCGGCGGGCGCTGCCTGCCCCACTTCCACGTCCCGCTGCAGTCGGCCGACGACGCCATCCTGCGGCGGATGGGGCGCCGCTACGACGCCGCGGCCTATCGCGAGCTGGTGGGGCGGGTGAGGCGGGCGATCCCCGGGGTGGCGATCCACGCCGACGTGATCGTGGGCTTCCCCGGCGAGGACGAAGCGGCCTGGGGCGCCACGGCCACTCTCTTGCGGGAGCTCTCTCTGGCGGGCGTCCACGTCTTCCGCTACTCGGCCCGGCCCGGGACGCCGGCGGCGCGAATGGTGGGCCAGGTGGACGGCCGGACGAAGAAGCGGCGCGCGGCCGACGCCCTGGCCCTGGCAGCCGACCTGCGGGCCGCATTCGTCCGGGCCCAGCTGGGCCGAGAGGTGCGAGTGCTGTTCGAACGGCAGCTGCCGGACGGCCGCTGGATCGGCCACGCCGAGAGCCACGCCCTCGTCGCCGTGGCCCCGCCCGACGGCGAGCCGCTGGAGAACGCCATCGGGCTGGTTCGGGCCGAATCGATCGACCACCCGGCCGCGGACCGCCTCACCGGCCGCTTGCTCGCGGTCGACCGGGTCAACCGCCCTATGGCGGATCGGCCGCCCAAGTAGGAAGATCGCTCCGCATCGACTTCGCACCGGGGAGGGCGACATGCCGTCCGATTGCCTCTTCTGCCGCATCATCGCCGGCGAGATCCCGTCGTCCACGGTCTACTCGGACAAGCACGTCGTGGCCATCCGCGACATCGCGCCCCAGGCGCCCTCGCACATCCTGCTGCTGTCCCGCAAGCACGTCGCCTCCGTGCGCGAGGTCGGGTCGGAGGATGCCGGGCTGATGGACCGCCTGTGCGCCGTCGCCACGCAGCTGGCCGACAGCGAGGGCATCTCCACCGAAGGCTACCGCCTGGTCGTCAACGTCGGCCGCAACGGCGGCCAGACGGTCGACCACCTGCACCTCCACATGCTCGGCGGCCGGCCTATGACCTGGCCCCCCGGCTGAGCCGCCGCCGGGCCCGGCCTACTTGCGCCGACCGAGCAGCCGGTGGTGCGGCTCTTCTTCCCGGACCGGGATCGGCTCGTCCACCACGGCCCAGCGCCGGACCTGATCGCGCTTGACCTTGAGGGTGTGGGTGCGCGGGAAGTCGGTGTCCGGCCAGAGCCGCCAGGCCACGATCCGCTGGTGGGCGGCCAGGTGAGTGTTGGCGGCCCGAACGGCGGCGTCGATGGCGGCCCGCACCGCGGCGATGTCGTCGATCCCGGGATCAGCCTCCGGGGGCGCCTCCGCGGAGCCCGGCAGAGTGGCCTGGCCCGGCGGCATCACCACGGCCTCTATTCGCCCGGGCTGCGTCTCCATGACCACCGCGTCGTGGACACCGGCGGTCCGCAGGGCGTTCTCGACGTCCTCGGGATACACGTTCAGGCCGCTGGGCAGGACGATGATGTCCTTCTTGCGTCCCATCAGGATCAGGTGGCCCGCTTCGTCGTGCCGGCCGATATCCCCGGTCCTGTACCAGCCATCCTCGGTGAAAGCCGCCGCAGTGGCCACCGGGTCGCGCCAGTAGCCACCGAAAAGCGTCGGCCCCGAAACCAGGATCTCGCCGTCGTCGGCCAGCTTCACCTTCACCGGCGGAATCGTCCGCCCCACCGTCCCCAGGCCGTGGTCGCGTGGCCCCGTGGCCGATGCAGCGCCGCACTCGGTCGCCCCGTAGCCCTGGATCACCACCACCCCGATGTCCTCCCAGGCCTGTTGCAGGGCCGGCGGAAGGAAGGCCGCGGCCGAGACGATCAGGTTCAGCGAGCCGCCCAGCCGTCTGTGGACCTGCCGGAACATGAACCGCCGCCAGGAGTAGGGGAGCCGGCGGGCGACCCAGCGCATGCGGTTGAAGAGCGTCAGCTTGCCCTGGGCCTCCACCTCGCGTTCGACGGCCTGCCAGAACATCTCGATGATCTGGGGCACCAGCACCAGCGAGGTGGTGCGGTGGTCGCGGATGGCCTCGAAGACGATGCGCGGGTTTCGGCTCCGGGCGTAGAGGACGTGGGCGCCCACGCTCGAGGCGTAGAAGACGGTGACCACCTGCTCCATCAGGTGCGACAGGGGCAGCAGCGAGACGGCCCGGTGCTCCTGCTCGGGCAGGAGGTGATGGGCGGCCTCGACCGTCCCCAGGACGTTGCCGTGGCTGAGCATCGCCCCCTTGGGGCTGCCGGTCGTGCCGGAGGTGTACACGATCTCGGCCAGGTCGCTGGTGGATGGCCGTCGCCAGCCGTTCACCTGCTGTTCCCAATCCTCGGGGAAGGTGTCGTCCGGCTCGGCGCAGAGGCGATCGACGGTGGTCGTGGGGAAATGCTCCAGGCCGGCTTCGCCCGGGTCCGGGGCGTCGCGGCCTGTGCCCAGGGCCAGGTGGCGGGCGTCGGCCTGGCCGGCGATCCGCTCGATCGAGCCGGGGGCCATCCGCAGGTCGAGCGGGACCAGGATCACGCCCGCCCGCATGGCGCCGAAGTAAAGGGCCGGAACGGCCGGGCTGGAAGGCGCCCAGCTGAGCAGCCGGTCGCCCGGTTGCAGCCCCAGTGCCCGCAGCCGCCAGGCGACGATCCTGCTCCGCCGCCCCAGCTCGCCGTAGGTCCAGGTATCGGTCGAGCCGTCGTCGTTGCGCATGCTGAAGGCGGGTCGGTCGCCATACCGCTCCTCGCCGCGATCGAGGATGTCAAGGACGTTCTCGAACCGCTCCATCGCGGCCCATGATAGGCCCAGTCCTGAGGGTGCCGTCAGCTTGTCCCGACGTCCTTATGGCTACTCCTCGGGCACCACGACGCCGGGGCCGTAACCGATCTCGAACTCGACGGTGGGCGAGGTTCCGGCCGCGTTGAAGGCGCAGATGTAGGTCGGATTGTCGGCTTCTACGTATGTGTCACGGTGGCTGGTCGCCGAGGCGGGGAGGACCTCCCAGCTCGCGTCGCAGGTGGTCGATGGTTGCTCGTCCAGGTACGTACCCATGACGAAGAAGTAGTAGCCGTCGATTGGGCCGGCCGGCGGGGTCCAGCTGTACTCGGCCGCGATGGCGTCCGGATAATCCGGGTCGTAGTCGGGATCGTCGGTCGGCATTGCGACCATCATCTGGATCGCGTGCGTGGGCGCCTGCGGCGCTTGCAGCGCCGTAGGGCTGGGCGTCGAGCTTGTGCCGCAGCCGGCGACGGCAAGCGCGGTCAACACTGCCAGGCAAGCCTTGGGTCTGGACATGGCTCCTCCCCTGGTCTGTCTTTCGGGTCGGGGGTCAACGCGAGCATCGTAGGATCCGCCTGACTCCGGCACAAGGATGGCCGTCTACCCAACAATCGGGCCGGCTGGCGCGTCTCCAGGGAAGTTTCGAGCCCAGAGAAGGAGGGGTCATGATGACTGGACATCGAACCTGGCCGCTGGTGGCGGCCCTGGCAGTCGTGGCGGCGGGCTGCAGCTCGACCGCATTCTCGCCCACGCCGGACGTCGAGGCCCTGCGGGCGGCGATCGCGGCCGATTTCCCGGCGGTGGACGGCTCCACGTCCGCCCATCCGCTGGCCCGGATGCTGGCCTGCGACCTGCTCGGGGCGGAGTGCGAGTGGTCGGCTCCGGCCTCGGCCAACGTCGAGCGGACCTACGTCCCGACGGCCGGCGTGCCCGAGCAGACGGCCCAGCAGATCCTGGGCATGAAGCACAACGGCACCCACGGCGCCTACGTGAACCTGATCGACGGCAAGGCGGACGTGATCCTGGTGGCCCGAGCACCCTCGTCAGACGAGCTGACCGAGGCCGAATCGAAGGGCGTCGTCCTGGACGTCCGTCCGGCAGCGCTCGACGCCTTCGTCTTTCTGGTCAACGCCGAGAACCCTGTCGAAAGCATGGACCTGGCGACCCTGCGCGACATCTACGCGGGCAAGATCACCACCTGGCAGGGGGCCGGCGTCGAGATGGTCGATTCGTCCGCGCTCATCCATGCCTACCAGCGCGAGCGCAACTCCGGCAGCCAGGAGCTGATGATGAGCCTGGTGATGAAGGAGACCGAGGTGATAGACGCCCCGGACATGATCGTCAAGACCATGCTCGGGCCCTTCAACGCCATCGGCGGCAATGAGGCGACCGGTCAGCCCGGCGACGAACTGGGCCTGGGCTATTCGGTCTACTTCTACGCCGCGGTCATGTTCGACCAGCCGCAGGTCAAGCGCATCGCAGTGGACGGCGTGAAGCCCGACTCGCAGACGATCACCTCGCGCACCTACCCGCTCGTGGCCGAGGTCTATGTCGTGACCCGGCAGGGCACTCCGGCGGAGAGCACCGCCATCAAGTACCGCGACTGGCTGCTGACCCCCGACGGTCAGCGGCCGGTGAAGCTCAGCGGCTACGTGGGGCTTTCGGAGGCCTGAGGCTAGGGCTCGTTCGTGGCTGGGTAGTGGTAGAGCACGACCATACCCGGCGGTAGCGGCCCGGCTTCCGGCCCTATGAGAACGCCCGGGACCCGGGCATAGACGGCGAGCCGGCCGCTGCCGTCCACCACGAACAGGTCCAACTGGTCCACGGGCGGCGAGAGGCAGCCCAGGTCGGCGGCCAGCAGGTTCAGGCGGGCCATGACGACCGAGTCGTCCATGTCGGCGTCCTGGCGGGCCTCTATCTGGGCCTGTACGGCCACGTCGGAGCTGGAGTTGCCGTGGCGGCTGTCGGCGGCGATGCCTCCGCCGACGATCAGGTAGGCGGCGCTGTTGGCCGGCTCGGGATCCAGGTGCGCCCCCAGGAGCCGGCGGGCCTGGGGCCAGGTGCAGGAGCCCGATGGGGCGGGCTGGTCGCCGGGCGGCATCGTCCGCCGGCCGTCGGCCGGGCCCGCGCCACTGCGCGTGACGGCTTCGATCAGGTCGGCCGTCGTCGGGCTCTCGAGACCCGCGAAAGCCCTGACGGGGATGATGTCGATGTACCAGCTGCCGTAGTGGCTGTCCACGATCATGGGGTTGACGTTCTCGAACACCTGGGCCACGCAGGGGATCTCGTCGACGATCCGGTACGAGAGCGTCAGCCCCGTTTCCAGCGCTCTCTGGTTCCCGGCCGACAGGCCCGTCCGGGCCGCCGCGTCTATCTCCGGGTCCACCAGCCAGACCGAGAGTGTCAGCTCGTCGTCGATGGTCAGGTAGTGGGTCTCAAAGACCTGGCCGGCCAGCACCTGCTGCACCTGGCTCCGAATCCAGGCGGCGTCGCAAAGCTCGGGCGTGGGCGACGGCGAGGGCGTCGCAGGGGCGGTGACTCTGGGCGACGGCGAGGGCGTGGCCGCCGGGCTGCCGGAGCAGCCGGCGAGCAGCAGCGCCATCGTCGCGATCGCGACCGTGGTCGTGGGGCGCCTCATCAGACCCTCCTCGTGGCGCGCATTCTAGCGGTGGCCGGGCCTGCGGCCCGCCTACAACCGGGACGACCGCATCCGCCAGGGTAGTGTTACGGAGAGGCCAGGGTTCGATGTCGACGCCGAGCTGGCGAAACTTCGGGCGGACATGCAGAAAGCCTTCGACGAAGCGCTCGAGACGCCGTTGCCATAGCTCACGGCATGGATTGCGGCACCTGGTTCGGTGGACAGCGACCCGAGCCGCGGGCTACACTCCGCGAGCCTATCCACGGCCTGGCGGGCGCGGGCGCGGTTGCGTCACGGCCCCCGGGACTGTGGATCGAGCCCGTAAGGAGGTGAGTTCCGGATTGGCAGAAGTCCGCGTGGGTGAGAACGAGAGCTTCGAGAGTGCCCTGCGCAGGTTCAACAAGAAGATCCAGCAGAGCGGCATCCTGGCCGAGGCCCGCCGCCGAGAGCATTACGAGAAGCCCAGCGTGAAGCGCAAGCGCAAGGAAGCGAAGCGCAAGAAGGTCGCCCGCCAGCAGCAGGCTTAGGGTCGGCCGAAACGCCGTCTAGGGATGGCGCGACGCTGCTGCAGCCGCGCTGCCCGCCCTGAGGTGCCACACCGGTGTCCCTCCGCGATCGTCTCGATTCCGAAATCAAGACCGCTATGCGGTCCAATGACGCCATGCGCCGCGACGCCCTGCGCATGGTGCTGGCGGCCGTCCAGCGCGCCGAGAAGGAAGGCAAGCACGCCCTCTCCGACGACGAGATGCTGGGCGTCCTCAGCCGCGAGGTGAAGGTTCGCCGCGAGTCCGTCGAAGCGTTCCGCGGCGGTGGCCGCGAGGACCTGGCGAAGGCGGAAGAGGCGGCCATCGCCGTCATCTCCGAGTTCCTGCCTCAGCCCCTGACCGAGGCCGAGATTCGGGCCCTCGTCGAGGAGGCCATCGCCGAGTCCGGGGCCGCCTCGCCCCGCGACATGGGCAAGGTGATGGGCATCGTCTCGCCCAAGGTGCGCGGCCGCGCCGACGGCAAGGCCGTCAGTCAGCTCGTTACGCAGCTCCTGGCGGCGCGCGCAGCCGGCGGATCGTGATCGTGACGCCGTGCTGAAGGAGCCGCACGAGCCACGCCGCCCCTTCGGGCGCACCGACGCCGCCCGGCTGGCATTCGCGGCCGTGCTCTTCGTCGTCGCCATGGCAGTCGGCGTAGTCCCGGACCTCTCCCCGACCGATCCCGGTCTGTCCGTCGGCGCCCTGGCGCCGTCCACCGTCCGGGCCCCGTACGATGCCGTCATTCCGAATGAGGTCGAGACAAAGGCCGCCCGGGACGCCGCGGCCGCTGCCGTGGTCCCGCGCTACGACTACACCAACGAGCGGGCCGTGGCTATCGCCAACCAGCAGGTCGCCGTTCTGACGGCATCCCTGGTCCCGGTGGACTCGGCCTTCAGCGCGGACAAGTCGCCGCTCCAGCGCCAGGCGGAGCTGGCCACCGTCCTGCCGGCGTTGGATGCAAGCGATCGCCAGATCCTGACGGCCCTGGAGCCCGATCGCTGGCCGGAGCTGAGGCAGGCCGCTCTCGCGCTGCTGGACGTGGTCGAACGGATCGAGATCAAGGATCGTAGCAAGGCCTCCGATCTCGTCGCGGCCAACATGCCGCCCGGCTTCAGCCAGTCGGAGCAGGAGCTGATCTCCGCCCTCGTGACGCCGGTGGTCGTCGCCAACTCCTCGTACAGCTCGGCCCTGACCGAGCAGGCTCGAGCTGCCGCCTCCGACAGCGTCGATACCGTCTACAACGACATCCGGGAGGGGGAGATCCTCGTCGCCCAGGGCCAGAGGATCAGCGAGGCCGACATGGTTCGGATCACCTACTTCGGGCTGGACAAGGCCACCGTGCCCTGGGGCAAGGCCCTGGCCTGGGTCATGCTCGGGATCATGGTCGCGGCCATGCTCCTGGCCTGGCTGTGGCGCTTCCGGCCGGACTACTGGCATCGCGGCCGGACGCTGGTTCTCATCGGCTTGATCTCCGTCGGCGCGGCGCTGGCGGAGAAGCTCGTCGCCGGCCACGCCTGGCTGCCCTACGCTATCCCCACGGCCGCGGTGGCCATGATCCTGACCGTCCTCCTCGACGCCGGCGCGGCGATGATCGTGCTCGCCTTCCTGGCCGTGCTGGCCGGGATCGCCGGCGAGTCGTCGCTGGAGTTGAGCAGCTACGTCTTCTTCGGCGGCCTGGCCGGCCTGCTGGCCATCGGCAAGGGTGAGCGCCAGCAGCTCTTTGCGCGGGCCGCCGCGGCTGTCGCCCTCACAAGCATCGCCGTGGTCGGCATCTTCGCTTTGCTCGGGCAGCACGACGCGACCGGCACCCTCCAGCTGGCGCTGGCCGCGGTCCTGGCCTCGATAGTTGCCACCGTCGTCACCCTCGGCAGCTTTGCCCTGCTCGGCAACCTGTTCGGCATCCTGACCGGCTCCCAGCTGCTCGAGCTGGCCAATCCCTCGCAACCGCTGCTGCGGCGGCTCCTGACGGAGGCGCCCGGCACGTACCACCACTCACTGATGGTCGGCAACCTCGCCGAACGCGCGGCCGAGGCGATCGGCGCCGATCCGCTGCTGGTCCGCGTCGCGGCCTACTACCACGATGTCGGCAAGCTGGGCAACCCGCCCGTCTTCATCGAGAACCAGCAGGGCGAGAACGTCCACGACCAGCTCGAGCCCGAGGATTCGGCGGCCCTCCTGAGGCAGCACATCGGCGACGGCGTGGAGCTCGCCTATCGAGCGCGGCTTCCAAAGCCACTCATATCCTTCATCCCGGAGCACCACGGGACGGGGCTCATCAGCTACTTCTACGCCAAGGCGCGCGAGGCGGCGGCTGCCGGGCACGGCGGTCTGGACACGGCAGCGGGCCGGGCGGCGGCCGACAAGGTCGACATGCGGCTCTACCGCCACAACGGCCCCAAGCCCCAGTCGCGCGAGGCCGCGGTGCTTATGCTTGCAGATGGCGTGGAGGCTTCCGTGCGGTCGCTCTCCAGCCGGGACGAGGCGACCATCAGGGCGATGGTGCATCAGATCATCTCGGAACGTCTGGCCGACGGGCAGTTCAGCGAATGCGATCTCACGATGCGTGACCTGGAGCACATTCGAGAGGCATTCGTGGGTCAGCTGCTGGGCATGTACCACCAGCGTATCGAGTACCCTCAGAACAAGGTCGTGGAAGGCGAGACCCGTCGCAAGCGCCGCAAGCGCCACAGGGAGGAAGCCCCGGCCAATGGGGGAGCGGACCATTGAGATCCCGGCGGTGGACACGGAGCGATGAGCGCTGACCGGATCGGCGACCCGCTGGTCGGCGAACTCGGCGCGGCCGAGGCGGACGCCGGAGCCTCGGTGACCCCGGCCCTCGACGAAGAGAGCGCCACCCATTCCATCTACCTGCCGCCCTATCGGATCGACATCACCGTTCGTTGCCGGGCTCCCGTGCCCGTGTCTCGCCGCCGGCTTGCGGCCGCGACGAGGGCCACTCTCGAAGAGGCCGGCGCGCCCGGGCCCTCGTCGATCGCCCTGGTGCTGTCGGACGACGCCGACCTGGCCCAGCTGAACGCGGTCCACATGGGTGAGGACGGACCGACTGACGTGCTGTCGTTCCCGTTCTTCCCGCCGGAGGCTTTCCCGCCGCACGAGAGCGCTTCTGCGGCCGCACGCAACCACGGCGTCGCCGCTGCCCTCAAGCAGGCTTTCGCCCTGCCACCGGGACTGCGGGCCCACCTGGGCGACGTCGTGGTGTCGGTGGAACGCGCCGCGGCCCAGGCGAAGAACGGGCAGGGCGGCCAGACTGGTGACGTACGCTGGACGGTGGTCGAGGAGATGCTGCTGCTGACCGTCCACGGCACCCTGCACGTATGCGGCTGGGATCACGCCGAACCTGTCGAAGAGGCAGCCATGCGGGCGCTGGAACGGAAGATCATGGCCGGCCTGTCCGAGGGCGACTGCAAGGACGACGCGGAGGCGACCGGGTCGGCCGGCTAGCGCGAGATGCCCGAGTCAAGGTGCCGTCTGCGGACGACGTTCGGCCGCTGCGTCAGGCGCCCTGATACCATCCCTTCGGGCCCCCAGGTTCGCTGGATCAGGCCCTAGTTGGCGTGCATGGCGAGCGTGGTGCAGCGACCGTGAAGATCGTGGTAGGCCTGGGCAATCCGGGCTCGCAGTACTCGAAGACGCGACACAACATCGGCTGGATGGTCCTGGACCGCCTGGCCGACAGGGCCGGCTGGTCCGGGCGCGGCCGGACGCGCGACGCCGCGGCGGTCGTTGCCGGGCGGTATCGCGGCCTGGACCTGGCGCTGGTCAAGCCGCTCACCTACATGAACGAGTCGGGTCTGGCCGTGCGCAAGACGCTGGCTCGTGAGCGCGCCCCGCAGGCCGAGCTGCTGGTGGTGGCAGACGACTTCTCGCTGCCCTTCGGCAAGCTGCGCTTCCGCGAGAGCGGCAGCGCCGGCGGCCACAACGGCCTGAGGTCCATCATCGAGGAGCTCGAGACGGAGAAGTTCAGCCGCTTGCGGGTTGGTATCGGAGACCCGGGGGGGCAGGCCGTGGACCACGTCCTGAGCCAGTTCGGTCCGGGGGAACGGCAGCGGCTGAGCGAGCTGCTGGACGTCGCCGCGGACGCGGTCGAGGCCTGGGCGCGCGAGGGGACGAACAAGGCCGCCAACCACTACAACGCTTTCGAGCTGCGGCCGGATGACGAGCAGCGACTGGCGCCGCCCGGCGAGATCGACGGCCCGCCCGGGCCGGACGGTATCCGGCGCACCCGGACCGGCTGGCGCAAGACGAAGCCGCCCGAGGCGGGCGGGTGAGCTCTCGCCGGGGCCGGCCGCTGCGCCGCCAGATCGAGGCGGCGTTGAGCGGCGAGGCGGATCCGTTGGGCGAGGACGGTCTGGGCCCGCGTGATCGAGTGGAGCCGGGAGCGGCCGAGTCGGCCGGACCCGCCGAGCCGGCGGACGGTGCCGCGGCCGGCGCGGCCGCGGTGCGGCGCGGGAAGCGGGGGAAGGAGCGCCGCGTGGACGAGGCCGTCCGCGAAGCCTACGCAGCCGCCCAGTCTGCGCGAGCCTCGGGCGGCGGCCCATCGGGCGGCGGCCCATCGGGCGGCGGCCCATCGGCGCGTCGCCTGCCGGACCTGCGAGCCCTGCCGCCGCTTCTCCACGACAGTGGGGCCTTCGCTGCGCTGTGCGAGCGACTTGGAGAATGCGGCGGGGCACTCCCGGCCGGGGGGCGGCACGCCTCGCTGGCGGCGGTGCCCCACGGGGCCAAGACGTTTCTGGCCGCGGCCCTGGTCTCGGGGAGTGGGCCGGCCACGCTCGGAGCCACTCCGGGAGGGCGGCTGTGCTGGGTGGCCCGCGACGCCGAGATCGGCGATCGCGTGGCCGAGGAACTGCAGTCCTGGCTGGGCGATCCGGAGGCCGTGGCGGTCCTGGAGCCTCGCACGGCTCTCGCCTACGAGAGGAGCGAGCTGGTCCGGGACGAGACGGCAGCCCGCGTGGCGGCCCTGGCGAGCTGGCACTCCGGCCGGGCCCGCGTCCTGGTGGCCAGTGTTCAGGCCCTGCTCCAGCACACTCTCGATCCGTCCGAGGTGCCGGCCGAGCCGCGCCGCCTGCGGACCGGGATGCGCATCCGCCAGGAGGAGCTGCTGCGCGACTTGCTCGGCCTGGGCTACGAGCCCGTGCCCGAAGTCGCCGGCCGGGGGGAGTTCGCCCGGCGCGGCGGTCTGGTGGACATCTTCCCCTCGGCGGCGCCGCTGCCGATCCGCATCGAGCTGTTCGGCGACGAGATCGACAGCCTGCGTGTCTTCGACCCGGCCGACCAGCGCAGCCTCCGCCCCGCCGAGGAAGTGGCCCTGCTCCCCGCCAGTGAGTTCCTGGTGCCCCGGGGTGGCGCCTCGGAGTTCCGCCGCCGGCTCGGCCGCACGGCCCGCCTCCCGGAGCGCCTGGCCGCGGACCTGGATCGGTTCGAGGAGGGCATCCACGCCGGGACCGGCGAGCTGGGCGCGCACTCCGGGCATCTCCACGACATCGGCGCCTCGGCCCGGGCATTGCAGACCGGCGACGCGGCCGAGGTCTGGGCGGCCACGCTGTGCCCCGCCACGGGCCTGGACCATCTTCCGCCGCCGACGCTCCTGATCCTCGATGAGCCGGCCGAGATCGCCGGCGCAGCCGACTTCCTGTGGCGTCAGGCCCAGGAGCGTCGAGACGAGCTGGTGGCCGCCGGAGAGCTGCCGCGAGATTGGCCGGAGGCCTATCTGGGCCCGCGCGAATGGAAGTCGCGCCTGCTTCGGGGCCGCACCCTGGAGTTGACCTGGGAGCCGGAGGCCGCCCCGCCCGCGGGCGGCGGAACGCCGATGGGCGATCTCTTCGGCTGGCACGAGCCCGCCCTGCCGCCCGCCCGGACGGAGCGGCTGACGGCCACGATCGCCGGCTGGACGGCCGAGGGCAGGCGCGTCGTGGTGGCCTCGGACCAGGCGCCGCGCCTGTCCGAGCTGCTGACCGAGCACGGGCTGCCCACGGCCGCCGCCGAGCGCATCGCCGAAGCGCCGGCGCCGGGCACCAGGATCCTCGTCGGCCGGAGCCTCAACGGGGGCTTCGCCGGAGGCCCCGACGGCCTGGTCCTGGTCACCGACCGCGAGCTGTTCGGCGCCGTCCGTGTCCGACGGCCCAAGGCCCTGCGCCGCGTCGTCCCCCGCGACGTCATCGAGAGGCTGGCCACCGGCGATCTGGTCGTCCACGTGGACCATGGCATCGCCCGCTACGAACGGATGCTGCGCCGCGGGCCGGCCGGCGAGGAGCGCGACTACCTGGAGCTGAGCTTCGCCGGCACGGACAAGGTCTTCCTGCCAGTCGAGCAGATCAACCGCATCAGCCGCTACTCGGGCGGTGAGAACCCGCCCCTCTCGCGCCTGGGAGGGAGCGAGTGGGCCCGCACCAAGCAGCGGGTCAAACGCGCCGTCACCGACCTCGCCTCAGAGCTGCTGGAGATCTACGCCGCTCGTGCCGCCGCTCCCGGCTTCGCCTGCCCGGTCGACACGCCCTGGCAGCAGGAGCTCGAGGCGTCCTTCCCGTACGAGGAGACGCTCGACCAGATGCGGGCCACCGCCGAAGTCAAGCTCGACATGGAGGCCGGCCGGCCGATGGACCGTCTGGTCGTGGGCGATGTCGGCTACGGCAAGACCGAGGTCGCGCTCCGCGGGGCCTTCAAGGCCATCCAGGGCGGCAAGCAGGTGGCGGTCCTGGTGCCGACGACCGTGCTGGCGGCCCAGCATTTCGCCACCTTCGGCCAGCGCTTCGCCGCCTTCCCGCTGACGGTCCGCCTGCTCAGCCGTTTCGTGCCCGAGAAGGAGCAGGAGGCGACGGTCCGGGGCCTGGCCGCGGGCGCGGTCGACATCGTCATCGGCACTCATCGCCTGCTGAGCAAGGACGTCGCCTTCAGCGATCTGGGGCTGGTCGTGGTGGACGAGGAGCAGCGATTCGGAGTGGCGGCCAAGGAGCGGCTGAAGAAGCTGCGCCGCGAGGTGGACGTTCTGACTCTCTCGGCCACGCCCATTCCCAGGACCCTCAACCTGGCCCTGGCCGGCGTTCGCGACCTGAGCCTGATCGAGACGCCGCCGGAGGATCGCCTGCCGATCCAGACGCGAGTGGCCGAAGCTTCGACCGGCCTGGTGCGCGACGCCGTTCTGCGCGAGCTCGACCGCGGCGGCCAGGTCTTCTTCGTCCACAACCGGGTCGAGACGATCGAAGCCCAGGCCGATCAGCTGCGCCGGCTCCTGCCCGGGGTGCGCATCGCCGTCGGTCACGGCCAGATGCCGGAGGGCCGTCTGGAGAAGGTGATGCTGGCCTTCGCCGGGGGCGAGACCGACGTCCTGGTCTGCACCACCATCATCGAGTCCGGACTGGACATCCCCAATGCCAACACCATCATCATCGACCGAGCCGACCAGCTCGGCCTGGCCCAGCTCTACCAGCTGCGGGGGCGAGTCGGTCGGTCGAGCCGGCGGGCCTACGCCTACTTGCTCTATCGCCGCCGGGAGCGCCTCTCGGACGTGGCCCGCAAGCGGCTGCAGGCCATCTTCAACGCCTCGGAGTTGGGAGCCGGCTTCCAGATCGCGCTCTCCGACCTGGAGATCCGCGGCGCTGGCAACATCCTGGGCGCGGAGCAGCACGGTCACGTCGCGGCCGTCGGCTTTGACCTGTACACCCGCCTGCTGGCCGAGGCCGTCGAGGAACAGAAGGCCGGCTTCGAAGGCCGGGCTCCTCGCCTCGAGCGCCCGGGCGCTGTAGTCGACCTGCCGGTCGACGCCCACCTGCCGGACGGCTACGTGCCCGAGACGGCTCAGAAGCTGGAGCTGTACCGGCGCCTCGGCCGCGTCCGCGGCGCCGGAGAGCTGGCGGCCTTCCGCCAGGAGCTGGTAGACCGCTACGGCCCGATGCCCCAGCCGGTGCTGAAGCTGCTGGAAGTGGTGGAGCTGCGTCTGGCCGCCGAGACGGCCGGCATCGCCAGCATCTCGCGCGAGGAGGGCGAGCTGGTGGTTCGCTTCGGGACGATCTCGCGCGCGGCCGCCATGCGGGCCCTGGCGCCAATGGGCCGGGAGGTCCGCTTCGGGAGCAACCAGGCCCGGCTGCGCCTGCCCCGCGACGTTGCCAGGGCCTGGGCGGCGGCTCAGGCGGTGGTGGCCAGGCTCGTTCCCGCCGCGGAGGAGCAGCGCCTGGCGCGAGAGAGAGCTGCCGCGGCCCAGTCATCGGCTGCGGGGCCGGGCGCCCGACGACCCGGCTCGGACCCAGGGACCGCGCCGGACCGATAGGCCGTCTTCGCGTACCCTATGGCGGATCGGACGCCACCAGTCCGTAGGCCTTGCCCGATGTTTCCGTCGCATCCTGTGTCACGGCGGACTATGGAGTAGAACCGGGGATGCAGCGAGAGAGCAGCAGAAGAACGGCCGCCTCGGGCGGGAAGGACGGCTTCCGGCCCGACATCGAAGGCCTGCGCGGCGTCGCCGTGCTGCTCGTTGTCATCTTCCATGCCGGTCTTCTTTCGACCGCGGGAAGCCAGCTGCCGGGCGGGTTCATCGGCGTCGATCTGTTCTTCGTCATCTCCGGCTTCCTCATCACCGGCCTGCTGATCCGCGAGCGCGAGAAGAAGGGCCGCATCAGCTTCAGTCGCTTCTACGCCCGCCGGGTACGCCGTATCCTGCCGGCCGCGGCGGTCTGCCTGCTGATCACGATTCCCCTGGCCTACTACTTGATGACGCTGATCGAACGGCCGCCGGCGATGCTGGACGCGGCGTCGGCGGCGCTCTCGTTCGCCAACGTGCGGTTCGCCGTTACGACCGACTACTTCCACCCGGTTAGCTACTCGCCCTTCCTCCACTTCTGGTCGCTGGGCGTGGAGGAGCAGTTCTACTTCGTCTGGCCGGCCCTGCTGGCGGTCGTGGCCTGGCGCACGACCAGGCTGGGGGCCGGGGTGGCCCTGGCCGGGATCGTGGTCGCCTCGTTCCTGCTCAGCCTGAGCTGGACCTACGACAACCCCACCTGGGCCTTCTACATGCTGCCGACTCGCGCCTGGCAGCTCGCCGCCGGCGGCCTGCTGGCCGTAGGGGCCGGTTCTCTCGACTGGCTGCCCAGGCCCGCCAGGAACCTGCTGTCGCAGATGCTCGTGATCGCCGGCTGGTTGGCCCTGGTGGCGCTGATCGTCGACGCCTTCGTCATCGACTCACTTACGGTCCCCTATCCGGGCATGGCAGCGGCCGTGCCGACCCTGGCCGGAGTGCTGCTGATCGCCTCGGGCATGGAGCCCTACGGCCCGGGCCTGGTGCTGGGCCTGATGCCGATCCGCTTCATCGGCAAGATCAGCTACTCGCTCTACCTGTGGCACTGGCCGATGTTGATCCTGGGCGGACTGTACCTGGGCGGCCCGCTGCGCCAGCCGTTGGAGCCGATGCAGGCTTACGCCCTGGCCTTCTTCTCCATCCCCGTGGCGACGGTCAGCTGGGGCCTGGTCGAGGAGCCGTTCCGGCGCGGGTACATCCCGTTGCCCAGGCCCAGCCGGACGGTGGCCGTGGGCCTGGCCGTGATGGTGATCGTGGCCGTCGTGGGCGGCAGCTTCCAGATCAGCGCCCAGAACACGCTGGCCAGCCTGGGCGGCCCGGACATCGCGGTGGTCGACCCGACGGACGCGCCCGGCCCCACTCCGACGCCGACCCCCAGCCCGACCCAGGCGTCTCTGGTGCCGGGCGCGACACCCAGCCCGACGCCGGCCTCGACCCCGGCCCTGACCTTCCCGCCGTCGGGCTCACCGCCCGACACGTATGCCGTCACCAATGCCCTGCGGCCGACGCTGGCCAACGCCCCCGACGACTACGAGAGGCCCTGGAAGGACAACTGCACCGGCTGGACGAGGACGCTCACTCCGAACACCAACAGCCGCTGCACGTACGGCAACAAGGCAGGTGAGTACACGGTCGTCCTGGTCGGCGATTCGCACGGCTCGGCGCTCTTCCCGGCCATCGACGAGGTGGCCAAGGCTCACGGCTGGAAGCTGCTTCCGTACGTGAAGATCGACTGCCCGTTCGTGGACATACCGGTCATCGAGTACAACTCGAAGGTCGAGTACACGCAATGCGCGACCTGGAACGACAACATCCTGGCTAAGCTCAACGCCAATCCCCCGGACCTGATCATCGTCCACATGAGCCGCTGGGTCTACAACGCCAGGAGCGAGGACGGCGGCTACGGCGCCCACGGCCGGGCGATGGCTCGCGAGATGGAGAAGCTGCCCGCCTCCAGCCACGTGGTCATGATCACCGACATCCCGGACCCCTGGAGTTTCAGCGTCCCCGAGTGCCTGTCGGCCTACCTGTCGGACTATCGCAAGTGCAACTACGCCCGCAGCGTCGCGTTCAACTCCTACTACGGCAAGCGCGAGGAAATCGCATCTGAGGAATCCGGCGTGCCGCTGATCGACCTGGCCCAGGCCATCTGTCCCGGCACCGGCACCTGCCCTGTGGTGATGGACGGCATGATCATGTTCCGCGACCAGCATCACCTGACGGCGACCTACGCCGCTTCGCTGGGGCCGGAGATCGACCGCCAGCTGACTGCCCTGCTCAACGCCTGGGCCTCGCCGACGGCTTCACCCTCGTCTCCATAGCGGTTTCGGGGCAGGTCCGCTGCGGTAGACTTCGACTGCCGAGACCAGCCGCGCTCGATCGGAGGACCTGCCCACACATGACAGCCGAGGAACTGCGGGCCAAGATCCGGGAAGTCCCCGACTTCCCCAAGCCGGGCATCCTGTTCTACGACATCACGACCCTGCTCAAGGACGCGGAGGCGTACCGGGACGCTGTCAACCTGATGGTCGAGCCCTACAAGGAGGCCCAGGTCGACATCGTCGTGGGCATGGAGTCGCGCGGCTTCATCTTCAGCGGACCGATCGCCTACCAGCTCCACGCGGGCCTGGTTCCGGTGCGCAAGCTGGGCAAGCTGCCGTCCGAGACGGTCTCGGTGGAATACGCCCTCGAGTACGGCTCCAACACCCTGGAGATCCACAAGGACGCCATCCAGCCCGGCCAGCGGGTCCTGATCGTCGACGATCTGCTGGCCACGGGCGGCACGGTCCGGGGCACGATCGAGCTCGTCGAGCGGCTGCGAGGCACGATCGTCGGCCTGGACTTCCTCGTCGAGCTGACCTTCCTGAAGGGCCGCGAGCGGCTGACCGGCTACGAGGCCGCGAGCGTGGTCCAGTACTGATCGGCAGGCCGAATTCGAGTGATTGATCCCGCGTGCGGGCGGCAGTCGGGCCGCCGCCGAGGCGGCCCGCGATGGTGACGAGCAGGGTCGTCGCCAGGCAGGGCAGCGGGTTGCTTTCCGTCCAGGAGACTTCCGACCGGGCGATGCTGCGGGCCTTCCTGGAGGCGGATCGCCTGTACTCGGCCTATGCCCTGTGCGACCTGGACGACCGCGAGTTTCCCCGCACCCGCTGGGGGGTCGCGACTGTCGCCGGCCGGCCCACGGCGGTAGTCCTGCAGTATGCCGGCTACTCGCCCCAACCGATCTTCGTCATGGGCGACAACGCCGGGATCGGAGCCATCATGACCTCCGTCATCAAGCCCCGGACGGCCTACCTGGCGGCGCTCAAGGAGAATCTGCCGGGAGTCGCGCCCCGCTATCGCATCGACGACGGTCCCGAGATGGTCAGGATGTGGGTCGACCGGGCTCGCTTCCGGCCCGTTGCCGGCCCGGTCCAACGCCTTCTGCCGGTCGACGTGGGCGAGGTGAACCGGCTCTATCGGCTCGGCTTCGCTTCGTGGCTGCCGGCCAGCGCCATCGCCGACGGGCTCTACTATGGCGTCCGGGTCGGCGGCCAGCTCGTCGCGGCGGCGGGGACACACGTGATCAGCCCCGCGGCCCGGCTGGCGGTCGTGGGCAATGTCATGACCCACGCCGACCATCGCGGGCGGGGCTACGCCACGGCCGCGACCGGCGCCGTTACGGAGGAGCTGCTCCGGTTTTGTGATCAGGTCGTGCTCAACGTTCGGGCGGACAACGCACCGGCCCTGGCCGCGTACCGCCGTCTTGGCTATGAGACCCACCTCCTCTTCGAGGAGCGGCTCATCCACCGCAACACCTCGCTGCTGAAGGAGTGGGCCGGCGCCCTGCGCCAGATGTTCGCTCGGAAGGAGAGTTGACCTCATGAGCGCGCCCGTACCCCGGCCGTCAGGGTTGCCGCCACACGACGTGGCCGATCTCGGTCTGGCCGAGCAGGGGGCCCTGCGCGTCGAATGGGCCGAGCGCGAGATGCCGGTCCTGCGCCTGATCCGCGAACGCTTCGAGCGCGACAAACCGCTCGACGGCCTGCGCCTGGCGGCCTGCCTGCACGTGACCACGGAGACGGCGAATCTGGCGCGGACCCTGGAGGCCGGCGGGGCGAAGGTGGCGCTGTGCGCCTCGAACCCCCTGTCCACCCAGGATGACGTGGCCGCTGCCCTGGTCGAGCGCTACGGCGTATCGGTCTTCGCCCGCCACGGCGCCGACCGCGACACCTACTACCGGCATCTTTCCGCCGCGGCCGACACCCGGCCGCACATGACCATGGACGACGGCTGCGATCTGGTGACCATGATCCACCAGGAGCGGCCGGATCAGCTCGACGAGATCGTCGCCGGAACTGAGGAGACGACGACGGGCGTCATCCGGTTGCGGGCCATGGCCGCCGAAGGCGCCCTGCGCTACCCGGTCATCGCCGTCAACGAGGCGCTGACCAAGCACCTCTTCGACAATCGCTACGGCACCGGGCAATCGACCGTCGACGGGGTGCTGCGGGCGACGAATCATCTGATCGCGGGGCGGCACGTGGTGGTGGCTGGCTACGGCTGGTGCGGCAAGGGGATCGCTGCCCGCTTCCGGGGCCTGGGCGCTCAGGTGGCGGTGGTGGAGGTGGACCAGGTTCGAGCCCTCGAAGCGCTGATGGACGGCCACCCGGTCATGACCATCGGCGACGCCGCGCCGTGGGGGGAGATCTTCGTCACCGCTACGGGCGACATCCACGTGATCCGGGCCGAGCACTTCAAGGCCATGCGCGACGGCGCGGTGATGTGCAACGCGGGCCACTTCGATGTCGAGCTGGATCTGCCGGCGCTGGCCGATCTGGCCGGCGGGCGGGTCCGCACCGTGCGGCCCAACGTCCAGGAGTACGACCTGGGCGACCGGCGGCTGCACGTCCTGGCCGAGGGCAGGCTGGTCAACCTCTCGGCGGCCGAGGGTCATCCGGCGGCCGTCATGGACATGAGCTTTGCCAACCAGGCCCTCTCCGCGGAGTGGCTGCACGAGCACGGCACGGAGCTGGCGCTGGGCGTCCACGACGTTCCGGAGGAGATCGACAGGGAGGTCGCGCGGCTCAAGCTGGCGGCCATGGGGATCGTGCTGGACCCACTCACGCCTGAGCAGGCGAAGTACATGGCCTCCTGGGAGCAGGGCACCTAGCCACCCGGCGTTCGGGCGGCCCGTAGCTTCGTTGGGCCCTCCGCGCGCTCGCTCACCCCCTCTTCGTGGGCCCCTCGCCGACTCCTCTCGCCCGCAGGCTCGGCCGACGGGGGATGGTACCCTTCGGGCCGGGTGGAGCGGGATACGGCCCGCGACAGGCATGGGGCGCAGCGGCGTCACAAGGAGGACCATGGCGAGCTTCGGGAAAGGCGCGCACTACCTGTTCACGTCCGAGTCGGTGACCGAGGGCCATCCCGACAAGATGTGCGACCAGATCTCCGACGCCATCCTGGACGCTATCCTGGCCGACGATCCGGTCGCCCGCGTGGCCTGCGAGACGGCCACCACCACCGGCATCGTGCTGGTGCTGGGCGAGATCACGACCCGCACCTACGTCGACTTCCAGGCGGTCGTGCGCGAGACCGTCAAGGAGATCGGCTACACCGACGCCGAGTACGGCTTCGACTACCAGACCTGCGGCACGCTCGTCAGCGTCAAGGAGCAGTCGCCCGACATCGCTCGCGGAGTGGGCGGCGCCGACCATGCCGGCGAGCTGGGGGCCGGCGACCAGGGGATGATGATCGGCTACGCCTGTCGCGAGACGCCGGAGCTGATGCCGCTGCCGATCACTCTGGCCCATCGCCTGGCGCGCCGCCTGGCCGAAGTCCGCAAGGCAGGCCAGCTGCCGTACCTTCGGCCCGACGGCAAGACCCAGGTCACCGTCGAATACGAGGACGGGCAGCCCAGGCGCGTCGCCAACGTCGTCGTGGCAGCGCAGCACGACCCGGACGTGGCCGCCGAGAAGCTTCGGGCCGAGATCGCCGAGGCGGTAGTCATGCCCTGCATCCCGGCCGAGCTGCGGCCCGTCGATCCCACCCTCCAGATCAACGCCACGGGCCGGTTCGTGATCGGCGGGCCCATGGGCGACGCCGGCATGACCGGCCGCAAGATCATCGTCGACACCTACGGCGGCATGGCCCGTCACGGCGGAGGCGCCTTCTCGGGTAAGGACGCGACCAAGGTGGACCGCTCGGCCAGCTACGCGGCGCGCTGGGTAGCCAAGAACGTCGTGGCCGCGGGCCTGGCCGATCGGTTCGAGATCGAACTGGCCTACACCATCGGCGTGGCACGCCCGGCGTCCGTCTCGGTCGAGACCTTTGGCACGGGCAAGGTCGGCGAGGATCGGATCCTGGCCGCCATCGAGAAGCACTTCGACCTGCGCCCCGCGGGGATCATCGAGACCCTCGACCTGCGGCGCCCCATCTTCAGGCCCACCGCCGCATACGGGCATTTCGGACGCACCGACCACGACTTCACCTGGGAGCGGACCGACAAGGCGGCGGCGCTTGCCGATGAGTGCGGCCTGAAGCCGTCGGGCGAGAAGGTGCCCTGAACGTGTACGCGGTCGTCCTGGCCGGCGGCAAGGGGACGCGCCTCTGGCCGTTGAGCACACCCGAGCACCCCAAGCCGTTCCTTCGCCTCCTGGGCGACGAGACGCTGGTTCAGCGCTCCGTGGCCCGGCTTTCTCCGCTTATCGATCCGTCGGACGTGTACCTCGTGGCCGAGGAGCGCCACCTGGGCCTGGCCCGGAAGCAGCTACCCCAGATACCGGCGGCGAACCTGCTGGGCGAGCCGGAGGGCCGAAACACCGCGGCGGCGGTGGCCTTTGCCGCCGAGTCGATCGAGCGACCCGACGACGAGGTGATGCTGGTCCTGCCCGCCGACGCCCACATCGCCGACGAGGAGGGTCTGCGAGCGGCCCTGGCCATGGCTGCCGAGGCCGCCGCCGGCGGGCGTCTTGTGACCCTGGGCATTGCCCCGGACCGTCCCGAGACGGGCTACGGCTACGTCCTGGCCCGTCCACCCGCCCGGGCCGCGTCCGGCCCCCAGGCCCTGGACGTGGAGCGGTTCGTCGAGAAGCCCTCGGCCGACCGGGCGGCGGAGATGATCGCCACGGGGCTGGCCAGCTGGAACGCCGGGATCTTCGCCTGGACGCGGTCCGCGATCCGGGCCCGGCTGGAGCGACACGCGCCCGACATCGCCGGCCCGGTGCGCGAGGCCTGCGCTGCCGGGAGGGCAGGCGACGCGACCGCCCTGGCTACGGCTTACGCTTCGCTGCAGGCCACGTCGATCGACTACGCGGTCATGGAGCCGGCCTCGCTCGAGGGAGCGGTTGCGGTAGTGCCCGCGGACGTCGGCTGGAGCGACCTGGGGAGCTGGTCTGCCCTTCGCGATGCCTGGCAGCGCCAGCACGCCGAAGGGGGCTCAGCCGGCCTGGGCAACCGCCGCGACGTCGGCTCATCGAACAGCCTCGTCCTGGCCGGCGAGCGGCTGGTGGTCACGATCGGCCTCGAGGACACGATCGTCGTCGACACCCCTGAGGCGCTGCTCGTCTGCGCCGCCGAGTGCTCGCAGGATGTGAAGGCGATTGCCGAGGAGCTGGCGACTCGCCGGCCGGCAGGCAGAGCGTCTCGGGAGACCGAAGGGGGACGCCAGTGAGCCCGAACGAGCTGACTCGCATCGTCTTCGGCACCGACGGCTGGAGGGCGCGCATCGGCGACGACTTCACGTTCGAGAACGTACGCCGCTGTGCCAACGCCGTGGCCGAGTACGTGGCCGCGCGCGGTGAGCAGTCTCGCGGCATCGTCGTAGCCTGGGACCGCCGCTTCGCCAGCGAGCATTTCGCCGCCGCGGCCGCGGAGGTCGTGCTGGCCCACGGCATTCCCGTGGCCATCGCCACCGGCGCCGTGCCCACTCAGATGTGCTCGTTCGAGGTCGTGCGACGCGGGGCTGCGGCGGGGATCGTGATCACCGCCAGCCACAACCCCTGGACCGACAACGGCTTCAAGGTGAAGTCACCCACGGGGGCCGCAGCCGGGCCCGAGATGCTGGCCGAGATCGAGGGGCTGATCGCCCGCGCCGGCACCACGCCCAACCCCAGCCGCCCGATCGACGACGCCGAGGCGGCCGGGATGGTGGATCGCTTCGATCCCTATGACGGCTACCTCGAGTTCATCGGCCGCAACCTGGACCTGGAGCGGCTGCGCGGCGCCGGGGTGCGCATCGTGGTCGACCCGCTCTACGGCTCAGGCGCGGGTTGGCTGGCCAGGATCCTCGCCGGCGGCAAGACACAGGTCCACGAGATCCACTCCGAACGCAACCCCTACTTCGGCGGGGTCAACCCGGAGCCGATCCCGCCCAACGTGGACGAGGCCCTGGCAGTGCTGGCAGCTGGCGGCCACGACATCGGACTCCTGCTCGACGGCGATGCCGACAGGTCCGGGCTGGCCGACGAGCGGGGGACCTTCATCACCACCCTCCAGATCTTCGGCCTGCTGACCTACTACCTGGCCGAGCACCGCGGGCTGCGGGCGCCGGTGGTCAGGACGGTCAACGAGACCTCGATGGCCGATCGACTGGGCGAGCGCTATGGGCTGCAGGTTTTCGAGACGCCGGTCGGCTTCAAGTACGTCGGGCCCAAGATGATCGAGACGGGGGCCATGATGGGCGGCGAGGAATCGGGCGGTTTCGGCTTCGGGATGCACCTGCCCGAGCGCGACGGCATCTTCACCGACCTGATGCTGCTCGACCTGTTCGTCTGCGAGAAGGCCGCGGGCCGCTGGCCGGTCAGCCGGGCCATCGCCCATTTCCACGAGATCGCCGGACCGTCGTGCTATCGGCGGGTGGACATCCACTTCGACAGGCCGACCTACCCCGGCCTCAAGAAGCGGCTGCTGGCCGAACTGCCCGACAAGGCGCCGGGCGATCTGTCGGGCCGGCCGGTCGTCCGGGCCACGCCCCTCCCCACGGCCGACGGCTTCAAGTTCTTCGCCGACGACGGCTCGTGGCTGCTCATCAGGGTCAGCGGCACCGAGCCGCTGGTCAGGGTCTACACCGAGGCCCTGTCGGAGAAGGCCGTGGACGGGAACCTGGCCGCGGGCGAGGCGATCGTCCGCAGCGCCTGAGCCGGCCCGAACGATCGTTCTGGCGCCCTGCCTGGATTAGTCGGGACGCTCCAGCGGTGGACCGGCCTCAAGGCCCAGAGTCACGCCTGGAGAGCTGCGTCGAGGCGGTGGTGCGGCGGCGTCACGGTTCTTCGGGAACGCCCGTCCTCTCTTGGCTCGCAGCTGTACAGTGAGTCTGAGCCCGAGCGCGGCCCGAATCGAGGCCGGGCGAAGGCGAATCCTCATCTGTCAGGCAGGGCGACGGAGGGCTATCGGCGATGCACAGCAGCCTCATCGGGAAGGTCGAGAAGGCAAACCGCTACGCCCGCGAGCTGGATCGAGTCTCCTTCGAGCAGCTCGCGGTTACGTTCAAGGGTGACAACGACACCCACACGGTTCGTCTCGACGGCGAGACCTGGCACTGTACGTGCCACTTCTTCGAGAGCTGGGGATCATGCGTCCACGTGCTCGCCCTGCAGAAGATCCTGGGCGTCATGCTCCCCGAAGGTGCGCAGGTGTCTATCTTCAGCGCCCAGCCGGCGGTGCCCGCGTAGCGGCCCAGCGGGGTACGGTGTAGTCTCCCCGGCACGGCCGGCAGGCTGCCTCGGCCCCCACAGTAGCCAGGGGAACCGTGAACGGAGGAGGTTCATAGATGACAACTCGCGCCCGGCGACTCATGGCTCTCGCGGCCGCGGTCGTGGTGGCCGGGGCACTCGGCGGCGCCTGCGCGAGCACCGAGCAGCCCACGCCCATCATCGTGATCTTGACCCCGACGCCCGAGCCGTCGCCCACTGATACGCCCACCCCGGAGGCGACCGAGACGCCGGAGGCCAGCGAGTCGGCGGAGGCTTCGCCCACCGAAGCTGCTACGTCTACGCCCGTCTCGGGCGGCGGCCTGGTCGGCGTGGAGTACTGCACCGGCTCGTCGACCATCAAGTCCTTCTTCACCATGGTGGCCAACGACCCCAAGGTCACCTTCGCCGTGTACTGCGGCAAGATGCCGTCCGGGTGGGGTGTCAAGCCGCCCGACGGTCTGAACTACGCCACGCCGAGCTCCGGTTCGTGGCTGACCGGCGAGTACCTCAAGAGCGGCGGCGGAAGCGTCATCGTCAAGGAAGGCAAGTACGGCAGCGACATCTGCTCCACCTCGAGCACGGGCACGATCGGCACCGCCAGCTTCGCCTCGATGACGGGCGATCTCCACACGATCCCGGGCGGGTTCGCGATCTGTATCGATCCCGGAACCAAGAACGCCTACGAGATCAGCGGCACCGGCATCAACCAAGCCACGTTCACCAGCATCGCGGCCAATCTGGTCCTGGTCCCCAAGACCTGAGCCGTCCAGTACCAGAGACATTGAGCGGCCGCCCGCAAGGGCGGCCGCTTCTCTTTGGCGAGGGGCTGGAGCGACTCGCCCTACTCGACTTCCTTGTCCTGGCCGGCCCTGGGCAGGCGCGGCACGCGGACCGGCCGCCCTTCTCTGGCCTCCAGCCGACGCGCGGCCCTGACTGCCACGGCCGCCGTCACGGGGCGGTTGCGCAGGTAGTAGAAGAAGAAGGCGCTGATGACGGCCGCGACCGGGATGGCAAAGATGGCGCCGGGGATGCCGGCTACCTTCGATCCGATGAGCACCGAGCCCAGGACCACGACCGGGTGCAGCCCGACGGCCTCGGACATGAGTCGCGGCTGGATGATGTTCATCAGCACGAACCAGCCGATGGCCATCAGGACCAGGGCGGGGAGCACTGCCCCCGGCTCGAAGAAGATCGCCACCAGGACCGGCGGGGTCCACGAGATGAACGGCCCGAAGAACGGGATCGCGTGCAGGAACCCTGATGTGGCCGCGGTGGCCGGGACGAAGGGCAGTCCCAGCATCAGGCTGACGGCCGCCGAGATCAGGCCGTATATGAGGCCCATGAGGGCCTGGCCCCGCAGGAAGCCGCCGAAGGACTTCGAGACGCTCTTCTCCAGCAGCCGGGCCTCGTCCGAGTAGCCTGGCGGAACAAGTCGCAGCAGGAACCTCTCGATGTGGTCGCGGTCTACGGCCATGAAGAGCGACAGGAAGAAGATGAAGAGCAGGTTGCCGAAGACGCCGACCGTGGCGAAGGCGATGTCGCCCAGGGGCTTGACCAGGTTGCTGGCGCCGTTCTTGATGTTGTCGAGGACGAGCTTGACCTGGTCGTAGAGCTGGATCTGCCCGGCGCCGATCGAGTTCAGCCACTCCTGGCCGGGCCGCAGCTTGTCGCGCAGGTCCGCGTCGCTGGGCCAGTGGGTGATCAGGGTGCTGATCGAGTTGTAGAGCGATGTCGCAATCCAGATGGCCGCGACCACCAGGATCGCGATCAGCAGCGAGTAGACGATGACCACCGCGTAGGCCCGGGGCAGCTTCGGGAAGAGGTGTAGCAGCCCGTTGGCCACCGGGCTCAGAATGAACGCCAGCAGCCAGGCCAGGAAGAAGATCATGATCACGTCGGAGAAGAAGGCGTAGTACTTGCCGAGGTAGTCGACAACGACGAAGGCGAACGCCAGGGCGGCCAGGATCACCAGCGCCGTCAGCCAGCGTTGCAGGCGCGGCGTCAGGAGGGCCGCAACTGGGGTCGGCTGGTCGGTCATCGTCCCATCCCTCCGGCTCGGGCTGATGGGCAGATGGTACGCCGCGCGCGGGCGAACGGAAGCTAGCGCAGGCCCATCCGCTCGCGGACTTCGGTCATGGTCGCCTCGGCGATCGGCCGGATGCGCTCCGCCCCCTTGCCCAGGGTTCGGCGCAGCTCGGCCGGATCGGCCATCAGGCGGTGGTACGTCTCACGGGCGGGGGCGTAGTGCTCGATGATCCGCTCGGCCAGCAGCTTCTTGGTGTCCACGCAGCCTGTTCGGGCGGTTCGCTCGCCGTCCCAGATCTGCTCGTGGTCGGTGCCGAAGAAGCGGTGCATCTGGCAGACGTTGCAGGCTTCGGGATGGCCGGGGTCGGTGCGCATGATCCGCAGGGTGTCCGTGACCATGCCCATGACCTGCTTCCGGATGACGTCCGGCTCGGCCAGGATCTCGATGGTGTTGCCCACAGACTTGCTCATCTTTCTGGCGCCGTCGGTACCCAGGACGACGGGGGCGTCGGTGTAGACGGCCTGCGGCTCGGGGAAGGTCTCGCCGTAGCGGGCGTTGAAGGCCCGGACGATCTCCCGAGACAGCTCCAGGTGGGCGGCCTGGTCCTTGCCGACCGGCACCAGCGAGGCCTTGTAGATGACGATGTCGGCGGCTTGCAGCACGGGGTAGGTGAGCAGGCCGTGGTTGACGTCGTCGGGCTGCGTCTGGCGCTTCTCCTTGTAGGTGGGCGTCCGCTGCAGCCAGCCGACCGGAGTGACGGTGTTGAAGAGCCAGCACAGCTCGGTCACCTCGGGCCGGTCCGACTGCACGAACAGCGTGCACTTGTCGGGGTCGAGGCCGAGGGCGATCAGCGAGGCCCCCATCTCGATCGTGCGCTGCCGCAGGGCCTCGGCGTCGTGGCTGCTGGTCAGGGCGTGGTAGTCGACGATGCAGTAGATCGTCTCGAATCCCTCGGCCACTCCCTTGTTCTGCAGCGCAACGTAGTTGCGGATCGCGCCCAGGTCGTTGCCCAGGTGGGTGATGCCGCTCGGCTGTATGCCGCTGAAGGCGCGCGGCCTGGCGGGCAGGTTGGGCTTGAGGGCCGGCTTGGGAGCAGCTTGGGTCGTCATGGCGCCGAGTGTAGCGGACCGGGCCGGAGGGGCAGGGCCGGCTACGACGCCGCCTTCGCGACCTCGTCGTGCCGGAAGCAATCGACCGTATGGTCGTTGACCAGGCCGGCCGCCTCCATGAAGGCGTAGCAGATCGTCGGCCCCACGAAACGGAAGCCGCGCTTGCGGAGGGTTCGGCTCATCGCCTCGGCCTGGGGTGTGCTGACCGGGACCTGGCTGAGGTCCTGCCAGCTGTTCTGGACAGGCTTGCCTCCGACGATGTCCCACAGGAGGCGGGAAAGGCCGCCTTCACCACGCAGCTCCACCGTGGCGCGGGCGTTGTCGCGGACGGCGAAGACCTTGAGCCGATTACGAACGATCCGCGGGTCTCGCAGGACGGCTTCCAGCCGGTCGTCGTCGAGCCGCGCCAGCCGATCGGGGTCGAAGCTCTCGAAGACCGCGCGATAGCCGTCTCGCCGGGCCAGTATCGTTCGCCAGCTCAGCCCGGCCTGGGCCCCTTCCAGGCACAGCAGCTCAAACAGCGGCCGCTCGTCGCAGAGCGGCACGCCCCACTCTCGATCGTGGTAGGCGACGTACAGCTCGTCGTCGGGCGAAACCCACCCACACCGAACAACCATTGCGGGACCTCCTGCGCGGGCGCATGCACCGGCGCCGGCGCCGGCGCATCGGCGTGCGCCCGATGGTAGCCGTTCGATCGATCGTCTCCCGCGAGAACCCCTGCCCGCAAGTCTCTGGCCGCGATACCTGGCGAATCGGCCCGGTCAGCCCAGGCAGCGGACCAGTGAAGCCGCTTTGTGCTGGGTCTCGACGTATTCCTCGGCCGGGTTCGAATCCCAGACCACTCCTCCGCCCACGCCAAACCGCAGCTCGTGCGCATCGGCCCACGCGGTACGAATGACCATTCCCAGGTCCAGTTGAGATAGGTCGTGGCTGAGCCAGCCGATGGCTCCCGTGTAGGGGCCCCGGGCGGCCTCCTCCAGCTCGGCGATGAGGTCCACCGCCGCCAGCTTGGGGCAGCCGGTGACCGATCCACCGGGGAACACGCCCTCCAGCAGATCCGGCAGGCCGATGGGGCGGCGAAGGCGACCGGCGACGACTGCCGAGAGGTGCATGACGTGGGCGTGGCGGTCCAGACGGGGGAAGGTCGTGACGCGCACCGAAGGGATCTCGCAGACGCGGGTCAGGTCATTGCGCATCAGATCCACGATCATGGCCAGCTCGCTGCGGTTCTTGGGACTGGCGCGCAGCCAGGCAGCCGCGACCCGATCCGCTGCCGGGCGCTCGCCTCGCGGGGCGGTGCCCTTGATGGGCCGCGTCGTCAGGCGGCCGGAGCGCAGGCGCAGGAACGACTCGGGGCTGGCGCCGCAGATGGCGAAATCCGGTTCCACGATCAGCGCCGAACATGGGGCCGGGTCGGCCGCAGCCAGGCGGCCGGCCAGCTCCAGGAGGCTGCCTTCGTAGGCCCAGGCCTCCTGCCGGGTCAGATCGACCTGGTAGACGTTGCCCCGGGCGATCTCGCTGCGGATGCGCTCGACTTTGCGCCGGTAGGTCTCCGGCGAGTCGCTGTCCCAGATTCGGCGGGCGCGAAACGGCCCCGGCCGCAGGAGGCTCGGCCGGGCTTCGATCTCACGCGGGGTTTCACGCCGGCCCTCGTACAGCAGCCCCCGGTCCCGGTCCCAGATCCGAACCCGGGCGTACAGCACCAGGCGAAGTTCCGGCAGGGCGAGCGGTTCGCGCGACGGCTTGCGTGGGTCTCGCAGGCCGCCGGGATGGCCGTAGCCGACGAAACCCACCAGATCTGGGCGCAGGGGGGGTATCGATCCCGAGCGATGGAAGCGGAAGCAGGAGAGATCGGCCTCCTCCAGTCGGGCCAGCGGGTCTTCGGCCAGGACGATCCAGCGCCTGTCGCCGTGCAGGAGGGCAAAGGGTGTCGCCGAAGGCAGTTCGGGCATGCCGGTGGCGCGGTAGCCGATTGGCCGGCAGGCCCAGACCTCAGAGACGTCCATGGGCCGCATTCGCCAGGATCCGGATGCCGTCTTGCGTCAGGAACGAGTCCGGGTGGAACTGCAGTCCGGCAAGCGGCAGCTGGGGGTGCCGTAGCCCCATGAGCACGCCGTCGGCGGTGCAGGCGCAGACGTCCATGTCGGGCGGGGGTTCGGTCACGCACAGGGAGTGGTAGCGGCCCACCGTGAGGGGTGAGGGCAACCCCTGGAAAAGCCCCAGCCCGTCGTGAGTCACGGCCGAGGTCTTGCCGTGGACCGGCTGCGGGGCTGGCCCCACCCGCCCGCCGAGGGCTACGGCGATCACCTGCAATCCCAGACAGACGCCGAAGATCGGGAGGCGGCCGGCCAGACCGCGGACGATCTCCAGGCAGACGCCCGCCTCCTCGGGCCTCCCCGGCCCGGGCGAGAGGACGACCAGGCCCGGCGCCATAGCCTCCACGGCCCGCAGGTCGACTTCGTCCCGGCCGCGCACGAGCACATCTGCACCGGCCTCGCGCAGACCGTGGACGATGTTGAAGGTGAAGGAATCGAAGTTGTCGACGATGAGGATGGGGCCCACGGCGCAACGCTAACATCCCGCCCGATCGGGGCGGGTCGGGCACGAGTTGCTGCGCCTCGGGTACCATTCGCGGACGACCCGCTGCCCGGCGCGTCTTCAGTCTCGGCTGCGGCGCCATCTCGGCTCCGCTGGCCCCAGCCCCTCCGCCCATGAGTACCGAGCAACGACCCATACGAGTCGCGATCCTCGGTGCGGGCACGGTCGGCGCGGAGGTGGCCCGCGGCTTCCTTCGCAACAAGGACCGGCGGATCGGGCCGGCCGGCGGCCGCATGCTGGAGTTGGTGGCCGTCGCCGACATGAACGTCCAGGGCGCCGTCGACCGCGGCATGCCCCGCGATCTGATCGTCCCCGATGCTGCGGCCCTGGTCGGCCGCAAGGACGTGGACCTGGTAGTGGAGCTGCTGGGCGGCGACGAGCCGGCCCGCTCGCTGATCGCCGACGCCCTCAACGCCGGCAAGCCCGTGGTCACCGCCAACAAGCACGTCCTGGCTCATCACGGCCTGGAGCTCGAGTCCATCGCCCGAGACAAGGGGACTGCCCTTCGGTTCGAGGCCGCCGTCTGCGGCGGCACCCCGGTCCTGGATCCGATCGCCCGCGACCTGGCCTCCAATAGGTTCCGGCGGGTGCGCGGCATCGTCAACGGCAGCACCAACTTCATCCTGACCGAGATGATGCAGGCCAAGCGTTCCTACGAAGAGATCCTCGCCGCGGCCCAGTCGCAGGGTTACGCCGAGCGCGACCCCACCGCCGACGTGGAGGGCCACGACGCGGCCAACAAGCTGGCCATCCTGACCCGCGTGTGCTTCGGCGCCTGGCCGGACATCGAATCCGTCCCGGCCTGCCCGCCTTCGGTACGTGGCGACGGCAAGCTGGGCATCACCGGCGTCTCGGCCACTGACATAGCCGGGGCCGTGGCCCTGGGCCTGGCCATGCGGATGGTCGCCACCGCCAGCACCCCCGGCACCGCAGAGCCGCACTTCGGGCTGGCAGGTTCGGTCATGGTCTCGGCCGTGCCGCTGGACGCTCCGCTCGGGGCGACCAACGGCGTGCTCAACCGTCTCGAGGTGGATGCCGATCCCGTCGGCCGAGTCTCGTTCGAAGGTCCGGGAGCCGGGGGACCCGCCACCAGCAGTGCCGTCCTGGCCGACATCCTGGAGGTCGCCCGGACCGGTCTTTCGACCTGGGCGGACCTGCCCGCGCCGGCCGACAAGGTCGTCACCCTGGCCGACGATCGAGCCACCATCCGCCGCGAGTGGTTCGTCTGCCTGCCTGGCGTCCTGGCCGAGGAGATCCCCGGCCGCCTGGCCGAGGCGGTCGCCGGACCGCCGCCGAGCCAGGTACCGCGTCATCGAAGCCGGAGCTGGGCGGCCGTCCGGACGCGCCCCTTGCCGCTCGAAGATGTGCGCGAGGCCGTGGAGCCGTTGCTCGCTCCGGACCGCGACGTGGCCATATACCCGATACTGACCTCCTGACCAGGAGTCGCCCGATGCCAGCTTCCGTGAATCTGCCCGCCGTTCCCGCCGCCCGCCTCGGCGCCCGCCCGCGCCTGGTGGAGCGCTACCGCGACTTCTTGCCCATCACTCCGGAGACGCCGCTCATCACCCTGGGCGAGGGCAACACCCCGCTGGTGCACCTCGACCACGTCGGCCAGCGCATCGGCGTGCCCAACCTGTACGTGAAGTACGAGGGCATGAACCCCACCGGCTCGTTCAAAGACCGGGGCATGGTCGTGGCTATCTCCAAGGCCGTCGAGGAGGGCGCCAAGGCGGTCATCTGCGCCTCCACCGGCAACACCTCGGCTTCTGCCGCGGCCTACGGCGCCGTCGCCGGGCTGGAGGTCATCGTCGTCCTGCCCAAGGGCAAGATCGCCCTGGGCAAGCTCATCCAGGCCATGGCCGCCGGGGCGAAGGTCGTCGCCGTGGACGGCAACTTCGACGACGCCCTCGAGGTCGTGCGCGAGATGGGCGAGCAGCGCGACCACCCGGTCACGATCGTGAATTCGATCAACCCCTACCGCATCGACGGCCAGATGACCGCCGCCTTCGAGACCTGCGACGACCTGGGCCGCGCGCCGGACATCCTGGCCATCCCGGTCGGCAACGCCGGCAACATCACCGCCTACTGGGCGGGGTTCAATCGATACGAGGCGGCCGGGCGCATTGCAGCCAAGCCGAAGATGTTCGGCTTCCAGGCCGCGGGCGCCGCGCCGATCGTGCTGGGCCATCCTGTCGAGAAGCCGGAGACGATCGCCACCGCCATCCGAATCGGCAACCCGGCCAGCTGGAAACGAGCCGAGGCCGCGCGTGACGAGTCGGGCGGGCTGATCGAGACGGTTACCGACGACGAGATCCTGGCCACGTACCGCGAGCTGTCGACGAAGCAGGGCATCTTCTGCGAGCCCGCGTCGGCGGCCAGCCTGGCGGGCATCGTGAAGCTGGCGGCTGCCGGCCGTGTTCCGCGCGAGGCTACGGTGGTCTGCGTCCTGACCGGCCACGGCCTCAAGGATCCCGAAACGGCCGAGAAGTCGGCGGGCGGCGCCGAGGCGATCATCGAGGCACCCGCGACAACGGCGGGGGTGATGAAGTCCCTGGGCTGGTAGGGGTCCTTCGCCAGACGACCTCTACCAGCCAGTCGAACTCATCGCCCTAATCGTCCTTCGGTTGAGACCCTGGAATGGGCCCCGATGCGGAATCGCACTTCATGCCATCGCGCTGTTGATCAGGGCCATGAAGTCCGGGTACGTCTCGACGGCGGGGAACCGGGGGAACTGGGCCTTCACGCCGTCGGGGGCACGGAAGAGGATGCCCACCTGGGCCTCGGCCAGCATGGCGGTGTCGTTGAAGGAGTCGCCGCCGGCGATGACGTGGTAGTTCATGCGCCGGAAGGCGGCCACGGCCTCGCGCTTCTGCTCGCGGATGCGCAGCGCGTAGTCGACGATCCGGTCGTTCTCGACCACCAGGCGGTGGCACAGCAGCGTGGGCCAGTCGAGCTGGCGGAGCAGGGGAGTGGCGAACTGTTCGAACGTGTCGGACAGGATGATCACCTGCACGAACGAGCGCAGCTCGTCCAGGAAGTCCTTCGCGCCCGGCAGCGGCGCCAGCGTGCCGATGACCCCCTGGATGTCCGACAGCTTCAGGCTGTGCTCGTCCAGCAGGGCCAGTCGCCCGCGCATCAGCTTGTCGTAGTCGGGCTCGTCGCGGGTCGTCCGGCGCAGCTCCGGGATGCCCGTCTTCTCGGACACGGCGATCCAGATCTCGGGCGTCAGAACGCCCTCCATGTCCAGGCAGACGATCGACTGCTTCACTCGGGCTCGCCTTCCTCGCCCTCGCCCTCGTCCTCGTACTCGGGCAGCTCCGGAGTGCCGACGACCTCCGCCCAGGGGGCATAGAGCGTGACGGCGTCCCCCGGCTCCAGGATGTCGGCCATGACCAGGGCGGCGACGGCGTCGGCCGCGACAGGCCCGGCCGAGCGGCGGACTTCCGGCGTGCTGCTGGAGGCCGCGATCGAGTAGTCCAGGCGCCCTTCTCCGGCGTGGCCGGCCATCCAGGCGAAGACCTCCTCCTGGGCCAGGCGGAGCTGCTCGCGCCACTGGGGATCTTCTTCGGTGAGGTCCTGCAGGTTGCGATGGGCGACCTTCAGCTCCTCCTTGGGCTGCCGGCGCCAGGCGGCCACCAGCTCGCTGATCTCCGCCCCGCTGAGGCCGGCCAGCTTGTCGAGGAGAACCATCACCAGGGCGTCGTTGGGACCGAACTGGCCTTCCTCCGCCCCGCCCTCTTCGGCCTCCTCGGCCGGGCTGGCATCCTTGGCCCGGCCGGCGTCCACCTTGTCGAGGGCCGCCTCCACGGCTTCGGGCAGCTCCTCCTCATCCTCGCCTTCGGCCTCGTCGTCCTCCTCGGAGTCCATGACGTCGCCCCAGGGGCCGTACAGAGTGTCGAAGTCGATGTCGGCCAGCTTGTCGTCCAGGACCAGGGCGTCGACGGCGTCGGTGGCAGCTTCGGCGACGACGGTGTAGACGTCGCCCACTCCCTCCTCTTCGAGGGCGTTGAGCCAGTCGGCGACGGCGCGCTCCGCGGCCTGCAGCTCCAGCTCCAGATCTCCCCCGCGGTGGCGGCGGCTGACGACCGAGCGGGCGACCTTGCGGTCGGCTTCGGGGACGGACCAGTAGGCGTCGGCGATCGACTCGGCCGTGTCGTCGTCGACGTCGCCGAGCGAGTCCAGCAACTCGGCCACGGCCTGGCCGTTGGGGCCGTAGAGGGCCTGGGGATCTGATCTCGTCAGGCCGAACTCCTCGGCCTGACGCTGCAACTCGGCCTGCAGCTCGGCGGCCTGCCGGGCGCGCTCCTCGGGGTCGAGCTGCTCCTCATCCTCGTCGAGCTCGTCGTCGTACTCGCCGGAATCGAGGCCGAGCTCGTTCGGCCTTGACTCGTCGTCCAGGCTCAGCTTGTTCGGCTCCGCCTCGTCGCTCAGCCTGTTGGGCGTCTCCTCTTTCCTGACTCGCCGGAACATCCTGCCTCCGCCGTCGCCTTTCCTGCCTGACCTGCCGCTACTCAGCCTCGCCGTCTTCGGGCGCCGGTTCCGGAAGGGGCGGCGCGCCGACGAGATTGAACCACGGCGCGTAGAGGGTTTGTGCGGCCTGCGGATCGAGCAGGTCGCCGACGACGAGGGCCGCCACGGCGTCCGCCAGGGCCGGACCGGCCATACGCCGCGTCACGCCCTGCCCGCTCTGGCCGATGAAGCTGGAGGTCTCCTCGAGCCGCCCGCCGTTGAGCCAGGACGAGATCTGCTCCTGGGCCAGCTTGACCTGGTCGCGCCATTCCTCGTCCTCTTCGACGAGCTGGTGCAGGGCCTCGTGGGCGGCCTCGAGATCTTCCTTGGGGGTCTCCTGCCAGGCACTCACCAGGCGCGTCACCTGTTCGGGGGCGAGTAGCCAGAGGCGGTTGATGAAATCGGTGACGGCGACCGTGTTGGGGCCGAACTCGCTCTCCTCGCCCTCGTCCTCGTCCTCGAGCTCTCCCTCGATCTCCACCAGATCTTCTTCCGCCTGGTAGGCGTCGGTGGCGTCCATCCAGGGCTTCCACAGCGCCTGGTACTGGAGCTCGTCCAGGTCCTCTTCCATGATCAGGGCCGTGGCCGCGTCCACCGCCGCCTCGCCGACCTGGGACGCTGTCCTGGGCCAGTCGCTGGCGGCCCGGGTGAACTCCGGGTACTCGGCGGCGACGGCCAGCCAGGCGCCAACCTCCTGGCGCGCCATGCCGACGTGGCGGGCCAGCTCCTCGTCCGTCTCGGTGAGCTTGCGGACGGCTTTGCGGGCCGCGTCGCGATCTCGCTTGGGCACCTCTCGCCAGGCTTCGGCGATGGCCTGGCCGTCGTCCACGCCCACTCCCTCCAGGCGATCAAGGATCGCCAGGACGGCCGGGGCGTTGGGCCCGTACAGCCAGACGTCGTTGTCCGCGAGGTAGTCCGCGGCCTGACTCTCCAGGTCCGCGTCCATGTCCTCGGGGGCGTCCCCCTCGATCTCCTCGATGGCTCGATCCTGATCGCGGTCGCGTCGCCTGAGCATGGGTCCTCCGTTGAGCGCCCTCCGGGGGGCGCCGGCGAATGTTCTCACAGGTGGTGCCCTCGCGCGCGCGAGAGCGCCGCCAGGGTCCCGCGCCTGTTGCGGCTGGTAGAATGCCCGCCATGTCCAAATCCCTTGTCGTCCAGAAGTTCGGCGGCTCTTCCGTGGCCAATGCCGACCGGATTCGGCGGGTCGCTGCCCGGATCGCTCGCGAGCGATCCACCGGTTGCGACCTGGTGGTCGTCGTCTCCGCGATGGGCGACACCACGGACGAGTTGCTGGCCCTGGCGGGGGCCATCACCGACGAGCCGGAGCCGCGCGAGCTGGACATGCTGCTTGCCACCGGGGAGCACCAGAGCGCCACCCTGGTCTCGATGGCTCTCCACGCCCTGGGGCTGCAGGCCATCGCCCTGTCCGGCGCCCAGGCCGGCATCACGACCGACGGCAACTACGGCAAGGCCCGCATCGCCGGTGTCGATCCCAAGCGCATCCACCAGGAGCTGGACGCGGGCCGGATCGTCATCGTGGCCGGCTTCCAGGGCCAGAGCGTCCACGAGCCGCAGCTGTCTGAGATCACGACCCTCGGCCGTGGCGGTTCGGACACGACTGCCGTGGCCCTGGCAGCGGCCCTCAACGCCGACCGCTGCCAGATCTTCACCGACGTCAGAGGCATCTACACCGCCGACCCACGGCTGCAGCCCGACGCCCGTCAGCTGACTGTCGTCTCCTACGAAGAGATGATGGAGCTGGCCCATCAGGGCGCCCAGGTCATGCAGGTTCGAGCCGTGGAACTCGGCTGGGTGAACAACGTCGTCATCGAGGTGCTGAGCTCGTTTGAGGACGTCCCCGGCACGCTCATCAAGGAGGATCCGTTCGTGGAGCAGCGCAACAAGGTCCGCGGGCTGGCCCACGACCGAAACGTGGCCAAGGTGACCCTGGTGGAGGTCCCCGACCGGCCCGGCGTAGCTCATGCCGTCTTCTCGCCCCTGGCCGAGGCCGGCGTGAACGTCGACACGATCGTCCAGAACGTGGGTCACCACGGCACCACAGACTTGAGCTTCACCATCGCCCGCAGCGACCTGGCCAAGACCAAGCGGATCATCGAGCCGATCGTCCGGGAGCTGGGCTTCCGCGAGATGACGACGGACTCCGCGATGGCCAAGGTCTCCATCGTCGGAGCCGGCATCCAGAACGCCCCGGGCTACGCCTCGCGGATGTTCGGTGCCCTGGCCGACGCAGGTGTGAACATCGAGATCATCTCCACATCGGAGATCCGCATCACCTGCATGATCGCCGAGGACCAGGTCGAGACCGCCGTGCGCGCCCTGCACAAGGCCTTCGCCCTGGAAGAGCCGGAACCGATCCTGGAAGGCGATGCCGGGTCGGCCAAAGCGGGCGCGTGACGAGCGCGCCCTTCCTTTCGCGACGCGAGCAGTTCGGGTCGATCGAGTCCACCAACGACATCGTCCGTGACTGGCTGACCGCCGGTACCCCGGAGGTCTGTCTTGCCGTTGCCGCCGAGCAGACCGCCGGCCGGGGCCGGCAGGGGCGATCATGGGTTGCCCCCGAGGGCACCGCTCTCCTGCTCTCGCTCGGCTTCCGCCCCTTCTACCTGCAGCCGGACCGTCTGTGGCGGCTCTCGGCGGCCGTGGCCCTGTCCATGGTCGACGCCGCGGAGGACGTGGCCGGATTGGCGCTGGGCACGCTGCGCCTCAAATGGCCCAACGACATCGTCGTGGATCGGCCCGACGGCCTGCGGAAGCTGGCGGGCCTGCTGGGCGAGGCCGTCACCGACGATGGGGCGGAGCCGCTGGCCGTGGTCGGCATCGGAACCAATGCCGACTGGCTGGCCGAACGGTTCCCGGCCGAGCTGGCCGGTTCGATGACCAGCCTGCGCGAGGTCTCGGGGCGGCCCGTGGATACGGGGCGGCTTCTGGACGAGTTCCTGATGCGGCTGGAGCCGCGCGTCCTTGGCCTGCGCGAAGGCAAGTTCGACGTCGCCGGGTGGCACGATCGCCAGGCCACGACCGGCCGCCTGGTGCGGCTCGAGGCCACCGGCGGCGAGGCGAAGGAGGCGCTGGCGGTGGGCGTGGACGGGGTCAGCGGGGCGCTGATCGTGTGCGACCCGGCGGGCGGACCCGAGCGCGAGGTGGTGGCTGGGGAGCTGACCGGGGTGCGGCTGGCGAAGACGGGGGGTGTAACTCCATGAGCCGGCCGGTGTTGAGGAGTTCGCAGGAGAGTCCCCGAACCGCCCGATTGGACCGCGACCGCGGCCTGGTTGAGGCGGCGCGGCGCGATCCGGCCAACTTCGACGCTCTGTATCGGAAGTACCTGCCCCAGGTGTACAGCTTCGCCTACTACGAACTGCACGATCATCACGCCGCGGAGGACGCCACTGAGCGCGTCTTCATGCAGGCCCTGGCCGCCCTGCCCAGGTTCGAGGAGCGGGCCGACTCGTTCGCTGCCCCGTCCGGCTCCGGTAGCGACAAGCAGGCCTCGACGTTCCGGGTCTGGCTCTTCCGCATCGCCCGCAACGTCATCGCCAATGAGCGCCGCCGCGAGCGCCGCCGCCCTGTCGCCCCGCTGGACGAGGCCTACAACCTGCCGGCCGGCGGCGACGTCGTGGAGGCCGCCGCCCTGCGTGAAGCGGGCAGCGTCGCCTGGCAAGCCGTGGCCCGGCTGCCGGAGGATCGCCGCCGGGCTGTCGTCCTGCGTTTTGTGGACGAGATGTCCACGGCCGAGATCGCCGAGATCCTCGGCCGCTCCGAGGGTGCCGTCCGCGTTCTGCTGCACCGGGCCCTGCGCTCCGTGGCGGCGGATCTCCGGGGAGGGATGAACTGATGCTCGGCTCGAGCGCGCGCGACGCTCGTCGCACGGAGATCTACCTGGACGGCTTGCTGGCCGCCGAGGAGCGGGGCGCCTCCGACGCGCCGCTGGACCTGGACGTGGATCCGGCCGTCGTGTTCGCGGCCCGCCGCCTTCGAGCGGACCTGGTCCGGCCCCATCCATCCTTCCGCTTCGAAGAGGGCCTGGCCTACCGTCTGGGGCTGGCGGCCAACCCGGCGGCGTCCCTGCGGGCGCTCGACGCCCCGGCCGGCGCTCCGGAGCACGCCGCTCTCGACTTGGGCGTCCCCCGGCTTGGGCCCCTATCCTCGAAGTCGGCTCGCCCGCTCATCGTCGGGGGAGTGGCTTCGGCCATCTCGATCGGTGCCGTGTACGTCGCCTGGCGGTGGTCACGCGGCTCCGGCAGCGCTACCGCCCACGCCGAGAACGCGGGCAAGACCGAGCCCGGCCACTCTTCTGGGAGAGGCCGGCGAGTCCTCGGCGGAATCTTCGGAGTGATGTCCTGATGCCGGTTCGACTGCCGTTCAGACCGCGCCGCGATGCGTACCCGCCCGACCTGTGGACCAAGTGCCCCGTCTGTTCCGAGATGCTGTTCAACAAGCAGCTCGACAAGAGCCTAAGGGTCTGCCCGGGCTGCGGTCACCACTTCCGCATCTCGGCCCGTGCCCGGATCGAGCAGCTGGTGGATCCCGGGTCGTTCGTGGAGCGCGACGCGGATCTGACCCCGGTCGACTCTCTTGACTTCGTCGACCTCAAGGCCTACACCGACCGTCTCCTCTCGGCCCAGCTGGCGACGGGCCTTCGCGACGCGGCGGTCTGGGGCCTGGCTCGGATGGGCGGCCGGCAGATCTCACTGTGTGCCATGGACTTCTTCTTCATCGGCGGCTCGATGGGCTCCGTGGTGGGCGAGAAGGTCACCCGGGCCGGCGAGGCGGCCCTGGCGGAGCGCGTCCCTCTGCTGATCGTCTCGTCATCGGGCGGGGCGCGGATGCAGGAGGGCACCTTCTCGCTGATGCAGCTGGTCAAGACGATGAGCATCGTGGAGCGGGTTCGTGAGGCCGGCATCCCCTACATCTCGCTGATGACCGATCCAACGACAGGCGGCGTCTTCGCCTCGTTCGCGGTTGTGGGGGACGTCAACCTGGCCGAGCCGAATGCCCTGATCCGCTTCGCCGGCGATCGCGTGGCCTCGGGCACGATCGGCGAGGAGCTGCCCGAGCCGCCGCGAGCGGAGTTCCTCATGTCGCACGGCTTCGTGGACCGGATCGTGCCGCGAGAGCAGATGCGCGACGAGATCATCTCCCTGCTGGGCTTCTTGATGCCGGTATCGCAGAACGGCCAGGGCGAGCCGCTGGCCAGCCCGACCTTCAGCCGGCGGTCGATCATCTCGGCCATCACCGGGGCCCTTGCGCCCGACTCCAACGGCGAAGACGCCACGCGAGGGGAGGGCCCGACCAATGGTTGACCGGCTGTTGGGCCGCGGGCACCACGAGGAGCAGGACCAGATCGCCGCGGTCTGGGCTCACGTCCAGCAGGCCCGAAACCTCAAGCGCCCGCACACCCTCGAGCTGCTGGAGCACATGGCCGAGGAGTTCATCGAGCTCCACGGCGACCGCGTCTTCGGCGACGACTCGGCCATCGTGGCCGGCCTGGCCCGGATCTCCGGCCGGCGGTTCGTGGTCATCGGCTTCCAGAAGGGTCAGGACACCGAGGAGAACATCCGCCGTAACTTCGGCCTGCCCCACCCGGAGGGCTACCGCAAGGCGATGCGGGTCATGGAGCTGGCCGAGCGGTTCGCGATGCCGGTCCTGACCTTCGTCGACGTCCAGGGGGCCTTCCCCGGCGCCGCGGCCGAGGAGCGGGGCATCGCCGAGGCGATCGCCAGGTCCGTCGGGATGATGAGCCGTCTGCGCACGCCGATCATCGTCGTGATCACCGGCGAGGGAGGCTCGGGCGGCGCTCTCGGCCTGGCCGTGGGCGATGTCGTGCTGGCCCTCGAGAACTCCATCTACTCGGTCATCAGCCCCGAGGGCTGCGCCGCGATCCTGTGGCGCTCGGGTGAGCACAGCAAGCTGGCGGCCGTGGCCATGAAGGTCACCGCGGGCGAGCAGGCCGAGCTGGGCATCGTCGACGTGGTCGTGCCCGAGCCGGGCGAGGGCGCTCACACCGACCCGGCCGAGATGGCCCGGCGAATCAAGGAGATAGTGCTCGACCATCTCGACACTCTGGGCCGCGTCCCCGTCGACGAGCTGGTGGAGGCCCGCTTCAGGAAGTTCCGCGACATGGGCCCGTACATCGTGGCCGACGAGGCGTCTCTGCCCCGCGAGCGGGCCGGGCTGGCCGACCGGCTGCGCGGCCTGCTCTCCGCTCGTCCTTCCATGCCGTCGATCCGCGGTGGCCGGAGAGGCGAGCAGCCGGATCAGGAGGAGGAGTAGTCGATGCCGCAGCAACCGTCCACTCGGGCGAGCGCCTCTGGCGCCACGGCTCGCCTCGACGCGCGAACCGGCCGCGACCACAAGGCCATCTCCACCCTGGCGGACGATCTGCTGCCGGCCCTGGTCGCCAAGCTGGCGGCCAGCGGCCTGGGCGAGATCGAGGTCCGGGAAGGGGCCTGGAAGGCCCGCCTGCGCAAGCCGGCCGGCACGGGCAGGTCCGCGGTTAGGGCCGGCGCCGAGCCGTACCACGCCCCACGCCCAGCGGCCCTCGAGCACGCCAGGGCAGAGGACTCCCGCCCGCGCCCGGAGCCTGCCGAGGCCGAGGCGGAGGACGCGCCGATCATGGCCACCTCGCCGGCCGTCGGGGTCTTCCAGCCGCGCAAGGGCCTGGAGGCCGGGATGCAGGTTCGGGCCGGCGAGCGCCTGGGCACGGTCGATGTCCTGGGCGTCCGAGAAGAGGTCGTCTCGCCGATCGACGGGATCATCGGCACCAGCCTGGCCGAGAGCGGCGAACCAGTCGAGTATGGCCAGGGCTTGATCGTGATCGAGATGCCGGAGAAGTCCGGCCGGGTCGAAGTCGGCCAGGCAGAGCAGGAAGCCGCCGCCGTGCTCGGGGAAGCGTGATGTTCAACAAGATCCTGATCGCCAACCGAGGCGAGATCGCCCTGCGCATCCTGCGCGCCTGCCGGACGATGGGCGTCGGCGCCGTCGTCGCCTACAGCGAGGCCGACCGCGACAGCCTGGCCGCCCAGCTGGCGGACGAGGCCATCTGCATCGGTCCGGCCGACGCCCGGCGCAGCTACCTCTCGGCCCCGGCCGTCATCTCGTCCGCGATCGTGACCGGCTGCGACGCCATCCACCCCGGCTACGGCTTCCTGGCGGAAGACGAGGGCTTCGCCGAAGTCGTGCGAGCCCACGGCCTGACCTTCATCGGCCCGCCGCCCGAGGTCCTGAATCGCTTCGCTTCCAAGGAGGCGACGCGCCGCCTGTTCGAGGCCCACGGCCTGCACACCATCCCCGGCTCGGAGATGCTCCGCGACGAGGCTCACGCCCTCGTGGAGGCCGAGCGGATCGGCTACCCGGTGATGATCAAGCCAGCGGCCGGCGGGGGCGGCAAGGGCATGCGCCTCGTTCGCTCGGCCCGCGAGCTGGAGTCGAGCCTGAAGGTCAGTCGCTCTGAGGCCAAGGCCGGTTTCGGCGACGACTCGCTCTACCTGGAGAAGTACCTCGAAGAGACACGGCACGTGGAAGTCCAGGTCGCCGTCGACCGACACGGCAACGCCATCCACCTGGGCGAGCGCGACTGCTCCGTCCAGCGGCGCCACCAGAAGCTGATCGAGGAGACTCCCAGCCCCGCTCTCTCCGCCACGGCCCGCCAGGAGCTGTGCCAGAAGGCAGTCAAGGCCGTTTCGAAGGCCGGCTATGAGAGCCTCGGCACGCTCGAGTTCCTGGTCGACGGCAAGGGCGACGCCTACTTCATCGAGATCAACTGCCGGATCCAGGTCGAGCACACAGTGACCGAGATGGTCACCGGCATCGACATGGTCAGGATGCAGATCGCGATCGCGGCCGGCGAGCGGCTGGCAACAAGGCAGTCGGACGTCGCGCCTCGAGGCCACGCCATCCAGTTCCGCATCCTGGCCGAGGACCCCAGCACCGACTTCCGGCCCCAGGCCGGCGAGATCCTGGGCTACCTCACCCCCGGCGGGCCCGGGGTGCGCATGGACTCGCACCTGTACCCGGGCTATGAGGTCCCTTCCTTCTACGATTCGCTGCTCGGCAAGCTGTGCGTCTGGGCGCCCGATCGCGCCTCGGCCATCGCCCGCGGCGACGCCGCCTTGCGCGAACTCCTGGTGGACGGTGTGGACACCAACATCGAGCTACACCGCGCCATCCTCGCCAACCAGATCTTCGTCGACGGCAAGATGACCACGAACCTGCTCGACCGCGTCGGCAGCGCACCATTCGTGGCCGCCGGCAGCCGTTGAGCCGCACGCATCAGGAGCGACCCGTGACCGAAACCACTGCCACCGAGCCCGTCCTCACCACCCGCCAGATCCAGGACCTCATACCTCATCGCTGGCCGTTCCTGCTCGTCGACCGCATCGTCGAGTGCGACCAGGAAGCCAAGCGCATCGTCGGCGTCAAGTCCGTGACCGCCACCGAGTGGTTCTTCCAGGGCCACTTCCCCGGCCAGCCGATCATGCCCGGGGTCCTGCAGGTTGAGGCTCTGGCCCAGACGATGGGCATCTTCGTGGCCCAGCAGCCCGGCTTCGGCGATCGCCTGGGCCTCTTCGCGTCCATCGAAGAGTGCCGCTTCAAGCGCGTCGTCACGCCCGGCGACCAGCTGCGGCTGGAGGTCACGATGGAGCGCCTGGGCAGCAAGTTCGGCCGGGGCAAGGGTGTCGCCACCGTCGACGGCGAGGTCGCCTGCGAGGCCCTGCTCAGCTTCATCATCGCCCCCGAGAGCGCGCTCCGCTGATGACGCGAATCGCCGTCCTGAGCGACATCCACGGCAACCTGCCGGCTGCGGCCGAGGTGAGGAAGGCCGTCAACGCCGCTCACCCGGACTACGTTGCCGTCCTGGGCGACCTGGCCATGAACGGTGCGGATCCGGCCGGGGCGGTGGACCTGGTGCGCGACATGGAGCAGGCCGGGGCCTTCGTCATCTGCGGCAACACCGACCTGGCGGTCGCCGACGGCGATTACGTGTCTGCCTTCCCCTGGTTCAGCGACGGCGTTCCGGACTACTACCGGGCGGCCGCGGAGTGGGCTCGGGAGCAGCTCGGCGAGGATCGAATCGCCTACCTGCGGCGCCTGCCATGGGAGCGACGGCTGCGCCTGGACGATCGCCTGATCCTGTTCTGCCACGGCTCCCCCGGCTCCCTGACGGACGGCATGGCGGCCGACCTGGAACCGGCGGTCACCATCGAGAGGGTCAGCCGGACGGACGCCTCCCTGATCGTCTGCGGGCACACGCACCTGCCCGAAGTCCGCGAGGTGGGCTGGCGAACGATCGTCAACGACGGCAGCGCCGGCTACGTCTTCGACGGCGATCCGACTGCCAGCTGGGCGTTGATCGATGTCGACGCAGAGGGCGTGAAGGCCGAGATCAAGCGCACCGGCTACGACGTGATGGGCGCCGCCAACGCCGTCTCCGAGCGAGGGCTGCCGGGTGACGTCTACCGGGCGGCCACCATCCGAACCGGGAAGCTCGTCCGATGAACGACTCGGGGCGCGTCGTCGTGACCGGCATGGGCGCGATCACCGCCCTGGGCCTGGACGTGGCTTCCACCTGGGAGGGGATGGTCGCCGGCCGGTCTGGAGTGGGGCCCATCGCCCAGTTCGATCCATCGCGCCTGACTGCCCGTATCGCGGCCGAAGTCAAGGACTTCGACTGCTCGTCCGTGCTCGATCGCAAGGAGCAGCGGCGCAACGACCGCTACGTGCAGTTCGCGCTCGTGGCCGCCCGCCAGGCGATGGACCAGGCCGGGTTGCCGCCCCATCTCGAAGGGGAGCAGGCGGAGCGCACCGGCGTCATCGTCGGCACGGGCATCGGCGGCATCAACACGCTCTGGGAGCAGACCCAGCTGTGCGCCCTGCGGGGGCCCGGCCGAATTTCGCCCTTCCTGATCCCGATGGCCATCAGCAACCTGGCGGCCGGCGTGATCGCGATCACCCTCGGGCCGAAGGGACCGAACTTCGGCGTCGTCTCAGCCTGCGCCTCGGGGGCCCACTCGCTGGGCGAGGCATTCGAGGTGATCCGTCGCGGCGACGCCGACCTGATGGTCGTGGGCGGCGCCGAGGCGGGCATCAACGAGTTCATGATCGGCGGGTTCGCCGCCATGCGGGCCCTCTCAACCCGCAACGACGAGCCGGAGCGAGCTTCTCGTCCGTTCGACCGCGCCAGAGACGGCTTCGTGATAGGGGAGGGCTGCGGCATCCTGGTGCTCGAATCGCTCGACAGCGCCCGCAGGCGCGGCGTCGAGCCGCTGGCGGAGATGGCGGGCTACGGGGCCACGGCCGACGCGTCGCACATCACCCTGCCGGCCCCCAGCGGCGAAGGCGCGGTCCGGGCCATGCGCCTGGGGCTTCAGAAGGCCGGGATCTCGCCGGACGAAGTGGCCCTGGTCAACGCCCATGCGACCGCGACTCCGGACGGCGATCCGTGCGAACTGAAGGCGGCCCGCACGCTGTTCGGAGAGCGGGCCGGCAAGGTCAGCATCACAGCCAACAAGAGCATGATCGGCCACACTCTGGGAGCGGCCGGGGCGATCGAGGCCATCGCGACGATCATGAGCATCCGCACCGGCATCGTTCCGCCCACGATCAACCTCGAGGACCCCGACGAGGCTGCGGCCGGCCTGGATCTGACCCCCGGCCGGGCTGTGGAGCGGGAGGTCGAGGTGGCGGTCTCCAACTCATTCGGCTTCGGTGGACAGAACGGCGCCATCGTCTTCCGGCGCTGGCAGGAGTAGAGGCGCGATGGCACAGACCAACAAGCAACCCGCCCGCAAGGCCCCGCCCAAGACGGCGAGGGCGACCGGCCGTGGCGTGTCCCCCGAGGCCGAGTCGTTGCTGGCGCTGATCGACAAGCTCGGCGCCCTGCTGGAGAAGAGCGAGCTGGCCGAGCTGGAGGTCGAAGCCGGCGAGACCGGCATCGTCCTGCGCAAGCCGTCGGTCGCCGCCCTGTCAGCGGCGATGTCCCCGGTGCAGGATCCGAGCCCTGCGGCAGCCGCGCCCGTGGCTCCGGCTATCGCCATTGAGCCCGCCGCTCCGGAATCCAGCGTCAAGACGGTCAGGGCCCCCCTCACCGGCGTCTTCTACGAAGCTTCCTCGCCTACCGCGCCGCCCTACGTGACCGTCGGCCAACCAGTGGTAGTGGGGCAGACCATCGGCCTGATCGAGGCCATGAAGCTCTTCAACGAGATCAAGTCCGACGTTTCCGGAAAGGTCGTCCGGATCGTGGCCGAGTCAGGAAAGCTGGTGAAGGCCAAGCAACCACTCATCGAGGTAGAACCGTGACAGCGTCCCTGCGCAGCGTCCACCTAACAGGCTGGGGCGCCTACGTCCCGAGCCAGGTCTTGACCAACGCCGATCTCGAGCGGATGGTCGATACCTCCGACGAGTGGATCGTCACCCGAACGGGGATTCGAGAGCGGCGGATCGCCGGCCCCGCCGACACGACGGCGAGCATGGCCGCCGTGGCCGGTCTGCGGGCGATCGCCACCGCCGGCCTGTCAGTCCACGACATCGATTTGATCATTGTCGGGACGCTGACGCCCGACTACCCGCTGCCCTCCGCCGCGGTGCTGGTCAAAGAGGCGATGGGCAACTCCCATGCCGCGGCGATGGACCTCGCGGCCGCCTGCTCCGGCTTCGTCTACGGCTACGGCATCGCCCACGCCTATCTGGCGAGCGGGCTGGCGAAGCACGCCCTGGTCATCGGATCGGAGACCATGAGCCGCTGCACGGACTGGACCGATCGGGCCACGTGCGTCCTGTTCGGGGACGGGGCCGGTGCTGCGGTCCTGTCCGCCGCGGACGACCCGGGCGGCGCATCCGGGATCGAGCTGAACACCGAGACCGCCGCGACCTACTCGATCTGGATTCCGGGCGGGGGAGCGGCCAGGCCGGCCAATGAGGCCACCGTGGCCGCCCGAGAGCACTACATGCGGATGAAGGGCGGCGAGACGTTCAAGCTGGCGGTCCGCAAGCTCTCGTCCACCTCGCTCAAGGCCGTCGAGAAGGCCGGCATTGAGCTGAGCGACATCGACCTGGTCGTGCCGCACCAGGCCAACGTCCGCATCCTCGAGGCCCTGGCCAAGTCGGTCCACTACCCGATGGACCGGGTCTTCGTCAACATCGACCGCTACGGCAACACTTCGGCCGCTTCTGTCCCGATCGCCCTCGCGGAGGCCGTCGCGACCGGCCGCGTCAAGCCCGGAGATCGGATCCTGATGTCCGCCTTCGGCGCTGGAGGGACCTCGGGAGCTGTCGTCCTGGAGTGGACCGCCGATCCGGCCGACAGGCTCCGGGCTGAGGGTATCGGCCCGGAGCGAGTGACGCTGATGGACAGCGGCGTCGAACCCACCAATCCCTTCCCGCCGGAGCTCGAGTGGATCACAGCCCGGCCCGAGGTTCCGTCTCCCGATAGGGCCCCGGTCACGGTCCCATAGCTGGCACACCAGGGTCATAGCCAGCCCCCACGCCGGGGCTTCTGGAGGAACACAATGCTCGATCTGACCGGCAAATCCGCTCTTGTCACGGGCGGGGCCCGCGGCATCGGCAAGGAGATCTGCCTGACTCTTGCTCGTCAGGGCGCCGACATCGCCTTCGTCGACGTGGGGCGCCAGGAAGTGGCCGACGCGACCATGGCCGAGATCCAGGCCCTGGGCCGCAAGGCTCTCTTCATCGCGGCCGACGTGACCGATCCGGAGGCCTGCGTCAGGGCCGTCGAGCAGACCGTGGCCACCTTCGGGAAGCTCGACATCCTGGTCAACAACGCCGGCATAACCCGCGACGACCTGATCATGCGCATGCCGATCGAAGACTGGAAGAAGGTCCTGGAAGTCAACCTCTTCGGCGCCTTCTACATGACCAAGGCCGCCATCCGCCCCATGCTCAAGGCCAGGGGCGGGCGAATCATCAACATGTCGAGCGTGTCCGGCCAGGCGGGCCAGGCGGGCCAGTCCAACTACTCGTCGTCGAAGGCCGGCTTGATCGGGCTCACCAAGGCCACGGCCCGCGAGGTCGCCTCGCGCGGCATCACGGTCAACGCCGTCGCGCCCGGCTTCATCATCACCGAGCTGACCAAGGACCTGCCGGAGGCGCTCATGGAGAGCCTCAAGGGCAACACGCCGCTGGGCCGTTTCGGCACGATCCAGGAGATCGCCTGCGCCGTG
>DAOUEA010000012.1:0-54495 GCA_034430475.1 Chloroflexota bacterium | reverse complement strand
GTCTCGGCGCCGACCCTGCGCTGGCTGGAAGATGGCGCGGCCTGCCGCGTCAGAGCCCTGGTCGAGGAGCGGGGACTCCGAGCCGCGACCCGCCTGGCCATGGCCGAGGAGCCTGGCAAGGCCGGCAGGGCGTCCGCCCGCGCCCCGCAGCGGCCCCCACGCTCCGTGCTGGGGGAGCTGCTCGACCACAGCGGGCCGGACGACCTGGCGGGCGCCGTGGCCAGGCTGGCCGACGCGGCCGTCATCGACACCCGAGTTCTGCTGGCCCACCGCCTCGGCGCCGACGAGTCGCGCTGGCCGGTGCCGGAGGATCGCTACGCCTCGGACCTGTTGCTGTCCCGGCTGGTCGCCGACCCGTGGCTGCGGGCGCTGACCGCGTCGGCATCCCTCCTCGACCACCCGATCGTGCTGGGCGGGCACACCCTGGTGAACGGCGGGCTGCGCCTGCTCGCGCAGCGGGCAAGAACGGCAGACAGGTGACGCCCGAGCCCCGTCTGCCTTCGGCCGAGAGCACGGCGGACCTGGCCTCCGTCATCCGAACGGCCATTGCCTCGGCTCCGGACCGTCGCATCCCATTCGAGCGGTTCATGGAGCTGGCTCTGTACGAGCCCGAGCTGGGTTACTACCGCCAGGCCGCCGACCGGCCCACCGACGCCGGGGACTTCCTGACGGCCCCCGAGACGCACCCCATCTTCGGCTGGACGCTGGCCCGCAGGATCGAGGCGCTATGGGTCGAGCTGGGCCGGCCCGCGACCTTCCACCTGATCGAGTACGGGGCCGGATCGGGAACCCTGGCCCTCTCGATCCTGGACGGGATGCGCCGCCACGCCGCCACCGAAACCCGAGCGGCCGAAGCCCTGGAGGCCGTCCGCTACCAGCCTGAGGAAACGAACGCCCACCGCCTGGCCGACCTGCGGAGGCGCTTCGCGGAGGCCGGACTGGCGGACCGCCTGGCCGGCGGAGAGGGGCCCACTCCCGTCACCGGCGTCCTCATTGCCAACGAGTTCCTCGACGCCCTGCCGGTGCGACGCTTCGTCATTCGCGGAGGCAGGGTTCGCGAGCTGTACGTGACCTGGAGAGACCGCTTCGTCGAGGCCGAGGACGACCCCTCGACACCGGACCTCGAGCGGCGCCTGGCAGACGACGGTCTGAGTGCCGGCCAGTTCGCGGAGGGGCAAATCGGCGAGATGGCCCTGGGCCTCGCCCCGTGGCTGGACGAGGTCGCCGCCCGCCTGGGCCGCGGCTACGTCCTGGTCATCGACTACGGCTACCCCGCCGCGGAGCTGTACGGCCCGCGCCACCTGGCCGGGACGCTGCTCGGCTACCGCGGCCATCGCGTCGTCCACGACCCGTTCGATTCGCCCGGCCGGACCGACCTCACTTGCCACGTCGACTTCACCGCCCTGCAGGCCCTGGCCGAGCGGCGCGGCTTCCGCACCCAGAGCCTGGTCACGCAGCAGGAGTTCCTGGTGGCAGCCGGGCTGGAGGCGGAGCTGCAGGCCCTGCAGTCCTCGCCCGAGACGGACGTGGCCGACTACCTCCGGGCCCGCTCGGGGATCGTGCGGATGCTGGACCCGCGGCGCATGGGATCGTTCCGCGCGTTGACACTCGCCAGGTGACCCGATCAGATAAGGCACTTCTACTATTGCCGAAGGACCGGCCGGCAGGCATTCTGCATTCTGGAGCAAAGGCGGTGCTGGCCGCGGGGGGAGCCGCGCTTCCGTTTTTGCGCTCCGTGAGCACGATTTCCGTGTGCACCGCCAGTCGCTACCCCGCTGGCGGATGGCCGGTGAGCGGGCGGCGCGACTAGCCCCGGGCCGCCCGCCCCGGCACTGACCTCCTGATGCGCTGCGCGAGACGGGCGCAGCGCGCCCCGCGCCCCACGCAGTCAAGCGGATCAGCCCGGGAAGCTTGCCCGGCTGCCTCGTTCGGCGCGCTCAGCCACGGACGGTGCCCGGAGCCCGGCTTTCCTGCCTGCGGCGGCACGCCTCGCTCGGTCATCCGGACGAAGACTTCCCGGGCCTCCACTGCGACCCGTGTGGCGCCCGTCCGAAGCAGAAGGCGGCGGAGCCTCGTCGGGATCGGCGGCGGACCGCCGCGGCCGGCCCCGGGCCGAGGTGGACGCCCCCCAGTCGCCAGGCGGTAGCTCAGCGCCGTCCACCGGCGAGACCCCGCGAGCTCCAGCGCCTGGTCCACGCGACTGCGTGGGCCGCGAGACCCCGGGCCCTGCGCTAGACTCTCGATTGGCGAGCGTGGAGTTGGGCATCGAACCCGCTCCCGCCCACCACCCGACGGAACCCGCACCTGGTCGCGCGCCCACGGCCCCCAGGTGACGCAGGCTGGAGAAGGATGACCGGCATCTGGTACGTGCTCGGCTTGGCCTCCGCAGGGGTGGGTTTCGTGTTCCTCGTGATCGCCCTGGCCTGGCTGCTCTCGCACCGCAACCGCGGCACCCGGGGCAAGGGCGTGCCCTACGAGAGCGGCATCGACACCCTCGGCGACACCTGGGGCCGCTACAGCCTCTCCTTCTACATCTACGCCCTGCTGTTCGTGGCCTTCGACGTCGAGGTGATCTTCCTCTTCCTGTGGGCGGTCGCCTTCCGCAGCCTGATGATCGGAGGGCTGGTCAGCATGGGCGTCTTCGTCCTCGTCCTGCTGCTGGGCCTGGCCTACGCCTGGCGTAAGGGAGTCCTCACGTGGCGGTAGGCAAGCGCGGCGCGCGCCCGCCCAAGGCCGCCTCCCCCGGCCGTGCCGCCGAGCCGGCCCGGGCCGCCCCGATCGTGGTCCCGAACACCTTCTGGAGGCCGGCCGAGCCGCTGGCCTATCGGCCGGGGTTGGAGCCGGACGTGACGCACCTGCGGGAGTTCGGCCAGACGGACCTGGGCCGCCGCGACGACGGCCGCTGGGAGGCGTTGCAGGTCATCCCCACCCAGGCCGACTACATCCTGGACCTGATCCGGGCCAACAGCCTGTGGCCGCTTCTGTCGGGCCTGGCCTGCTGCGCCTTCGAGATGATGTCGGGCGCCACCAGCAAGACCGACATGGATCGCTGGGGCATGTTCCCCTTCCGGGCCTCGCCCCGGCAGGCCGACGTTCTGATCGTGGCCGGCACCCTGACTACCAAGATGGCCGGGCCGCTGGTCCGCCTCTGGGAGCAGATGCCGGAGCCCAAGTGGAGCGTCGCCCTGGGCGACTGTACGGTCTCTGGCGGGCGCTACAAGCGCAGCTACTCGACCGTTCAGGGCATCGACCGGGTGATGCCCGTGGATGTCTACATCCCCGGCTGCCCGCCCCGCCCCGAAGGCCTGATCTACGGCATGCTCCAGCTGGGCCAGCTGGTCAAGGACCGCCGGGGCCAGTGGGCGGAGCGCGAGATCGGCCCCACCGTCCCGGACGAGGTCTAGCCATGGACCGAGCGCTCAAGAGCCGGCTCGAAGCCCAGCTGGGCTCGGTGATTCGCGGGGCGGTGCGCCAGAGGGGCGACCAGACCGAGATCCGCATCGCCCCGGCCGACCTGCCGGAAGTGCTGCGGACCGTCCACGAGTCGATCGACATGCGGTTCGAGGTCCTGGCCGACCTGGCCGGGGTGGACACCGGCGACACCATGCAGGTGGTCCTGCATCTGTGGGGCGAGCGCAGCTCGGACTGGCTGCGCATCATCGTCGAGGGCCTGCCCCGCGAGAAGCCTCGCTGCCCGTCGGTCACTTTCCTCTGGCCGGGGGCCGAGTGGCTCGAACGCGAGGCCTACGACATGTTCGGCATCGTCTTCGACGGCAACCGCGACCTGCGGCGCATCTTCATGCCGCCCGACTACCAGAGCTTCCCCCTGCGCAAGGACTTCTACCTGCCCGACGACGCGTCCCGATCGCCCGGCATGGGAGTCCGCCCGGTGGAGAAGCCCCACGCTCCGGCCGTGGCCGAGCCGGATCCGGCAGCGGCGATCCGCCGCTCCCCGGCGAGCTGAGGGCGCCGATGCCGAGACGAGCCGACCGCACCCGCCAGCCCGGCCCCGCCGAGGCCCTGCCCGCTGCCGGGCCCCGGCCCTCGCTGGACGACCCGCGCGTCATGCTCGACCGCCAGGCCGGGGCGCTGTTCGAGGAGATCCCGCCCTACCCGGCGCGAACGGAGCGCGAGGCCGAGTTCTACACCCCCACCGAAGGGGAGCTGTTCCTCAACATCGGCCCCCACCACCCGGCCACCCACGGGGTGATGCGCCTGGTGGTCAAGCTCTCCGGCGAGCGGGTGGTGGACGTGGATCCCGTCCTGGGCTACCTCCACCGGGGTGTGGAGAAGATCTGCGAGAACAGCGACTACTACCACGTCATCGACCAGGTCGATCCGCTCGAGTACGTCAGCTCGCTCTTCCAGGAGTGGGCCGCCGTGCTGGCCTTCGAGAAGCTGATGGAGGTGGAGGTCCCGCAGCGGGCCGAGTACATCCGCGTCCTCTCGGCCGAGCTGCTGCGCGTCCAGAGCCACACCCTGTACATGGGCTTCCTGGCCCTGGACCTGGGCGGCCTGACGCCCATCCTCTACAGCTTCATCGAGCGCGACGAGATCGTGGAAATGCTGGCCGCCCTGACCGGGGCCCGGATGCTGTTCAACTACTTCCGGGTGGGCGGAGTGAACGGCGACCTGAACCACGAGTTCATGAGCCGCCTGGGCGACTGGATGAGCCGGGCCGGCAAGCAGGCCGAGGCCAACGCCGCCCTCCTCAACGAGAACGAGATCTTCGTCCGGCGGATGCGGGGCGTGGGCGTTCTCGATCGCGCCACGGCCCTGGGCTACGGGGTCACGGGCGGCAACCTGCGCGCCTCGGGCGTGCCGTTCGACCTGCGCCGGGTCCACCCCTACAGCGTCTACCCCCAGCTCGACTTCAACGTCCCGACCCGCCAGGAGGGCGACTCGCTGGCCCGCTACCTGATCCGCGTCGACGAGATCCGGGAGTCGATCCGCATCATCGACCAGTGCCTGCACCAGATGCCGGACGGCCCGATCATGGCCCCGCGCCTGCCGCGCCTGCTGCGGCCCAAGCCGGGGCGGGCCTGGGGGGCGGTGGAAGGGCCGCGCGGCATGCTCGGCGTCTATGCCGTCAGCGACGGCACGGACCAGCCGTTCCGCTTCCGCATCCACGACCCTAGCTTCCTGAACCTCGAGGTCGTGCCCCATCTGCTGCCCGGCAACCTGCTGGCCGACACCATGGCCATAGTGGCCTCGCTCGACCCGGTCATGGGCGGGATCGACAAATGAGAGCCCGGGCCGCGACCCTCGTCCGCAGCTCCTGGATCCAGCTGCTGGACCGGCTGTCGATCACGGAGCGCCTGGTGCTGCTGCTGATCCCGCCGGCGATCGGCGGCGCGGTGGTCACGATCCTGGCCGCGGCGCTGGTCGGCCCGGCCTTCGTCGACTTCCTGGCGGCCAACCTGCCGCTGGTCCGCTTCTTCGTCGCCGTGGTGGCCATCCTGCTGCTGACGGTGCCCACGGCCTTCGTGATCATCTACATGGAGCTCAAGGTCATCGCCCGCATGAACCTGCGGGTGGGACCCAATCGCATCGGCCCGTGGGGCTCGGGGATGAGCGTCGTCCACGGCCTGAAGGTGCTGCTCAAGGAAGACTTCGCCCCGACCGGTGCCGACCTGCCGGTCTTCACCCTGGCCCCGGTGGTGACCTTCCTGGCCAGCGCGATGACGCTGCTGGTCATACCCTTCGCACCCGGGCTCTTCGGCCAGGACCTGAACATCGGGCTGCTCTTCATCTTCGCCATGGGCGGCCTGACAGTCCTGGGACTGCTGATGGCCGGCTGGGCCAGCTTCAACAAGTACTCGCTGCTGGGCGGTCTGCGCTCGGCGGCGCAGATGGTCAGCTACGAGATACCCCTGACCCTCTCGGCGGTGGGGATCATCCTGTTGACCGGCACGATGAGCCTCAACCAGACCGTCCTGGCTCAGTCCGGCTCGGCCCTCGACTGGTTCGTCTTCAAGCAGCCCCTGGCCTTCCTGATCTTCTTCATCGCCGCCACGGCCGAGGCCAACCGGACCCCGTTCGACATGACGGAGGCGGACTCCGAGATCGTGGCCGGGTTCGCGACCGAGTACTCGGGCATGCGCTTCGGCTTCTTCTTCTTCGCCGAGTACGTCAACGTCTTCATCGTCTCGGCCCTGACGGTGACGCTCTTCTTCGGCGGCTGGACGGCCCCCTTCGACTGGCCCTGGCCGGTCAGCCTCGACCCCATCGACGCCTGGGCCGCCGGCCCGGCCTGGATAGCCCTGGGCCTGGGGGCGGCGATCCTCGGGGCCGACGTGCTGGCCGTGGTCATCCGCTTGTTCGGCGGCAGGGCGTGGAGCATCCCGGCCGCCTTCGGCCTGGGATTCCTGGTCTCGGGCGCGGCGCTGACGGCGCTGCTCTTGGGAGCCTGCTTCATCGCCTTCGACTGGTTCGCCGGCATCGTCTGGTTCATGGCCAAGGCCTACGCCTTCGTCTTCGTCTTCGTCTGGCTGCGGGCCACGCTGCCGCGAGTCCGGATCGACCAGCTGATGGGCTTCGCCTGGAAGTGGCTCCTGCCGGCGGCCCTGCTCAACCTCTTCATTACGGCCGCGGCCGTCATCCTGCTGGACCGGTGAGGCGATGAACATCATTCCGGGACTGGGCATTGCACGGGGCATGGCGCTGACGCTGCGCCGCTTCTTCGCGCCCCGGGCCACGATCCAGGTTCCCGAGGCGGCGCCCGACGTGGCCGTGCGTTTCCGCGGCCGGCTGCAGCTGCTGGTCGACGAGTTGGGCAATCTCAAGTGCGAGACCTGCTTCCAGTGCGCCCAGGCCTGCCCGGTCGAGTGCATCGACATGGGCGGCCACGACACCAGGAACCGCTTCTGGGTCCATTGGGGAGCGGCCGAGACCTACACCGAGCGGCGCCAGGAATCGGCCCTGCGGCGCTCGGGGCGCCCGGTGCCGGATGCCGCCCGGCGCAGCTTCGCCCCGGTCGAGATGGCGCCGCTGGAGGAGGTCCTGGCCCGGCGCGACTACGACCCGGAGCCGATGCTGACCTTGCTGGAGGATATCCAGGCCGCCTACGGGTACCTGCCGGCGGCGGCCCTGCTGCACGTCAGCCACACCACCGGCGCGCCCTTTGCCCTGCTCTACGGCACCGCCACCTACTACGACCATTTGAGCCTGGAGCCCCGAACCCGGACCATCGGGATCTGCTACTGCGCCGCCTGCCTGCTGGCGGGCTCGGCCAGGATCGAGGCCGCCGCGGAGGCGGTCCTGGGCATCCCGGCCGGCGGGGGCGCCGGTCGAGGCGGCGAGATCCTGGAGAGGCTGCCGACCCACGTCCCCGGCGCGGCTTCGCCGCTGGTGCTCGTCGACGGCGCGGCCCAGGCCGGGGTCAACGCCCGCAACGCTGCCACCTGGGCCCAGGGCCTGGCCGGCGGCGGCTCCGCCCCGGGCAAGGGCTCCGCCGCGGGCAAGGGCGCCGCCGGGCGCGGAAAGGGCCGCTCATGAGCGCCGACGTCCTGCCCATCCCCGAGCGCTGGCCCCACCTCCTGCTGCCCGCCTCGTCCTACGAGCGCGGCCCGGACGCCGTCTCGCCCACCGACCTGCGTCTGGCCGTGGCCGGCGGCGCCTTCGCCGGCCTGCGCAAGGCCGTCCACGAGATGACCGCCGGTGAGATCGTCAATGTCCTGGTCCATTCGGGCCTGCGAGGGCGGGGCGGCTTCGGCTTCCCCACGAGCGAGAAATGGCGGGCCTGCGCCCTGGCCCAGGCCGACCGCCGCTACGTGGTCGTCCACGCCTACCAGGCCGACCCGGGCGCCTTCGGCGAGCGCGTCCTGCTGGAGCGCAACCCCTACGCGGTCCTGGAGGGAGCTGCCATCGCGGCCGTGGCCGTGGGCGCCTCCGAGATCGTCGTCGCCCTGCGCGCCGACGCCGCCGAAGCCGTGGCCGCCATCGAGACCGCCGCCCGAGAAGCCGTCAGGGCGGGCTACCTTGGCTCCAGCGTGCTGGGCTCCGGCCGCGAGATCCTCCTCCGGGTGGTACCGCTGCGCGGCGCCTACATGCTGGGCGAGGAGACGGTCCTGCTGGCGGCCCTCGAGGGCCGGCGAGGCCAGCCGGAGCAACAGCCGCCCTACCCCACCACCAGGGGCCTGTACGGCAAGCCGACGCTGGTCCACAATCCCCAGACCCTGGCCGTGATACCCGGCATCCTCACCGGCGCGGCGGGCGGTGCCCCGGTAGAGGAGGAGCCCGCCGGCCGCCTGGCAGGAACGAAGGTCGGCGCCGCCGGCCGTCAGGCCGCGACCCAGGCCGAGACTGCCCTGGAGGCCCCCCAGGGCACGATCCTGGTCCAGGTTTCCGGCTCCGTGGTCAGGCCGGGGGTTGTCGAGGTCCCGATCGGCATCGCCCTGGGCGACATCCTGGCCCTGGCCGGCGGCGTGCCGGACTCGCGCCGGCTGAAGGCGCTGCTCGTGGGCGGCCCGTCGGGCGGCATCCTGCCCGCTTCGGCGGTCAAGCTCGAGTACCAGTACGAGGCACTTCGCGACGCCGGGGCCCACATGGGATCGGGCTCGATCGCGGCCATCGACGACCGAACCTGCCTGGTCGACCTGGCCTCCTCGCTCACCCGCTTCTGCGCCGACGTCGCCTGCGGCAAGTCCGTCCCCTGCCGCATCGGCCTGCGCCGCCTGGCCGAGATCGGGGCGCGCATCTGCGAGGGCCGGCCGCGCGGCGATGAGATCGCTCGCCTGACCGATCTGGCGGCCGACATCTCGGCCAGCCGCCTGTGCCCCCACGAAGCCAACTCCACGTTGCCGCTCCTGAGCCTGGTGCGGTACTTCCGCGACGAGCTCGACGCCCATCTCGTTCACAGCACCTGCCCGACCGGGACGTGCCGGATGCCGGCCCCGTCCCGCAGCCGGGCGGGCTCATGAGGCGCCTCATGCGCGAAGTCAACCCTCGCTCCACGACCCCCGCCACGCCCCCGGCCGTGGCTCCCGGTCCGCCGGCGATACTGCCGCCCGCGCCGCTGGTCAAGGACCTGCGACCGTCCGAGCGCCAGCGCGGCAACTGGAACAGCCGGGCCGGCCGGGTCGACAGCCGCCCCGACGCCATGGCTCCCCGCGACACGGTCAAGCCTCTGGAGGACACCGTCGCCGAGCGCCTGATCACCTCCCAGTCGCCCCAGCGGCCGATCAACTCGCCCACCATGAAGCTGACCGTCGACGGCCGGGAGGTGACCGGCACGGAGGGCCAGACGATCCTGGAGGTCTGCCGGGCCAACGGCATCGAGGTCCCCACGCTCTGCTACGAGCCCAAACTGCCCGCCTTCGGGGCCTGCCGGATGTGCGTCGTGGAAATCGAAGGCGAGGAGATCCCGGCCATCTCCTGCCATCGTGCGGCCGCCCCGGGCATGGTGGTCCAGACCCAGACCGACAAGCTGCGGCGCCTGCGGCGGACGAACCTGGAGCTGATCTTCAGCGACCACAACGCCTACTGCCTGCCGCCCTGCCAGAACAGGTGCCCCAGCAACATCGACATCCCGGGCTTCCTGAAGGCCAACGCCGAGGGCGAGTTCCGCGAGGCAGCCACCATCTTCAAGCGGACCATCCCCTTCCCCTCGATCCTGGGGCGGGTCTGCCCGGCCCCGTGCGAGGAGCATTGCCGGCGCGACGAGGTGGACGAGGCCATCGCGATCCGCGACAGCCACCGCTACGCCGGCGACGTCGTTCTGGGCGACCAGAAGGCGGGGCTCGAACCGCCCCTGCCGTTCGAGCGCGCGCCCTCGACCGGCAAGCGCGTGGCGATCGTGGGCTCCGGTCCGGCCGGCATGTCCGCCGCCTACTACCTGCTCCTGTCCGGCCACGACGTCACGGTCATCGACCGCGAGGAAGCTCCCGGCGGCATGCTGCGCTACGGCATCCCGGAATACCGCCTGCCCAAGGCCACCGTCCTCGAGCCCGAGTACGAGGCCGTGTGGCGGCTGGGGGCACGCTTCGTGGGCAATCGAGCCCTGGGCGCGGACTTCACCCTGGACAACCTGCGCGACGACGGCTTCGACGCCACGATCGTTGCCACCGGCTGCTACGACTCGAACAAGCTGGGCGTGGAGAACGAGTACGCGGACGGGGTGATCGACGGCCTCGAGTACCTGAAGGTGGCCACCCTTGGCGAGACCTACCCGGGCCACAAAGGCAGCCGGGTGGTCGTCGTGGGCGGCGGCTTCACGGCCATGGACTGCGTTCGGACCTCCGTCCGGCAGGGGGCGCGCGAGGTGACCCTCGTCTACCGCCGCGACATGAAGGACATGCCCGCCTACAGCGAGGCTCACGAGGCCCAGGAAGAGGGCGTCCGGATGATCTTCCAGGCCGGGCCGACGCGGGTCGTCACCGACAAGCAGAACCGCGTCACCGGCGTCGAGTTCATTCGGATGCACCCCGGCGAACCGGACGCCTCGGGCCGCCGCCGCCCCGAGCCCACCCCGGGCTCGGAGTTCGTCGTCAAGTGCGACCGGGTCCTGCTGGCCATCGGCCAGGGCCCGGACCTGTCCTGGATCGGGCCGGGCAACGAAGGCCTCGAGGCAGCCAGGTGGAGGCTGAAGGCCGACGCGGTGACCTTCGAGACCGGCCGGCCGGGAGTCTTCGGCGCCGGCGACGTCCGCATCGGCGCCTCGACCGTCGTTCAGGCCATCGCCGAGGGCCGGCGTTGCGCCTACGCCGTCAACGCCTACCTGCGCGGCTCGGACCTGTCCGACCTGCGTTCGGAGCAGGTGGAGCCGCTGATCCAGTGGGAGCCGGGCTTCCTCTCGATCACGCCCTACACCGGCGAGACCAAGGAGGCTCGCCACCGCCTGTCCGCCATGCCGGCCGAGAAGCGCAGCCGCAGCTACGTCGAGTACGAGATCCCCTATAGCCAGGCCGAGGCCACGGCCGAGTCGAGCCGCTGCCTGCAGTGCACCTGCGAGGCGATCGGCTACTGCGATCTCCGCCGGCTGGGCATCGAGTACGGCACGACGTTGCCCAGCCTGGAGCCGGGCCACGACCAGGGCGCCGGCTTCCGGAGCGTGACCGAGAACCGCTTCACCGGCGCCAACCACGACTACATCCGCGACGACAGCCACGCCTTCATCCTGCGCGAGCCGTCGCGCTGCATCGATTGCGGCCGCTGCGCCGCCGTCTGCGCCGACGTCGTCGGCGCGGCCTGCTACGACTTCATGAGGATCGGCTTCGACACGCTGGTGACGACGCCGCTCGACATGAGCCTCAACGACACGCCGTGCGTCTCCTGCGGCCGCTGCGCCGAAACGTGCCCCACCGGGGCGCTGATGCCCAAGCCGCGCATCCTGGAGAAGTACGACGTGGACGAGAGCCGCTGCATCCTGTGCGGCATCTGCGTCGACGCCTGCCCCTACGACGCCCTGCGCTGCGGGCCGGACAACGAGCTGGCCCACACCGGCCGCGGCAACCCCGAGATCGACCTGATCGCCCTGGCCCAGGCCTCGCCGGAGTCGGAGGTGACATACGTCCAGCGCGAGCGCGACTGGCTGGCCCACGCCGTGGCGGACGGCCGCGCCGCCGCCCGGGATCGGGGACGGCGATGATGGACGAGGAGGTGGAGGCCCGATGCCGATAGGCGACACCATCCCCCTGACGCCCGTCCGCTGGGAAGACGTGCTCTTCCTGGCCCTGGCGACGCTGCTGATCGTCTCGGCCCTGCTGGTGGTGAGCCTGCGGGACATCATCCACTGCGGCCTGGCGATGATCGTCTCCTTCGCCGCCCTGGCCGGCATCTACGTCCTGCTCGGCAACCCGCTCCTGGCGGCCACCCAGGTGCTGGTCTACATCGGCGCGATCAGCATCCTGATCCTCTTCGCCATCATGCTGACCCAGACCAAGAACGCGCCCGCCAGGCTGGTTTTCCAGACCCAGGCCCGGCTGGCGGCACCGGCTGCGGCGGCCATCGCCGTGGTCATCACGGGGGTTGTCCTGACCACCACCTGGCCGGCCGGAGGCGAGCGGCTCTGGACCTCCACCACCCAGATATCCACGCTGCTCTTCACCGACTACGTCCTGCCCTTCGAGACGGTCAGCGTCCTTCTGACCGCGGCCGTGGTGGGAGCCGTTGTCCTGGCCCGTCGCGACCCCCGCGAAAGCGCCCTGGCTGAACTGCCGCCGGGCCCCGCCCAGGACGAGACTCCAGCCGGCGGCGAGCCCGGCGGCGAGCCCGGCGGCGAGCCCGGCGGCGAAAGAGGCCGATCGTGAGCGGCTCGCTGGACTCCTACCTGATCCTGTCCGGCATCCTGTTCGCCATCGGCGCCTTCGGCTTCCTGGCCCGGCGCAACGCGATCAGCATGCTCATGTCCATCGAGCTGATGCTCAACGCCGTCAACCTGACGATCGTGGCCTTCGGGGCCTTCGTGGAGCCCCTCTCGGGGCATGCCTCGGTGATCGCCCTGCTGGTTGTGGCCGTGGCCGCGGCCGAGGCGACGGTGGGCCTGGCCATCGTCCTGGCCATCTACCGCAACCGCCGCACGCCGCTGGTCGACGAGTACCACGAGATGCAGCAATGACGAGCCTCTTGCCCCTGATCCTGATCCTGCCCCTGGCCGGCTTCGCCCTGACCGGCCTGCTTGGCCGGCGCTTCCCCCACAGCGCCCACAACATCGCCCTGTGGGCCGTGGCCGCCTCCTGGGCAGTGGCTTCGGTCGTGGCAGCGGCGATCCTGAGCGGGGCCGAGCCCTTCGGTGAGCACGGCGCCGGCATCACCCTCTGGACCTGGATCCCGGCCGCGGGCTTCAACGCCGAGATGGCCCTCTACGCCGACAGCCTGACGGCCTGCCTGCTGATCGTGGTCACGTCGATCGGCCTGCTGGTCCACATCTACTCGGTGGGCTACATGGCCCACGACCCCGGCCGCTGGCGCTTCTTCAGCTACCTCAACCTGTTCATGTTCTCGATGCTGCTGCTGGTCCTGGCCGACAACTTCCTGCTGCTTTTCGCCGGTTGGGAGCTGGTGGGCCTGTGCAGCTACCTGCTGATCGGCTTCTGGTACCCGCGCCGCTCCGCGGCCGAGGCGGCCAAGAAGGCCTTCCTGGTCAACCGCGTTGGCGACATGGGCTTCGCCCTGGGGATTATGGCCATCTGGTTCCAGCTCGGGACGAGCAGCATGCGCGACGCCTTCGCCAGGTTCGACCAGGTGCCGCACGAGTGGCAGATCGCCATCGCCCTGCTGCTCTTCTGCGGCGCGGTGGGCAAGAGCGCCCAGTTCCCGCTCCACGTCTGGCTGCCCGACGCGATGGAGGGCCCCACCCCGGTTTCGGCCCTGATCCACGCCGCGACGATGGTAAATGCCGGCGTCTACCTCGTGGCGCGCTGCAGCCCCATCTTCGGCGCCGCGTCCGAGGTCATGGTCGTGGTCGCGGCGATCGGCATCTTCACCGCCATCCTGGCCGCCTCGATCGCCTTCACCCAGAACGACATCAAGCGCGTCCTGGCCTACTCCACCGTGTCCCAGCTCGGCTACATGTTCGCCGCCCTGGGCGTTGGGGCCTGGACGGCGGCGATCTTCCATTTGATGAGCCACGGCTTCTTCAAGGGCCTGCTCTTCCTGTGCTCCGGCTCGGTCATCCACGCCTGCGGCGACGAGCAGGACATGCGCCACATGGGCGGCCTGTGGCGCCGCATTCCGGCCACCTACCTGACGATGCTGGTGGGCGCGATCGCCATCGCCGGCGTGCCGCCGCTGGCCGGCTTCTTCTCCAAGGACGAGATCCTGAGCGGGGCCTACAAGAACGGCTTCTACTGGGTCTGGGGCATCGGCTTCGTCGTGGCCGGCATGACCGCCTTCTACATGTTCCGACTCATGGGCCTGACCTTCTGGGGCCGCAGCCGGCTGGACCCGGAGAAGGACCGCCACGTCCACGAATCGCCTCTGTGGATGACCGGGCCGCTGATCCTGCTGGCCATCCCGGCCGCGCTGCTGGGCCTGGGCATCGGCTGGCCGCCCGAATCGGGCTGGGTGCACCAGTGGCTGGCGCCGGTCTTCGAGCCGACCCTCGCAGCCGCCGGCCAGCACGAGGCGGCCTACGAGCTGTTCGGCCTCGACGGTGCCCTGGCCCTGGTAACGACGTCCCTGGTCGCGGTCGCCATCCTGGTGGCCTGGCGCCTCTTCGGCGTGGATATCCCGGTCCTCGGCCTGCGCGCCGAGGGGCGGCCGGAGCGAGTGCGGTCGATCAGCGCCGCGCCGATCATGCGCTCGCTCTACCGCGGCTCGGCGGCCAAGTGGTGGTTCGACGACATCAACGACTTCCTCTTCGTCCGGCTGGGCGGGCGCCTGGCGGCCGGCGTCTTCTGGTTCGACCGGGTCGTAATCGACGGCGCCGTCAACGGCATCGGCACCGCCACCGCCGCGGCCGGCCTGCGGCTGCGCCGCGTTCAGACGGGCCGGGTCCAGAACTACGCCCTGGGCATCGCCCTCGGCCTGCTGGCCATGATGGCCGGCTACCTCCTCATAGCCGTGGTCAGGTAGGAGGGCGAGCGATGAACCTGCCGATCCTGAGCCTGATCGTCTTCTCGCCGCTGGTGGGGGCGCTGGCCATCGCGGCCCTGCCGTCGAGCCACCCCAACCTGATCCGGCGCACGGCCCTGGCGACGTCGCTGGTGACGTGGGGGCTGTCGCTGCTGCTGCTGGTCGCCTTCAGCGTCGACGGAGCCGGCTTCCAGTTCGGCGAGGCGGCCGACTGGATCCCCGACCTCGGCATCCAGTACAAGCTCGGCGTGGACGGCCTGTCGGTGTTGCTGATCGTCCTGACCACCACCCTGACCTGGATCAGCATCCTGGCCAGCTTCGACCCCATCAAGACCCGGGTGAAGGAGTACATGATCTCCTTCCTGGTCCTCGAGATCGGCATGGTCGGCGTCTTCGTGGCCCTGGACCTGTTCCTGTTCTACATCTTCTGGGAGCTGGTCCTGGTCCCGATGTACCTGATCATCGGCATCTGGGGCGGCGCCAACCGCATCTACGCCACGATGAAGTTCGTGCTGTACACGCTGGTGGGATCGCTGCTGATGCTGGTCGCCATCCTGGCCACGGCCTGGACCCACCAGGCGGCCACCGGCTCCTGGGCCCACGCGTTCGACTTCGAGACGCTCCAGGCCTTCGCCGCAGCCGGGTCGTTCGGGCGCGACTTCCAGATCCTGGCCTTCCTGGCGCTGTTCCTGGCCTTCGCCATCAAGGTCCCCATGTTCCCCTTCCACACCTGGCTGCCGGACGCCCACACCGAGGCGCCGACGGCAGGCTCGGTCATCCTGGCCGGCGTGCTGCTCAAGCTGGGCGCTTACGGCCTCATCCGCTTCGCCATCCCGCTCTACCCCGAGGCGGCTCACACCTTCGCCTGGCCGATCATCGTCCTGAGCCTGGTAGCCATCGTCTACGGCGCCATCGTCTCGATCGTCCAGCCGGACCTGAAGCGCCTGATCGCCTACAGCTCGGTCAGCCACATGGGCTTCGTGACACTGGGCATCTTCGTCTTCAGCGCCACCGCCTACCAGGGCGCCATCCTGCAGATCGTCAACCACGGGATGATCACGGGCGGGCTCTTCCTCCTGGTGGGCATGGTCTACGAGCGCACCCACGACCGAACGATCGCCAGGATGGGCGGGCTGGGAGCCGTGCTGCCGATCTGGTCGACGGCCTTCGGTTTCTTCATCCTGGCCAGCGCCGGTCTGCCCGGCCTGTCCGGCTTCGTGGGCGAGTTCCTGGTCTTCGTCGGCTCGTTCGTCTATGCCCCGGGGATCGCCGTGGCGGCCATCGGGGTCATGGTCCTGGCCGCGACGTACCTGCTGTGGATGTTCCAGCGCGTGGGCTTTGGGCCGGTCTCGGACTTCATCGCCGGGCTGGGCGACCACATGACGGACATGACCCGGACCGAGCTGGCCACGATCGTGCCGCTGGCCGCCCTCATCGTGGTCTTCGGCCTGTTCCCGGGCCTGATCCTCGACTTCCTGGGCGGGCCTGCGCGGGCGTTCCTGACAGCCGCCGGTGTCGGTGGAAGCTGAGAGGAGGATGCGGTGAACTGGTCTGACCTCAGCTGCATCGCCCCCGTGGTGGCGGCGGTCCTGGCGGCCGCAGCCGTGCTGGTGGTGGACATGGCGGCCCCGGGACGGCGTCGCCCGGCGCTGATCGCCGCCCTGGCGGGCCTGGGGGCCGTAGCCCTGACCGTGCTGGCGCTCGCCGGGCACGTCGAGACGGCCTTCGACGGCGCCTACAAGCTCGACGACCTGACGGTCTTCCTGGACGCCCTGTTCCTGATCGTGGCCACGCTCACGATCCTCATCGCCGGCGAGTACCTGGAGCCCCGCGGCCTGCCCATGGCCGAGTTCGCGGCCATCCTGCTGTTCGCCATCGCCGGGGCGATGCTCATCGCCGGAGCGGCGGACCTGTTGCTGCTCTTCGTCGCCCTGGAGCTGATGGTCCTGCCCGGCTACGTGCTGGCGGGCTTCGCCCGGCACGACCCCTACTCGACCGAGGGCGCCATCAAGTACTTCCTGCTCGGCTCGTTCTCCAGCGCCATCCTGCTCTTCGGCCTGGCCTACGTCTGGGGCATCACCGGCAGCACCCGCGTCGACGCCGTGGCCGCGGCGCTGGCCGACGTGGCCGCGACCGGCAAGATCGCCCCCGGCCTGGCCCTGGGCCTGGCTTTTGTGACCACGGGCGTGGCCTTCAAGATGGCCGCTGTGCCATTCCACTACTGGACGCCCGACGCCTACCAGGGCTCGCCCACGCCCGTCACGGCGTATCTCTCGGTGGGGCCCAAGATCGGCGCCTTCGCCATCGCCCTGAGGCTTCTGGTGGCGGCCCTGGGCCCGGTCAAGGAGGATTGGCTACCGGTCCTGGTCGTGCTGGCGGCGGTCACCATGACCATGGGCAACCTGGTGGCGATCGCCCAGGACAACGTCAAGAGGATGCTGGCCTACTCCTCGATCGCCCATACGGGATACATCCTGGTGGGGCTGGCCGCCTACGCCGGCGGCCAGGACGACGGCCTGTGGGCCATCCTCTTCTACCTGTCCGCCTACACGTTCATGAACATGGGCGCCTTTGCCGTGGTGGCCGCCCTGCAGCGCAAGCCCGGGGTCTCCTCGAACATCGCCACCTTCGCCGGCCTGGGCCGCCGCGATCCGTGGCTTGGGGCGCTGATGGCCCTCTTCCTGCTGTCCCTGACCGGCATCCCGCCCCTGGCCGGCTTCTGGGCCAAGGCCTACGTGATCGTGGCCGCCATCGAGGCCGGGGGCTGGCCCGCGGCGCTGGCCGTGCTGGCGATGCTGAACGCGGCCGCGGCAGCGTTCTACTACTTGCGGGTGGTGGTCTACATGTACATGCGCGAGCCGGCGGTCGAGGGACGCCTCGCTGCGCCGGGGCTGCTCTCCCGGGCCGGCCTGGGGGCGGCCGCGATCGGGACGCTGGCCTTTGGCATCTTCCCGGCGGTCCTGACCGCGGTCGGCAACGCGGCTCTGGTGCTGGTCGGCTAGATGCCCTCAGGGGCGAGGCGCGGGGGCTGCGTGGCAGCGGCCGGGGAGGCTCGGTGGGCGCGGCGGCAGGCGCGCGGAAGCGGGCAGCCGGTCAGGGAGTCCGAGTCGGCCCCAGGCTAGCCGTCGCCGAAGGGCGCGATGCTGGCCGGGATGTCGCCCTGCGGGCCCGGGGTGGGCGTGGGCGTGATGATCGGCAGGGGCGTCGGGGAAGGTGTCGGCAGGTCCACGTAGGTGGGCTTGGCCGGCAGCGCGCTGTTGTAGGGCGGCGCCACCACGGCCACCACGAGCAGGAGCAACAGTGCCGCTCCCACGCCGGCAAGCGAAGAGAAGACCAGGCTATAGCGCTGCGCCATGAGCGGGAGCGTAGCAGGAATCGGCCGCAGGGGTGAATGACCGGGCAGGCGGTCGAGGGCGGCCGCGTGGGGCGGGCGTTTCGAGCCGCCCCGAGGTCCGCAACCGTGCCCGCGGACGAGGCGGCGGGCCTACCCGCCTGATAGGATGCCCGCCGATGAGCCTACTCAGCTCGGTAGCCGGCAGAATCAGGGGCGCGGCCGTCTCGGCCAGGCGCCGGGTCGGGGCCGTCCCGCGTGGCGTCGCGGCGAGGCTCCCCCGACCCAGCCGCCGTGTTCGCGAGGCCATCGCCCTGCTGCCGGCGCTGCTGGCCGGCGCAGGCGTCTTCCTGGTGGTCGCCGGCCTGTTCAACTACTTCGCCCCCAGCCCGAGCCCGGGACCCACCGCGACACCGACCCCGGCCGCGGCTACTTCGGAGCCCTTCACCCTGCCCCCGATCGCCTCCGACGGCCCCTCCATCGCCCCGTCGCAGAGCCCCGGGGCCGTGGCCACGCGCCTGGTGGTGCCCGCTCTCAACATCGACCTGCCGGTCGTGGCCGCCGGGCCCAAAGAGCGCTACCCGCTGTGCGACGCGGCAGAGTGGCTGGTCGCCGACCGCACCTACGCCTACCCCGGCGCCGCGCAGCCCACCTACCTCTACGCCCACGCCCGCGACGGCATGTTCGGGCCGTTCCTCGAGGCGTCCATGGTCGACGACGGGGCGGCGCTGATCGGCATGTGGGTCGAGCTGTACAGCGACGACAACCAGCGCCACATCTACGAGATCACGAGAGTCCTGCGCCACGTGCCCAACTCGCCGAGCTTCCTGGCGGAGGTCTCGGCGGCAACCACGGACCAGCTGTGGCTGCAGACCTCAGAGGGCCACGCGGACACCTCGCCCAAGCTCCAGATCGTGGCCATGCCGGTGGGCGTTGTCGCGGCCACCTCTCCGGCTGATGCGCACCCGACCGCGGCCGGCACCGTCTGCCCGGACGCGCCCGTCTGCGAGACCGCCGACCAGACCGGCTGCCGCCGCCAGTAGCGCCCGCCCGCGAGGGCGGCCGCCGGGGCGCGACGGCGCCTAGATCCAGCCGATGCGGCGCAGGATGGCGGCGCAGGCGGCGGCCACCACGAGACAACCGGCGGTCACGACCCAGAACCCCGGCCCCTCCTCGGCGCGGAAGGCCGTCTGGGCCTCGCTCATGCCGAAGATGCCGGCCAGCGCCCCCACGCCGGCCACGACGACCGTCACGCTGGTCAGGCGCTTCATGATCTCCGAGAGGTTGTTGTTGACCGTCGAGAGGTAGGTCTCGAGCGTGGCCGAAGCGAGCTCGCGGTAGGTGTCGAGTTCGTCGGTCAGGCGGATCAGGTGGTCGTGCGAGTCGCGGAAGTAGAGCCGGCGCTGGGGCGAGATCGCCGGGTGCTCACGGTTGGAGAGGACGTTGAACATCTCGCGCTCGGGGGCCGTGACGCGGCGGATCTGGATCAGGCTCCGCTTCAGCTCGAACAACCGCTCCAGCATGGCCTTGTCCGGGCGGCCGACGACCTCGTCCTCGAGGGCGTCGATCTCGTCGCCCAGCCGATCGAGCAGTGGCAGGTAGCCGTCGATCGTGTCGTCGCACAACGCCCACAGCAAGTAGTCCAGCCCTTCGCCCATTACCCTTGCGGCGCCGGCTCGCACCAGGCGCGTCGACCGGGGATCCCACCACCGACTGTGGCTGCTCAGGAGGAAGCGCGCGCCGAGGACGAAATCGATCTCGCGCTCGTAGATGACCCCGTCGCCGTAGCCGAAAGCGAAGACGACGAGGTGCACCAGGTCGTCGACCCGGTCGAGCTTGGCGCGCTGGTCGCGCTCGGTCAGGTCTTCGATCAGCAGCGGGTGCAGACCGAGGATCTCGCCGACCTGGATGACCAGGCCCGGGGAGGCTGCCGTCAGGTCCACCCAGACCCTCGTGCCGCGTGTGGAGGCGAATCGCCGCAGCTCGGCCAGGGCCTCGGCGCCCTGGAGGTCCTTCGCGGCCCGGCCGCGGAGGCTCAGGACACTTAGCGTGCCCGGCCCGGCGGGCGTCTCGGCAGCCTTGGCTGAGGCCCTAGAAGGCGATCGCGTCGTCATGGGGCGAATCATCCACGCCACCGCCCATCTCTGCTGCGCCTTTTCGGCCGCCACGGAGGATGAGCGCCGGTACCGCGGCCGCCAGGGTCACCAGGGCTGCGGCCAGAAAGATCCCGACCATGATCGACGCGGCCTTGCTGGCGGCCCAGGTCTCCAGCGCGTCCACGACCAGCCCGTCGTGGAGGCCGCGATCCCACAGGTACTGGGGGATGTACTGCTTGTACACGTCGCCCGGGCCGTAGACCTCGTTCGAGACGCGAGTGATGGTCGTGGAGCCGTAGGCCGTCAGGGCGGCCATGCCCACCGCCATGCCGATCATCCGGGCCACGGTCACCGTCGCCGAGGCGGCGCCGAAGGCCAGCCGGCCGGCCGCCTCCACCGCCGCGGTTGAACGGGGCGTCACCGTCAGGCCGAATCCCAGGCCGAACAGGGCGGCCGATGCCGCGAAGGACGGGGTGGGCGCCTCGGAGCTCCAGGTCGACATCCAGGCCAGCCCGGCCGTGCTGGCGGCCACTCCGAGCAGGGTCAACAGGCGCAGGCCGAGCTGGCGTGTCAGGAAGCCCGACACCAGGGCCCCGATGGCCACCGCACCGGCGAGCGCGCCCAGCACCACGCGCTGCTCGGCCGGGCCGCCGTACAGCACCCGGTCGACGAAGACGGCCCCGCCCACGATGGCCGTGGCCAGGCCGTAGCCGGTCAGGAGAGAGATCAACGCCGCCGAGCTGAAGACCCTGTCGGTAAAGAGGCGCGGGTCCAGGAACGGATCCCGCCGGCACAGGCCCCATATCACGGCCAGCAGCAGGGCCACGCCGCCGGCAGCAAGGAAAGCGGCTACGGCTGCATCGGTGGGCAGCCCGAACGACTCTTCGCCGCTGCCCACGAGCGTCGTCCCGAACAGGATGCCCATCAGGCCCAGGGTGAACAGCGCGGCTCCGGGCAGATCGACCCTGGTAGGCACGTGGGGGGTGTCCCAGCCGGCGCTGGCGGCCCAGGCCAGGGCCAGGCCGCACATGCCGATCGGGACGTTCACATAGAAGACCCAGCGCCAGGACGGGGAGATGGTCGTGACCAGCGGGCCGCTGGTCACGCCTATCTCGGACAGGGCCGTCTCGGGGTGGATCGTCTCCAGGATCGCCGCTCCCACGAACGGGCCGGCGGCCATGCCCAGGAAGGTCAGGGCGCCGATCACGCCCAGCGCGCGCGGCCGGGCCGATCCCTCGAACATGTGCGAGGCGGCGGCCGTGGCGACGGGGATGATCGCTCCGCCGCCCAGCGCCTGGACGAGACGGGCGGCGATCAGCTGGTCCAGGTCCTGGGCCGCCCCCGCCAGGAACGAGCCGACGGTGAAGACCGCCAGCGATGCCAGGAAAAGCCGCCGCACGCCCCAGATGTCCGTCAGGCGGCCAGCCAGGGGCATGGTCACGACGTAGACGAGCAGGTAGCCGTTGATGACCCAGGAGGCCTTTCGCAGGTCGGTCCAGTCGGCGATCGTGGCCAGCATCTGGGGCAGGGCCACGGCCGTGACCATCAGCTCCAGGCCGGCCATGAAGACGCCCATGCCCAGGACGGCCAGCATCACGTAGGCGTATCGGCTCTGCATTGGTGCAGTTTACGGGCGATGAGGCCAGAAGGCCGCGCCGAGGCCGACTTGCGGCGACACAACGCGGCGGACTCTCGCACATCCACAGGCCAGATCGTGGTATACACGTCCCTCCCGGATCTTGGGTCCACGCCTCACAGCGCCCACAGGCGAACGGGAGGTCGCCAGGTCATGAAAACCCTCCGGCTCCACGGCGCAGGAGACCTGCGTCTCGAAGAGGAAGACCCGCTCCAGGCCGGTCCCGGCGAGGAGCTGGTCCGGGTGGCTGCGGTCGGGATCTGCGGCTCGGACCTGCACTGGTACCAGGAGTCCGGGATCGGCGACGCCGTGCTGACCCGGCCGCTGGTGCTGGGCCACGAGGCCGGCGGGACGATCGCCGAGGGACCGCGGGCCGGTCTGCGGGTGGCCGTCGATCCGGCAGTGCCATGCGACTCGTGCGAGCAGTGCCTGGCCGGCCATCAGCACCTCTGCCCGCATCTCCGATTCGCCGGGCACGGTACCAACGACGGCCTGCTGCGCGAGCTGGCGCCGTGGCCGTCCCGCCTGCTCGTCCCGATCCCCGACGCGCTCGACGAGACGGACGCCGCCATGCTCGAGCCCCTGGGCGTGGCCCTTCACGCGGTCCGGCTGGCCGCGATCAGGCCCGGGGCGGCGGTTGGGGTCTTCGGCTGCGGCCCGATCGGCCTGTTCATCGTTCAGCTGGCGCGGGCCTCGGGGGCGGCCACGATCGTGGCCACAGACCTTCTGGCGCACCGGCTGGACGCGGCTCGGGAGATGGGCGCCACCCGGGCCGAGCTGGTCGCGGGCGGCGAGGAGCGAGCCAGGCTCCTCGAGGCCACGGCCGGCCGGGGCTGCGAAGTCGGCTTCGAAGTCGCCGGCGAGGATGACGCGCTCGAGACCGCCCTGGCTCTGGCGGCTCCCGCCTCCACGGTGGTGGTGGTGGGCATACCGGCCTCGGACCGGACCCAGTTCACCGCCTCGGTCGCCCGCCGCAAGGGCCTGACGATCAAGCTGTCGCGGCGCATGAACCGCGTCTACCCGACCGCCATCCGAATCGTCGAAGCGGGGCTCGTCGACGTTCGGTCCATGGTGACCTCCACCTACCCGATCGGCGAGTTCGACGCGGCCTTCGCTACGGCCGCCAGACGCGACGGCCTCAAGGTCGTCATCCGACCATCCTGAATCGGGGCAGGCGAGCTGGCCACCACAGCCGGGCCGGACCCCAATCCAGTGCTCTCGGAGCCGCAGCGCGACTCCACGCCCGAAGACGCCGCCGCCCGGCTCAGAGGCGTGCAAACCCGAGGCGTCACTGCGCTAGCCCGGCTCTGGGACCACCGCCGGCCTGCCGTAACGACTGGCCGCGCCTCGGCCGCGATGCCCCATTCCGAACGCCCGACGGGCTTGACAACGCCCGGGTGCATGACTAGTATCAACCGGACTTTATATAAAGGCTCGTTTGTTCGGGCGTCCCTGGCTGGACGGGCGCCGGACTCCGAGCAGTAGCCAAGAGGCTTGGCAGGTTGCCTACCCCCGCGCACATCCGCAGCACCGTCGCCGCGATCGTCGACCAACCCGACGATCTGCGCGAGCTGCGGAGCTTCCACAAGGCCCTGGCGGACGTCAACCGCCTGCGCATCGTGCGCCGGCTGGTGGAAGGCCCGGCGACCGTGGGCGACCTCATCCACACCGTGGGCCTCAGCCAGCCGCTCGTCAGCTGGCACGTCAGCCGGCTCAAGGCGGCCGGCCTCGTCGAGACCCACCGCAACGGCCGCGAAGTGTTCTGCCAGCTCCGACCGGACATCTTCGATGTCATGGAAGAGCGCGAGCGCATGCTGCTGGGCATGGCCCACCGGGCCGCGACCCAGCCGACGGAGACTCTCTGAGCCATGAGCGACCAATCGCTGGTGTCGCAGCAGACGCGGGCCCGAGTCCGTGGCGCGGCCCTTCCCGTGGCCGCCGTCGCCGGCAAGCTCGGCCTGACGCCCAATGCCCTGACCGTCATCGGCTTCGGCATCGCCTGCCTGGCGGCCGTGGCCGCGGGCGCCCAATGGTGGCTGGTCGCCGCGGCCCTGACCATCGTGGGCGGCTCGTTCGACATGCTCGACGGCGGGCTGGCCCGGCTCCAGAACCGGATCACCCGCTTCGGGGCCTTCCTGGACTCCACCCTGGACCGCTGGGGCGAGGGAGTCGTCTACGTCGGCATCGTCGCCGGGGTTTCGGCCGCCGGCTTCGTGGCTGGGGCGGCGCTGGCCGCCGCCGCGGCCGTCACCAGCTTCCAGGTCAGCTACACCAGGGCCAGGGCGGAGGGGCTGGGTCTGCACGGCGAGGTGGGCATCGCCCCGCGCGCCGAGCGGCTCGTCATCCTGACGCTCGGCCTGATTGCAGCCGGCCTGGACGGCGGTGTCGCGACCGAGGCGCGGGGCCGGATCTGGCTGGCCCTCGCCCTGGGCATCATCGTCGTCATCACCGCGGTCACAGCACTTCAGAGAACCTGGCACGTCCGCAAGCAGCTTCGAGAAGAGGAGCAGAGAAACCGGTGAGCAAGAACGAGAGCGGCGACAACGGCCGCGCCCCCGAGCGGGGCAAGAAGATCCGCGTCGCCATCGTTGGCGTCGGCAACTGCGCCAGCTCGCTGGTTCAGGGCCGCTACTACTACGAGAACGCCGCGGAGACCGATTTCATCCCCGGCCTGATGCACGTCAACCTGGGCGGCTACCACATCCGCGACATCGAGTTCGTGGCCGCCTTCGACATCGACAAGAACAAGGTCGGCAAGGACCTCTCCGAGGCCATCTACACCAAGCCGAACAACACCTACGTCTTCCACAAGGTGCCGGACCTGGGCGTCAAGGTCGAGCGCGGAATGACTCACGATGGCCTGGGCAAGTACCTGTCCGAGATCATCGAGAAGGCGCCCGGGCCCACGGCCGACGTGGTCGGCATCCTCAAGGAGCGGAAGGTCGACATGGTAGTCAGCTACCTGCCGGTCGGCTCCGAGGAAGCCACCAAGTGGTACGTCGAGCAGGCCCTGCAGGCCGGCTGCGGGTTCATCAACTGCATCCCGGTCTTCATCGCACGCGAGCCGTACTGGCAACGCCGCTTCGCCGAGCACGGCCTGCCGATCATCGGCGACGACATCAAGAGCCAGGTCGGCGCGACGATCACCCACCGCGTCCTGACCCGCCTCTTCATGGACCGCGGCGTCCGCATGGACCGCACCTACCAGCTCAACTTCGGCGGCAACACGGACTTCCTCAACATGCTCGAGCGCGAGCGCCTCGAGTCCAAGAAGATCTCCAAGACGAACGCCGTCACCTCGATGCTCGACTACGACCTCGGGGCGGACGACATCCACGTTGGCCCCAGCGACCACGTGCCGTGGCTGCTCGACCGCAAGTGGTGCTACATCCGCATGGAAGGCACCACCTTCGGCGACGTGCCGCTCAACGCCGAGCTCAAGCTCGAGGTCTGGGATAGCCCCAACAGCGCCGGCGTCGTGATCGACGCCATCCGCTGCCTGCGCCTGGGTCTGGACCGCGGCCTCAAGGGCACGCTCGTTGCCCCGGCGGCCTACTTCAAGAAGTCGCCGCCCATCCAGATCCCCGATGACGAGGCTCGCGAGCGCGTCGAGGCGTTCATCCGGGGCGAGGACAACGAGACCCTGGTCGGGACCGAGAAACTGCCCAAGAAAGTCATGAAGGCAGCCCCGGTTCGCGGCGGCAAGGCGGCCGTCGAGGCCCGGTGACCCGGGACCGCGTGAGCGGAGCGGCACCGCACAAGCGTCGCTCCGCTCGACTCGCGGGGGGCGAGAAACCCACCAGATCCGCCGGACCGGGCGATTGCGCCGAGGCCAACGGCGCCCTGGCCGCCGGTGCCGACGCCGGTAAGCCGAACGGTTCGAAGCCGAACGGTGCCGCGGCCCTGGAAGCGCCCCATCGCCGCCAGGAGCTGGGGCTGCTGGCGCACATCGCCAACTACGCCCTGCTCAGCTTCTGGCACGTCACTTCGTGGGCCCTGCGCCACCTGCCGGCAAGGCCTTTGTATGCCGTCGGCGGCTGGATGGCGATGATCGGCTACGCCCTGGGCCCCAAGCGCCGGCGCTGGCTGCGGGCCAACTTCGGCCACGTGCTCGGCGTCTCGCCCAAGGATCGCCGCGCGGGGCAGCTGGCCCGGGCCGCCTACCGCAACTACGCCCGCTATGTCATGGAGGTCATGCGCCTGCCGGGAGTGACCCCCGAGCAGGCCGAAGCCATGCTGGAGCTGGACGGGCTCGAGCGGTTCATGGAGATCTACCGCAACTCCAACGGCCTGATCCTCGTCTCGGCCCACCTGGGCAACAACGAGGCCACCGCGGCCGGATTCGTCAAGCACGGCCTGCAGGTCAGCGTCGTGGGTGACGACACGGCCTACGCCGGCCTGTACGAGCTGCTCAACAAGCAGCGCCAGGCCTGGGGCATCGAGATCATCTCCTGGCGCAACCTGCGGGGCGTCTACGGGGTGCTGCGACGCAAGGGATGCCTGGGCCTGCTGGTCGACTGGGGCTACCGCCCCGACGGCATCCCGGTCAAGCTGTTCGACGCCTGGACCACCCTGCCCGCGGGCCCCGCCCTGCTGGCTGCCCGCCACGGCTCCACCATCCTGCCCTTCGTCATCCAACGCCTTCCCAACGGCCATTTCCGCGCCTCCGCCGCAGACCCGATCCACGTCCCCTCGGACAACCCGGCCGATATCGCCCGCGCCACGCAGGAGATCGCCCGCGACCTGGAGCGATTCATCGCCCCGGCCCCCGAGCAGTGGTACATCTTCAAGCCGATCTGGCCGGCCACGCCCGAGGAATCGGCCGAGCTGGAGGCACGGCACGCCGAGATGATGGCCGGACGGTCCGGCAAACCGGCCGCCGACCAGGCTGAGACGGCGGGAGAGGGCTCGGCCCCGGGCCGCGCCGACGCGGGTCAGGCGGAGAGCCCAGCGTTCGGCCAATGAAGAAGCCGGGCATCGGACGCCGCCTGGCGGACCGGCTGACGGCAGCCGCCGTCATCGGATCCCTGAAGGTGATCCGGCACCTGCCGGAGCGGCTGCTGTGGTACGGGGCCGTGGTCGCCGGCAACGTCGGCTACCGGCTGGGTGGCGCTCGCCGCGACCGCGCCCGCCGCAACCTGCGCCGGGTGGTGGAGTGGATGGCCGCTCACGACGTCGGCGAGGAGAGGTTCCGCCGCGCCGCGGCCGACGACCGCGCCCTGGAGGGGCTCGTCCGCTCGGCCTTCTGCCACAGCGCCCGCTACTACGGCGAGCTGGCCCGCGTCGCCCGCTTCCGCGCCGATTACCTGGAAACCCACCTGGTCAACGACACGCCGGCCGAGGTCGACGCGGCCCTGAGCGAGCGGCGGGCCTTGATCCTGGTCGGCCTGCACTTCGGGACGATCGAGCTGCCCGGCTACATCGCCGTCCATCGCATCGGCGAGGTCGTGGCGCCCGTGGAGACCCTGGGCAACGAGCGCATCCAGACGTACCTGGCCCAGGTTCGCCGCCCCCAGGGCGTCCGCCTCGTGAGCCTGGAGCAATCCGGCCGCGAGCTGCTGGCGACCCTGCGGCGCAACGAGCCGATCGGGCTCATCGCCGACAGGGACATCACCGGCGGCGGGCTGGAGGTGCAGCTCTTCGGAGCCGCGGCCAGGATCCCCGCCGGGCCGGCCCTGCTGTCCAACGAGACCGGGGCGCCCATATACGTGGCCGGCGTGCACCGCACCGGGCCGGGCCGCTATCGTGGCAACCTCCGGCCGCTGCCCGCTGCGAAGGGGGAGAGCAGGCGGGAGCGAAGCCGGTCGATCGCGCAAGCAGAGGCTGTCCTGTTCGAGAAGATAATCGCCGAGGCCCCTGACCAGTGGCTGGCGGTATTCCATCCAATCTGGCCCGACCTGGAGCAGGCCGCGGCATCGGGGGCCGCCCCATCGCCGGCCACCGCATCCGAAGCCGGCCGTTCTCCGGTCGGAGGCTCGAGGTGAGCGCCGCCAGGCCGCGGGCCAGTCTCCGCCTGGGCCGGGCCGACCTGCACATCCACACCATCGCCTCGGACGGGACGGCTTCGGTCGCCGAGATCCTGCAGCACGTCGAGAACCACACGAAGCTGGACGTGATCGGGATCGCCGACCACGAGCGCATCGAGGCCGCGGTGGAGGGCCAGCGCCTCGCCCGGGAGCGCGGCAGCCGGGTCGAGGTGGTGGTCGCCGAGGAGGTCACCACCCGCAGCGGCCACCTGCTGGGAGTGTTCCTGCAGGCCCAGCTCAAGAGGGGCCAGCGCCTGGAGACGAGCGTGGCCGAGATCCACGAGCAGGGCGGCCTGGCTATCGTGCCCCACCCCTTCTCGGCCTTCACTATGGGCATGCGCAAGCACGCCATCCTGAGGGTCCACCAGTCGCGCGACCCGCTCGTCTACTGGGATGCGCTGGAGGGCTTCAACCCGTCCACGGCCGGGCGCTACGGGCGCGCCGCGACGGCCCGCATCGCCGCCGAGCTGGGCCTGCCGCTGGTGGGCAACAGCGACGCCCACACGCTGGATACGGTCGGCGACGGCTACACCATCTTCCCCGGGTCCACGGCGGAGGACTACCGGGCGGCCGTGCTGGCCGGCACGACCACGGGAGCCTGCACCACCTGGGGGCCGGCCAGAGAGTTAGCGATCTACCTCCGCCAGGTGCGCAAGCAGACGCGCGACGTTTCGCGCTGGACCCGCCGCAACCTGCTCCGCGACGACGCCCCGCGGGACCTGGGAGTCCCGCCCGAGGAGCTGGCCCGGCAGCGCCAGGCGGAGCGGGCCTACTGGGCCGAGCGCCGCCTGGCGGCCTCGCACGACCGCGGACCGGCGCGCGATCGCTCGTCGGCCGACGATCCCGAGTCCACCAACAGCCTTCGCTCTCGCTTGCGGGCCCGGGCCCGGTCCCTGGGCGCCGCTGCCGGCCGCAGCGAGCTGGAGGAGCCGCCGACGTGAAGATCGGCCTGGTTACGCCCTATGTCTATCCCCTGCCGGGCGGGGTGAACGAGCACGTCAGGTTCCTGTACGAGAACCTGCGGCTGAGCGGCCACGACGTGCGCATCATCACCAGCAGCCACGGCCTGCAGCGCGCCTCCGAGGGCGACGTCATCCGCATCGGCAAGGGCTTCAGCGTCCCCAGCAACGGCTCGGTCGGGACGATCACGGTTTCGCCGCGCTACGTGTCGCAGGTCAGGAGGATGCTCGACGAGGAGCGGTTCGATCTGCTGCACTTCCACGAGCCGTTCGTGCCCTTCCTGTCGCTGGTGGTGCTGCGCCAGTCGACGAGCGTCAACATCGCCACCTTCCACGCCTACGCCGGCTTCTCGCCGGCCATGGAGTTCGGCAGGCGGGTCCTGCCCGGCTATGCCCGGCGGCTGCACGGCCGGATCGCGGTCAGCGCCGCGGCCCGCCATTTCGCCGACCGCTTCTTCCCGGGCGACTACAAGGTCATCCCCAACGGCGTGGACCTGGGCCGCTACCAGCGTGCCGTCCCGGTCTCACGCTGGCTCGACGGCACGCCCAACGTCCTGTTCGTGGGCCGGCTGGAGGATCGCAAGGGGCTGCCGTTCCTTCTCAAGGCCTTCCGGCTGGTGCGCCGGAGCGGGGTCGAGGCCCGGCTCCTGGTAGTGGGCTCGGGCCCGCAGGAGCGCGAGGCGCGGCGCTACGTCATGACCCGGGGCCTGCAGAACGTCGAGTTCCTGGGCCGCGTCAGCGATGACGACAAGGCTCAGCTCTTCCGCACCGCGAGCGTCTTCGTCTCCCCGGCCACGGGGCGCGAATCGTTCGGCATCGTTCTGCTCGAGGCGATGGCTGCCGGCGCCCCGGTGGTCTGCAGCGACATCCACGGCTACAAGGGAGTCGTCCAGCGCAACCGCCAGGCGCTGCTGGTCGCGCCCCGCGACATCAAGGGCCTGGCAGGAGCCATCGGCCGGGTGATCGCCGATCCCGCCCTCGCGGCCCGCCTGGCAGCCGCCGGCAGCGAGCGCGCCGAGCAGTTCGGCTGGGAGCACGTGACGGCCAAGGTCGAGGAGTACTACGGCTTCGTGGTCAGGCGCCTGGCGGCGCAGGATCAGCTGCCGTCCGGGTACTCGGCCCCCATTCCGCGCAACCCGCACACTGGGAGCTGATCGAGCCGGCAAGCCCTGTCGTCAGGCGCCCGCAGAGAGGCCCGACGGCCTGTCAGGCCTCGCCTTCGGGGTCGGACAGGCCGTCGTCGTCCAGGCCGGCCTCGATCTGCAGGCGGCGGCGGTAGCCTTCCACGATCCTTCGGGTCCAGGCGGCGTAGGCAATCACCGCCGCCATGCCGGCCACGAAGGCCGCCAGCACCAGGCCCTCCATGTTCGACGGCCCGGCCGCATTCGCCGCCCCAGCCGGTTGCTGGTTGACCGAGAACTGGAAGCCATACAGCCAGGTCGGCAGGAAGCCGTTGTAGATGCTCACCAGGTTGTCGGGCATCACCAGGGCCGAGAGGTTCGGGTAGAGCACCACGAAGCCGGATGCGGCGGCGGCGCAGTAGGCGGCCACGAAGCGACGCGGGTCGCGAGCCGACAGCACCATGCCGGCCAGGATGGCGCATATGGCCAGTGCCAGCAGCGGCACGAGGACGGTTATCAGGCCGCCGCCGGCGCTGACGGGGATCTCGAATAGAGTCGAGCGTGAGCCGTACTGGCCGATCGCGATCAGCAGCACGCCCGCAACGGCGACCGGTCCCAGCAGCCACGCAGACCACCAGCGGTCCACTTCGCCCTCGTCCTCGGCGGTGCGTTCCAGGCGCGACAGGACCAGCGCCAGGAACACCAGCGAGACCACCAGGACGACGGCTATCAGGAACATCCGCTCTTCGACGACGAAGTTGCCGGCCGTGGCCATGCAAGCGGTCTTGCCCCAGTAACCGGCCTCCGTATCGCTCGTGTCCACCCGGGCCAGCGAGCACAGCGGGCTCTTGGCCAGCCACATCGTCGCCGGGAGGATCAGCAGGAACGCCCCGCCTACCCTGGCCAGCAACCAGGTGCGTCGCGACGCCCCATGCCACAGCTCGGCTATGAAGTAGGCCAGGCCGAGCAGGAAGAACGGCAGGGCGGTGTAGAAGTGGTACTGGAACGCGGCCCGGTCGATCCGGGCCCAGGCCAGCCACTGCCAGGCGAACGCCACCGCGACCAGGGTCAGGCCCAGGCTGCGCCGCCTGAACGCCTGCCAGCAGATGAAGACCATGGCGAAGCAGGCCAGCCACCAGGTGACGGGATTGCCGCCGTCGTAGATCATCGAGCGCTGCGACAGGGCGTAGCTCTTGCTGTGGAACCAGACGGGCTTCAGGTCCAGCGGCCAGGCCCACCACGGCGAGCTGGCGGCATGAGTCGCCCGCAGGTCGTTGTGGTAGTCGTACATGCTGATCGTGAGATCCATCAGCGTCTGGCCGGTGTGGCCCGAGGGGAAGGCATCCAGGCACTGCCCATACTCGTTCGTCTCGAAGCAGTACAGGACGGGCAGCGGGCCCGTCTCGGCGGTCTCGGGCTGCCAGGGCATGGCCCACGGGACGTAGGAGGCCATGTAGACGGCGATCGGCAGGATGAGCACGCAGGCCACCATCCACAGCGCCGGCAGGCCTAGGCCGGAGCCCAGACGCAGCCAGCCCTCGGGCGCCGGAGCGGGCGGCTCGGCGTATGAGGATGGGTCGTCGGGCGGAGGCGGCCCCGCCAGCGGGCCGAACCCTGCCTGGCCGGCAACCCAGAACACGCCGCCCAGAACCGGCCCCGCGGCCACCGCGCCCAGCCCGGCAATCAGCCACCGGCCCTGGTCCACGACCAGGCTGCCGAGGGCCAGCCTGAAGTCCAGCTGGCCGGCGGTCAGGGCCGCCAGGCCCAGCGCCACCGGAGCGGCCATGGCGAACCACATCTCGTGGAGCGTCCAGGCGATCGGGCGGTAGGCGCAGACCGCGGCGGCGATCATCGTCGCCGCCAGGAGGATCAGGAAGAAGGTGTAGTTGGGGCTGCCGTTGGCATCGGGCGGCGGGTAGACCAGCAGCGACCAGGCCATCACCACGCCGGTGGCCAGCGCGGTCACGAGGGCGAACAACCACTTGTCGGGCGTCGTCCGGGCGCGACTGGCCGTCAGGTAGGCCCCCACGCCGGCCACGAGCAGGGCCAGGAAGAGCAGGGCCACGGTTGCCCCCGGGTCGTCATGGCCCTCGGCGTAGTGCGCGCCGCCGATAGCCATCCAGCCCAAGACGCCGGCCGCGGCCGAGAGGAACAGGACGCTGATGACCCGCCCCAGGGCGGAGCGGGCCAGGATCAGGAGGCCGATGCTCAAGATGGCGTACATGGCCACCCACTTGGCCGCCAGGGCAAGGCCCAGGGTGACGCCCAGGACCGGCATGCCCAGCCAGAAGGCGAGCCAGGAGCGGCGGCTGCCGCGGTCGCCGCTCAGCCACATGACGGCGAAGATGACGTAGGCCAGCAGCAGCAGCCCGCCGACGAAGGCATCGTTCATGGCGATGCGTGACTGGACGAAGAGCATGCCGTCGACCGCGACGAAGAAGGCCGCCAGCAGGGCCACGCTGCGGCGCCGGAAGAGGAGCCGGGCCAGCAGGTAGAGGCAGACCGCCATCAGCGTCCCGAACAGGACGCCCACGATGCGCCAGGAGAAGGCGAACTGCCCCACGTCCACGGCGGCCATCGAGCCGTCCGCGCCGAAGACGAGCATCTGGTGGCGGTCGAAGGTTGGCAGCAGAGGGCTGGTGTCGAGGGCCATGGCACGCGGCTCGAAAGGCAGGCTCGCGTCCGCGAAGACCGCGTTGCCGTTGATCTCGACGGCGTAGATAGTCCAGCCCGAGCCGTCCGGAGTGCGGCCCAGGGCATGCAGGATCTTGGTCGAGTCGTCGAAGACGAGCTCGCTGACCGGGCCGGGCATCGTCTCCAGCGGCTGGTGGCCGTCGACGACGGCCGTGCCGTGGGTCGTGTCCAGCCGCAGCAGGAGGATCCCGTCACCGGCCGCCGCGTACGACGCCTGATCGGAATTGGTGTTGACGGCGATCGACCTCGCCGGGGCCTCCGCGTAGACATCCGAGGTGATGACGACGCGCCTGGCGTCCATCAGGCCCAGGCCGCCCGAGTAGGCGACCAGGAGCTGCGGGGAATCGGTGGTCAGCTCGATCCCCGGCAGGAGGCCTTCCATCGTCCGCGTCTGGATGGTCGCGACCATGCCCTCGTCCAGCGTCCCCAGGTCGAGCGGGACGGGCGTCCGACCGGTGCCGGCCAGGGCCATCCGGGCCTTGACGACGGCCGTGTCCAGCCCGACCGCCTCGGCCAGCAGACTCGCCTCGGCCTCGAGGTCGGTGACATCGGCGGGGGTCATGGCCGCCGTGGGCGGGCTGGTGCCCAGCCGCAGGAAATCGGCCGCGCCCTCGATGTGGCCCCGGCCCACGATCTGGCCCTGGCCGTCCACGGAGACGATGTCGCCCGAGGCGGCGATGGCCAGGATCAGGGGCGGCGCTCCGGCGTAGATGGAATCGATCTCCAGCCCGGTCTGGACGTCGAGCTTGACCGGGTCGGGCGGCTCGTCCGCCTCCCCCAACCTGAAGCGATCCAGCGAGGCGATGTCGATCCGCCACAGCAGGCCGTCCGAGGTGCCGGCGTACATGTAGCCCGACTGGGCGGCGACGGAGAGGGCCGTGGCGTTGGGGATCTCGTAGCGCCACTCCAGGCCACGCGTCTGCAGGTCGTAGACGAGGACTTCGCTGCCCGTCGCCACGAAGACGCGATCGCCCAGCCGCGAGTCGGGGTTGTACAGCGGATCGCGCCGCTCGTCGGCGGCGGTGGGAGTGCCGGGCGGGGTACGAGGCTGGATGGCCACGTCCTTGACGGGCGCGTCCAGCTCGCCCGTGGCCTTGACCTGGTAGTCCGAGAAGAAGGTGATGCCGGCGGCGATGCCGTACTTGGCCAGGTGAGGATGCGTCCACTCGTAGATGTCGTGGGGAATGCCGTAGCGCCACTCCTGGAGGAACTCGGTCGCGGTGCGAGCGTGGTAGACCTCGTCGAAGTGGGTCTGGGCCGGCTCGTCCAGGCGGTAGACGCGCATCGAGAGGATGACGGCGATGAGAGCCACCACGACCCACAGGTCCAGCTTGTCCAGGCGGCCGCGAGGCTCCCTATCGAGCGCCGCCGAGCGGTCAGGCCGATGCCCCGGTTGGGACAGCCACCGCCAGGCCCCGAGCAGCCGCTGCGGCACGAACTCAGGGTAGTCGTCCGTGAAGCCGACCTCCGGCTCGTAGTAGTCGTCTGGCCACTCCTCCTCGGCGGTGGCCTCGAGGGCGGTCGCGGCGGGCCCCTCCCCGGAGGCGGCTCCGGCTTCGAGGGTGGCGCCCCAGGCGGCTGCGGCGACCCCGGCCTCCCCCGGCCCCTCCTCGCCGCCGGCCAGGGCAAGGCGATCCACGGCCCGGCCTCTCATCTGCCACAGCGCCCACAGCAGCGTCAGGCCGGTCGCGACCGCCGAGAGGGCTATCGGCCAGATGTAGTCCCCGAACTTCGCTTCGCGCAGGAAGGTGCCCCAGTCGATCAGCAGGCTGGACAGGGCCTGGCTCCCGCCCGCCAGCGGCACCGGCCCGTTGCCCCAGCACGAATACGAAGTGTCGCTGGGAACGCCGCAGTACAGGGTCAGGACGGCCAGGAGGTTGGCCGAATTGACGACGGCCAGGACAGCGTAGGCCACGGCCCAGCGCCACGACAGCGCCAGCAGGATCGCCCCCACGGCGAAGAACGGGAAGAGATAGCGCTCGTGGGCGCGAGTCGGCACGACGAAGAAGGCGATGGCCAGGATGGCCAGGGCGACGACCATCGACCGCGTGTCGTCCCGCCAGGCCGCCCAGATCCCGACGCCGGCTATGGTCGCCAGCAGCAGGCCTTCACCCAGGACCGCGGCCGGCATGTTGCCGGGGACCTGGCCGACGACCAGGAAAGCAGCGACCCCCGCCGCGACCAGGCAGGCGACCGCCACGGCCCGCAGATCCGAGATCTGGCCGAGCGGCCGGCCGAAATCGGCGGCGATCGAGTCGCCGGCGCCGACCCCGGGGGCGGACTCCTCCTCCAGCGAGCGAGCCCACGCCCAGGCCACCCAGGCCAGGCCGAGGAGCAGGACCGCCACCGCCAGGATCAGCGCGATCACCGTCGGCGAGAACGGCCCCACGTAGAAGGGCAGTTCCGTCTGGCCGAAGTCGTTGACGAAGGCCGCGTCTCGCACCCAGAGCCCGTTCTGGGCCATGGACGACCCACTCTCGTGCTGCGCCAGGGCCCAGGGGTTGTAGGCATTGAGGGTCAGGTACGGGTACTCGCCGAAGGTGTTGGCGACCCGCTCGACGATGGCGTCGAAGACCTGGCCGCAGACCACGACCGCCGATATCACGGCCGGCACCAGGGCGACCACGTTGCGTTCCGCCCCTTCCAGGATCGTCCGGCGGCGAACCCAGGCGAAGACACCCGCGCCCACGACGGCCGCGCCGAGAAGGGCCAGCGGGAACGACCCGGTCCTGTCGCCGAACGCCTCGACGCTGAAGCCTTCGCCCGGCAGAGCCAGGAGCGCGTCCCACAACCCGCCCAGGCGCCCGGGCAGGCCTCCGTAGTCCAGCCCGGTGAAGGGCAGGCAGAGCAGGGAGGCCGTTCCCAGGCCTGCCGCGATCGAGGTCAGCACGCGCCCCGGATCGGCCTCACCATGGCGCGGCAGAAGCGAGCGGCGCAGGACCACGAAGCCCACCAGGAAGCCCAGGATCCCCAGCTGGAGCTTGGTCAGGGTGGCCACGACCGCCAGGGCGCTGGCCAGCTCACGGCGGTCCTGCAGCAGGGCGCGCAGGCCCAGCAGCAGAAAGACCGAGCCGACCGCATCGGCCTGGCCCCAGATGGCGCTGTTGAACCAGGTGATGGGGTTGAGAATCACGACGCCGGCTGCGATGAGGGCCCGGCGGCGCGACGCGCCGAGCTCCTGGACCATGACGTACACGACCGCGGCCAGGGCCAGGTCGGCCAGGATCGGCATGTACTTGATGGACTCGCCGCCGACCCCGCCGACGAACGAGAACAGCTTGCCCTGAACGAACAGGAAGAGCAGGTACACCGGCGGGTAGTCGAGGAAGCCGGGCCGGCCGTAGAACCCTACCGTCCCGTCGCTCGCCAGCGACGTGCTCCAGCCGCGGAACGCCCCCAGGTCGTTGGGGAACCCGGACCCTGGAAGCAGAACGTGTGCGATGATGAGGCGGAGGGCCAGCCCTACGGCAAGGAGGACGACGATGGCCGGAAAGAAGGTGCTCGCACCGCTCGTTCCCGCCGTCGCGTCCCCCGTCGGGCTGGTCTGTCGCATGCTCGGGCCTGCCAAGCGAAACGGCCTCCTGGGCGAGCGCTGAGGTGGAGCGGAGTATAGCGCAGGCAACGGCCGGGGCCGCCGACGGCGCCGAGGAGGTCGAGGAAGTCGCCGAGGTCGAGGGATTCGAGTGGGCGCCGCTGGCCTGGGGGCTGGCCATCGTTCTGCTCTGCCTGACGGTCTACGTCGCCATCCACCCCAACCGCAGCAACTTCTACGTGCACTTCGTCTGGCAAGCCCAGACCTGGCTGGACGGCGAGACCTCATTCCCGATGGGCGAGCCGACGACCGACGAGTCGCCCGGCAACTTCTGGTACCACGACGTGAAGCCCATCCTCGACGCGGACGGCGCTCCTACCGGCCGGGGCATCATTCCCTTCCCGCCCTTGCCGGCCCTGGCGCTGGTGCCATTCGTCGCCGTCTGGCACCTCTTCACCGGCGAGCAGATGCTGGCGTCGATCTTCGGCGCCCTGGACGTGGGCCTGGCCTACTGGATGCTCGGCTATCTGCGGGTCGCGCCCTCCATTCGCCGCCTGACGGCCCTCTTCTTCGGCCTGGGGACTGCCCTCTTCTACACCTCGGTCGTCGGCACGACCTGGTTCTTCGCCCACGTCGTCGCCGTCGGCTGTCTGCTGCTGGCCGTCGGCTTCGCCCTGTCGGCCGACGCCATGGCCGCGCTGCCGCAGGAGGACGGCCTGAGACGCGCAGTGCGCCTGCCGCGCTGGTCGGGCGGCTGGTACTCGGCCGCCTGCCTGGTATGCCTGGGCGCCCTGACCGCGACGCTGCTGCCGCTGACGGAGGCGGGCGCGCCGGCCTCGGCCGTGGCCGTCGTCGGCCTGCTGGCAGCCTGCGCCGCGGCGGCGGTGGCCGTGACGGTCTCCGGCCGAGCGACGGTCCTGCTGCCCTACGTCGCGGTGGCGACGGTGGTCGTGGGCATCCCCGGCGCTTTCCTGCTTCAAGCCTGGGCGCCTGGGCCGCACCGTGTCCTCAGCCTGGGGCTGGGGCTGGTCGCCGCCGTGCTGGCGGTCGCCTCGTGGACGGGATCGGAGAGGCTGGACGCCATGCTGGCCGCCGCGGGGCGGGCCCTGGCCAGACCGGAGGCCCGGCAGGTCGCCGCCGGACTGCTCTTCGGCCTGGCCTGCACCGCTCGCTTGACGATCATCTTCGGCTTCCCCTTCCTGCTCCTGGTCGGTGGCGGCCGGAGCTGGCTCAGGCGCGGCCTGCTGGCCGGGGCGGGGGCCGCCGTGCCGCTGCTGGCGCTGCTCGTCTACACCTACGCCAGCACCGGGCACCTCTTCAACCCGGCCTACGAGTACCTGTACCGCGTAGAGCTGGGCTACCCCTTCAACTACCACGGCGACTGGTCCATCGAGGATGTCCGCTACGTCCCGCAGAACCTGGTGATCTTCCTGTTCAACGGGCCGCTCGTGAACCCGGCCACCCTGCCCATGCAGAGCGACCCCCTGTGCGCCGCGGGCCAGGCGCGGGGCCTGTTCGACGTCTCGTGCCCCCTGGCCATGCCCGATCCCATCGGCATGAGCGTCCCGCTGACGAGCCCGGCCTACATGCTGGCGCCGCTGGCGTTCATGGGCGTCCGTCGGCGCGGCCTCGACCGCCTGACGGTCGCCGCCTCGCTGGCCGTTCTGGCCATCGCCTTCGTCAACCTGATGCACTTCAGCCAGGGCTGGGTCCAGTTCGGATACCGCTTCGCCAACGACTTCGCGCCGTTCGCCCTGATCCTGGTGGCACTCAGCGCCAGCCGCCTGCGGGCCCCCTGGTTACTGGCCTTGCTGGTGGGATTCTCGATCGCCGTCAACTTCTGGGGCGTTATCTGGGGCTTGAACCTTGGCTGGTGAGCCTGCCGGGAGCCGGGCAGTCGAGCGCATCCGGCGGGTCGCGGCCGGGAGACTGTCGCCCGAGGTGAGGCAGCGCATGCGGAGCCTGGCGGGACCCGCCCTGGCGCCGTTCATCGGCGCTGTCGTCACCCTGGCGCTGGTCATCCCCACCCTGGCCCCCGGTGTGTTGGACTGGGACACCGCCGAGTTCCAGACCGTGGGCCCCGTCCTGGGAGTCGCCCACCCCACCGGCTACCCGGCCTACGTCATCCTGGGCTGGCTGGCCTCGATCGTCCTTCCCTTCGGCGACCCGGCCTACCGCATGAACCTGCTGCAGGCCTTCACGGCCGCCGGCGCGGTAGCGGGGACCGTGGCCATCGTGCAGTACCTGTCCGGCATGCGGTGGGTGGCACTGGCCAGCGGGCTGCTCTTTCTGACCATGCCCCTGGCCGCCCGCGAGGGCATCCAGCTGCCCGTTTCATCGTTCGCCACCGGGCCTACCCTGTGGACCATCTCGACCCACGCCGACCCGCACCTGTTCCACCTGGCCCTGGTTACCCTGGTCTTCCTCCTGCTCCTGATCTGGGATCGGCGGCGCCACTCCCCGGACGAGGAGACGGCCCACCGCTCCGGCCGCTGGCTGGTGGCGGCGGCCGGGGTCTACGGCGTGGCCGTGGCCAACCACTCGCTGGCGCTGCTGCTGCCTCCGGCGATCGGGCTGTTCGTGCTGGCCGTGGCGCCGGGCATCTTCCTGGAGCGGCGCCTGGTCCTGACCTGCGCGGGGGTGATGGCGGCCACGATCGCGCTCCTCTTCGCCGAGCTGCCGATCCGCGCGGCGATGAACGCGCCGCTGGTCTACGGCCGCCCGGACACCCTGGGCGGCTTCGCCTACATCGTCCTCGGGGAGCAGTTTCGCGGCAGCCTGGTCCAGCCTTTCAACGATCTGCCCGAGAAGTTCGCCCTGGTGATGAGCGCCCTGGCCAACTGGCTCGGGCCGCTCAGCTTCCTGGCCGCCGCCGGATTCGGCTCCAGCCTGATCCGCCGTCCCCGGTACGTGCTGCTGGCGGGCCTGACGGCCGCGACGGCCTGCTGGTTCTCGGCCTCGTACGCCAACGCGGACATCTCCCGCTACTTTCTGGTCCCGCTCTTCGTCGCCTATACCTTCGTGGGCCTGGGGCTGGCCGATTGCGTGACCGTCGCAGCCTGGGCGCTGGGGGTCGTCTACTCCGGCCCCTCGGAAGCCCAGGGGGTCGATGGACTGCTGGAAGCCGAGGATCTCGGAGCGGTCGAACCGGCCGTGGGGGCCGAAGACGCGGCGGGCGGCGCGGACGACTACGACGACGAGGATGCCGGCGCCGCCCTGCCCGGCCCGCCCTGGCTGATCGCCGCGGTCGAGCTCGTGGTGGCCGCGGCCGTCATCGCCGGCTGTCTGACCGTCGTGCCGGAACGCTGGCAGGTGCCCAGCGCCGAGCACCCGGGTGGCGTCAGTCTTGCCGACCGAACCTACCCCTCGACCTGGCTGCACGCGATCTTCGCCTCGCCTTCCGAGGGAGGGCTCCCGGAGGATTCGGTGATCGTCAGCTGGTGGAGCGCCTCGACTCTGCTCTGGTACGGTCAGCGAGTCGAAAGGTTGCGGCCCGATATTTACATCGTCGACGACCGCACCCGCCTCGATGACAATCTGGGCGAGGTGTGGGACGTGATCGACCGCTTCCTCGGGCAGCGGCCGGTCTTCGTCATCCGCATGACCGGTGGCAAGGATGGCATGGACGTCATACGCGCCACATACGACCTGGCCGAGCGCCCCCTCCCTGACGGGAGCACCGTCTGGCAGGTCATCAGCAAGAAGGGGATGCCGTGAGCCCAGGCCAGAGCCAGCGCAGCAAGGCCAAGCCGCAGTCGACGGCCTCCGGGCCCGCCAGGGTCGCGGAGCTGTCCTTCTTCTTCCCGGCCCACAACGAGGAGGCCAACCTGGAGGCCCTGGTCGCCGAGGCGCTGGAGACGCTGCCCTCGCTCGCCGCCAGGTTCGAGGTGATCGCCGTGGACGACGGGTCGAAGGATCGTACCCCGGCCATCGCCGACGAGCTCCAGAAGCGCCACAAGGGGGTCTTCCGGGTCGTGCACCACCCGGTCAACCTGGGCTACGGCGCTGCGCTGCGCTCGGGCTTCCGGGCAGCTCGGTTCGGGCTCATCGCCTTCATCGACGGCGACCGCCAGTTCAAGGTCGCGGACGTCAGTCGCCTCATCGAGCGACTGGCCGCGCCCGACGCGCCCGACGTAGTTGTCGGCTACCGCCTGAAGCGAGCCGATCCGCCGATCCGCCGCTGGTACGCCCGCATCTACCGCCTGGCGAACCGCGTCTTCTTCGGCGTGCGCGTGCGCGACATCGACTGCGCCTGCAAGCTCTTCAGGCGCCAGGCGCTGGAGACGATCGAGGTGGCCTCGGGCGGGGCCTTCTTCACGGCCGAGATGCTCATCAAGCTGCGCGCGGCGGGCCGCAAGGTGGTAGAGGTCGGCGTGCCGCACTACCCCCGCACGGCCGGCTCACCAACGGGAGCCAAGCCGAAGGTGGTCTTCCGGGCCATGCGCGACTTCTGGTCGCTGCGCCTGCGGATGTCGCTCACCCGCTCCCGGGCCCTGAAGAGGGGCGAGCCCATCCTGGGCTGACGGGGCTCGCGCGGCCGGCGACCGAGAGCGGGCCTACCCCGCCGAGGGCGGGCCTTTGTGGCCTTCGTCGAGGTCCATGTCCAGCGAGTTGATGAACTCGCGGAAGACCTCCAGCTTCTCGTCCACCTGGGTGTCGGGCTCGACGCCAGCCTTGTCCATCACCGCCTCGGCGGCGAAGATCGGCACGCCGGTCCGGACCGCGAGGGCCAGCGAATCGGAGGGCCGGGCGTCGACCTCGACGGTCCGCCCGTCCACCTCGAGCTCCAGGGTGGCGTGGAACGTCTCGTCGCTCAGGCTGGAGATCACGACCCGGCGCAGCTGCCCGCCCAGGGCTTCGATCGTCGAGGCGAAGAGGTCGTGGGTCAGCGGCCGCTCCGGCGTGACCCCCTGCAGCCGGGTGGCGATGGCGTTCGCCTCCCACGGTCCGATCCAGATCGGCAGATAGCGCTCGCGCCCGGCCTCCTTGAGCAGGACCACGTGCTGGCTGGAGAGCATGTGGACCCGGACGCTTTCGACGGCGACTTCGACCAGCGGGCCATCCATGGGACCGATTATCCCACTCCCCGGCAGGGCCGCGCCTCCCCCGGCAGGCGCGGCGGGCGCAGCGCGACGTCTACTTCGTGGGGCTGGCCGCCGGCGAGGCGCCCGGCGAGGCGCCCGAGGCTCCCGGCGACTCGCTCCCCGATGGCTCCGGCTCCGGGGCGAGGGCAGCGCTCATGAGGTTGCTGCCTTCGATCCAGAACAGGGTCGGGTCGGCTCCACCGGCTCCAACCCGCACGAACATGCCCTTCAAAGCAGCGAAGTAAGGTGACTCGTCGGGTACAACCCACTCCTGGATGTACAGGCCTTTCGACTTGGAGATGGCCACGACCCGGCGGCCCTTGCCATCGTAGGCGTAGACGTTGCCCTGGTCCTTGACCACCGTGTCGGCCGAGAGCTTCGTGTAGAACGGGGGGTCGGGGCGGATGACGGTATCGCCCGGCGGGTCGGCCGTCCAGCCGCGGATGGCCTGGCCCGAGTCGAAGCGCTCGATGACGCCGGCGTCGGTCAGATACACGCTGCCGTCGATGTAGATGTCGTCCACCTGGGCGACCGAGTGGCCCTCGCCTTGCAGATAGGGCAGGCGGGCCTGGCCGTAGTAGCCGGTGCCGTCGGCCGAGGCCTGGTACTTGAGCACCTGGCCGGCCGAGGGCACGACCACGTACAGCGAGTACTGGCCCAGGTTGGCGTTCGTCAGGAACGTCGCGAAGGCTCGCACTCCCGTGCCCCAGGTGCCCGAGTCGTCGACGTTGATCCGGATGAGCGTGCCGCCGCCCGGTGTGGTCGAGCCGGCCGCCGGTCGCCAGCGCCAGAGAGTGTTGGTCTGGTCGAGCATCAGGACGTCGGGACCGCCGACCGCCAGCAACCGGGGCTCGCCGACGACGCCGCCGCCGATCGTCGGCTGGCCTTCGACGGCCACCGGGGTTTTGGCGCGGCTGACTAGATCGACGCGGTAGACCGTCTCGTTGGTCGCGTCGATGACATAGGCCCCACCGTCCGGGCCCAGCACCAGAGCTTCGAGGCGATCGGCCCCAAACGACAGCACGACCTCCGGCTTGATGACGTTGATGTGGTAGTAGCGGTTCAGACCTTCGACGACCTGCGCCCGCAGGTCTTCGAGCGAGGCCGGATCGTAGCCGTTCTCCTCGGCGAGGACCAGGTTGGTGTAAGCGTCCTCCAGGTACGCCACAGCGCGCCGCGGGTCGCTGGTCAGCAGATCCCGGCCCTGGCCCCAGACGGCCAGCACGTCGCTCTGGGCTGCCAGATACGCCGTCTGGGCGCGTTGCTGCTGGTCGACACCCAGTTCGCGCCGCGTGCCGGCCAGGTACCACAGCGATGTGCCGAGCACGGCCAGAACCATGAGCATGCCCACGATGGCGCTCGCGACGCGACGCTGCCGCTCCCTCTGGACAGCGATCGGCGTCACCCGAACGCGCTGGACCGGGCGACGGGGCATGTGCTCGAAGAGCCCCGCCACGCTGTGGCGGAGCATGCCGTCCGCGGTCCGTTGGACCTGTCTGGCAGTGAGCTGGACGACCCCCACGCCTTCGGCGACCGTGTCCGCCAGGGGGATAGGCGACCTCTCCGGCACTCCGGCCAGGGAGTCACTGGGCCAGACGGGCTTCAGGGGCTGGATCTTCTGCGTGGCTGACACCTCGGTCGCCTCCAGGGCCAGCATCCCCTCGCCGCCGCTGACGCCGATGCCGCCGCCGGTGAGCTGGCGGTGGATCTGATCGATCGCCACCTGGGGGTGGAGCCGCAGCACGGCCTCCTGGATGGGCGCCAGGCCGATGCGGCGGGTGGCGTTGGGCGAGATCAGGATGAGGCAGTCGCCGACCACCAGATCGCCACGCCAGATCTCCGGGTCCGCGCCGTCCTCGTTGGGCAGGCCGCTCTCCGGCTTCGGCTCAGGCAGGGTCAGCAGCCGGGCGTCACGCACCAGGTAGGCCTCGGCCGGTCCGACGGTGGCGACGTAGAGCTCGGTGCCCCGGACCACGGCCAGGGCCACCCCGATCGGGCCACCCCGATCGGGCGTGGCGAGCAGGCGCTCGGTTGCCCGCAGCTCGCGGTTCGCGGCCCGCAGGGCCTTCTTGAGGCAGACGGTGATCCCGGCCGACTCGTCGTAGTAGTACTCATGCCGGATCCGCTCCGCGACCATGTTCGTGGCGGAGCGAAGGTCGCCCGGCCCCTCGCCGGTGACAACCAGGTAAAGGTTGCCCTTGGTACGGCTGGTCGCCCCGATGCTGGGCTGGATTACCAGCACCGTATCGGGGGAGTCGGCAGGCCTCTGTGCCTCGGCGACGATGCCGAGGTTCATCTGAAGACGGACGGTCATGAAGTCTTTCGCGGCGAGTTCTACCTGCCCGGCGATCAGCAGACGGCGATTATACGTTCCGAACGACGATTTGAAGCTCGCGCACCGGGGTGCGCATGGCCGACCGAAGGGCTGCCGTCAGTTCCGCAGAGCGCAGCCGCAGCTCCTGGGCGACGATAGGCTGGTCGGCCGAGACCGTCGCCACGCCCCTGCTGAAGGCCGTCAAGCGGCACGAGCCCGCGGCCTGGGGCACGTGCTCGGAGACGAGCAGATCCCAGGCCTGCATGGCCGCCGAGAGTTCCAGCTGCTCCTCTAGGCCGAGCCCGCGAGCGGCGGCGGGCAGCAAGTCGCCCAGGCGCTCAACGCCCGCTGCGCGGTCGCCGGCGGGGCTGCCGGACACGGCGGGCCGGCTCCGATCCCGGCCGGGAGGCGTCGGTTGGCGTGGGCTCATCGGTCGGCCGCCTCCAGCCGAGCCCCCTCCGGGGCCGCGATCACGTGCCAGCCGCGCGCCCGGCGCCGCAGGTCGAGGTCCAGGTCATCCGGCGCCGTGGTCGTAACCAGGGTCTGCGGGAGATCGGCGATGCGGTGCACCAGATGGCCCCGCCGCAGAGGATCCAGCTCGCTGAAGACGTCGTCCAGGAGGAGCAGCGGCGGCCGCTCGTCCAGGGCGGTGAGGAGATCCAGCTCGGCCAGCTTGAGAGCCAGGATGGCGGTCCGTTGCTGGCCCCGAGAGGCGAACGTGCTCATGTCTCGCCCGCCGAGCATGAAAACGAGGTCGTCGCGGTGGGGACCCACGAGAGTCGTGCCGTTCCAGACCTCCCTCTCGGCCGTTTCCGCCAGCCGTCGCGCCAGGGCGTCACGCGCCGTTTCGCCCCGCCCGGCCGCGGCGTTTGTCACGTACTCGAGGGTCAGCGGCTCCTCTTCGGGGGCGATCTCCCGGTGGGCGGCGGCCAGCGGCGCGGCAAGGAGCTGAAGCAAGCGCAGGCGCGCCTCGACTATCGTCGAACCGGCGTCGAGGAAGGGCCGGTCCCAGTGGGCCAGCTGGCCGCGATCGGCGCCTTCCTCGCGGATCTGACGCAGGAGCGAGTTGCGCTGGGCCAGGGCCCGAGTGTAGGTGGCCAGCGTGGAGGCGTAGGTCCGATCGTGCGGCCCGGTCAGGCCATCGAGCTGGGCCCGCCGCGCGGCTGGAGCGCCTGCCACCAGCAGCATCTCTTCGGGGGCGAAGAGCACGGTCCGGAGGCTGTCTGCCAGCGACGCTGGACGCCGCGACACCCCGTTGACCACCACTCTCTTTCGGGCGCCGCGCTGGAGCGAGACCTCGAGCCTGGTGCCATGGGCCTGCGCGACTTCCGGCGGCTGCCCCTCCCCGGCCTTCTCCGCCACCAGGCCCTCGACTCGAACGAAGTCGGCGCCCCAGCGGATCAGCTCCGCATCGCTGCTGGTGCGATGGGATCGTCCGGTGGCCAGCAGCACGACAGCCTCGATGAGCGTGGTCTTGCCGGCAGCATTGTCGCCCCAGACCAGCTGGGGCCCGGCATCGAGCGACAACTCGAGCCCGGCGTAGGCGCGCAGGTTCGAGAGACTGAGCGAGCGCAGCACCAGCGGTTGTCTCATCGTTCAGCGTCGCCACCCGGGAAGCGGGAAGCGGGAAATTGCCGGCCTACGAGGAGGTCTTTACCGGCATGACGACGTGGGTATAGGTGGCGTCATCCACTGGCCGAAGGACCCCGGGGGAGAGAGGGCCGTTGAGCTCCATCACAAACTGCTCGGCCTGGACGTTCTGCAGTACTTCCACCAAGTAGCGGGCATTGAAGGCGATGGTCGTCCCGTCGCCCTCCACGGTTGCCTCGACGTCACTCCGGTTGTCGCCGACGTCTGCTGCTGCGCTCACAGTCAGACCGGTCTCAGCTTCTTTGCCAACCTCCAGCTTGACGATGTTGGCCGACGAGCTGGCAATGAGGCTGGCGAGTCTGACGGCCTTCAGGAGCTGGTCACGGTCCAGGGTCGCTGTAGTCGTGTGACTCTTGGGCAGTATCTGCTGGTAGTTGGGGAACTGACCGTCGATCAGCCGGCTGACGATGTCGATCCCCTCCAGGTGAAACAACACCTGGTTCCGCGCGTGGGACAGGCTGATCTCCACTGGATCGTCTGTGTCCGAGAGAACTCGCAGCAACTCATTCAATGAACGAGCCGGTACAACGATGCTCGATTCGTCCACAGCATCCAGCATCTCGATTGTCTTGACAGCGATCCGGAAGTTATCAGCCGCCGCCAGTGTCAGAGACTTGCCATCGAAACGCGCCAGGACGCCCTGCAGTATCGGACGTGCCTCATCCGAAGCTGCAGCAAAGGTCACTTCCGTCAAAGCCTGCCGCAGAGCCGCTTGGGCAATGCGTGTCGTCGGTTTCTCCCCTGAGGCCGGTATGGCCGGGAACTCATCGGCATCGATACCTTTGACATGAGTCTCGAACCGTCCGGCCTTGATAGCCAACGTTCCCTGTGTCTGAAGCTCGAGCATCACATGCTCGTTAGCCGGCAAACCCGCGACCAGATCGGTCAGTAACCTGGCTGGCGCGGTCACCGCGCCCTCCGCCTCGATCTTTCCGGCAACCCAGCAGGTCATACCGATCTCGAGATTCGTGGCCGTAAGCTTCAGGCCGGCGTCTTCCGTCCGAAGAAGGACGTTGTTGAGCACCGGCAGAGTGCTTCGCGCCGAGACGGCACGGCTGACGATCTGGAGTCCTCGCGCCAGGTTTTCCTGCGTCACCACGAGCTTCACTTGGCTTCACTCCCCTGCGGTCGTGGAGGATCCACGGAGAAGACGTTCTCTTAGTGGATTGTCTATCTATCTTCTCACTCCGTCATCACCATCATCATGGTGTTGATGAAGTGGAGCCTTCTGCGTGATGACGCTCGCTGAGGTGGTGGACTTCAGGCGTCCGTTGGTGGACAGCCAGCGCCTTTGAGGGGATAGTGGCTCGCTTCCATGTGGGGAGTTCGCTCTCGAGAGGCGAAATGCGCCTTGAGCGAGCTTTCCTGGCGCCTGAGTGAGTGAGGTCCGATGAGTGTATCGGTATCACTTGTCCACATCGGGCCATCGTTATCCACCGTCAGGGGGTAGTTATCCACGGCTTCTGCTCTCGAGTCCGGGGCCGCGAGACCTTCAGAGGCGTCCGCTGAGCATCAGCATGCTCGTTTAGGGGCCGCTGGTATCGTGAGCAGATGAAGCGGCTGTCGGTCGTGCCAGGGGCTGTCGGCGTTGTCTCGCCTTCCTCTGTGCGAATGATGCAGGAGATAGCCGGAGGCACGCTGGCTGCTCTATGCGAGCTGGGGTCCCGCGGTCGGCGAGTAGTCACCTCTGCCGATGAGTCCGAGCTAGCCGCTCTGGTCGCTATCGGTCTCGAGGCCCCGGTCCCTAGCTTGATGAGGCGCGTGAGTGACGTCCCGCGAGTGCTCTGGATCGGCGAGCCGATGCCGCCCTCATCGCCGGGCCGCAACTGGCGTGGGACGAGTCCACGAGCGCGTGTGTTCGAGTCCGGCCGGGCCATGGGTCGCGAGCCGGCAACCCCGGATCAGGTGCGAGATCGCCTCGGCATCCCGCGGCGACCCTAGGGTCTCGCGTTCTGGCGAATTGGGCGCGAGGCTGCGTTCGAGCACCGGAGCGAGCGGCCGCCCGAACCCAACCCTACTCGGCGTAGATGAGTTCGCGGACCGCCGCCAGCTCCCGCCTCAGCTCGTCGTTGACGCCGATCTCGCGGTTGATCTTGTCGCAGGCGTGCAGGACCGTGGAGTGGTCCCGGCCCCCCAGCTCGGAGCCGATGCGCAGCAACGAGACGTCCGTCTCCTCGCGCATCAGGAACATCGCGATCTGGCGTGGGACGACGATCGCCCTGTCGCGTTTCTGCCCCTTGAGGGCCTCGATCTGGACGCCGTAGTAGTCGGACACGGCGCGCGTGATCCGCTCCGGCGTGACCTGGCGCTTCTTGGGGTTGTACAGGACGTTGGAGAGGACGGCCTGGGCCAGCTCGATCGTGATAGGCACGGCCCCCATGCTGGCGTAGGCGACGATGCGGTTGAGGGCGCCCTCCAGCTCGCGGATGTTGCTGACCACCTTGCGGGCGATGAACTCCAGCACGTCCGAGCTGACCGGGACGGCCTGCTCCTCGGCCTTGGCCCGCAGGATCGCGATCCGCGTCTCCAGGTCCGGCGCCGTCAGGTCGGCGATGAGGCCCCACTCGAACCGGCTGCGGAGCCGCTCTTCGAGAGTCAGGATGGCCTTGGGGGGGCGGTCGGACGAGAGGACGATCTGCTTGCCGTCTTCGTGGATCGTGTTGAAGGTGTGGAAGAACTCCTCCTGAGTCCGCTCCTTGTCGGCGATGAACTGGATGTCATCGATCAGGAGGAGGTCGATCCGGCGGTAGCGGGCCCGGAACTCGTCGATCTTGCCCTGCTGGATGCTGGTGATGAACTCGTTGGTGAACTTCTCGCTGGTAGCGTAGACGACGCGCTTGCGGGGGAAGCGGGCTATGACCGCGTTGCCCACGGCGTGCATCAGGTGGGTCTTGCCCAGGCCCACACCGCCGTACAGGAATAGCGGGTTGTAGGCGTGGCCCGGGCGCTCCGCCACCGAGAGGCTGGCCGCGTGAGCCAGGCGGTTGGCCGAGCCAACGATGAAGTTGGCGAAGGTGTAGCGCGGGTTCAGATTCGACGAGGAGCCGTCGGGCGCGCCGACGCGGGTGGGCTCGACTCGCACGGCGGTGGGAGCGGGGCCGGACCCGCCGTGGCTCTTGCCCTGAGCGCCGGCGGCGGACTCCGCGGCCGGCTTGACCACGAACTCGACCTGGACGCTGTAGCCCACGATGCGGGCCAGCGTCTGCGATATCAGCGACCGGTAGCGGTTCTCCAACCAGTCCTTGGCGAAGCCGTTGGGCACCGAGATCCGGAAGCGCGTGTCGTCCACGTCGACGAGCGTGGTGTCGCGCAGCCAGGTCTCGTAGTTGGCCGGGGATAGAGAGACTTGGAGCTCTCCAAGTGCCGCGCGCCAGACTTGCTTTGAGTCCATCGAGGCAGGCCTAGTCCTGATGAAGACCGGTTTTGGTGGTCGGTGTTGGGTCATGGGCCAGCCGCCAACCGCCTTCTTGGGGCTGCCCGACGGCCCTTCACGGTCCCTCCGGGCCGTGGCCCGATGGTTGTCTGGCGCAGCGGGCCGCCGAAGAATAGCACCGGCCCGGCGGCCCCGGCAAGGATTCGGGCCTTCTCGAATCGTATACTCCCCGGGGGTATAGGGGATTCGAGGCCCGAATCGGGGCCCGAGCGCCCTCCGTCGCCCCTGTCACGGGCCTCGGGAAGCCGCCGACGGCGATCGGGCGTCGTTGACAGGCCCACGGGCGCGTTCATATAATCCGCCGGCAGACGCGCTGACGCGCTCGAAGTAGCGCTAGGCGCGTTCGCGTGCCTTACGGGGTATCCTGACCCCGAGGCCGACATGGAGAGATACCCAGCATCCGATGAAGCAGACCTATCAGCCCAAGAAGCGGCATCGCGCCAAGGAACATGGCTTCCGCGCCCGGATGAAGACAACGGGCGGGCGCCGCGTGCTCGCCGCCCGCCGCGCCCGCGGCCGGAAGAAGCTGTCGGCCTGACCGCGGACCGCGGCCACAACCCGCCGCGGCTGGTGATGCTCTCCAGGCCGGAGGACTTCGCCGCACTGCAGGGACACGGAACCGTCAGGTCCAACACCCTGCTGGTGGTGCGGGTCCGCCGGACCGACCTCGAGGAGACCCGTTTCGGGCTCTCAACCGGACGCAAGCTCGGCGGAGCAGTGGTTCGGAACAGAGTCCGCAGGCGGCTTCGTGAGGCGCTAAGGGTGATGGCGCCCTCGTTCCAGCCCGGCTGGGACGTCCTGATCATCGCCCGACCGCCCGTCATCGCCGCAGATCGCGCGGCACTGGCGGGGGCTCTGCACAGCCTTCTCCGCCGGGGAGGCGTTCTCGGAGGGCGGACCGTTACGTGAAAGCGGTCGGCATCGGCCTCATTCGGCTCTACCGCCGTCTGTTCGCCTGGCGCCCATCGGTCTGCCGCTACGAACCGACTTGCTCGGTCTACACGGAGCAAGCGATACAGAAATACGGCCTGCTACGAGGGAGTTGGATGGGAATGCGCCGAATCGCCCGCTGCCACCCGTGTAGCCGCGGTGGCTACGACCCCGTTCGCTAGCATGACTCCGCAGGGGCGCAAGCCCACCTCCACGACTCGACGGCGCTGGTTCGCCCTCGGCCTGGCCCTGTTCCTGGTGGCCCTGGCTGTTGTGGCCTGCGGCACGGCCGCGGCCGCGGATCCCACGGCTTCCGCCGCTCCGTCGGCGGCCGCGTCGCCGGCCCTGAGCCCCACGCCCGGCCCCACTCCGACACCGGCCCCGCTGCAAGCCGCGACCCTCGCCGCCAATCCGATGGATTTCATGTCCTGGGCCTTCACGCCGATGTTCCTGGCGCTGTTCATGCTCCTGGCAGCGCTGTACGTCGTGACCGGGAACGTGGTCGTGTCGATCATCCTGATGACGCTGATCATCCGGTTCGTCACCGTCCGCCAGTCGGCCAAGTCGATCGTCTCTCAGCAGCGCCTGCAGCGTCTGCAACCCGAGCTGCGCCTCCTCAACAAGGAGCTGCAGAAGCGCCACAAGGGCGACCGGCAGGCGGTCTACCAGGCCCAGCAGCAGTTCTACAAGGACCGGGGCGTGAGCCCCACGTCCGGCTGCCTGCCGATGATCATCCAGATGGGGATGCTCATTCCCATGTACACGGTCATCAGAGACGGCCTGACCAACTACGATCCCAGCGCCATGCTGCATGTTTTCGGGCAGAAGGTGGTCCCGCTGACCTGCCCCAACCCGCAGCACATCACCAACGGCGTGGTGGACAAGAGCCAGTCGTGCATCGAGAGCGTCGTCGCCGGCATCAACCTGGGCCAGCCGCAGGTCCTGTTCGACCTGCCGCTGGGCTTCTTCACGATCGGCGTCAGCGCCCTGGCCCTGATCTCGGCGGCTCTGATCTTCGTCCAGAGCCGAATGACGATGCCGCCCCCGGCCGAGAACGATCCTTCGGCCAGCACGACGCGGTCGATGATGATCGTCATGCCGCTCTTCTCGGTGTTCTACGGCGGCATCATCCCCGCCGGCCTGTTTGTGTACTGGATCGTGTCTTCGATCTTCTCGATCTGCCAGCAGTTCCTGTACGTGGGCTACGGCCACTTCTTCCCCCTGTTCGGGTGGACTCCCGCCTTCGCCCGCGACCACACCCCAAGGTTCCCGGTCACCATGCCGCCCGTCGCAGAGGCGGGCAAGTCGCTGGCCGCGAGCCGCCGTCAGCCCGACGAACGTTGGGTCTCGGCGGCGTCGACAGTACGGCCGAATACGCGCCGGCGGGCGGGCCGGCGAGGGAGACGACGCTGACATGACTGCCTTCCGAGATGCCTACCAGGAGTTCACCGGCAAGACCGTCGAGGAGGCCCTCAAGGCCGCCCGAGACGAGTTCGAGGTGGGTCTGGACGGGCTTGACTTCGAGATCCTGACCTCCGGCAGCCGCGGCGTGCTGGGCATGGGGGCCGAGCCGGCACGCGTGCTCGCTGCCCCGCGCTCGGCTCTCGGCGGTGCCGCTCCCAAGATGGAAGCGGCTGCCCACACCCCGCTTCCGCCGGCCCCCGCGCGCGACCGTGAGCACGGACCGAGGCCCGGCCCCGACCGCGAGCGCGGCCCTCGGCAGGGTGGCGCACAGGGCAGAGCCGACCGCGACCGCGGCCCTCGGCACGGTGCTGGAGGGCGCCAGGAGCGCGGCGGACGCCGGCCTGAGCGTGAGCGCGCTCCTCGCCGCGACGGTCGCCCCGTGGCCCCGGCCCTGACGGCCAAGGACCTGGAGGAGATCGCCGCGGCGCGCGAATCCGGGCCGGTCGAGCGGGTCGAATCGGCCGAGATCACGCCCGAGGCCCTGGCTGCAGCCAAGGAGATCCTCGAGCAGCTGATGGAGATGCTCGGCTTCGAGGTGCAGGTGGAGATCAAGCCCGGCGAGACGAGCCGGCTCAACGTCGTCGGCGAGGGCACGGAGAAGGAATCACTTGGGGCCCTGATCGGCCGCAAGGGCGAACGCCTCTCGGCCCTGCAGCACCTGGTCAACCTGCTGCTTTCCAAGAAGGTCGGCGAGTGGACCAGGGTCCTGGTCGATGTTGAGGACTACCGCGGGCGCCGCGAGCGGCAGCTTCGAGATCTCGCCACCAGGGCGGCCGACCGCGTCGCTGAGACGGGCAAGATGCTCCAGCTGGAGCCGATGCCCGCCCTCGAGCGGCGCTGGATCCACCTCGCCCTGCGCGAGCACGAGGGCGTGGCCACCCAGTCCGTGGGCGAGGAGCCCAACAGACGGGTCGTGGTTCTGCCGCGCGATCTGTAGGGCGATCCAGCAGGAGAGCCCACAGGCATGCTCCGCCGTCTCGCGGAGCGGGTCGTCGGGCGGTGCGCCGGATGGGCCGTCCAAACCGCGTTTTCGGCGGCTCATCTATCATGCGCCCAGAGAACGTCACGCAGACTCCGGGCCGAGCGTCCAGTTCGGGGCCGGGTGTACCCCCACCGGGCTGCGTTGACGCTGTCTTGAACGCCGGCCGCCACTCCGCGACAGCGGAACCGGCGTTGCAGAAGGAAAGATCATGACCTGGGACAAGCGACCGCCCCGCGATCAAGCCAACTCGTCCTCGGCCTGGGATGGCCCGGGCTGGTGGGACGAGCCTGCCCCCAAGCCGCCCAAGCCGCCCAAGCCGGCCCCCAAGGTTGCCCAGGCGGCTCCCAAGCCGCCGGCGCCCGCCGCGCCTTCGTCGATCCGGTCCACCGGCGCGGCCTCTTCGCTGCGCGGCTCCATGCCGGCAAGGCGGCCGCTGATGGGTTCGGAGGCTGCCTCCTCGGCCGCCGCCGGCGTGGGCAAGGGCCTGGATCGCGGCAAGCTCGAGGCGCGCCGCAAAGCCCCGCCACGAGCGCGGCACCGGGCCATCACCGCAGCGGACATACCAGAGTCGGCGCGCCTGGCGCTGGGCTTCGCCATCGGCGCCTTCGGTGCCTTCTTCCTCGCCTCGGCGCTCGCTCTCGGCGTATCCGCCATGAACGACGGCCGGGTCATGCCCGGAGTGCACGCGGGGTCGGTGGACCTCTCGGGCCTCACCAGCGAAGAAGCCGTGGCCGAGCTCAACGCAGCCTACGCGGGGCTCAGCCAGGGCACCATCACCGTGACCACGCCTGAGGGCACCGGCACCATCAGCTATGCCGACGCCGGCCGCGCTCCGGATTCAGTTGCCATGGCGGCAGCGGCCATGGCCGTCGGTCGTGGCGACCCGATCACCGGCACGGCCTCGACGTTGCGCAGCTTCGCCGGCGGGACCGATATCCCGGTGATCGTCAAGATCGACCCCGTCGCCCTCCAGACCAAGATCCGCGATGTGGCCACCGCCGGCAAGGCGCCGCCCAAGGACGCCGACATCGACGTCAGCGGCGAGTACTGGACGGTCATACCCAGCTCCACGGGCACCGGCATCGACGAGGAAGCCACCGCCAACGAGCTGATCGACAAGCTGATCGACCCCGACGCGGGGCCCCAGGTCTCCGTCTCGGCCGATTTCGTGACGCTGCAGCCGTACGTCACCGACGAGCAGGCCCAGGCCGCGATCGACGCCTCCGAGAAGATGATCGTGGACGTCCAGCTGGCCTACACCGAGCAGTCGTGGGACGTCTCTTCGGCCACCGTCCGGTCGTGGATCATCTTCGGCTTCCGCACCGACGGCACCTTCGGCCCGGTCGTCGATCCGACGCCCGTCCGGGGCTTCCTGGCCACCATCGCCCCGGAGGTGGAGGTCAAGGCCGTGGAGCCGCGTGTCACCTACGACAAGAAGGGCAACCCCACCGGCGTGACGGGCGGCGAGCCCGGCCAGGCCATGGACTTCGACGCGACGTTCGTCAACCTGGCTTCCTACCTCGACGACCTGGCCTACGACGGGGCCGTCTCCGGCAGCCCGATCCCCGTCGCGGTCCAGATGATCCAGCCCAAGCTGGCCGAGAACACCACGCTCGAGGGCTTCGTGATCGTCGGGGCGTGGAAGGTGGAGTACTGGCGCAGCGAGTCCAACGGCAACGGCGTGAACATCGAGAGGCCTGCCGAGCTGCTGACCGGGCAGGTCGTCGCGCCCGGCGAGCAGTTCAGCTTCCTGAACGCCGTCGGCCCGATCGACGAAGCCAACGGCTACGTCAAGGGCGGCGTCATCGCCGGCGGCGTCACCAACCGCCAGGGGGCGATGGGCGGCGGCATCTGCTCCGCCTCCACCACCGTCTTCAACGCCGCGGCCCGGGGTGGCTACCAGATCGACGAGCGCCACGCGCACTACTACTACGTGGACCGCTATCCCAAGGGCCTGGACGCGACCGTCTACTCCAATGGCACCCGGCTCTGGGACATGCGCTTCACCAACGACACGCAGTATCCGGTCGTCATTCGAAGCACGATCTCGGGCACGAGCATCAAGCGGGCCATCAACGTCCAGATGTGGAGCCTGCCCAACGGGCGGGTGGTGAAGTGGTCCACGCCGACCATCACGGACACGGTTGACGCCTCCGACACCGTCAAGTACACGGCGTCGTTGTACAAGGGCCAGGGTGAGTACCGCCAGGAGTACCCGACCCCCGGCTTCAAGGCCTTCGTCACCCGCACCGTGACCGACCCGACCGGCGCGGTCGTCCACTACGACGAGTTCTACTCGGAGTACCACAAGGTCGACGGCCTGCTCTACATAGCCGGCACGGCGCCCCCGTCCGAGACGCCTTCGCCGTCGGGTGGGACGCCGACCCCGACGCCGACGCCGACGCCGACTCCGACGCCGACTCCGACGCCGACTCCGCCGCCCACGGATACGCCTCCGCCGCCGACGCCCACGGCGAGTGAGCGTCGCCGCAAGCCGAGGGCAGCGGCCTAGGGCCACCCACACCGCAACGGCAAGAGCCGGCGCATCCGCGCCGGCTCTTCTCTTTGGCGAGGGGCGGGGCTATGCGGTCGGCCAGGTTCTCCGCCGCACCAGCACCAGGGACAGGGCCGCGAACCAGCTCAGCAGGCTGAGGAGCGCGGCCCACTCCAGGAGCGGCACAGCCCAGACGTCGGGTCGGTCCGCGGCCACCGCCCGGTGGTCGATCGGC
>DAOUEA010000011.1:0-18729 GCA_034430475.1 Chloroflexota bacterium | reverse complement strand
TTCCGGGTCAACAGCATGATCGACGTGGACGTGGAGGCGAGGGGCATGGAGGAGTCGGACCTGGCGCCCGACCAGACGAGCCACCTGCTCTCGATCGCCCGCGAGGGCCTGAGCAACATCGCCCGCCACTCCAAGGCCACGCGCGGCCTGGTCGTGGTGACCGCCGAGGGAGGTCTCATTCGGCTGGTCATAACCGACAACGGCGTCGGGTTCGACCCCGACCAGCAGCGTCCGCCCGCCCACCAGGGCCTGACCAACATGCGAGATCGTGTCTCGGCCATGGGCGGCCACATGCAACTCATCAGCGAGCCTGGGGCGGGCACGCGTATCATCGTCGAGGTGGCACGGCTGTCCGGCAATGCCGCCGCCGACCAGGAGCTTGGACACGCATGACCGACCCGATCGAGCCTCGCCAGCTGCGGCTGTTGGTGGTGGACGACCATGAGCTCGTCCGCCAGGGTCTGATCGCGCTCCTCGACCGGCGCGAGCACTTCCAGGTCGTGGCCGAGGCGGGCACCGCCGCCGAGGCGGTCGAGATGGCCCGCAAGTTCGAGCCGGACCTGGTGGTCATGGACGTCCGCCTGCCGGACGGCTCCGGAATCGAGGCCTGCCGCGAGATCCGCCAGGAGTTCCCGAACACCCGCGTCGTCATCCTGACCAGCTATCCGGACGAGGAAGCCGTCCTGTCGGCCATCATCGCCGGCGCCTCGGGCTATCTCCTGAAGCAGATCCGCAGCCGAGACCTGGTTTCGGCCCTGGAGTCCGTGGGCCGCGGCGAGTCACTGCTGGATCCCGCCGTCACCGAGAAGGTGCTGGACCGGGTCCGCCGCATAGCCACCGGGACCTACACCGACGAGATGGCCCAGCTGACCCAGCAGGAGCAGAAGATCCTGCTGCTGGTGGCCGAGGGCAAGACCAACAAGGAGATCGCGGCCGAGGTCTTCCTCTCGGACAAGACGGTCAAGAACTACGTCAGCTCCATCCTCTCCAAGCTGAACCTGGAGCGGCGCGCCCAGGCGGCGGCCTTCGTGGCCCGCCACCGCCTGAAGGGCGGGGCGTAGTCGCCGCTCGGGCGGGCGATCTCTTCGTTGTCGCTGCGCTCCCTCGGCTCACGCACGACGGCAGTGCGCTCGCCTCGGGTGCTCGCTCCGCCTCGATCTCGCCGCGCCGGAGCGGCGACGTCTGAGGATCGCTCGGGCGGGCAATTGGCCGCCGGGCGGCCCGCCGTATCCGGGCCGGACGTCCCGAGATTGCACCGCCTTCGGCCCGGGGTGGGCCGCCACTCACCGCCTACACTCCGCCTCATGCGTATCGTCACCGCCGAAGAAGCCGTTTCCGTTGTCAAGTCTGGTCAGCAGGTATTCATGCAGGCGGCGGCGGCAACGCCGACGCCCCTCCTGGAAGCGCTCGCCAAACGCGGGCCGGAGTTGACCGACGTCAAGATCGTCCACATGCACGCCGAGGGCCCGCACCCGCACTGCGCCCCGGAGATGCAGGGCCACTTCCTGCATCGGGCGTTGTTCATCGGCCCCAACGCCCGCCAGGCTATCAACGAGGGCAGGGCCGAGTTCATCCCCGTCTTCCTGTCGGACATCCCGCAGCTCTTCCACAAGAACATCCTGCCGCTGGACGTCGCCATCATCAACGTCTCTCCGCCGGATGAGCACGGCTGCTGTTCGCTGGGCACCTCTGTGGACTGCGCCCTGGCCGGGGCCCGCTGCGCCAAGACGGTCATCGCCCAGCTGAACAAGTCGATGCCCCGGACCCTGGGCGACAGTTTCGTCCGCGTCGAGAAGATCGACTACGCCGTGGAGGTCGACCAGCCGCCGTACGAGCATGCCGATGGCGAGATCGGCGACGTCGAGCGGCGCATCGGCGAGTTCGTGGCGGATCTGATCCCGGACGAGGCCACGCTGCAGATGGGAATCGGCGCGATCCCCAGCGCCGTCGGCCAGCACCTGGACAACAAGCACGACCTCGGCATCCACACCGAGATGTTCACCGACGTCCTCGTCGATCTCGTCGAGCGTGGCGTCGTGACCAGCCGCAAGAAGACCGTGAACAACGGCAAGATCGTGGCCTGCTTCATGATGGGCACGAAGCGCTTGTACAGCTTCGTGGACAACAACCCCCTGGTCGACATGCGCCAGGTGGACTACACGAACGACACCTCGGTCATCCGCCGCCAGCGGCGCATGACCGCGGTCAACTCCGCTATCGAGGTGGACCTGACAGGCCAGGTCTGCGCCGACTCCATCGGCCACAAGATGTACAGCGGCGTGGGAGGCCAGATGGACTTCATGCGCGGCGCGGCGCTGGCCGAGGACGGGCATGCCGTCATCGGCCTTCCCTCCACTGCCGCCGGCGGCAAGGTCTCGCGCATAACGGTCGCCCTGAAGGAGGGCGCCGGCGTCACGACCACGCGCTCGCACGTGCGAACGGTCGTCACCGAGTTCGGCGTGGCCGAGCTGTTTGGCCAGAGCGTTCGCGAACGAGCCAAGCGCCTCATCGCGATCGCCCACCCCGACTTCCGCGACGAGCTGACGGCCTACGCCCGCAAGGCCTACGGCCTCTAGGCGATCGCCGCTCGGGCGGCTCATTCCTTCGTTGTCGGCTGTGCGCCTCGCTCACGCACCCTCAAGTGCGCTCGCTCCGGTGCTCGCCTCCGCCTCGGCCTGAGCGCGCCGGACCGGCGATCGCAGTGGCTGCCGCTCGGGCGGCTCATTCCTTCGTTGTCGGCTGTGCGTCCGTGAAATGCGGCCGTTCGGCCCTCGCATTGCTATGCGGATTGCATAGATTCAACGCATGCGGATCGTCGGTGCCGACGAGGCGGTCTCAGGGATCAAGTCGGGCCAGCAGACATACGTCCAGGGCGCGGCCGCTACGCCGTCCGTGCTACTCGAGGCCCTGTGCCGCAGGGCACCGGAGCTGAAGGACGTCAAGGTCGCCCACCTGCACTGCGAGGGGCCGCACCCGCACCTGGCCCCGGAGATGGAGGGCCACCTCTTCCACAGGGCGCTCTTCATCGGGCCGAACGCCCGGGCGGCGATCAACGAGGGCCGAGCCGAGTTCGTGCCGGTCATGCTCTCGGACGTCCCGCTGCTGATGGAGAGCGGACTGCTGCCGCTCGACGCAGTCTTCGCCAACATGACTCCGCCCGACGACCACGGCTTCTGCTCGCTGGGAACGTCCGTCGAGGCGATGCAGACCGCGATCCGCTGCGCGAAGACGGTCATCGCCCAGTTCAACAGGGCGATGCCGCGAACCCATGGCGACAGCTACGTCCACGTCAGCCAGATCGACCTGGCGGTCGAGGTCGACCAGGCGCCCTACGTCTACGCCCCGGGCGAGATCGGCGACGTGGAGCGCCGCATCGGCGAGTTCGTGGCCGACCTGATCCCGGACGAGGCCACTCTCCAGATGGGGATCGGGGCCATCCCGACGGCTGTCGGCGTCTGCCTCGAGGGCAAGAAGCATCTCGGCGTCCACACCGAGATGTTCACCGACCCGCTTGTCGATCTGGTGGAGAAGGGGGTCGTCGACTGCAGCGCCAAGACCATCGACCCCCACAAGGTGGTGGCCGCGTTCATGATGGGCACGCCGCGCCTCTACAAGTGGGTCGACGGCAACCCGATGCTCGAGCTGCGCGGCGTGGACTACACCAACGACACGGCGACGATCCGCAAGCACCGGCGCATGACCGCCGTGAACTCCGCGATCGAGGTCGATCTCACCGGACAGGTCTGCGCCGACTCCCTCGGCCACAAGATGTACAGCGGCGTCGGCGGGCAGGTGGACTTCGTGCGCGGCGCGTCGCTGGCGCCGGAGGGGCGGGCGATCATCGCCCTGCCCTCAACCACGGCCGACGGCAAGGTCTCGCGCATCACCTGGGAGCTGTATGACGGGGCGGGCGTCACCACGACCCGCTGGAACGTCCGTACCGTCGTGACCGAGCACGGGGTAGCCGAGCTGTTCGGCCAGGGATACCGCGAGCGCGCGAAGCGGCTCATCGCCATCGCCCACCCGGACTTCCGTGACGAGCTGACGTCCTACGCGCGCAAGTACCACGAGCTGTAGGGTCTCGGGCGGCGGGGCGGCGGGGCGGCGGGGCGGCGGGGGCGGCGGGGCGGCGGGGGCGGGTGAGCCGCTTGGGCCCCTCGCGGTGTTTGCGCCAGATGCTCGCCCGGTGAGCGCAATCCAGCGGATCCGCGCCGGTGCCGCTTTGCACTCGCCCGCCCGGGCGATCCGCACGCTTGGGAGGGGAGCCTGTAGCGGCTCAGCTCGGGCAGTGCGGTTCGAATCGCGGGATAGCGCTCACCTGATGAGCATCTGACAGGAATCGGGGCCGGCACCCCAGCCAGCCGTCGCCCCGCCGCGCGCCGCCGCTCCGGGGCACAAAAGGACGAACGCCGGGCGTCCCCTCCGGCGTTCGTCACGGGTTGCAGTCTGCCGTCGGCCGCAACACATGCGCAGTGCCGAATGGCCCCATTCCGGAGAGGGGCACGCGGCCGACCCTGAGGCAGGCGCGCCGAGGCGATCGCTGGCCCCCATCGGCGCCCACCCGCCCCCGCCGGCGCCCGCCCGCCCCCGCCGGCGCCCGCCCCCGCTCCGCCGCTCTCCCCGGCCCGGCGCTGCGGGGCCATATGGCCCCCGGCAATCGGGAGCCCTGTCGCTCGTGCCGCCGCGGCCCTGGGGCGCACTCTATGCGACATGCTCGCCGATCCCAGCCTGCCCGCGAGACGGCTGCTTATCATTAGTACGCACCGGGCGGCGTCCGAGGCTCTCAGCGACCACCTCAAGCGTCACGGTTTCCAGGTCGCCCAGGCGACCACCGAGACCGCGGTGCGCGAGGCAGCTGCCTCGGATCCGCAAGTGGTGTTGCTTGATGCAGACGTGCCGGGCGGATGGCGGCCGGTAGTGTCAGCATTGCGAGACTGCATCCCCGCGAGCAGGATCGCCGTGCTGGCCTCCTACTGGCATGCGGACGAGCAGCGCGAGGCAGCCGCCAGCGGGATTGGCGGCACCCTGCTCAAGCACTTGGACGGAAGCGCGCTGGCCCGCCAGTTGCGTGCATTGGGTGAACCGACAATCGTGACCACTTCGACGCCAGAATTCCCCGGCATCCCGGCCATCGTGGATGGCTCGGAGGCCATCGCCCACGTCGAGACGCGGATCAGCGACGGTGCCTGCGCCTACCCGATCACGCCTTCGACGACCATGGCCGCCGTCTTCCAGACAGCGGTCGCCAACGGCACGCCCAACATCTGGGGCACGAAGCTCAAGTTCGTCGAGCCCGAGTCGGAGCACTCCTCCGCCTCAGCCGCCGAAGGCTTCGCCCTTGCCGGCGGCCGTGTCACCAACTTCACCTCGGCCCAGGGCCTGATCCTGATGAAGGAGGTCCTGTACGTCATCTCCGGCAAGCGCCTGCCCGCCGTCTTCCATATCGGCGCTCGGGCGATGACCAGCCAGGCCCTGAACATCCACGCCGGCCACGACGACGTGATGGGCGTCGCCGATGCCGGCTGGGGCATCTTCTTCGCCCGCAACGCCCAGGAGGCGGCCGACCTGACGGCCATCGCCCGGCGCGTGGCGGAGGACGGCGAGACGCCGTGGTTCGTGGTCCAGGACGGCTTCCTGACGACCCACACGATCGAGAACGTGCGCCTGCCCGAAGACGAGCTGCTCAAGCGGTTCGTGGGCGATCCGCGCCAGACCCTCAAGAGCCTGTTCGACCCCAAGGACTCCCTGATGTCCGGCGTGGTCCAGAACCAGGACTCCTACATGAAGGGCCGCATCGCGCAGCGGTACTTCTACGAGCGACTGCCCGAGATCGCCGAGCGCGCCATGGCCGAGTGGACCGCCCTGACCGGGCGCCGCTACGGCCTGATCGATGCCTACCGCACCGACGACGCCGAGTACATCATGGTCTCGATGGGGACCATCGCCGACACCGCGACCGCGGTCGTGGACCGGCTGCGCGAAGACGGCCGAAAGGTCGGCTGCATCACTGTCACCAGCTTCCGCCCCTTCCCGGCCGAGCAGCTGGTCAAGGCCGTGGCCGGCGCCAAGGTCGTCGGGGTCGTGGAGCGCACCGACGAGCCGGCCGCCGCGGACAACCCGCTGACCCGCGAGCTCAAGTCCGCCCTGGCCGACGCGGTGATCGACGGCGGACGCATGCCACGCGTCCTGTCCGTCTCAGCCGGCCTCGGCTCGCGCGACGTCCAGCCCGGCGACCTGGGCGCGGTCTTCGACGTGATGGCCGACGAGAAGCAGCTCAAGGCCCACCGCCGGGCAGTGCTCGGCATCCGGCACCCGGCGGCCATCGCCAACAACAAGCTCAGAGTCCGGCCCAAGGGCGCCTACAGCCTGCGCGGCCATTCGGTCGGCGGCTTCGGCTCCGTGACCACCAACAAACTGGTGGCGACCACCGTCGGCGAGCTGTTCAACCTCTACGTCCAGGCCTACCCGCGCTACGGCTCGGAGAAGAAGGGCCTGCCCACGACCTACTTCCTAACCATCGCCGAGGAGCCCATCCGGCTCCACAACGAGCTGACCGAAGTCGACTTCGTGCCGGTCTTCGACGTCAACTCCTTCCGGCAGGGCAACGTCCTGGCCGGCCTGGTGGACGGCGGCACGGTCTTCCTGCCGACCCCGCTCACCGATCCGGCCGAGATCTGGGCCGCCCTGCCGCCGGCTACGCGCTCGGAGGTCACGGCTCGCAAGATCCGCCTCCTGGCGCTCGACACGGCCTCGCTGGCCAAGCAGCACGCGCCGCGCGCGGACCTCGAGATCCGTATGCAGGGCGTCGCCCTGGTGGGCGTCTTCCTCAAGGTCTCGCCGTTCGCGGAGCGGGCAGGCCTCGACCGCGCCGCTCTAATGGAGGCGGTCCGGTCGAATCTGACCCGCTTCTTCGGCAAGCGCGGGCAGGCGGTCGTCGACGCCAACCAGGCCGTGATCGAGGGCGCCTACGACGGCGTGATCGACGTCACGGCGGCCCTGGCCGCCAAGGGCGTCCTCGCCGGAGCGGCCTCATGACGACCCAGCGCCCCGCCCCGACCACGAAACCCGAAGCCCGAGCGAACGATGACTGACACCATGACACCCAAGAAGGACAAGGACCGGCTGGTATCGATCGCGGGTCTGCCCGCCGGCCCCGGCCTCATCGCCCCCAAGACGCTGGACCAGAAGGCCTACGTCGAGAAGTTCAATGCCGAGGTTATCTCGGCCTATCGCAGCGGCGTCGCGGATGCCGAGCTCGAAGCCGACATGGACATGGCTCGCAGCCTCATCGCCCCTGCGTCGGCCGGCGTGCGCGACTTCTCCACGCTCTCGCCGTCCATCCCGGAACTCGTCGCCGAGAAGTGCGTCGGCTGCATGGCCTGCGTCACCGCCTGCCCGGACAGCGCCATCCTGGCGACCGCTCAGCCGCAGGGCGCGTTGGCCAAGGCGATCGACGAGTTCGCCGCGACGCAGTCCGACCCCAAGCTCGCCGCCGAGACGGCCCGCCAGCACTTCGCCCACACGTCGAAGTACGCCGACGTGCCGGCCAAGCGCGGGCTGGAGCCGGCCGAGTTCGGCATCTTCATCGATCCCACCAACTGCAAGGGCTGCGCCGAGTGCGTGGAGGTCTGCGCCGCGCTAGACCACGATGCCCTGGTCATGGTCGAGAAGAACGACTGCGAGCCCAGCGGCGAATGCACCCTGGATCGCTACCGCCGCGACACGGAGTTCTTCCACAGCCTGCCGCCCACGCCGGGCGAGTACCGCAACGAGAAGGCCCTGGCCGACCTGATGCTGGGCGAACACGCCTGGGGTTACGTCGGCGGCGCCGGCTCCTGCTCCGGCTGCGGTGAGACCACCGTGGTACGGATGGTTATGGCGGCCACGCTCCAGATCCACGGCCCGCAGAGCATGGGCATCGTGGCGGAGACGGGCTGCAACACCGTCTACGGCAGCACCTACCCCTTCAACCCCTTCACCGTTCCGTGGACCAACTCGCTCTTCGAGAACGGACCCGCGGACGCCATGGGCATCCGTCTGCGCTGGGACCAGGAAGGCCACCAGGATCGAAAGCTGTGGGTCTTCGGCGGCGACGGCGCCATGTACGACATCGGCTTCCAGTCGCTGTCGCGCCTCATGGCTTCGGGCATGGACATCAACGTCCTCGTCCTGGACACCGGCGTCTACTCCAACACCGGCGGCCAGACCTCGACGGCTTCGTTCGCCGCCCAGGTCTCCAAGATGTCGGCCTTCGGCAAGGTCGAGCACGGCAAGGGAGAGCGACGCAAGGAACTGGGCCGGATCCTGATGGCCCACGGTGACGCCTACGTGGCCCAGGTCGCGGCCTGCAACATCAACCACCTCTACAAGGCGGTGATGGAGGCCAACGAGTACCCGGGCCCGGCGGTGATCGTCGCCTACACTCCATGCATGCCCGAGCACGGCATCGGCGACGACATGGCCAACCACCAGGCGAAGCTGGCCGTGGACTCGCGGGCCTTCCCGCTCTTCAGCTACGACCCGCGCCGCGGCGACACGATCGCCGAGCGCCTGTCGCTGCAGGGCAACCCGGCGGTCAGGGAGGACTGGTCGAAGAGCCCGGACGGGACCGTCTTCGATTTCGTCTCCTTTGCCCGCACCGAGGGCCGTTTCGCCCAGCACTTCGACAAGGAGGGCAATCCTTCCGCCGAGCTGCAGCGCTCCCAGGAGGATCGCCTCGAGAATTGGCATTTCCTCCAGGAGATGGCAGGCGTCCTGCGGAACACGCCCGGCCACTAGCCGCCGGCCGTGGCGGCGGCGGCATCGCCAATCGCAGAAACGGAACCGGGGCCTTGTGAGGGGCCCCGGTTCTCTTGTGCACCGGCCGTACGTATCGGCCCCGTGCGGCGCCCGCTTCGGTCAGATTCACACGGTGGGAGCGGTATCCGCAGATCATCGTCTTGGGCGGCCCTGTTTGGGCCGAGGTGACCATCGAGAGACGGGGACTCGGCGCAGATTGGGCGCGGCAACGAGTCCGTCGACCATGCGCGACGATCGCTATCGCGGATAGCGCTCCTGGTGCGGGCATTCGATGCAAACGGCGGGCAACGCCGCCCCGCACCGCCCCGTGGCGCACGCCGCGCCCCAGCGGCGTTTCAGGCTCCCTCAGGCCTCCGCGGCACCCGCCCGCCGCGGTCGCGGCAGCGTCCAGGAGTCGCCGCGCAGCAAGGGCGCTACGCACAGCAGGACGATCAGGCCCGTGTCGGCGACATAGGGCATGGCCACCACGATCGCGATGGGCATGACCCAGCGGGCGTTGTACCAGGCTGCAACGGCGATCATGACCGCGGCGATCGCCAGGCGCGGGATCAGCGGCAGGATGTGGTAGGCGAAGGCCGGCTCGGGGTAGGTGGAGTTGTTGCGGAGGACCGTCACCCAGTCGAACCACAGGTGTGGCGCGATCACGAACGAGACGGCCACGATGGCCGCCGTCGTGCCCAGGGCGATCGTCAGGTTCCGCCACTCGCGCCGCACGACGAACCACAGGAGGGCGATGCCGGGCGTGACCTTGGTCAGCAGCAGGAAGGCATATGCTGACGGCCAGCGGAACCCGGCCACCACGGCCAGCCCCATGTAGAGGTAGATGTTGCCGCTCGAGACCGAGTGGCGCGGGATCTGCAGCAGGGCGATCCCGAAGGTGACGAACACGAACGGCAGCACCGCCAGCGTCAGCCAGGGCCGGCAGACCCAGACCAGGGCTGCCACGTACGCCGCCAGCCAGATGGCATAGAAAGCCTCCCAGGGCAGGAGGGCCAGCGGCCAGATGGCCTGGATGAATGCCGGCGAATAGAGGTAACCGTGAGGCGCGTCCATCAGCTCGGTGACGTAGCCCCGTTCGCCGTTGGCCGTCTGCCAGTAGAGGTAGGCGTCGCCGCGATACATGTAGCTGAACTGGCGGGCGTAGACCGCGCCGGCCAGGAGCAGGGCCAGGAGCAGGATCGCGCGCCGGACCTCCGGCCGCCCCAGGAACTCGATCGTCGCGTTGAGCGCGCGGCGGGCCGGCTCGGGCAACAACCGCTCGAGGGCGGTGGGCATTCGGTCTCCTCCGGCTCTGCGACCGCTTCGGACGGGCGCCTCCCGGAGAGTCTAGCGTGGCCTGTCCGGCCGGGCCCAGGCGGGCATGTCGGGAGCCGGGTGACCGGTTCGAGAGACTACTTGCGTTGCGGTCCCGGATCTCTAAGTGCGCTACGGCGCCAGATCAGGCGGTGGATCGGGATCCAGCGCGGGATGTCGCGCAGGATGGGGATGAAGGGCACGAACGTCAGCACGAGCAGCAGCCCGCCCACTATCAGCATGATCACCAGGTCCGCGTTTGGGGCCGTGCCGAACGGCGAGATCTGGTACCAGAAGCTCACCGGCAGCAGCCAGACCTGGCCCGGGTAGCTGCCGGTCTCGTTCATCATCCCCCACTGATCGCCGGCCAGGTGCTGATCCTCGGCCAGGCTGGAGAGATACTCGCCGTCGGCCATGAAGAGCAGCGGCGCCGAGTAGTTGGTCTGATAGAAACGGGAGTTGCCCAGCAGCAGCCCGTCCAGGTTTCCGCTGCGGGCGAGCGCCAGCTCGTTCGACATCAGCACCGGCACCGGCCCGTAGTCGCCCGCGGCGACGGTGACCGCTCCGCCGCTGACCGTGGCATCGGCCAGGGCATGGGAGTAGGCGGAAGTCCAGGCCGACTGCTGATCGGCGCTCGCTGCGCCGTAGGCGGCGAGGGCGTCGTGCAGCTCACCCGAATCGCCGGCCACGACCGTCAGCGGATCGAGCACGAACTGGTGCGCTGTGTCCAGGTGGAGGGCGTTGCCGAAGAACGCCTGCGGCGAGAACGGCCCGATCCACTGCACCCCGTCGGTGCCGTCCGTATACGGCGCCCCGTAGGTGGCGCTTTCGCTGGTGCCGGCCAGCTCCGCCGTGGCCGTCGTCACGAAGTCGACGGGGTCGGCCTGGGCCCAGCTCTGGATGGTGACCGGCGGCTCGTCGGGCGAGGACATCGCAAAGGCTGCGCCAAGGACGATCAGGCCGATCACGACGACGGCCAGGACCAGCTCCTTGACGAGGTCGTAGGACATCATCGGGATGCCGGCGTAGTAGCGGCCCTGATCGCTGGTCCCGCTCCCGGAGGCTCTGGCGCTCATCGTGATGCCTCCTCGGCGGCCGCCTTGCCGGCTGTGGTGCCGGCCTCTTCAGGCCGCGGCTGGTCAATCGGGCGCGCCACTCCCTTCAGGCGCACCAGCAGGATGTGGACGGCCACCAGGCTGACGACTGCGCCGGGCAGCAGCAGAACGTGGATGCCGTACATCTGGCTGTAGTCGAGGGTGTTGAGGAAGGAGCCGGCGCCGATCGAGTTGACGGCGTCCTTGCCTTCGGCGGCGATCCACTGGGAGTCGAAGTTCTGCTGTGCCAGGTAGCCGGTGAAGGCCGTGAGAGCGCCGAAGGCGAAGATCACGACGCCGGTGATCCAGGTCAGAGCCCGACCGTGCCGCCAAGACGCCATGAAGTACTTGCCCACCAGATGGACGATGGTGCAGACGAAGAAGGCCTGCACGCTCCAGAAGTGGATGCTGTTGACGAACCGGCCCGCGCTCGAGACATGCCACCAGACAGGCCCGAAGATGACCAGGATCACACCGCTGCCCACGATCCAGATCAGAGAGGCGATGGCGCCGACGCCGAAGAGGTAGATCCAGGATGCGACGAAGGCCGGTTGGCGATCTGGCAGCAGGGTGTGCCAGGGCCAGCGCCGGTTCATCGCCCGGCTCAACCTCGCCGTCCAGTTGGAGGTCGGCTCGGCTTCAGGCGCGTCGATGGGCTCAGGAGGTGGAGCCGGTGCGGGCTTGTGCCGGGGGAAGGGCAGGACGATCGCGCCTACGAACAGCGCGACCATGCCCAGAATCATGAGCAGGTTGGGGACGGAGATCTGGATGAAGCCCCATTGCAGGTACGTAGCCGGTGTGTCCATGGAACCGCCTTCCGCGGTCGCCGGCCTGCGTTGCTAGGGCCTCCCGTCGGGGCGTCCCGCCGGGGACGAAGGCCGATGGCCATCGTCAACGCTAGTCCTGTGAGCGAAGCCTGCTTGCCATGACGAGGTCGTATCGGAGGCCGCGACGGCCGGCTGCCCCTGACGCTGGGCCTGGAGCCGCGCAAACGCTCGGCGGCCCTAGGTCTCTCCTCCAGTTGCGGTCGTTGGTCGCCCGGCGCGAGCATAGGATGTAACACGGCTTGCCGGCCATGCGTCCCTGCTGGCGAAGCGAAGGGAGGAAATCATGCTTCGTTCCAAGCGGGCGGTCCTGGTGCCGCTCCTCATATCCCTGGCGGTCGTGGGCTGTACGAGCACCTCGAGCAGTCCCTCGCCATCCTCTAGCGAAGAGGCCAGCGCCTCCGCATCCGCCTCGGCGAGCGCGAGTGAGAGCGCGAGCGCGAGCGAGAGCCCGACTGCCGAGCTGACGCCCGCGGTAACGCCCGCGGCACCTCCTACCCCGGCCCCTATCATCTCTGGCGAGTACCTGCTGGTCAGCCAGACCTTCACCGTGGGCGAGGAGCTATACCAGCCGCAGTTGTGGGTAATCAGGCCGACCGGCACCGGGGCGCGGAAGATCGCCGAGGGTCAGATCACTGGGCCGCTGAGCCCGCCCAACTACAACCTGGACGGCGTCTGGTCGCACGACGGCTCTATGGTCCACGTCATGAAGGGCTGCGACTCGCGCCTGTCCAACATCGCGGTTCATAGCTGGGTTGAGACGCCGGTGGTCAACATGGGCCTCAAGGCGGCAGACTTCGTCTGGTCGCCCGACGACACCAAGGTCGCCTACTTCAACTACACGAATGTGCAAGCCGTCATCTGCATGCAGGGTACGATCCCGACTACGCATGACCTGATGGTGATGAACGCCGACGGCTCGGCACGCACGGTCGTCCTCCACAACACCGACTGGTACCCGAATTCGTGGCCGGGCGCCTCGAGCGTACTGCTCCGCGACAACCCCGGGTGGGCGCTCATGAGCATTCCCGGCGGCGCAGTGACGTCTCTGGGAATCAGCGCATGGCCGGCCGCGCTGTCACCTGACGGGGCGTCCGTGGCCTACATAAGCAGCGGGCACCTCAAAGTGCGGGCCGTGACAGGCGGGCCGGTCAGCGACTACGGCCCCGGCAAGGATTTCGCCTGGTCGCCGGACGGCGAGGCGATTGCCGTCACCGGCACGACCCTCAGGGTGGTAACCGTGGCAACCGCTGCGAGCAAGACGCTCTACGCCCACCCCACCAGCCTGCCGACCTGGTCGCCGGACAGCACGAGGGTGGCCTTCGTGAAGGACCATACCGACATCTACGTGCAGTCCATCACGGCCGCCAGCCCAAAACTGGTCGCGAGCGGCGACGAGTACATAGGCGATATGCAGTGGCAGCCGTGAGTCCGGCCTGAGCCGCGACTTCCATCCGGCTTTCCATCGAGTGCCATGTCCAGCCGAGAGAGGCGCCAGCGCCGGCGCCTCTCTCCGGAGTAAAGGGGACTTCTGTGAGACCTCTGCGTCGCGCGGTCGTCGTGCCGCTTGCTCTGACGTTCCTCGTTGCCGCGTGCACGAGCAGCGGGGCCTCACCGTCGTCGGCGCCATCTGACGCCTCGCCGAGCGCGACGGCGAGCATCGCGGAGACGCCGGCTGAGACGGCCTCGGCGTCTTCCGAGCCGACGATCACTCCGACGGCCGCCGTCACGCCCACCGCAGCCCCGGCGACGCCAACGCCCAAGCCCTTCGTTCACGGCGAGTACCTCCTGTTCATCAGGCTGGTCACATTCCGGGCCGGGGGGTTTCAGCCGCAGCTGTGGGTCGTCAGGCCCGATGGATCCGAATTGCGCATGCTGGCCGAGGGCCATAAGGCCACCGTCAGCCCCAACGCCTACGATCTCGCCGCCGTCTGGTCACACGATGGAACGAAGATCCACGTCGTGCGCGATTGCGACTCGAAGCTGTCAGACATCAGGGTGAGCGACTGGGTCGAGACGCCGACCGTGACCATGGGCGACAAGGCGGCCGACTTCGTCTGGTCGTCCGACGACAGCGAAATCGCCTACTGGCTCTACACGGCCGCGGATCATATCTGCGCCCAGAACAGCATCGACGACACTCGTGACCTCATGATCATGACGTCAGCCGGGGCGTCCCAGACTGCCGTCAGCCACAACATCGGTGAATTGAGGGTCACCTCCTGGTGGCCGACCGAGAGATCGCTGCTGGCCCGCGACTCCGGCTCGTTGTCTCGCGTGAGCTTGCCCGGCGGCTCGGCCGCCGCTATGGGCATCACCAACGTCAAGTGGTACCCACCGGCGGCCGTCTCTCCCGACGGGATGAGGGTCGCCTACATGGGCACCGACGACCATGTCAGGACCCGGGCTGTCGCGGGAGGCGTGATCAGAGATCTGGGCCTGGGCACCGGGTTCGCCTGGTCGCCCGACAGCACGTCGCTGGCCGTGACCGGTTCGACCCTCAGGAAGTGCGTAGCCGCCACCGGCGTCTGCAGCGGTCTCTACGGGTCGCCGACGACGCTGCCAACCTGGTCGCCGAACGGCGCGAATATCGCCTTCGTCAACACGACTACGGGCCAGGTCCTCGTGATCGGCGCCTCCGGCGGTCCCGTCACGCCAGTGCCGGGGGCTCTCAGCTTCACGCAGACCAGCTACGCCTTCGTGCGAGAGACCCTGCAGTGGCAGCCGTGAGTCCGGTCTAGGCCGGAACGGCGACACCTCCAGCTTCGAGGCCGGCGGCGAAGACGCGCAGGTCGGCCTCGACGATCTCGGGGCGCTTCCGGGCCGAGATCTCGCGCAGGGCGGCGCGCACTGACTCAGCGCTGACCCAGCCGAGCCTGGCCACGAGCGCCCCGAGCGCTACCACCGTCACCAGCTTGTCGTCGCCGCCTTTGGCCGCCAGCTCGGTGCAGGGCAGGCGCAGCTCCTGTACGTCCTTGCGGGCCGAGGTGGCCGACTCCACCAGCGAGGCGTTGACGATCAGCAGCCGGCCCGGCGCCACGCGCGGCCCGAACTTGCGCAGCGATGGCAGGTTCATGACCACCGCCGCGTCGAAGTGGTCCACCACCGGCGAGCCGATCTCCGTCTCGTTGAGGATGACCGTGCAGGCCGCCGTGCCGCCTCGCATCTCGGGGCCGTAGGACGGGATCCAGAAGACCTCCAGTCCATCCTTGACGCCGGCCCGCGCCAGGACCTGGCCGGCGAACAGCAGCCCTTGGCCCCCGAAGCCGGCGAAGACGACCGAGCGCTCCATCTCAAGCCTCCGGGTGCGCCGGGGCCGGGCACGTCTCGGCGAAGGTGTCTTTGGGCGCCGAGGCCAGCCGGTCGACGATGACGCCCAGCGGGTAGGCCTGGGCCACCGGGCCCTTGAGGTGCTCGATCGACTCGCGCGGCGTCATGCCCCAGCCCACCGGGCAGTTGGACAGGACCTCCACCAGGGCGAAGCCGCCGTGAGCCAGCTGGATCTGGCAGGCCCGCTTGATCATGGCCTTCAGCTTGCCGATCTGGCCGGCGTCGGCAACGGAGCCACGGGCGGCGTAGGCTACCCCCTCCAGCTGGGCCAGCATCTCGGTGATGCGGATCGGGTAGCCCATGCTCGAGGGCTCGCGGCCGGACGGCGAGGATGTGGTCTTCTGGCCGACGAGCGTGGTGGGCGCCATCTGGCCGCCGGTCATGCCGTAGATGCCGTTGTTGACGAAGATGGCGGTGATGTTCTCCCCGCGGGCCGCGGCATGGACTATCTCTGCCGTGCCGATGGCGGCCAGGTCGCCGTCGCCCTGGTAGGTCAGGACGAAGGCCTCCGGCCGGACGCGGCGGATGCCGGTGGCCACCGCGGGTGCGCGCCCGTGGGGCGCCTCCACGAAGTCCACGCTCAGGTAGTCGTAGGCGAAGACGGCGCAGCCGACCGGGGCCACGGCGATGGTGTGGGCCGGCAGGTCCAGCTCCGTCAGCGCCTCGGCCAGGAGGCGATGGACGACGCCGTGACCGCAGCCGGGGCAGTAGTGCGTGGAGCGATCGACGAGCACCTCGGGTCGGGCGTAGACCAGCCTGGGAGCGTGCGGGTCCGCGGAATGCGCGGCGGCCGGGCCTGTGGTCGAGCCGGCCGGAGCGGCGGCCGGGCCGGCGGCGGCCGGGCCGGCGGGGGCGGCTCGGGTGTCGCGATGGACCGTCACTTCGTGCCTCCTTCCTGGGCCGCGTGGGCAGCTTCCGCGTGCGCGGCTTGCGCGTGCCGCGTGCGCTCGACCTTGCCGCGCAGGGCCTTCAGCGCCCCGAGCACCTCGTCCGGCGTGGGCACCAGGCCGCCCATTCGGCCGTGGAAGGCGATCGGGCATCGCCCTTCGACGGCCAGCCTGACGTCCTCGACCATCTGCCCCGAGGAGAGCTCGACGGTCAGCATGCCGTGGGCTCGCCCGGCGAGTCGCGCCAGCTCCCGGCTGGGGAAGGGCCAGAGGGTGATCGGCCGGAAGAGGCCCGCCTTCACGCCTTTGGCACGGGCTTTGTCGACGGCGCTGCGGGCTACGCGCGCGGCCGTGCCGTAGGCCACCAGCACGTACTCAGCGTCGTCGAGGAGATAGCCGGCCCAGCGGACCTCGCGCCGGGCGATCTCGGCGTACTTGTGCTGGAGGTCCAGGTTGCGCTTCTCGAGCAGCTCGGGCTGGAGGTCGATCGACCTGACGATCCGCGCCGGCCGCCCGGACGCCCCGGTCAGCGCCCAGTCGAAGGTCCGCCGCTCCGGGCAGCGGAACTTCAGCTCCACCGGCTCCATGGCCTGGCCCATGATCCCGTCGGCCACGACCATGACCGGGGTCCGGTAGCGCTCGGCCAGTTCAAAGGCGGTGGCCATGAGGTCCATGGCCTCGCTGATCGAAGCCGGGGCCAGGACCGGCACGTGGTAGTCGCCGTGACCGTGGCCCTTGGTGGCCTGGAAGTAGTCGCTCTGGGACGGGCCGATGCTGCCCAGCCCGGGGCCGGCCCGCATGATGTTGACGAGAACCATCGGCGTGCCGGAGCCGGCCATGTAGCTCATGCCCTCGGCCATGAGGCTGATCCCGGGGCTGGACGAGGAGACCATCACGCGAGCCCCCGTGGCCGCGGCGCCCAGGGCCATGTTGATCGCGCCCAGTTCGCTCTCGGCCTGGATGAAGACCCGGCCCAGCTCCGGCATGCGGCGGGCCATCCACTCCAGCAGCTCAGCCTGGGGGGTGATGGGGTAGCCGAAGTAGGCGTCGCAGCCGGCCTGGATGGCGGCCTCTGCGATGGCCTCGTTGCCCTTCATCAGGACGCGCGAACGGCGGGCCGCTTCCTTGTCCGAGTGTCGGGCCGCGTTGGCGGCGTGGGCGGCGTGCGGGGCCGTCATCGGTGGCCCTCCTTCGGCGCCGCCCACACCGTGAAGACGCAGTCCGGGCAGACCCGGGCGCACAGGGCGCAGCTGGTGCAGCTCGCGGCGTCGATCAGCTGAACCGGGTGGTAGCCCAGGACGTTGACGCGGCTCGTGTCCAGCGCCAGGACGGAGTGGGGGCAGGCTTCGACACACAGCTCGCAGCCTTTGCAGCGCGCCTCGGCAATGACCAGCGGTGCCCAGGGAACAGGTGGCCGGGGCGACTGAACGGCAACTCGACCGATCGCCATATCAAGCCTTCCAGCTCGTCGGCCGTCGCGAAGACGCCGCCGGCAGGATGCCGTCAGCAGGTCCCGCGAACGGGACTCGTTGCCCTTAGCCTCTCGCCGGCGGTGCGCCCGGGCAAGGGCCGAAGGGCACGAGCCATTCCTCTGTTGACCGTAGTCGACGGAGATGACCCCGCAAGGCCCCCGAATGGGCGCCCGCGGCTGCCCGTTCTGGCATACTGCATTTGCAGTACGGGGGACCATTGGGGGCCTGTCATCGGGACCAGGCCCGGCCGCATTCTGGATGCCTCCATGGACGAGACACCCGCCCGACCGGGCAACGAAACCTACACGCGGGCCCCAGATGTCGACGCCCAGCCAGACGCGCGCCCTCACCAGCCCGTTCGGGCAGGTTTTCCGGGCGAGGATCCGCCCGAGGGACTGGGCCTGGATGACCTCGGCCCGGGCGGTGAGGAGGAGCCGAACGTCCGCCGGGCCCTGCTGGGCGAGCCGTTCGACGACCCGGTAGCTCCCGGCACCGTTCGCTGCATCGCCTGCGCCCATCGGTGCGTCCTTCGACCGAGCCGGATCGGCCTGTGCGGCGTGCGCCAGAACCGCGGCGGTTGGCTGTACACACTCGTCTACGGGCAGGCGGCGGTGGCCGAGCCGAACACGATCGAGAAGAAGCCGTTCTTCCACTTCCTGCCCGGCAGCGGCGCCTACTCGCTGGCCACGCAGGGCTGCAACTTCCACTGCGCCTTCTGCCAGAACTGGCACATCAGCCTGGCCCATCGTGAACACCGGGTCCCGGAGACCCGCTATCTGCCGCCCGACAAGGTTGTGGAGGAGGCCTGCGCGGCCGGCGTTCGAAGCATCGCCTACACGTACGTGGAGCCGACCGTCTTCGTCGAGTACGCCCTGGACACGATGGTCCGGGCACGGGCAGCGGGCCTGCACAACGTCTTCGTGACCAACGGCTACGAGAGCCCGGAGGCGCTCGACCTGATCGTGCCGTACCTGGACGCGGCCAACGTGGACGTCAAGTCCATCGACGACAGGTTCTACCGCCGCATCTG
>DAOUEA010000010.1:0-3118 GCA_034430475.1 Chloroflexota bacterium | reverse complement strand
GCCGCGGGGTTGACGCACAGGACGGCGTCGTCCGGCTCATGCCCGAGGTTCAGCGGTGAATCGGCCCGCCCGAAGTAGGCGTCGGCGGGAGGGGTGGAGCTGAAGGAGGAGTAGGCCACCACGCAGCCCGTTTGGGTCGCCGAGGAGCACGGTGGCAGGTTGGAGAAGTCATCCTCGGTGACGTTGCCGCCGATGAGCAGCGCCGAGACGACCAGCGCCCGGACTTCCGGCACCGGGTCGACGTCGCCCCGCAGGAGCATCGTCAGCATCATCGCCCCCTGCGAATGGCCGATGAAGACCACGCCCCGGCCGTTGTTGTAGTGGGCCATGTAGTCGAGGAAGGCCGATCGGAGGCCCTGGTAGGCGGTCAGGGCCGCGTCCAGCGTCAGGCTGGTGGGGTCCGACAGCGCGGTCTGGGTGATCTGGGGATACATCGGGGCGTAGACGTTGCAGACCTTCGAGAAGAGCGCCGCCTGGATCCTGGCCACGGCTACCTGCTCCGAGTCGATCGCCAGCGTGGCGTTGACCGCCGTCTGGCGGCTGACGGTGGGGTAGACGTAGAAGCAGTCGATGGCCGGGCTTGCCGCCGGCTGGGCTTTCTCCACGGTCGTCGTGCCGTCGGCGGCCACCAGCGTCGCGCTCAGGTCGCCCGCGCAGGGGTTGTCGGCTAGCCCGGGCCGGCACAGCCAGACCGTGTCGCTGGGGGCCGAATCACCTGCCGTAGGCGCCTCGGATGGCGCCGGCGTCGCCGTCTGGGTCGAGATCTCAAGCGAGCCGGTCGAAACGGGTCGAAGGGTCGGGCTCGCTCCCGCCCCACCGCAGGCAGCCACGACCAGGGCCAGCATCGCCGCCAGGGCGAGCATTGCGCGTCTCATGGGCAGATGGTCGCCGCAACCGTGCCGTCTGTCCAACGCCGGACCTTGGAGGTGCGAGCCATCGCACCGGCCGGGACCGCCCCGTCGCCGCGAGCCCGGGACTGGCGAGCGCAACGTCCGCCGGCCGCGCCTCGCTGCCGCCGGGCCGCGCGTAGACTGGCCTCATGAGCTGGTTCGTCGATCCACGCAAGCTGCGGATGCCTGCCCCGGAGGACGTCCTCCCCGGTCGAGCCGAGGAGATGCCGGTACCGGCCCGTCATGCCGTGCTGGACGCCCCTCTTCGGCCACCCTACCCGAAGGGCACGCACATCGCCGAGTTCGGAATGGGCTGCTTCTGGGGCGCTGAGCGCCTGTTCTGGCAGAAGCCGGGCGTCGTCTCGACGGCCGTCGGCTACGCGGGCGGCTCCACTCCAAACCCCACCTATGAAGAGGTCTGCTCCGGCCTGACGGGGCACATCGAGATCGTACGCGTCGTCTTCGACCCGGGCCGGATCTCATATGACGAGCTACTGCGGGCTTTCTGGGAGGAGCACGACCCCACCCAGGGCTTCCGCCAGGCCGGCGACCGCGGCACGCAGTACCGCTCCGCCATCCTGACTCACGGTGAGGCCCAGCAGCGCCAGGCCGAGGCCTCGCGCATGGCCTATCAGATGCGCCTCACCGAGGCCGGCCTGGGCTCCATCACCACCGAGATCCGCCCCGCCCCCGAGTTCTACTTCGCCGAGGACTACCACCAGCAGTACCTGCACAAGAACCCGGGCGCGCAATGTACTGCTCACGGGACAGGGGTCTCGTGTCCGGTGGGAGTCCTCAGGGAAGGCGGAAGCTGACTGGTGACGCCTGGCATCTGACGGGTTCGTTCCGTTCCCGCCCCGTACAATGCCTGCCATGGCAGCCCCGGGACCTCAGTACCGGCAATACTGGCAGCCGCCCAGGCCAATGGACGTTGAGTGCCGGTTGCGTTGGCTCCTGCCTGTCTGCGGTCTTCCGCTGTGCGTGATAGGGGCCGTCCTCGCCGACCGACAGGTTGCACTCGCTTGGGACGCATGCGACGACATGTCCCCGGGCGGCGCCTCTGCCCTCACCTTCGTCTTCCTGCCAGGAGTCATCCTCGTCTCCTGGCTCGCTTTCGCCGTCGGCACGCTCGTTTCGTTCAGGCTACACGCCGCCATCAGGGTTGCAATCGGACTGACCCTAGTCATCGTCATCTGCGCAGCAGCGGTCGCTATGTGGGTCCCGGCCTATCCAGCGGGGGACTACCAAGGTGGGGGCTGGCACGCCTACAACCCCGGCTACCCCGAATGCGGCCCCAACGGCATTCCGACCTGGTGGCCCAGCTGGCTGCCTAGCTGATAGCAGCTGCCCGCAGCCCAACCCGAACGCAACATGTACTGCTCACGGGACAGGGGTCTCGTGCCCCATGGGCATGTTAGGTGAGCGCTAGGGCGCTAAGCTGCCTGCCGACTCCCCGTGTCGTGAGGTGGATCCATGCCGTTCCCTGTATCGCAGGCTCGGATTGAGGAGGCTGAGGCTCAACTGGGTCGTCGGCTACCAGACGCGCAGCGACAGCGGCTCTTGCGCGCCAATGGCGGCGAGGTAGAGGCCGTCGACGAAGACTGGACGCTCTACCCGGTCTGGGATCCGACGGACCGAAAGACGATGGGGCGCACGGCCAACCACATCGTCCGCGAGAACGAAGCGTGGCGGAGAGACTGGCCAGACATGCTTCCCGGCGGGTTCCTGGCAATAGGCGACAACGGCGAGGGCGATCTCTTGGTCATCGGCCCTGACAGAGACGACATCCTGCTCTGGAACCACGAGACGCGCGAGCTTACTCCGGTGACTGTCAACTGGGCGGACCGACAGTAGTCCCGTAGCACAACCCCGGCGGCTACTGCGGGCTGGCCGGCACCGGGGTGTCGTGTCCAGTCGGAGTGCTCCACAACCAGGGCCAAGCCAGGTAGCGATCTGGTTCATTCTCGTCGGCTGGTGGTTCGGCGCCATCTGGATGGCTCTCGCCTACGCGCTGTGCATTCTGATCGTGGCCATGCCGTTTGGGCTCGCGATGTTCAATCGAGTGGGCGCGGTGATGACGCTCGTGCGCTACCAGAGGCAGGCGCATCGGGCTGCCGTCAGACGCTGACCAGCCGCTACCCGGCGGCCGGCTTTCGGATTCCCGCCGGCTCAGGCCCTGGCTAGCGTCGCCGTGCCGGTAGCCTCGGCGCCCCCGGCCGCGAACGTCA
>DAOUEA010000009.1:0-173669 GCA_034430475.1 Chloroflexota bacterium | reverse complement strand
TGCCGAACTGGCGGTCACGGGCGCGGCGCTCCTGCGGGGTCGGCTGGTCCTCCAACTCTCGCGCCAGGCGGCGGTAGCTGCGCAGGCGTTTCGGGTCCAGGCGGCCGTCTTCGACGGCCGCGGTCACGGCGCAACCCGGCTCCGCCTGGTGGCTGCAATCCGCGAAGCGGCAGCGGGTGGCCAGTTCGGCAATCTCGGCGAAAGTCTCGTCCAGCCCTTCGTCCGCGTCCCACAGGCCCAGCTCGCGCATGCCCGGCGTGTCGAGCATCAGTGCCCCACCGGGCAGCCGGAACAGCTCGCGATGGGTTGTGGTGTGGCGGCCGCGCGAGTCGTCGTCGCGGATCTCTTTTGTGACCATCAGCTTCTCGCCGGCCAGGCGGTTCAAGAGCGTCGACTTGCCGACGCCCGACGAGCCCACCAGCGCCAGCGTTCGGCCGGGGACGAACCAGCGGGTGACCGAGTCCACGCCGGCGCCCGTTTTGGGGCTGAGGGCGATCGTCTCCACCCGAAGCTGAGCCGAAAGCCGGTCGGCCGTCTGCTGGGCTCCCTCGATGAGATCGGCCTTGGTCAGGAGCACCACCGGCTCGGCGCCCGACTCGCGGGCCATCGTCACGTAGCGCTCCAGGCGGCGGGCGTTGAGGTCCGCGTTGAGAGACGTCGCCACGAACAGCGTGTCCACGTTGGCGGCCACGATCTGGACTGACACGCGCGAGCCTGCCGCCCGCCGACGGAAGGCCGAGCGGCGCGGCAGGACGGCGTCGATGCGGAACTCGCCGCCGTGAGGGGAGGGGAGCCCGCCGACCCAGTCGCCGACCGCCGGCAGCTCGCCTTCGCCGGCTTGATGGCGGAAGCGGCCGGTCGGAAGCGCCTGGGATTCGCCGTCGGGCGTGATCGCCAGCCACAGACCGCGATGCTGGGCGATGACGCGAGCCGCGATCAGCTCCGGGGCGTTCAGGGCGTCCAGGGCGGCGGCCCAGGATTCGTCCCAGCCCCACTGGGTCAGCTCGGCGGCCGTCATCGGGTTGCCTCCGCCGGGACGAGGCGACCGTCTATACGGCGCACCAGCGACACGCATACCGGCAGGAACGCCCGCAGCCAGAACCGCCTGGCCCCCACGTTGGCCGTCTCAAAGTCCACGCTCATCCTCTTGTAGCCGGCAGTCCGCGCCCACTCGACCGCGGCTTCTAGCACGGCGGCGCCGACTCCTGAGCCCCTGGCCTCGGGGACTGTGAACGCACCTCCGATGCTGATCGTGCCTTCGTCCTGGAGGGGCAGGCAGATGTCCGGCCCGGGACGATGCAGGTACAGGAACGACAGGACGCGGTCCGTCGTGCGGGCCGTCCACACGAACTCGCCCGGCGTCGTTAGCCAGCGAGACATCTCGGCCTCGGGCGCTTCGTCGTCGCCGAAGACCAGGAAGGTTGGCGACTTCGCGTAATAGGCGTAGTAGGCCAGGACCAGCGGCGTAAGGGCATCGAGGTCCGCGGCCGTTGCGGGGCCGATCGTGACGCCGGATGGCACCGCGGCCGGCCTGGGCTCGAGGTCGCGCACGGCATCCACGAGGTGCCGGCCGAATCCGAGCCAGGTCAGGGCATCGATCAGCTCGGCGTCGGCCGCGGAGACGACGAAGCAGTGGACGCCCAGGCCCCGGCCGACCCATTCGGCCGCGATCGAGCCGTACAGGCTGTTCAGGGTCCGGACGCGGTCGGAGCCGGCCAAAGCGCAGGCCCAGTCCGGGACGAGGGCCGCGGTCCCAGGCCCGAGCAGGCCGGGGATCTCCAGGCCCACGATTCCGCCGGCCAGCTCGCCGTCCCGGGTGACTGCGACCCCTGGAGCCCTGCCGGCCGCATACTCGAGCAGGGGCATGACCCGGGCGGGGGAGAGCGCGTCGGCCGGGAGCACCGGCACCTCTTCCCTCAACCGGGCGTACTCGTGCTCCACGAGGGCCGCCATGGCCCCGAGTTGAGAGCCGCCCAGCGGCTCGATGTCCATGGTGCGTTCGGATCTGTGTGTCACGTCAGCCCACCCGCTTCAGCTTGCCGGTTCGCTTGGCGTAGCGCTCGGCGCGGCCGAAGCCCCAGATGCCAGCCGGGATGAAGACCACGGCCATTATCAGGAGGGGCCACAGATCCGGCAGGAGCGTGTCGATCGGCGCACCGTCGATCAGGGCCTTGCGCACCGCGTCCAGGACGTACGTTGCCGGCGAGACGCGCGACAGGACCTGCATCCAGCCGGGCAGGATGTCGACCGAGTAGTACACGCCGCTGATGAGCAGCAGGCACGACTGCAGGACGAAGACCATCTGCGAGCCGCGCTCCACCGACATCATGGGCAGGATCGCGGCCAGCATGCCGATGCCGATCAGGCTGGCCGACCCGACCACCATGAAGACCGCGGCCGCGCCGAAATTGGCGTGGCCCAGGTCCAGTGAGAAGAACAGGGCGAGCACGATGAGCAGTACCGTCGTGTGGGCCAGGCCGTACAGCACGGCGTAGAACGCCGAGCCGAGCAGCTGAACCGAACGCCGAACGGGAGCCATCATCGTGTACTCGAGGGTGCCTTCCCAGCGTTCCCAGGTGATCGTGTCGCCGATCGACTGGAACACCACTGACAGGTAGTTCCAGAAGACGGCGCCGACGACCAGGGACATGAGCAGCCGCCGGTCGCCGATCGATTGCCCGATCAGCGAGACCGACAGCGAGCCGGCGATGGCGTAGACCAGGAATGCGACCTCCCAGCCCCAGTAGCGCTTCGTCAGGTTGAAGTTGCGCTCGACGAACGCGAAGCTGGCGCGTGCGTCTCGCGGTAGCGTGATCACTTGAGGTCTCCGTCTAGTCATCCGGGTCGGTTTCGCCCTCCTCGACGTCGTCGTCCAGGGAGCGGCCGGTGTACTGCATGAACACGTTCTCTAGCGTCGGTGGCAGGTCGTGGTCGAGGGCCACCCGGGCCTTCAGGCGCTCGGGGGTGTCCTCCACGGTCAGCCGTCCGCCGGCCAGGATCCCGATCCGCCCGCACAGCCTTTCGGCCTCGGCCAGGTCGTGCGTCGTCAGCAGAATCGTGGCGTCGTGCTCGGCCCTGAGCTCCTCGACGAACGTCTGGACGTCCAGCTTGGAGCGTGGGTCGAGGCCGGTCGTCGGCTCGTCCAGGAGCAGCAGCGTGGGGCTGGTCAGGATCGCTCGCGCGATGGCCACCTTCTGCTGCATGCCCCGGCTCATCTCCTCGACGGGGCGGCCGAGCCGTTTCTCGCCGATGCCCAGGCGGGCCATGATCTCGATCGACCTGCGCCGTGCATCACGGGCATCCAGGCCGTAGAGGCGGGCCGCGAAGGAGAGGTTCTCGGCCGGTGAGAGCTTCTTGAAGAAGGCGGCGTCGACGCTGACCCGGTTGATGAGCCGCTTGACCGCCATCTCCTCGCGGACCAGGTCGTGGCCGAAGACCTCGACCCGGCCGGCGTCGAGCGACAGGAGCCCGCTGACGAGCCGGATGAGCGTGGATTTGCCGCTGCCGTTGGCGCCGAGCAGGCCGTAGATCTCGCCGCGCTGGATCTCCAGCGAGATGTCGTCCACGGCCGTGACCGGCGGCTTGCGGCGGTTCACGCGGAAGCGTTTGGTGACTCGGTCCACGACCAGAGCCGCGGGGCCGGCCGGGCGGGCTGCGCTGGCTGCCGATTCGAGTACCGGCGCTACGGTGGAACCGTGGGCCGGCGTGTTCGTGTCCAGGACCGCGATGCTCATTGCTGTTCCTCGGGTGAGGCTCGCGGTCTCTCGCCGCGAGCCGGGGGGTAGGGAAGGGGAATGGGCTCGCGGCTTGCCCGTGGGGCAAAGCGCCTTTGGGCGCCGTGTCGGGCATCAAAAGAGCCGGGGGCCCGATCTGGCCCACGGCTCTGAGGTTCGTCCGGCGGCTACGCCGCCCCGGCTAGCTCTCGATGGGCACAGATCTCCCGCGCGCAGCAGTGCCGCTGCTCACGCCAGCGGTCCCTGCCGCAGCCGTGCGGATAGTTCCGTCCACTGAAAGCGCACCTCGTGCTGCTGCTGCCGATCGGCAGCCCTGGGGGAGTCTAGGATCGGCGCCCCGGGCTGTCAACGAACTTACGTTTCGGGGGCAGGAGCGGATCAGTCGAGCCTCGGCGAGGCCCGGGATTCGTCAGCTCGTCGGGACCCTGGAGGACATCGGCTCGCCATGACCGGACGCCGGCGCCACGTCGGGGGTCGCGCTCGCCATCACCGGCCGGGTGCTCTGGCGCACGATCAGCTCCGGCTCGAGCAGCGTCATCTCGGGCGCGACGTCGGCCGCCCGACGGATGGTGCGCGAGCTGGCGATCAGGCCGTCGATCGCCTTCACGGCCATCTCGCCGGCCAGGCCGAGCGGCTGGTCGACTGTGCTCAGGGGCGGCCAGTAGTGGCTGCCTTCGGCGGTGTTGTCCGTTCCGATCACCGCCAGGTCCTCCGGGACGCGCATGCCCCGGCACAGAGCCGCGTGGAGGACGCCCAGTGCCATCTGGTCGTTGCTGGCGTAGATGGCGTCTATGTCCGGACAAACGTCGATGATCTGGTTGAAGGCCCTCTCACCGCTGGAGACTGTCCAGTCACCCTCGACGACCAGGCAGTCCTCGATCGTGCGGCCGTGGGCGACCATCGTCTGGCGCCAGCCCTCCAGGCGCTGCCGCGCCTCCCACCAGCTCATGGGCCCGGTGATGATTCCCACGTGCCTGGCGCCGCCACCGATGAGATGCTCGGCCGCCAGACGGCCGATGGCGGCGTTGTCGATCGCGATCGAGGCCAGGCAGGGCCGCCCGGTGCTGCCACCCACGATGATCACCGGCAGCGGCAGGTCGGCAACGCGGCTCTGCAGCACGCTCCTGTTGTCGCCGACCTCGGGGATCGCCCAGATGACACCATCCACCCGCCGGGCCGTGAACCCGTCCAGCAGGTGCTCGACGGCGGCAGTCCCGGGCTGGAGGATGAGATTCAGCATGATGGCGTAGCCCATCTCGGCGGCCTGGCGCTCGATGGCCATCAGGACCTGAGACGGCCCGAAGTAGTGCAGCCCGTAGGCGACCACGCCCAGGACATGGCTCCGGCCCTGGGTCAGGCTCCTGGCCAGCATGTTGGGGGCGTAGCCCGTCTCCTGGATGACCCGGCGCACGCGCTCGGCCGTCTCATCTGAGACATCCGGCCGGTTGTTCAGGACACGCGATACCGTCTGCGTGGAGACGCCTGCTGCGGCCGCGATGTCGCGGATCGTAAGGCGCTTCGCTGGGGCCACGGTGCGGTTCCTCCTCGCTGCCAGCGCGGCAACGGTAGCACCAGCGCTGGAAATCGCCTGAACCTGGCTTCGCCTATTGACTCCGATTGCCCGGTCGTGTAAGGTGCCGCCGTTACCGTTACCGTGACCGATAACGGGAACGATAACACCGGGTTGGCAGGCACGCAAGGAGAGAAGGGCAAAGAGAGCCCAGGAAGTCGACCCTCCGCAGAGGAGGTCGAAGCCCGGCTCGGTCACGCGGGTTGACCCCAGGCCACTGCCGTCCGGCGGATGGCGTGACACAGAGCCCGGAGGCTTCAGCTGTGATCCCGGCGGAAGAGACGGCTGCACGGGAATCGTCATAGGAGTCCGTCTGCGACTGAGATGGCCCTGCACCTCGAGCGCAGCGGCCGAGCACTTGCCCTAGGAGAGGCCAGAAGGAAGGCCAACCGGAAGGAAGGCCAAGGGAGGCGACCGGGTTTGTTGATGGGCCAGGCCACTGGCTGATCGGCCGGCTCGGAGGAGGTGTGGATGGCGTCACGAGCCAACTGACAGCGAGGTAGAAGCTGGCGCAAGCCGGGGGCTGTGACGACCAGCGATGCGGGAGAACCGCACCCCCGGACCAGTTTCGCAAGGCCCAAGGCCGGAAGAAGACACGGAGACAGGCAAACATGAATCGAATGCTCCGGATTGCTGCTGCGTTCGCCATCGTCGCGACGCTGGGCGCCTGCTCGAGCACTGAGGCCACCGAGGCCCCTCAGGCCACCGAGGCCCCTCAGAGCCAGGCTGCGAAGACCTACGAATACACGGACATGGTCGTTGGGTTCATCCAGACCGGGTCCGAGAGCGGTTGGCGAGCGGCCAACACCTCCTCCTTCAAGGAGACTGCGGACTCGCTCGGCATCACCCTCAAGTTCTACGATTCCCAGAACAAGATCGAGAACCAGATCACGGCCTTCAACCAGTTCATCCAGGACGACGAAGTCAACGTGATCATCCTGGCCGCGGTGGACATCACCGGGTATGACGATGTGCTCAAGGCCGCCAAGGCCGCGGGCAAGGTCGTCGTTCTCGAGGACCGCCGCATCGACGCCGACTCGAGCCTGTACTACACGTACATCGGGTCGGACTTCAACCAGGAAGGCCAGAAGGCTGCGGCCGCGATGTGCACGCTGCTCGAGAACTCGACTGACAAGAATGTCGTCGAGATCGGCGGCGACCAGGGCGCTTCAGCCGCCGTTGACCGCGGCCAGGGCTTCCGCGAGGCCATGGGCGCCTGCGGCATCACCGTCCTCGACAGCCAGTACGCTGCCGGGTGGGATCCCACGGTCGGCAAGTCGATCATGGAAGCCTTCCTGAAGAAGTACGACAACATCAACGGCGTGTTCGGCCACAACGACGAGCTCGCCATTGCAGCCATCCAGGCCTCCGAGGCCGGCGGCCTCAAGCCCGGCGAGGACATCTTCTTCGTCGGCGTCGACGCCACGGCCAACGGCTTCAAGTACCTCATCTCGGGTCAGCTGGGTGCGGACATCGAGTGCAACCCGCTCCTGGCCCCGCAGGTCTACAAGGCCGCTCTTGACGGCCTGAACGGCGTTGAGGGCACCCCGAAGTGGGTCCCGTCGGAGGAGGGCGAGTTCTTCGCCTCCCAGGGCGCGGACGAGCTTCAGAAGATCCTCGACACCCGCAAGTACTAGTAGTCCCGGGCGAAGGGGGAGCCACGCAACCCTGCTCCCCCTTCGCCAATCTCAAGCCCTGGAGACAGGGCACGCCGCCCTCAAGAGACGGGCGCGGTCGGGGCCACGATCGACTGCATCGCAGAGCCCCTGTCATGCCCGCAATGGTCGAGAATGATCGTCGCTCCCGATGCCCACCAGGAATGGGCGCGGGGTAGTTGCGACAGAGGTGACTCATGCCGGACCCCAGCAACGATATCGTCGTCATGACGGGCATCGACAAGAGCTTCCCCGGAGTACATGCGCTCGACAACGTGGCCTTCTCTCTGGCTCGAGGTGAGATCCATGCCCTTGTCGGCGAAAACGGGGCGGGCAAGTCGACCCTTATCAAGATCCTCACCGGGGCCGACCGCGCCGACAGCGGGAACATCGAGTTCGATGGCCGCATGGTTACGGTCCGCTCTCCGCTCCATGCGCAGGAGCTCGGTATCAGCACCGTCTACCAGGAGATCAATCTCTGCCCGAACCTGACGGTGGCTGAGAACCTTCTCATCGGCCGGCAGCCGGAGCGGCTGCACTTCGCGATCAGGTGGGGGGAGCTCAACCGCAGAGCCAAGACCTTCATGCGGGACCTGGGCCTCGACATCGACGTGACCCAGCCCCTCGGCTCGTACTCGATCGCGATTCAGCAGATGGTCGCCATCGCCCGAGCGCTATCCATCTCCAACGCCCGGGTCCTCATCCTGGACGAGCCCACGTCGAGCCTCACCATCACTGAGACGGCGCAGCTCTTCGAGGTCATGCGGAAGCTGCGGGATGAGGGGATCGCGATCATCTTCATCACCCACTTCCTCGACCAGGTCTTCCAGGTCTCGGATCGCGTGACCGTTCTGCGGAACGGCGCACTGGTCGGCACCTACGCCACCAAGTCGCTGTCGCGGCTCGATCTGATCCGGCTGATGCTCGGACGCAGCCTCGCTGCCCTCGACGACATGACGGCTCACAAGATGGAGAGCAGCAAGCGTATCGGGACGGAGCCCCTGCTCGAAGCCGAGCAGCTGGGCCTGTCCGGCGCGCTCGAGCCCCTGGACCTGACGCTCCACAAGGGGGAGGTCGTCGGGCTGGCAGGCATCCTCGGCTCGGGTCGCACCGAGGTCGCCAGGCTGCTGTTTGGGGTCGACAAGCCGGACACGGGCACTGCCCGCATGAACGGCAAGCCGATCAGGTCGTTCTCGCCCAGTGCCTCCATTCGCCGCGGAGTCGCTCTCTGCCCCGAAGATCGGAAGGTCGAGGGCATCATCGGCGAGCTGAGCATCCGCGAGAACATCATCCTGGCTCTGCAGGCAGGCAGGTACTGGTTCAGCCGGATTGGGACGAGGGAGCAGTATGAGATCGCCGACAAGTACATGAAGCTCCTCAGCATCAGCGCTCCCAGCCCGGATCAGAAGGTCAAGAACCTGAGCGGCGGCAACCAGCAGAAGGTGATCGTCGCCCGCTGGCTGGCTGCGAACCCTAAGGTCCTGATCCTCGACGAGCCCACCCGCGGAATCGACGTCGGGACGAAGGCGGATATCCAGCGGCTGGTGCTCGACTTGGCCGACGAAGGCAAGTCCTGCGTGTTCATCTCGTCGGAGCTCGACGAGGTGCTCCGGACCAGTCACCGAGTGGTCGTGATGCGCGACCGAGCCAAAGCCGATGAGTTCGCCGGTCAGGTGGACGAGAAGAGACTCATGCATTCGATCGCAGGGACGCTGTCATGAACAACGGCTTCGGGTCCGCGTGGTCCAGGTTCACCGAGAGCATGCTCTTCATGCCGACTCTGGCCCTGGCGTTCATTCTCGTTGGGGACTTCTTCTTGGTTCCCGGGTTCTTCGAGCTCGAGCTCAAGGAGGGGCATCTCTACGGCCACATCATCGACATCCTGTGGCACGGCTCGCCGACGATGATCCTGGCCATCGGCATGACGCTGGTGATTGCGACCGGAGGCGTGGACCTCTCGGTCGGCGCGATCATCGCGATCGCCTCCTCGGTGTCGTGCATCATGATCAACCCGACGATCGTGGGCATGAACCTGGCCGACCCTCGTCAGTTCATCAACGATCCCCAGTACACCTGGATGCCGCTCGTCCTTGTGGTGATCGTCCCGCTGGTGATCGCCACGCTGTGCGGTTTGTGGAACGGCATGCTGGTGGCCTATGGGCGCATCCAGCCGATGGTCGCCACGCTGATTCTGATGATCGCCGGGCGCGGCATCGCCCAGCTCATCACCAACGCGATGCAGATCATCGTCTTCAACGACACCTACGCCTACATCGGCAACGGCTTCGTGATCCTGCCCTTCGGTCTACCCCTCAATCTCCCCTTCGCTCTGTACATAGCGGGAGCGGTGCTCCTGGCGTCCGTGCTGCTGACGCGCAGCACGGCCATCGGCCTGTATGTCGAGTCGGTGGGCATCAACGCCCGATCGAGCTTCTACAGCGGCCTTCATGAGCGCCGCGTCAAGCTCTTCGCCTACGGTTTCTGCGGGTTCTGCGCCGGTGTCGCCGGCCTGATCATCGCCTCCAACATCAGGACCTCCGATGCCAACAACATCGGCCTGTACACCGAGCTGGACGCCATCCTGGCGGTCGTGATCGGCGGCACGCTCCTTGGAGCAGGCGGGAAGTTCTCTCTCACCGGCAGCGCCATCGGGGCGCTGGTCCTGCAGACAACAGTGGTGTCAATGCTGTCGTTCGGCGTGCCGGCGAGCGCGATCATCGCCGTAAAGGCGATCGTGGTCATTCTCGTCATCCTGCTCTACGCGGAACAGACACAGACCTTCATCATGGGGTTGGTGAGTAGGAGGCTCGCGCCTCAGGAGGCAGGGCGATGACCGCCGCACCTGGACCTGGGACAGTAGGGCTCGCCCTGCGCGCGATCTGGGAGATCGCGGGCGAGCGAAACCGCAAGTTCGTTCCGCTCGCCTCCACGTTCGCCCTGTTCATCGCCGTCTACGCTTGGGGGTTCATCGCCTTCGGCGCGATGGACAACTGGCAGGCTTTCTTCAACCTCTTCGACGCCGCGCCGTTCCTCATCGTGTGCGTCGTCGGCGAGGCCTTCGTGATCATCTCCGGCGGCATCGACCTGTCCGTCAGCGGCATCCTCGCCCTGTCCACGGTCGTGGCGGTGTCGCTGGTCAACGAAGGCTTCAACCCGTGGGTGGCCTTCGTCATCGTCCTGATCATGGGCACCATCTTCGGCATGGTGCAGGGGCTGTTCATCACCTATCTGAAGGTGCAGCCCTTCATCGCCACCCTGGCCGGGCTGTGGCTGGCACGCGGCTTGTGCTACGTCATCAGCGACCAGGAGGTCAGGATCCGCGATACGACCTACACGACATTGAGCCAGACGAAGATCCTGATCCCCTTCCTGTCCGACGTTTCGAACCCGAACCCGTATCTGCGGGACGGGCCCTACATCACCTACCTGGTGGCCGTCGCCCTGCTCCTCTTCGCGGCCGGCCTGTTCGTCCTTCACTACACTCGCTTCGGCCGGGCCGTGTACTCGATCGGGGGCCAGAACGGCGCCAACGAGGTGTCGTCGCGGCTGATGGGCCTGCCGGTCAATCGGACCAAGGTCGGCGTCTACACTCTGAGCGGGTTCTGCGCCGCCCTGGGCGGCATCCTGTTCAGCATCTATGTGGGCTCCGGCCACGGATCTCACGGCGAGATGTTCGAGCTGACCGTCATCGCGGCCGTGGTCATCGGCGGCGTGGCTCTGACCGGCGGCGAAGGCTACATGATCGGAGCGCTGGTCGGAGCGGTTCTGACCACGCTGATCCAGGCCCTGGTTCTCAACGCGAATCTCCTTTCGTACTTCGCCTACATCTTCATCGGCGCCCTGATGTTGCTCTTCCTTGGGATCCAAAGCCTGGTCTCCGCCTGGAATGAGGCGGCCGTGGCTCGGTCTCGCACCGGAGTGCGCATCCCGAAGAAGCCAACGGTCTGGTACAAGACGACGCCCGTCCGCTATGGCGGCATCGGCCTGGCCACCATCCTCGTGCTGGGGTCACTGTGGTTCGTCGCCGCTCCGTTCATCTTCCCGAAGCAGCAGACCCGGACCTGCACTCCAGAGCCGATGCGGCCTGAGCAGGTCCAGACGCTGATTGACAGTGACGCCGTCGTCATCTACGAGCGCAATGGCGGCAGCTACTGCATCGAAGAGATCTTCGCCATCTACCCGGACGGGCGAGTCGTCGGCGACTACGGCGACGGCAACATCCTGGAGGCTCAGATCGAGGTCGAGAAGCTGGACTCGGCTCTCGAGGCGATCGAGGGCTACGGATGGTTCACCGACGAGTTCTACACCACCCATCACACGCCGTGCGCCGCGTGCTACGAGTACAACATAACCATCAAGTACAACGACCAGGAGAAGACCGTAGGCGCAGTGGACGGTGGAACCGACGCACCTGCCCCGTACTGGCTCGTCACCAGCAAGCTGGCAGCCATTATCCCGATGAGCGTGTAGTGCAATGAAGAAGAATCGTCAGCTGACGGCGTGGGCCGCACTCGGAGCGGCCATCATCCTCGGCGTCGCGAGCGCGGGGTGCGAGTACATCGTGCCCCCCATCGAGTTCGGCACGCCGACCCCCTTCATCCTTGACGAAGGCTGGTCGGGGATCGTCAACGGTGTCTCGGAATCGGGCGGGGCGGTCCACGTCGATCTCTCGATCGTCAACAAGACGAACAAGTGGTCGGCAATGGACGTCAGTGCCTCCAGGGCTACGGTGACGAAGTCCGACGGCGGCAGCCAGGATTGCGGCACGGTCTTCGTGGGCACTTCCGTCTTCGTGAACAACGCCGGCTGGTACCTGGCGCCCGGATTCGTCATGAAGGGCTACACTGGGGGCTCGGCCTCCGCGCCGGTTACGCAGCCGCTGTACGTCGAGTGCGCGGGCGTCAGCCAGTCCGATGCGAAGACTCTCTCCATCACCTACAGCTACGTCACCGGGCCGTACAACTACTACCTGCCGAATCGCCAGGTGTCCAAGACGATGACCGTCCAGCTGGACAAGATCGTCACCGACACCGCATATCCGATTGCCGAGACGATCGCTGGCCTGCCGATGTCCAAGGTTGGGGACGCGCTCGTTGGGATCAACGGCTGCACCGTGACGCTGGTCGATGCCAAGAGGACCGACGAGGGCCTCCAGTTCGACTGGCGTAGCACGAACCCGACCGAGTATCAGGCCTACGTTCACATCGGGACCCCGCCCGTGATCGGTTCGGACGGAATCCTGTACGGCTTCTACCAGACCCCTCACCTGGCCATTGTTCCGATCACCAAGGCCGGTGGCGAAGCAGTTTGGACGACAACCCAGGTAGTTCCAAAGGACGTGACGGGCTTGTATCTGCTCCTGCCCCTGGAGAGCCAGCAGCAGAAGTACTACATCGACTACGTGATGGACATAACGGACTTGTGAGCTGACTCCGCGGCGGTGCGGCAATGGGCGCCGAACGCCGGATCGGAGAGCGAGTAACGGCCGATGGTTGATCGTGCCTTTCCTCCGAGGTGCGATCAACCATCCGGCGGAACATCAGGAGCACGCAGTTGAAGGCGTTGGGTGAGCACGAAGTCTGGTTCCTCACCGGCAGCCAGGACCTCTACGGCGAGGAGACTCTGCGGCAGGTAGCCGAGGATTCGCAGCGCATGGCCAAGGCGCTGGACGAGTCGTCCGCCATCCCCGTGCGGATCGTCTACCGGCCCACCGTGAAGTCGGCGGAGAGCATCCTGGCCGCGTGTCTCGAGGCGAATGCGGCGGAGAAGTGCGTGGGCGTCATCGCCTGGATGCACACGTTCTCGCCCGCCCGAATGTGGATCGCCGGCCTCTCGGTCCTGGCGAAACCGCTGCTTCACCTCCACACGCAGTTCAACAGAGACCTGCCGTGGGCAGAGATCGACATGAACTTCATGAACCTGAACCAGTCGGCGCACGGCGACCGCGAGTTCGGGTTCATCGAGACGCGCATGGGCATTGCCCGCAAGACGGTCGCCGGCCACTGGCAGGATCCGTACGTTGTGGACAGGATTGCGGCCTGGGCCCGCGCTGCCTGCGGCTGGAGCGAATCCCGCCGGCTCAAGGTGGCTCGTTTCGGCGACAACATGCGCCAGGTGGCGGTCACCGAGGGCGACAAGGTCGAGGCCCAGATGCGGCTCGGAGTGGCCGTCAACGGCTACGGTATCGGCGCGCTGACCGACGCCATCGAGAAGGTCGCCGATTCCGAGGTCGAGGCGCTGATGAAGACCTATCAGACCTCCTACGAGCTGGCCGCGGAGCTGGCCGTGGGTGCCGCGAGGCACGACGAGCTGCGCGCGGCCGCCCGGATAGAGGCCGGCCTGCGGAGCTTCCTCACCGCGGGCGGCTTCGGGGCGTTCACGGACACCTTCGAGGACCTGGTTGGGATGCCCCAGCTGCCGGGGCTGGCCGTCCAACGGCTGATGGCCGACGGCTACGGCTTCGGCGCCGAGGGTGACTGGAAGACCGCCACCATGGTTCGCCTGGTCAAAGTCATGACCGCCGGGCTGCCGGGCGGGACGAGCTTCATGGAGGACTACACCTACCACCTGGATCCCAAGGGCCCGGTGGTGCTGGGTGCCCACATGCTCGAGGTCTGTCCGTCCATCGCCGCCTCAAAGCCGCGAATCGAAGTTCACCAGCTCTCCATAGGCGGCAAGCCCGATCCGGTTCGCCTGGTCTTCGATGCCAGGCCTGGACCGGCCGTCGTGGCCACGCTGATCGATCTGGGCGACCGGTTCCGGATCATCGCCAACGAGATCGAGATCGTGCCCAGCGACCCGCTGCCGAAACTCCCTGTGGCCCGGGCTGTCTGGAAGCCGAAGCCGGATCTTCGGACTGCCGCGGAGGCCTGGCTGGTCGGCGGTGGGGCCCATCACACCGTCTTGACGCAGGCCGTCGGCATCGAGCCGCTGACCGACCTGGCCGAGATGGCCGGCGTGGAGCTGCTTGTCATCGACGACAAGACCACCGTGCCGGCCTTCAAGAAAGAGATCCGCTGGAACCAGGCCTACTACCGCCTGGCCCGCGGCCTCTAGCCGGCGAGAGAGAGCGCTCGTGGCCGGGCGATCGCTGCGCGAGCTGCGAGACGAGGTCTGGCGCGCCAACCGGGAGCTTGTCCGAGCCGGTCTCGTGACCCTCTCTTTCGGAAACGCCAGCGGTGTCGATCGCGAGGCCGGGCTGCTGCTCATCAAGCCCAGCGGAGTGCCCTACGACGAGTTGCGCCCCGAGGAGCTCGTGGCGGTATCGCTGACCGACGGCAAAGTGGTGGAGGGCGATCTCCGCCCTTCGTCGGACACGCCGACCCATCTGCTGCTGTACCAGCGCTACCCGGAGATCGGTGGCGTTGTCCATACCCACTCCACGGCCGCCTCGGCCTGGGCCCAGGCGGGCCGGCCCATACCGCCCCTGGGGACGACCCACGCCGATCACTTCCCCGGGCCTGTTCCGGTCACGCGCCGGATGCGCGAGTCCGAGGTTGCCGGGGAGTACGAGCACGAGACCGGGGTGGTCATCATCGAGACCCTGGACGGCCTGGGCTTGAGCGCAGCCGAGATGCCGGCCATGCTGGTGGCTTCCCATGGGCCATTCTGCTGGGGCGCCGACGCGACCAGGGCCGTCGAAAACGCCATTGCCCTGGAGGCAGTGGCGGACATGGCCTATCGAACCCTGAGCCTCAATCCCGGGGCGGGGCCGATGGCCCTCTATCTCCTGGAGCGGCATTTCCAGCGCAAGCATGGCCCAGGGGCCTACTACGGCCAGAAGAACCGCTGAAGGGCGGCGTGCCGGGGATCGGTCGATCTGCCCAGGGCCCCGGAACGTGGGGAGGAGGTTCCGATGAACCAGCAACAGGGAAGCGCGGCGGACCTGATCCGGTCCGGCGGCGCTGTCCTCGGCATCGAGTTCGGCTCCACCCGGATCAAGGCGGCCCTCATCGCCCCGGACACGACGCCGCTCGCCTCAGGCTCGCACGCCTGGGAGAACCAGCTCAAGGACGGCGTCTGGACCTACGACACGGAGGACGTTTGGAAGGGCCTGGCCGCGTGCTATGCCTCGCTGGTCGAGGACGTCCGGGCTCGCTACTCCCTGGAGCTGACGACGGTGGCGGCCACGGGGTTCAGCGCCATGATGCACGGCTACGTGGCCCTGGACCGCGACGGCGAGCTGCTGGTCCCGTTCCGCACCTGGCGTAACAACATCACCGGTCAGGCCTGCGCGGAGCTGACGCCGCTCCTCGACTTCGCCGTCCCGCAGCGCTGGAGCATCGCTCACCTCTACCAGTCGATCCTGGAAGAGCAGCCGCACGTGCCGCGGATCGCCCACCTGACCACGCTGGCCGGCTACGTTCACTGGAAGCTCACCGGCGAGCACAAGATGGGCGTCGGCGAGGCCTCGGGCATGTTCCCCATCGACCCGCTGACGGGCGATTGGGATGCCGCACGGATGGCGAAATTCGACGGTCTGATCGAGCCGCGTCAGCTGGGCTGGAAGCTGCGTGAGATCCTGCCCCGGGTGCTGCCCGCCGGCCAGTCCGCCGGGAAGCTCACCGCCGAAGGCGTGAAGCTGCTCGACCCCACCGGCAAGCTCCCCGCCGGCATCCCGCTCTGCCCTCCGGAGGGCGACGCAGGGACGGGCATGGTCGCCACCAACGCCGTGCGGCCGCGGTCGGGCAACGTCTCGGCGGGCACCTCGGTCTTCGCCATGATCGTGCTGGAGAAGAGCCTGTCGCGCGTCCACGAGGAGATCGACATCGTGGTCACGCCGGATGGCAAGCCCGTAGCCATGGCCCACTCCAACAACGGCTCGTCCGACCTCGACGACTGGATCGCGCTCTTCGGCCAGGTGGCCGGTGCGCTGGGCGGCTCGACCGATCCCGACGACCTGTACGGCAAGCTTCTTCCGCTCGCCCTGCAGGGGGATCCGGACGCGGGCGGCCTCCTGTCCATCAACTACGTTTCGGGTGAGCACATAACCGGCTTCACCGAGGGCCGGCCGTTGTTCGTCCGACGGGAGGATTCGAAGTTCACGCTGGAGAACTTCGTGCGGGCGATGCTCTACGCCTCGCTCTGCTCGCTGCGGACCGGCATGAACATCCTGACCGAGGAGGAGGGGGTGGTCATCGAGGAGATCCGCGGCCACGGTGGCTTCTTCAAGGGCGGCAACACGGGCCAGCGCATGATGGCCGCCGCGCTGGACGTCCCGGTCAGCATCCCGGCCACTGCCGGAGAGGGCGGCGCCTGGGGCATGGCCGTGCTGGCCGCCTACGTGCTCCGCGCCGACGCCGGGCAGTCGCTGCCGGACTACCTGGACTCGCTCATCGCCGGGAGCATCGGCAAGCCCGTCAAGCCCGACCCGCGAGACGTGGCCGGTTTCGCCGAATTCTTCGCCCGGCATAAGAAGGGCCTGGCCATCGAGCGCGAGGCGGTGAAGGCGCTCAGCTGAGATCCGCGCCCGGGCGGCCGACCGGCCCGCCGCGTAACTGCCGCTCGGCGCCGCCTGACGGTCCATGCGGCACGGTGGCCCGACTTCCCGGCGCGGTACCATTGCCGGGTCATCAGTGGACCAGTTCCCGGCTTCGGTGTGCCCTGCGCGCCCGTCCGGGCCCCAATCGAATCAGGAGATCGATAGCAAATGCCCCAGGTTGCCGGCTCCGTCAAGGAGCTCCTCGCCGCCCTCGACGGCATCGTGCGCATCGAGGGAGAGCGGCTCGTCGTTGTCGACGAGGCGGCCCTTCGGACGCGCGGCATCTATGACCTCGCCTGGACGGCGACCTTCACGGAAGACGAGCCGACGCGCCAGGCTGCTCAGTGGATCGTCTGGGAAGCCAGCCAGGAGACGGGCGCCCGTTCGGCCAGCATCCACGACATGTACATCGCCCGCGGCCGGGGCGAATACGAAGGCCTGACCGTCCCGGCCATCAACCTTCGCGCCCAGACCTTCGACATGGCCCGCATCATCTTCGAGACGGCCGAGAAAAGGGACGCCTCGGCGGTCATCTTCGAACTGGCCCGCTCGGAGCAGACCTACACGTACCAGCGCGTCTTCGAGTACGCCACGAGCGTCCTGGCGGGCGCCATCGCCGCCGGCTGGAAGGGCCCCGTCTTCATCCAGGGCGACCACTACCAGTTCAACGCCAAGAGGTACGCCGCGGATCCCGAGAAGGTGACCGAGGAGATTCGCAAGGCCTGCCGCGACGCCATCGCCGCCGGCTACCGCAACATCGACATCGACAGCTCCACGCTGGTCGACCTCTCGCACGACACTCTCGACGCCCAGCAGCGCGAGAACTACGTGCGCGCGGCCGAGCTGACCGCTCTGATCCGCACTCTCGAGGCTGACGGCGTGACCGTCAGCGTCGGCGGTGAGATCGGCGAGGTGGGCAAGTCCAACAGCAACCCGGCGGAGTTGAGGGCCTACCTCGACGGCTACAACCGCGAGTTGGAGGTGCGTTCTCCCGGAGCCGTCGGCCTGTCCAAGGTTTCGGTCCAGACCGGCACCAGCCACGGCGGCACCCCGCTGGCCGACGGCACCGTTGCGGAGGTGGCTCTGGACTTCAACGTCCTGACCGAGCTCTCCACGGTCGCCCGCGAGTACGGCCTGTCGGGCGCCGTCCAGCACGGCGCGAGCACCCTGCCGGACGACATGTTCCACAAGTTCCCGGCCACCGGTGCCTCCGAGATCCACCTGGCCACCGGCTTCCAGAACGCCCTGTACGAGCACCCGACCTTCCCGGCCGACCTGCACAAGGCGATCGAGGAATGGGTCTTTGCCAACTGCGCCGGCGAGCGCAAGGAGGGCCAGACGGACGCCCAGTTCGTCTACACCAGCCGCAAGAAGGCGATCGGGCCGTTCAAGCGCCAGCTCTGGGACCTGCCGACGAAGGACGTGATCCTGCAGGCCCAGGCTGAGAAGATCGACTTCCTCTTCAAGCAGTTGGGGGTGCCGGGCAGCCGGGCCCTGGTCGACAAGCACGTCAAGCCGGTCGAGTTCCACAAGCCGCTGCCGGAGGCTCTCAAGGGTCTCTAGGCCCGGTCTTGGCACGGAGAAACGAAGGGCGCCCGTGAGGGCGCCCTTCTGCTTTGTCGGGACGGCGTGGAGGCTAGTGGCGGCTGACGCGCACGGCGACCAGTCGGGTGCCGGTCGCGACCAGAAGCAGCATGGCTATCAGCTCGACGAGGGGCCTGCTGGAATCGGAGGGAGGTCCCGGCTCGGTCGAGGTCGGCGGCGCAGAGGGAGGGGCCGTGGGCGGGACGGTGTAGGTGATCCTGAGAACAGGCGGGTAGTTGCCGCCGCTGAGCCAGCCGATGAAGACCTCGCTCGAGAGGACGAAGCCGGCCCACTGCTCGCTGGAGCCGAGCAGGCTCAGAACGAAGGCTGTGACGTCGTAGTCGTTGTAGACCGCGTTAGGGACGTTGAACGTGAGGATCGTCGAGCCGGCGGTGAGATCCTCGAGCGCGCCGATCCCATCGCCCGCGTAACCCGCCAGGGTGATCGGGCAGGTTTGGATGGCGCCGCAGCTGGCGGGGCCACCGTTCCGGAGCCTGAGCGAGACCGACGTGATGGTTGCGGCGTCCGGGGCGCTCGACAGATCGAACTCCAGGGCGCAGCGATGCTCGTAGACTGCCCCCAGCACAACGCCGCCGGAGAGGCCGCTCAAGCATCCCGTCTCCTCGACGAAGGGATCTCCATCGATGGAGTAGCCACCCATCCAGACCGGGACTTCGAGATCGAGGTCCGCGGCGGCCGCCGGGGCGGCCCCGAAGGATGCGAGCAGAATGGCAGCGGCGACAGTTGCTCCGACGCCCTGGATGAGAATTGCCCTCACGCCTCTGGCCTCCCGTGTGGATCGACGCCTCGGCCCCACGCCGCCGTGGCGGTCCATGGAGAATGCTGGCCCGGGCATCCGGAGCGGACAACCCAACGCTCGTACTGCGGTCATCTGCGTAGCCGCGCCTGAGGCGAGTGCTGCCCGAGTGAGTCGTGCGCCGCAGCCGTCCGATTCGCCCGGATTGCCGTTACGATTTCGCACATGAGCGAACGGATCCCTTCGGCGGTCGAGGTGAGCCACTGGCTCGAGGTGGCGCTGGCCGTCTGCGACGAAGCGGACGAGCTGTCGCTGGCGGGCTTCCGGCGGGACATCCGCGTCGATACCAAGCCGGACAAGACGCTGGTGACCGAGATCGACCGGTCGATCGAGAGCCTGGCTCGCGATCGGCTGCGGGCGGCCTTCCCCGGCTGCTGCCTGGTGGGCGAAGAGGAGGGGACGGATTCGGGTGACTCGAGCCTGTGCTGGTACATCGACCCCATCGATGCCACCAGCAACTTCGTCCGGGGCGTGCCCGCCTTCGCAACCCTGCTGGCGGTGGCCCTGGACGAAGAGGTCCAGCTGGGAGTCGTCAGCGCGCCCGCTCTGCACGAACGCTGGATGGGCTGGCGGGGCGGGGGAGCCTGGCGGGGCGAACGGCCGATTGCCGTGAGCCGGGTGCCCCGCGTCGAGGAATCGCAGCTGCTGTACGGAAGTCGCACCGAGGACATGCGCTCGGGGCTGATGCCGGGGTTGGACGCGACCCTGGCTCAGGCCTGGCGTGAGCGGGGTTTCGGTGACTTCTGGGGCTACATGCTGGTGGCCGAGGGGGCTGCCGAGGCCATGGTCGAAACCGGCGCCCATCCCTGGGACTGGGCGGCGCCGCTGGTGATCATCGAGGAGGCCGGCGGGCGCTTCAGCACAATGGACGGAGAGCGGCGCTTCGACGGGGCTTCGGCGGTCGCGACGAACGGCCTCATCCATGACGAGCTGCTGGCGCGGCTGCGGGACAAGCGCGGCCGCGGGTGAAGCTCGGCGTTCTCCAATAGACTTGGGTTTCCCGGAACGAGAAGGAGGCAGAGCGTGGTCGAGACGGCCCACGGGCGGCAGCCGCAATCGAGGAAGGGCGCCTGAATGGCAGCAGAAGCGAAGCGCGCCACGAGGGCCGCCAGGCCCGCGTCGAAACCGGCGGCCAAGGCCGCGCCCGCCAAGCCGGCGCCGACGCCCGCGGCAGCGAAGCCCGCGGCAGCCAAACCTGCGCCGGCGGCGAAGGTCGCTCCCAGGACAGCCGCCCCGAAGCCCGCGGCAGCCAGGCCGGCAGCAAAGACCGCGCCAGCCAAGGCCGCGCCAGCCAAGCCGGCGGCCAAGCCTGTTCCCGCCACGAAGCCGGCTGCGAAGCAGGGCCCGAAGACCGCCGCGAAGCCCGCCGCGAAGCCCGCGCCGGCCAAGCCTGCCGCCGCGAAGGCTGCCCCTGCTGCCGAAGCCGCTGCTCCGCCCGCCTGGCCCCCTACCGTTCCCGTCGTTCGCCGCAAGTACAAGCGGCACGAGATCCCGCTCGGCGACGGCGGCAGACTCGTGCTCGAGAGCGACGGCTCGATCGTCCGCGTCGACGCCGCAGGCAAGGCCACCCAGACCTGGCAGCCGGAGGACCCGGATTGGTCCCGCCACGCGCTGCGCTTCGGGGTGAGGCCCCAGGCCCCAACCATCCGGCCGGACCCGCGCGACCAGTGGCGGTAGCGGAGTAGGCGGCCCGCCAATCGGGCGCCCGGCCTGAGAAGAGCCATGCGCATCGACTTCGTGATCGACATCAGGAGCGACGTAGAGACGGTCTTCTGCTGGGTAGCCAGCCCGGAGAAGGCCATGACGTGGATGACCAGCGTCGCCGGCGGCGAGATCATCGACCAGAAGCCGGGCATGGTAGGCACGACCTTCCGGGAGAGGGTCGAGGATGCCGAGGGCGGGGTCGACATGGAGGGCACCATCACCGCCTTCGGGCCGAACCGGCGCATCGGCTTCCACCTGGAGAGCCGGGTCAACAGGGTGGATGTGGACTACCGCGTGGAGGCGATCGAAGGCGGCACGCGGTTGAGCTACACGGCAGACGTGCGCTGGCGCTTCCCGGTCAACGTGATCGCTCTTTTCGCCGGCCGGTCCATGAAGCGCAAGATCGCCGAGCAGTCGAGCCAGGAGTTCGCGCGTCTCAAGGAGCTGTGCGAAGGCCCGGGCGCCGCCGGCCAAACCCCGCGTTCTGGCTGAGTTGAGATCCGAGGGCATGGCCGGTCCCAGGCTGTACGATCTGGGGGCCGCACGCGACACGCATCTGGAGGCCCGAGAATGTCAGCGCCGAACAAACCAGTCGCCCTCATCGGCGCTCGGCTTCTCGACGGCCGCTCGCCGGACGCGACGCCGGATGGGACTCTGCTGACGGACGCTGAGGGCCGCATAGCCGCTGACGGCCCCTCCGCCTCTGTCTCGGTGCCGAGGGACGCCGAGCGGATCGACCTGAACGGGCTGACTCTCCTGCCGGGCATCATCGACTGCCACGTCCACCTGGCCCTGCGCCTGGAGCCGGTCCACGACCAGATCCAGCGCGCCGCCTCGGACATCGTGGTGCGGTGCCTCCAGACCGGACGCGACTTCCTGGAAGCGGGCGTGACAACAGTCCGGGATGCGGGCTACACGCCGGCCGGGGTCAAGCGCGCCTTCGCTTCGGGAGCCTTCCCAGGGCCGCGCACCCAGGTCAGCATCTGCCCCCTCTCCCAGACCGGCGGGCACGCCGACGACTGGGCTCCTTCGGGGGCCGCGATCGGCCCGGAGATGACCGACCTGCCGTCCGGCGTGGCCGATGGGCCGGACGCGGTACGCCGCGCCACGCGCCTGCAGATCCGCTCCGGTGCCGACTGGATCAAGGTCATGGCCACGGGTGGAGTGCTCTCCGCCGCCGATGCGCCGGACGCTTCGCAGTTCACCATCGAAGAGATCGAGGTCATCGTGGAGGAGGCGAAAGCGGCCGGCATCCGCGGCACGCTGGCCCACGCCGAGGGCACGACCGGCATCAAGAACGCCTTGCGGGCCGGCATCACCAGCATCGAGCACGGCGACCTGCTCGACGACGAGGGGATCGACCTGATGCTCGAGCGCGGGGTGCCGCTGGTCCCCACCTTCAGCATCAACTTCGCTCTGATGGACGAAGAGCGGATTGCCCGCGGCGAGGTGCCGCCCTGGGCGATCGAGAAGATGCGGTACCTCTTCGAGCGCCAGCAGGCAAGCTTCCTACACGCAGTGGAGCGGGGCGTGCGGGTGATCATGGGCACCGACGGCTTCAACGGCATGCACCCGCCGGGCGAGCTGGCCTACATGGCCGAGTACGGACTGGGCCCCTTCAGGGCGATCCAGGCGGCCACCAACCACGCCGCCGAGCTGCTCGGCCTGGCGGACGAGGTGGGCACGCTGGAGGCCGGCAAGCAGGCCGACCTGATCGCCGTGAGCGGCGACCCTCTGACAGAGCCGGAGCTGTGGCGCGATCAGGCGAGGATCGTCTTCGTCATGCAGGGCGGCCGGGTGGTGGCGGACCGTCGCGGGGCGTAGAGCCGTGGTCTTCGCTCGGGCCGGCCAGCTGATCGACCTCTGGCTGAAGGCGGCCAGGGGCCTGCGCTGGGCCTGGCGGACCCTTCCCGGCGACGTCCTTGGCTGGATGGTAATGCGCGGTTCGGGCGTTCGGCAGCCGACTCGGGTCGTGCAGCTTGACGACGTCACGGCCTACCTTGTCGAGGACGAGCGCGTGGGCCGCTACCTTGACACGGCCATCTCGCCGATACACGCTCAGGCCGTGGGGCGCTACGTCTTCTGCCGCGGCCACGTGGACAAGCACATCCTGGCCCACGAGGCGGAGCACATCCGCCAGTGGCGCCGCTACGGACCACTGTACCTGCCGCTCTACTTCGGTACCTCGCTGTGGGCCGTGGCCCGCGGCCGCAAGTTCGACAACTTCATGGAAGCGGCCGCCCGCCGACGCGCCGAGCGGGACGGCTGATGCGGGGAACGGCGACCTCGACACATACCCGAGCGAAGCCCTAGGATATCCAGAGAATCGCGCCGTTCGAGCGTGCTGCCTCGAGGAACGCCGCCCATGCCCAAGCTGACAGTCGAAACCGCCATGAAGGCCCTGGCCACCGTCCAGGAGCCCGAGCTGGGAGGCGATCTCGTCTCCCGCGGCATGGTCCGCGACGTATCGGTAGAGGGGACGAAGGTCTCACTGACGGTCGACCTGACGACTCCCGCCTGCCCGTTGAAGCAGGAGATCCAGGATCAAGTGGAGGCTGCACTCCGCTCGGCCGGGGCCCGGGATGTTCAGGTCAACTGGGACGCGACGGTGAGGAGGTCTACCCCCGCCGGGCCCCAGATGCTGCCCGGAGTCAAGAACGTCGTGGCCGTAGCTTCGGGCAAGGGCGGAGTCGGGAAGACCACTGTGGCTGTCAACCTGGCCGTGGCCCTGGCCCAGGCCGGGGCTTCGGTCGGCCTGCTCGATGCGGACATCACCGGGCCCAACGTGCCGATGATGATCGGGGCCGCGGGCGAGCCGGTGGCGACCCCTGAGCGAAAGATAAGGCCGCTCGAAGCTCACGGGGTGAAGGTCATCTCCATCCAGTTCTTCCTCTCGGCCGACCAGGCCGTCATCTGGCGCGGGCCGCTGGTCAGCGGGGCGATCCAGCAGTTCCTGCGCGACGTGGATTGGGGAGAGCTGGACTACCTGATCGTCGACCTGCCACCCGGCACCTCCGACGCCCAGCTGACGCTTGCCCAGACCGTGCCGCTCACCGGTGCGGTGCTGGTGACCACGCCCCAGCAAGTGTCGCTGTCGGACGTCGGCCGGGCCATGACCATGTTCGAGAAGGTCAACGTCCCGGTCCTGGGCGTCGTGGAGAACATGGCCGGCTTCGTCTGCGCCCATTGTGGCGAGACGACCGAGATCTTCGGGCGAGGCGGCGGCGAGGAGTTCGCGGCCGCCAACGGCATCGACTTCCTGGGCGGCATCCCGCTCGACGTCACCGTCCGCCAGGGTTGCGACGTGGGCATCCCGGCCGTCGCTCAGAGCGAGCCGGGGCCTGCTGCCGAAGCGCTGTCACAGGTCGCGCGCTCGATCGCCGGCAAGGTAAGCGTTCGGGCCATCCAGCAGGAGGCCGAAGCCGCGTCCTGAGGCCCGATCAGCTCGGCGGGAGGGGTAGCCTGGCCCAGTAGCCGGCCTGCCAGGCCGCCTCGGCCATCTTGGCCTGCCCGGAGAGCGAGGGGTGGAAGTAGTCGACCGTGCCCAGATCGCTCAGGACGAAATCCTTCTCGGCCAGCCTGAGCGGGTCGGATCGGCAGTGCAGCTTGCCCGACGGCCCGTCGGCGGCCTCGATCTCGTCGCAGACCTTGATCAGGATCGAGTCGTAGTCGGCCAGCATCTGCGTCGACTGCGCCAGCGACGAGGTTGTCTCAATGCCCAGGAAAGGCGGGCAGTTGTTGTTCTTGCCCGACTTGGCGAGGAACTGCGCTGCTGCAGGGCTGGCCTGGGTGAGGTCGCGGAAGTGCACGAAGTCCGGGATCGACAGCATCAGGATGTGGCTGCCCGCCGGAAGGCCCTGGCGGAGGATGGCGACGGCCGTCCGCAGGTCCGATTCGAACGCGGCGGGGTCGGTCATCGGGTCGTCGCACAGGTCGTTGGTGCCCAGGGCGATGGTGACGAACACCGTGGAGCCCGGCGGCAGCTTGGCGGCCTCGACGACGACCACTCCAGCCTGCCGCGGGGCGTCGTCCATCTTCATGCCCGAGGTCGCGGCGTCGACGACGACGAGGTTCGCGCCCAGGGCCACGAACCGCTCGCGCAGGCTGTACACGCCGTCGCCCTTCTGCGTACCGACCGCCCACGAGAACTCGGGGTGGTCCTGCTTGTAGGCCGCCGAGGTGCTCCAGGCCTGGGTGTAGGAATCGCCGATGGCGGCCAGCATCGTCGGCAGCGGCGGCGTGGCCGGAGTGGGGGAGGCGGTTGGGGCGGGCGTGGCAGTCGGCGTCGAATCGGGCGTGACGGCGAGCGTCGGTGACGGGCTGGGCGAGACGACCGCGACGGTCGAGGGTGTCGGCGTCTGACCGTCGCCTTCGGGACTTCCGATGACGAAGGAGAGGGCCAGGAGCCCCACGATGGCAACGGCGCCGCCGGCCAGGGCGAAGGCAATGAGTCGCTCAGGATTGAGTTTCATGGCGCAATCGTAGACGCGGAAACGGATCGCGTCGCGACGCCGATGCGCCCGCTCCTGCGGCGCGGCCGTCAGCCGGCGGAGATGATCCCCTCGCGCCCGAGCTGGAGGAGCTGGGCGCGGCTCTCGTCCAGGTGCTGCGTGGCGATCCCGAACAGGCGGCGCAGCAGCAGTTGCGACTTGGGTGACCCGCCGGCGAGCAGGGCCAGCAGACCGGAGGCCGGGATCGAGATCATCACCGCCGGTCCGATCGCCCGGGCGCTGGAGAGGGCCGTCGGATCCTCGCGCAGAGCCGACCAGCCGAGCAGGTCGCCCGGCTTGAGCGTCGCCACGAGGACCCAGCGACCTTCATGGCAGACACGCAGAGCCAGCTGACCGGCCTCCAGCCAGTGGACCTCGGAGATCGGGTCGCCCACCTCCACGAGCGTCTCTCCGTCGGCCAGCCGGCGCCGAACGCTGGATTCGCTGAGCGAGGCAAGGTCCGAGTCGCTCAGGCCGGCGAAGAGCGGCAGGGCCGCCAGGTCGGCTGCTTTGATCCTGTCCGTCTTGCCCATGCTTCGCTCCAGCTCAGTGGTCGCGGCCTGCACCGTCCGGCCTATTGTCCGCCAGAAGGGACCGCCGTGCGCGGCCTTCCGCGTGGCGCACCGGTGCGCTCCTGTCTGCGGGGGCCTGGCCGTGCCTGGCCAGAACGAGGTTGAGGAAGGCGGCCGCTGCGACCGCTGCCCGGCGCCCGCCCTCGCTGCCGGCCAGGAAGGCCGTCTGGCGCGATCTCCGGACGCCCCAGGGCCCCCAGGCGGCGATCTGCACGGCCGTGTCGTGCCCGGCCACGGAGGCTTGGACCGCGAGGCCGATCGACGCTCCGGCGTTGTGCGCCACGTCCTCGGCCAGCCTGGCCACGGGGGTGGCCTCGGGCCCCGTCTCCGCTTCCCCGGCCGCCGGCTCGGCACCCGCCGCGATCAGCCACGGCGCGTCGCCCAGCAGCTGTCGCGTGGCGCCGTCCGTACCGCGCTCGGCGAGGGCCACGGTCCAGCCCCGGGGCGCGAGCTTCTCGCCCAGGACCTGGGGCCACGTGTCGCCGTCCCGGCCCCAGACGTAGCCGCCCACCGCCGCCAGGACTGCTCCCTGGGCGGGGGCGGCGATCTCCTGCGGGCCTCGCTCGCCCTCGGCCGTGGCGCTGATCCGAACGTCCACTCCGTCCGGCTTGGCGTACGTGGCCACGACGGGGTTGGCGGTCCGGAGCAGCGGCTCGCCGAGCAGAGCCGCGACCGCCGACTCGCCGACTCCGACCAGGCGGAACGTCACGACGAGCCGCTCACGGCCGAGCCCTCGCTCTCGCAGCCGGGGAAGCACGGCGCCCTCCCACATCGAACGCATCTCGGACGGCGGTCCGGGCAGGGCGACGATCACCTGCCCCTGGGGCGCCTCGACCCACCAGCCCGGGGCGGTGCCACGGTCGTTGGGGATGGCCTGCGCCGAAGGGATCAGCCAGGCCTGTTTGACGTTTGCCTGGGGGAAGGCAATGCTCCGTCGCTCGAAGAGGTCTCGCAGCCAGCGCTCGCAGGCCGGGTCCACCTCCGGCTTCTCGCCGAGCGTCTCGGCGATTGCCTCGCGCGTGAGGTCGTCCGGCGTGGGGCCGAGGCCGCCGGTGGTGACGGCCAGGTCCGCCTCTTCCAGGGCCCGCCGGAGGGCCATTGTCACCGTTCCCAGGCGGTCGGGAAGGGCCGAGATCCAAACCACGTCGACGCCTTCGGAGGAGAGCGACCGCGCCAGGTCGCTGCTGTTGGTGTCGCGTGTCTCGCCGGTCGTCAGCTCGCTGCCGATGGCCAGGACGGCGGCTCTCAACAGGGGGCGTGCGGGGGCGGGTGCTGTGGCTGCGTCGCGAACCGGCATTGCCACAGCGTAGACGGTCGGCCACAGGGACGCCGTGCCGGGGACTGTCGACGTGACGCCGCTGCTATGATCGGGGCGCGTCTAGACCCAGATGGAGGACGAGCGACTTGCCCAGGCGGTCTTCCAAGCCCGAACAGCCGCCCACTCCTGGCCAGAACGAAGAGAGCGCGCCGAACCTGATCGATCAGTTCGGGCGCACCCGCAAGGCCTTGATCGGCTTGATCTCGGCCCACTTCCGCCTGCTCTCGGCCGAGCTGTCCGAGATCATGGACGAGATCAAGCGTGCCCTGGCGCTGATCGCCGGCGCGGCCGTCCTGGTGGTGCTGGCCATCGTCATGGTCGGCGTGGGCACTCTCCTGTGGCTGGGGGAGTGGGCGTTCGGATCGATGGGCTGGGGGGTCCTTCACGGCACCGCCCTGCTGCTCACCATGGCCGTGGTCGCGGTGCTGATCAACCTGCCCAGCTCCGGGCCCCGCCTGGGAGCGGCCTTCGCCGTTTCGCTCCTGGTTGGTGTCGCCATCGGCGTCATCTTCTGGGTGCGGCTCACGAATCAAGCCTGGGGCTGGGTCGGCGACAGCTTTTTCGCCGGCCTTGCCTGGCCGGACGGTAGCGCGATCTCCGCGGCTGACAGGCCGGTGATCGTGGCCGCGCTGGTCCTCGCTGTACTATCGGCCGTCGTTGGCGGACTTGTTGCGTTCGCGGCCGGGGAGGGGCTGCTTGGCCGGCTGGGAGACGGGCTGGGCGGAGCCCTGGTGGGCGCAATCGTGGGCGGTCTGCTGGGCGGCCTGACCGGCGTGCCGATGAGTTGGGGCTGCGCCTTCGGAACCGGGCTGGCCGTCTTCCTGATCCTGATGCCGATCCTGGCGCTCGTTCTCGTCCTGCCGGAAGCCGACTGGGACGGGCTCAAGAAGCGCCTGACTCCAAGCCAGACAGTCGAGACCACCAAGGAGACGATCGAGTGGGTGCGCGAACAGATGCCGCTCGGGCCGAAGTCGTAGCCTCTCGCCAGCTCCTGCTGGACGAGGCGACGCGGCTGCAGGCCGCGAGCCGTGGCACATTCGACCTCCCCGGCCGCCTCGTACGACAGCCGGCGAGGATTGGGCTGGCTGCGGCCGGTCTGGCGTTCCTGGTTCTGCGGGGCCCGCAGCGGCTCTACCGCGGGCTGCGACGCATCTTCCTGGGGCCGAGGGCCAACCTGCCCAAGTCGATGCTGCCCAAGGAGATCGACAAGGCTCTGCGCGCCCTGGGCAGCGACGGCGAGCAGGTCAGGGGCGTGCTGGAGCGCGAGTTCGCCGAGTACCTGGAGCGCGACAGGCCGCGGCGCGAGGCGCGAGACCTGCGAGGCACCGTCTCGGAGCTCGGCGGCAACATCCTCCGGCCGATCACGCGCGAGGCCGGCAAGCGGATGGCGAAGGTGCTGTTCAGCCCCGACGGGCCCAGCTTCGCCGCAGCCATGGACCGCCTGAAGGGCAGGCGCCGGGAGGACTGATCCCGGCTAGACTCTCGTCCTGGGCGAGTGGCGGAATGGCAGACGCCCCAGCCTTAGGAGCTGGTGCCGCGCGAGCGGCGTGTCGGTTCGACCCCGACCTCGCCCACCACGTCTCGGGCTGCTGAGACGGCCATGCCTTCGTTGTCGCCTGCGGTCCTCGGTCTCGCACACTCGAGTGCGCTCGTTTCGGTCCTCGGCTCCGCCTCGGCCTGACCGCCTGATCAGCCCGAGACGGTCACGGGTGCGCTCGCGTCACCTGCTCGGCTCCTCCTGGCGCTGCATCCGCCGCAGCCGCGAAGACAGCCGCTCGTGGCGCGCCCTCGGCTCCACCTCGGCTGGGATCGCGTCTAGGTCGAGCGCTCGCGGATGATGCGCCCCAGATCGAGGCGCCCGACGGCACGGAGCGCCGGCCATTGCGAGATGACGCCCACCACGATGATCCCGAGGGCCGTGAACAGGAAGGTCGTGACCCGGACCCTCAGGTCGAAGACGAACAGGTCGCTCGAGAACGAGGCCATGAACGCGGCCGCCACAAGGTAGCCGAGGGTTAGCCCCGGAACGAGCCCGGCCAGGGTCAGCAGCATGTTCTCGCCGGTCACCAGCCGCGACAGAGTGCCGCGGCTCATGCCCAGCGTCCTCAGGGCGGCCAGCTCGGTTGACCGCTCGGCGATGTTGGCGGTCATGGTGTTGAAGATCAGGGCGAAAGCCATGACGCCTCCCAGGAGCAGCATGATCCCGATCATGGCGTAGAAGAGGGCCATGTACTGCCGGGCAAGGTCGTACAGCGTCCGGCTCCCCAGGACGGCGGCGATGTCCGGCCGGGCAAGCAAGCCATCGGCGACCGCGTGAGGATCGGATCCGGCCGCGTACCGGACCAGCGCCGACTCGACCATGGGGTCCGAACCGGATGCGCCCGCCACCGAGGCGGCGGTGTCGAGCGAGGCGTAGGCGAAGGTACCCAGGGGCTCGTCCAGGAAGCCTTTGACCGTGAGCGTGGCCGGCTGGCCGTCCGCCCCGGCGTAGAAATGGACAGTGTCGCCGACCGACAGCCCGAGAAGGTTCCTGAGGGCCGAGCCCACGAGAATGCCGTCCCGCGGGAGGGCGATCTCGGTGCCGTCGGGCTGGATGAAGCCGTGCATGGTCGTGCCGGGCTCGAGGCCGACGAGGGTCGTGGCATAGCGCTTGTCGCCGTTCACGATCGCGCCGCCCACCTGGAGCTGGGGCTCCGCGGCCGCTATGTCCGGACCGGAGAGAGTGTCTTCGACCTGAGAGGCCGGCACTGGGTTGGTGAAGTAGACGGTCGCGTCCTGCCGTTGGACCTGCAGGAACTGCCGGTCGAGCAGGATCTGGATGGTGTCCATCATGCCCCACGACACCAGCACGAGGGTCGTGGCCAGGGCGATGCCGGCGATGGTGGACAGCGAGCGCCGCGGGCTGCGCGAGAGACCTCGCAAGGAAACCAGCCAGCGCGTCGGCAGATGGCGTAGCGGCGGGACGAGCCGCTCGGCCAGGCTGGGGCCGCCGCGCCCGATGGGCACCTGGCCCCGCATCGCCTCGGCGGGCGAGATGCGCGAAGCGCGGCGGGCCGGCAGGTAGGCTGCCGCAGCTCCGACGAGCGGGCCCATCAGCAGGCCGATGAGGACGGTCAGGGGCCGGAACTCCACGACGGTGACCGGCACCGAGATGGTCGCGGTGTACACCCTCGATATGGCGTCGGCCGAGACTGCCCCCAGGATCGCCCCAGGTATCGAGCCGGCGGTGCCGACCGCGGCCCCGAAGAACAGGTAGTGGCGCATGATCGTGCGGCGTTCCACGCCGTTGGCTCGCAGGACGCCTATCTGGCCGCGCTGGCTCGCCACCATGCGGCCCAGCAGGACCGAGGTCGCGAGCGCCCCGGCCAGCAGGAACAGAACCGGGAACATGATCGACATCTCGCCGAAGCCGTTGACGTCCTCCTGGAGAGCCGATTCGGACGGTTGCTCGTCGCGCGTCAGGGTGGAGGAGGCGCCGGCGTTGATGGCCATCGACTTGAGGTCGTCCAGGGTGCTCGAGGGCGCCCCGTCGGCCAGCCTGAACATCGCTTCCTGGTGGACCATGTCCGCCGGCATTGTCGTGATCAGGGCCTCGGGGGCGAAGAGCACGCCCCACTCGTCGAACGGCACCAGCAGCTCCTGGCGGCTGCGGGCGGGCCAGAGGTACTCGGGAGAGGCGACGATGCCGGCCACGGTCACGCTCTTCCAGCCGGCGGAGGTGAGGACTTCGATCGTGTCGCCCGGCTCAACGCCGCGGGCGCCGGCCAGGTGCTGTTCGACCAGGACTTCATCCGACACCCCGGGTGTCAGGTTGTGGCCTCGGAGGACCATGACCTTGTTCACGGCCGGGTCGCCGTTGTCGGGCATGCCCACCAGGCGCCCGAGCTGGGCGCGCCCGGCGATTCGGACCAGCCCGTCGCCAACAGACCGCGTGGCCGAGGCGGCCACTCCGGGCATCTTTGCGCCCTCGGCCGCGATCTCGTCGACCGGGCCGCCGGTCACCGTCAGATCGGCGAAGGCCAGCGTGTTGTACATGCCGTGGTATGAGGCGGTCAGGTTCTGGAACGCGTCGAATGAGGCTCCGAAGAGGGCAACCCCAAGGACGATCGTGGCCCAGATGGCGACGAACTGAGCCCAACGCGCCCGGAGGTCTCTTCTCTGCGCGCGACCCAGCATGCTCACCAGACCACCTCCTCGGGGGCGATCGGGCGAGGCTGGGCGCGGTCGTCGAGCAGCCGGCCGGAGCCCATGTGGAGCACCCGGTCGGCCATCCGGGCGATGGCCGAGTTGTGGGTGACCAGGACCACGGTCCGGCGCGCCTGGCGGCTGGTCCGGTGCAATGCCGTCAGGACCTGGCGCCCGGTCGGGAGATCGAGAGAGCCGGTCGGCTCATCGCACAACAGGATGTGTGGCTCCTTGACAAGGGCGCGGGCGATCGCGACCCGCTGCTGCTCGCCGCCGGACATGGCCGAAGGGAAGTGGCTGGCGCGATCGGCCAGCCCGACGGCGGTCAAGGCGGCCAGGGAGGACTCTTCGGGATTCCGGCCCACCAGCTCCGCTACGAGAGCCACGTTCTCAAGCGCGGTCAGGGTCGGCACCAGGTTGAAGAACTGGAAGACGAAGCCGACCTCCGTTCGGCGGTAGTCGGTCAGGGCGGCGTCGTCCAGGCCGGTCAGTTCTCGCCCGGCCACGATCACCCGCCCGGCGGTGGGCGGCTCCATCCCGCCGATGACGTTCATGAGAGTCGTCTTGCCCGAGCCGCTGGGCCCCAGGATGACGACGAACTGGCCCCCTGCGACCTGCAGATCCACGTCCTTGAGGGCATGAACGGCCACCTCGCCGCTGCCGTACGTCTTCTCGACGCCCTCTAGCCTGATCACCGGCCCCTGCGCCCGGCTCGCGTCCGTCGCGCCAGCCCCGCCCTGCCTGGGTGCTCTGGTGGTCATGGTGGTCGCTCCTTCGACAGAGTTGGCGCCGGCCCCCGGCGCCGAGTGGGCCAGTTAGTTGCCATGAGGCAACTATATGCTAACATGCCGCCGTGATAGATCAACTGGAACTGATAGCCATCGCTTCGGTGGCCCTGACAGCCAGGGCCCTGGTGGAAACCGCCGGTTCGGAGCTTACGTTTCTGGGCTGGCGGACGCTGGTCCTTGTCGGTGCTTCCAACGAGGACCCGCGGCTTTCCGAGCTGGCCGACAAGCTGGCGATGTCGCGGCCTTCGACAAGCAAGCTGGTCCGCCGCCTGGTGCGGCGCGAGCTGCTGGAGCTGGCCGACGACCCCGGGGATCGCAGGGGAGTGCGGGTCGGCCTGACATCCGCAGGGCGTCGACTCCTCCAGGCCGTGGTGGACAGGCGCCGCGAGCTGCTCATGGAGAGCCTGGGTGAGTCGGGGCCGGAAATGATCAGTCCCTCTGATGCCGGATCGCTGGCATTGGCAGCCCAGAGGCTCGGCAGTTGGACCTAGACACCATCCTTGCCCGGCTGCGGCGTGGCCTGCGGTCGGCGTCATACCTGCGCAAGTGGGTGATCCTCGGCGCCATGATCGGGGTCATCTCGGGGCTTGGGGCAGCCCTCTTCTTCGCCGCCCTGGAGGCGTCGACACGGCTCTTCCTGGGCCTGCTGGCCGGTTTTGACCCGGCCACGGCTGCCGGCGAGGGCGGGCACGGCATCACCGACCCCGCCCGTCCCTGGGCGCTGCCGCTGGTCGTGGCGGCCGGCGGGCTGATCTCTGGCCTGATCGTCTTCAGGCTCGCCCCCGAGGCCGAAGGCCACGGCACGGACGCCGCGATTGCGGCCTTCCATCACCGTCCACGCGGCGTGCGAGGCCGCATCCCTGCCGTCAAGCTGGTCAGCGCGGCGGTCACCATCGGCTCCGGCGGCTCCGGCGGCCGAGAAGGCCCCACGGCCCAGATCGGGGCCGGCTTCGGATCGTTCCTGGCCCGGACCCTGGACCTGGAGGCGCGCGACGCCAGGATTGCCGTGTCGGCGGGCATGGCCTCGGGCATCGGGGCGATCTTCCGGGCGCCTCTCGGGGGAGCGATCCTGGGAGCGGAGATCCCGTATCGCGACGACATCGAGGCCGAAGCCGTGGTGCCTTCTTTCGTGGCCTCGATCGTGGCCTTCTCCGTCTTCGGGGCCCTGATGGGCTTCGGTTCGATCTTCGGGCACTTCCGTTCCGAGTTCACGGATCCGCGGCAGCTTCTCTACTACGTCCTGATAGGCCTTGCCGCGGGCCTCGTGGGCCGGCTCTACATCTCGAGCTTCTACGGCTTCACGTCCTGGTTCAAGGGCTGGCGTTTGCCCCGGGCTCTCCGGCCCGCCGTGGCCGGCTTCGTCGTCGGGTGCATGGGCATCCTGCTGCCGGGCGTGATCGGGACGGGCTACGGCTGGATCCAGGCCTGCCTGGGCCGCGACTCGATCATGACCATCCCCCTGTGGGTGATCATCGCCCTGCCGTTTGCCAAGATCCTGGCTACCTCGCTGTCCATCGGCTCCGGGGGCTCGGGTGGCATCTTCGGTCCGGGAATGGTCGTGGGAGGGCTCCTGGGCGCCGCGTTGTGGCGGCTGCTGATGCCCTGGGCGCCGTTCATGCCCTCCGATCCCACGCCCTTCGTCATCGTGGCCATGATGGCCCTGTTCGGCAGCATCGCCCACTCGCCGATCGCCGTGATGCTCATGGTCGCCGAGATGACCGGCGATCTGGGAATGCTGGCCCCGGCCATGATCGCCGTCGGTATCGCCCTCCTGGTGGTGGGTGACAAGTCGATCTACGCCTCGCAGCTGGCGACGCGGGCCGATTCGCCGGCCCACAGGTTCCAGTTCGCGATGCCGGTCATGGCTACTCTGCCGGCTGCCGACGCGGCTCGGGTGCCGCGAGTCGTGGCCCGTCCCGAGGATGGTGCCGCGGAGGTGCTGCGGCGCCTGAAGCGGGCTCGTCTGCCCGGGGCCCCGGTCGTGGCCCAGGACGGCAGCTTCAAGGGCTCGATCACCGTCCAGAAGCTGGAGCGGGCCAGGCCGGAGGCGCGGGCGGGCGATCTGGTAGGCGGGGTTGCATCGGGCGAGCCCCCGATCATCAGCATCGAGGACAGCCTCGACGAGGCGCTGGGGGCACTGGCCGACAGCAACGCCTCGTGGGGGCCGGTCGTCTCGAACGGCAAGCTGACCGGCGTGCTGTCCGTCAAGGACGTCATGAAGTCATATCGGACGGCGCTGGCCGGGAGCGTCCAGCGGATACGCGGCCTGGGGCCCGGCGGGGCTCTCGTCAGGGCCGCTGTGGTTCCGGCGTCCGGGCTGGCGGGCGCGACCGTGGCCAGGATCCCGTGGCCCAGGGACGCGGTGCTGGTGGCGGTTCACCGGGGAGAGCAGGTGATAGTGCCCCGTGGCGACCTGCACCTGGAGATCGGCGACGAGCTCACGATCTTCACCGTCTCGGGCGCTCGAGAGGCCCTCGAGAAGCTGGTGGCGGCGCCCTTGCGGAGCGACGTGGACGGCGCCTGAGCCGCGGCCTGAGCCGCGGCCGGGCCGCTTCCAGGTTGGCCGGCGGCCCGGGGCCTATAATCCGCGGCAATGCAGATCACCAACACGCCGCTCCCCAAGTCACGTCTCCAGATCGACTTCGAGTTGCCCCCCGAGCGGCTCTCTGGCTCGATGGACGACGCTGCGCGGCGCCTCTCGAGGCGCCATGTGATCTCAGGCTTCCGGCCGGGCAAGGCGCCCCGATCGGTCGTGGAGCGCGTTCTCGGACCGGATGCGATCCTGGACGAGGCCGTGGACAGGCTGGTCGAGGATGCCTTCCGGCAGGTCGTGCGCGAGCAGGACATCGCCCCGCTGACCTCGCCCGAAGTGGAGATCAGCCAGGCCGAGGTGGGCAAGCCGCTGATCTTCAAGGCGGTAGTGCAGCTTCGTCCCGAGGTCGAGCTGGGCGACTACGAGAACTTCAGCTTCAAGCCCGAGATCGCGACTGTCGATGACGGCACCGTGGAGAAGGTCGTCGACGAGCTACGCGACGCCGAGGCGACGCTGGAGCCGGTGGAAGGGCGCGGAGCCCAGAAGGGCGACTACGCCATCCTGGCTTTCGCCGGGACGCACAACGGCGCCCCCCGCGACGGACTGACCTCCGAGCGCTTCCCGCTGGTCCTGGGCCAGGACCGGCTGGTGCCCGGCTTCGAAGAGAACCTGCTCGGCATGGGCAAGGGCGAGGAGCGGGAGTTCGATCTCGTCTTCCCGGAGGACTACCAGGAGGAGTCGCTGCGCAAGGAGACGGTTCACTTCAAGGTGAGCCTGAGCGAGCTGCGAGGCAAGGTCCTGCCCGAGGCGACCGACGAGTGGGCCGGCAAGGTGGGCAAGTTCGAGGACCTGGCCGCCCTGCGGTCGGAGCTGCGCAAGCGTCTGGAGGCCAACGCCCTGGACCGCGCCCGCCACGACTTCGCCGACAAGATCATCGAGTACGCCACGGCCAATGCCACGGTCGATGTGCCGGACGTCCTCATCGACCAGGAAGTCGACGTCATGCACGACGAGCTGCGCTCGGCGCTGGCTCGCCAGGGCATCCCCGAAGAAACCTACCTCAAGGTCGTCGAGAAAACCGAGGACGATCTTCGGGCCGAGTTCCGGCCTCAGGCCGAGAAGCGGGTCAAGACGCTGCTGGTGCTCTCGGAGATCGCCAGGGCCCGTGGCGTGGAGGTTCCCGACAGGGAAGTGGATGCCGAGGTGGCGCTGGCGCGCGAGCGCTATGCAAAGGACCAGTCGCTCATCCGATACTTCGAGAGCGACCGCGGCCGGAGCTACATCAGAAGCACCATCCGCCGATCCCGGACCATCGAGGGGTTGGTGGACGAGTGGCTGGCGGCACATCCTGAGGTGCCTCGTTTGCGCCATCGGGAAGAGAGTGAGACGTCAGCGGTGGATGCCACATCGGCGGAGGCGGCAGCCGCGATCGGAGTCACGGATCCGGGCAGCCCGTCGCCGGAGACGGGCCGGGAAGACAAGTAGCGAACCGCACAGGAGACAAGGCGATGCTCGTGCCGATGGTGATCGAATCCTCGAGCCGGGGCGAGCGCGCCTACGACATCTACTCGCGGCTCCTGCGCGAGCGGATCATCTTCCTGGGCGACGCCATCGAGGACAACGTCGCCAACCTGGTGATTGCCCAGCTGCTCTTCCTCGATGCCGAGGATCCGGAGCGCGACATCAGCCTCTACATCAACTCCCCCGGCGGGATCATCACCGCCGGGCTGGCCATCTACGACACTATGCAGTACGTGCGGGCGCCGGTCAGCACGATCTGCATTGGCATGGCGGCCAGCATGGCCGCCGTCCTGCTGGCGGCCGGGGCGGAGGGCAAGCGCTTTGCCCTGCCCCACAGCCGGATCATGATCCACCAGGGCTCTGGCGGCTTCCGCGGCTCCACCCCGGACGTGCTGATCCAGGTCAAGGAGATGGAGACCCTGGTCAAGACCAACCACGAAATCCTGAGCCGCCACACGGGCAAGACGGCCGAACAGATCGTGGCCGACACGGCGCGGGATTACTTCATGTCCCCAACAGAAGCCAAGGAGTACGGCATAATCGACTCGGTCTACTCTGCCACTCGGGCGCCCTCGAGCCCGGCACGACGGGCGGCAGAGCCCGAAGGCGAGAGCGACCGCAAGACAGGCGACGGACAGGCTCCGACCGCCGAACCGGACAAGGGCTGAGGCCCATGTCGAAAGGGTCGGGACAAGGCGCGTGACCACCACCAAGACGGGTCCCAAGGTCCCATACCGCTGCAGCTTCTGCGGCAAGAGCCAGGAACAGGTCCGCAAGCTCATCGCGGGCCAGGGCGTCTACATCTGCGACGAGTGCATCAACCTCTGCCAGGAGATCATCGAAGAGGAGATGCTCGAGGCGCCGCGCGCCAAGCCCCAGGCCGCGAAGCTGCCGAACCCGCGAGCCATCAAGGTTGCGCTGGACGCCTACGTCATCAGCCAGGAGAAGGCCAAGAAGGTCCTCTCGGTCGCCGTCCACAACCACTACAAGCGCGTCAACGCCGGCCACCAGATCGACGACGTCGAGCTGCAGAAGTCGAACATCATGCTCGTCGGGCCGACCGGCTCGGGCAAGACGCTGATGGCCCAGACGCTGGCCAAGGTGCTGGACGTGCCCTTCTGCATCGCCGACGCCACGTCGCTGACCGAGGCGGGCTATGTCGGTGAGGACGTCGAGAACATCCTGCTGCGCCTGATCCAGGCCGCCGACTTCGACATCGCCCGGGCCCAGCGGGGCATCATCTACATCGACGAGATCGACAAGGTCGCCCGCAAGGCGGACAACCCCTCGATCACGCGCGACGTATCGGGTGAGGGCGTCCAGCAGGCGCTGCTCAAGATCCTGGAGGGCACCCTGGCCAACGTCCCGCCTCAGGGCGGCCGCAAGCACCCTCACCAGGACTTCATCCAGATCGACACCACCAACGTCCTGTTCATCTGCGGCGGCGCCTTCGACGGCCTGGACAAGATCGTCGAGGAGCGGGTCGGGAAGCGGTCGATGGGCTTCGGGGCCGAGAACCACATGCCGGAGATCGACCGCGAGCGGATCCTCGAGCGCCTGATGCCGGAGGACCTGCTCAAGTACGGCCTGATCCCCGAGTTCGTCGGCCGCCTGCCGGTGGTCGTGACGCTCTCGCCGTTGAGTTCCGAGGACCTGGTGCGGGTCCTGACCGAGCCGAAGAACGCGATCACCCGCCAGTTCCAGAAGTTTCTCTCGCTGGACAAGGTGGACCTGGTCTTCACCGACGGCGCGCTTCAGGCCGCCGCGGAGCTGGCCATCACCCGAAAGACGGGTGCCCGCGCCCTGCGTTCGATCGTCGAGGAATCGCTCCTGGAAGTGATGTACGACGTCCCGGACCATGGCGAGATCCGCAAGTGCATCATCACCGAGGAGACGATCCGCGAGGGGCGGCCGCCGCTGCTGCTGACGAAGAGCCAGGTCGAATCCGGCGTCGACGAGACCAACTACGACAAGGTCCTCGAGGAGCACGGCCAGACGGCGTAGGCCGGTAGGGGGGTCTTCGGCGAGGAGGGGAACAGCCGCGTACGCGACAGGACGAGGCAGTTACCTGGACGCTCAGGGGCAGGTGACCGACCCGGCGCCCACGTATGGAGAGGCATCGGACTCTGTGACGGGCGCGGAAGTCGTCGCGTGGAGCGGCCTCAGGACGCCTACACTCATGTTGCTGCCGGCCAGAACTCAGCCGGTACGGCGGGTGAAGGAGAGTCGTATGCCCAGGAAAGCCGCCGCTCCGGCACCCGAACCGGAAGCCCCACCTCCGCCCGAGGTGGAGCCCACCCCCGCAGCCAAGGGCCCTGGTCTCAAGGGCATCTTCAGCAGTCCGCGCTTCTGGCCCGCGGTCAGCGGCGTACTGGTCATCCTGGTGATCGTCGGTGGCCTGTTCTCGTCCGTTACGATCTCCGACAAGGACAAGAATCTGACCGACGCTCGTGCCAGCCTCGCGGCCGAGTCGTCGAGAGGTGTCGCTCTGTCCGACTGCATCGCCGACCTGCAGGCCGACGAGACCTCTCTCACGGCCGTCTACGACGACCTGAAGGCAGTAAACGAGCGTCTCTGGGACGGCGGCGACTGGGACGACGCGCGCGTGGAGTACGAGAAGACCCTGAAGAAGGCGAGCGAGGACTTCGCGGCGGCCTGGGTCGATATCCTGGACCAGGACCAGGGCCAGTTCCTGATCGATTTCGCCAACGCTACGTCCGAGCTGGATGACGCCGAGGGCCTGGCCGCCGAGTTGAGTGATGTGACTGACTCGGTGGACAGTGATCTCAGCGACGCCCTCAAGGCCTTCAACAGTCTCAAGAAGGACATGGCCGAGACCGAGAAGACGTGCGCTGCGGCGCTCGGCGACGGCGCCAGCCCGTCTGCGTCGGCATCTGCGGAACCTTCGGCTACGGAGGACTGAGCCGCCCAAACGGCTCGGAGCGCTTCTAGGGCCCCCGGGGCTCGAGCACCTGCTCAAGGACCTCGGCCAGGTGGAGTGCCCGGTGGTGTGACCCCTGGGCTATCTGCTCGCGGCAGCTGAAGCCGTCCGCGATCACGAGGGCCTCTTCGGCGGCCGAGCGCACGGCCGGCAGCAGCGCCCTCTCGCCGATCTGCACGGAGAGTTCGTAGCGCTCGCCGCGTTCGAAACCGAAGGCGCCGGCCATGCCGCAGCAGCCGGGTTCGGGCTGGGCGGGATCCAGGCCGATCGACCGCAGGACGGCTTCCTCGGCCGCCATCCCGGCGGTGGCCTTCTGGTGGCAGTGGCCGTGCAGCAGGGCGGGGGAGTGGAGCCGGACGGTGAGCACGGGGTCGAACTCGGCCCGGTGCGCCTGCACAAAGGCCCCCAGCCCGCAGGCCAGCTGGTCGAGGCGCCGCGCCCGCGGATCGCCCGGGAAGAGCTGCAGCAGCTCGTCGTGAAAGGTGGCCTCGCAGGAGGGCTCGAGGACGACGACGCTGACTCCGTCTTCGAGCGCCGGGTCGAACTCGTCCAGGATGCGGGCGAGCCCCCGCCGGGCCTGCTTCAGCAGGCCACGGTCGTAGAGCGGCCGGCCGCAGCACAGGTCGGCCCGCGGCACCTCCACTTCGAACCCGGCCGCGCGCAGGACTCGCAGGGCGGCGAGCCCCTGGGAGGGGGCGAAGCCTTCGGTGAAGGTGTCGGCGAAAAGGACGACGCGCCGGTCCGGAGCGGCCAGCCCGCGAGTCCCGTCCAGGTCGGGGACGCCCGCGGGGAGTCGGCGGCGGAAGGTGCGCGGCGCGAAAGCCGGCATGCGGCGCCGCCCGTCAACCCCTGCCGCCAGCTTGGCCAGGCCGGACAGCCCGGGCGCCGCGAGCACCGCGTTGGCGAGTCGCGGAGCCACTCGGGCGAGGCGGGCCCAGCGATGGATGAAGCCCATCGAGTAGGCGGATCGGGGCCGCGGCCGCCGGGCGTAGTGGTGGGCCATGAACTCGGCCTTGAGAGCGGCGATGTCCACCTGGACGGGGCAATCGCTGCTGCAAGCCTTGCAGGCCAGGCACAGTTCGAGCGCCTCGCGAACCTCGCGGCTGCGCCACAGGTCCGGCAGGACCTCGCCCTCCAGCATCTCCCACAGGAGCCGGGCGCGGCCGCGGGTGGAGTGGCGCTCCTCGTGCGTGGCCTGGAAGCTGGGACACATCGCCCCGCCCGATTCGCGGCGGCACTTGCCGACGCCCACGCAACGTTCCAGCGCTTGCGCCATAGAACCGCCGTCCTGTGGGAAGCCATACTCCGTCGCCGGCTCCGCCAGACGGACCGCCGGCCGCAGGTCCGTGTCCAGCGGTCGGGCGTCCACGACGCGCCCGGGGTTCATGCGCCCGGCGGGGTCCCAGATCCTCTTGAACTCGCAGAAGGCCTCAACCATCTCCGGCCCGTACATCCGCTCCAACAGCTCGCCCCGCGCCTGCCCGTCGCCGTGCTCGCCTGAAAGCGACCCGCCGTGGGCCACCGCAAGATCGGCCGCTTGCTCGATGAAGGAGCGGAAAGCAGTGAGGCCCTCGGCCGAGCGGAAGTCGAACTGGCTGCGCATGTGCAGGCAGCCGTCGCCGAAGTGGCCGTAGAAGGTGCGCTCGAAGCCGAAGCCGCCGATCAAACGGTCCAGGTCGCGCAGGTAGGCGCCGAGGCGCTCGGGAGGGACGGCGGAATCCTCCCAGCCGGGGTAGGTCGAGGGTTTGCCCGGGACGACGGCCGTGGCGCCGACGGCCGATTCGCGCAGCGTCCACATCGCCTGTTGCCCGGCTGGATCAACCAGCACCGTGGCGCGCCCGCGCGGTAGCCGGCCGGCCGCACTTCGCGCCTTCTCCTGCGCCTCACGGGTCGTCTCGCCCCCGAATTCGACGAGCAACCAGCCGCCCCCCTCGGGCAGCTCCGCGATGGCCGGCAGGTTGAGGCTCTTCCGCCGGCAGGCGTCCACGAGCCGATCGTCAAAGCCCTCCAGCGCGGTCGGGCTGGCGGCCATGATCTCGGGCGTTCGGTCGGCCGCCTCGAAGACGTCGGCGAACCCCAGGACCGCCAGCGCCCGGGCGTTCGGGCTCGTCACCAGGCGGACCGTCGCCTCGAGTACGGTGACGCAGGTGCCTTCGCTGCCGACCAGGGCCCGGGCCAGGTCGAAGCCGTTCTCCGGCAGCAGCGCCGTCAACGCGTACCCGGAGACCAGCCGGGGCAAGCCGGGGGTACGCCCGCGGATGAGGCCGGCGTGCCGGTCCCGAAGCCGTCCCAGGGAGCGATGGATCTCGCCCGTCCGATCGGGGAGCTTGCACAGGCGAGCCAGCTCGGTTTCGGGCGTGGGGCCGACGGTCAGCCGAACGCCGTCGTACGTCAGCACGTCCAGCGATTCGACGTTGTGACTCGTTCGGCCGGCCATGATCGAGTGAGCCCCGCACGAGTCGTTGCCCAGCATCCCGCCCAGCGTGCAGCGGTCGTGCGTGGCCGGGTCCGGCCCGAACACCAGGCCGTGCGGCGCCACGGCGGCCTGCAGCGCGTCCAGAACCACTCCGGGCTGTACGCGGGCCAGGCGCCGCCGTGGATCCACTTCGACGATCCGGTTCAGATGCCGCGAGACATCGATCACCACGGCCGCGTTCGCGGCTTGTCCGCCAACGCTGGTGCCGCCGCCGCGCATGGTGATCGGGGCATCGTGCTCGCGGCAGACGCGGACGGTTTCGATCAGGTCGTCGGTGTCGGCGGGCCGCACCACGCCGATCGGCACGTGGCGGTAGTTCGAGGCGTCGGTGGCATACAGCGCCCGGTCGCCGGCGCCGAACTGGACGTTCCCGCGTACGGAGGCACGCAGGTCGGCGGCCAGCGATCGGCTGCGACGGATGGAGAACGGCGACGGCGTGCTGCCCATGCGGCCAGCATACCGGCAGCGTGGCGCTCACATCCCCGCCCGCGCGTTCCGGGCCCGTGAAGCCGGTACCCGGGCGGGCAAGACAACCGGCGAATCGGCCCCGTCCGGAGACCGCCCCTTCGGTAATCTCGCCAAGACAGGCGGCATGGCCCAGGGGCGCGCCAGTAGCGCCGCCTGCACCGCATCGCTGAAGGGGCGCATCTCGGAGCTGCTGACGCTGGCGGCGGAGGCGGGGGAGATCCGCGTCGCCGTTACGCCCGAGCTGGTGACCACGCTCCTGGCCACCGTCGAGGGGACGATGCTCGTTTGGGCGATCGTGCCCCGGGGCGACCTGAAGGACCGGGTGCGCGAGGCAGTGGAGGTCGTGCTGAGGCTTCGACCCGGAGAGAGCTCCCCGGGCCCTGTGCTACCATCGCCGCCTCACGGCGTTGACCGAGAGGAGTAGCGCCGCCAGTCGATGACCAGAGAGCGGGGCCGCGCGTAGGCGCCGGCTGGAAGCCCTGCCATCGGACCGGCGCGAATGTAGCTCGCGAGCGGTGCGGGAGGCGCCCGATAGCGCGCCCCAGAGGGCTTCGCCCGAGCCGGGACAACCGGGGCGATCGGGACGACCGGTCGCAGGCAGGGCCGAACCAGCAGGTGGTACCACGACCCGTTCGTCCGCTGGGCGAGCGGGTCCAGTCGTTGATGGAGCGAACGGTGGCGCAGACGAAGAGCACAGCGGAGATGCCCAAGGCCTACAAGCCGGGCGAAGTCGAGCACGACATCTTCGAGCGCTGGGTAGCCGCCGACGTCTTCAATCCCGAGGGCAAGGGCTCGCGCGCGGACTGGTCGAAGGAGCCCTTCGTCATCATCCAGCCGCCGCCCAACGTGACCGGGTCGCTGCATCTGGGGCATGCCCAGCGGTCCACGGTCGAGGACCTGATGACGCGCCACGCCCGGATGCAGGGCCGGCCAGCGCTCTTCCTGCCCGGCCTGGACCACGCCTCCATCGCCGCCCAGTACGTGCTGGACAAGATGCTCGCCCAAGAGGGCCACAGCCGCCAGTCACTTGGTCGCGAGAAGTACCTGGAGCGGATGTGGCAGTTCGTCAACGAGACCCGCCAGACGATCCTCTCCCAGCAACGCCGCGTGGGCGCCTCGCTGGACATGAGCCGGCTGCGCTTCACCATGGACGAAGTCTCGGCGCGGGCCGTGCGTGAGGCTTTCCTGCGCCTGCACCGCGAGGGCTTGGCCTACCGCACCGAGGCCCTGATCCACTGGTGCCCCGGCTGCCGGACCAGTGTCTCGGACCTGGAGGTCATCCCCAAGGAAACCAGCGGCCACCTCTGGACGATGCGCTATCACCTCTTCGACGAGGCCGGCGGCAAGGCCGATCCAGATGCCTGGATCTCCGTCGCGACCACCCGCCCCGAGACGCTGCTGGGCGATACCGCCGTGGCCGTCAACCCCGAAGACGAGCGCTACACGGCGCTGGTCGGACGCCAGGCAATCATCCCCTTCGTGGACCGGCCCGTGCCGATCATCGCCGACCCGGTTGTGGACAGAGCATTCGGGACGGGCGCGGTCAAGATCACGCCGGCTCACGACCAGGACGACTACGAGACGGGGAAGCGCCACGGCCTGCCGATGATCACGGTCATGGACGATCTCGCCCGGATCAACGACAACGGCGGCAAGTTCAACGGCCTGGACCGCTACGAGGCGCGGCGCCGGATCGTGCAGGAGCTCGAAGCGGCCGGCGACATGGAATCGATCAAGGACCACGAGATGCTCTTGGGCCACTGCCAGCGCTCAGACGACGTCGTGGAACCGCGGCTCAAGACGCAGTGGTTCGTCAAGGTCACGCCGCTGGCCGAGGCCGCCCTCAGGGCCACGCGCGACGGGCGGACCCAGATCCTGCCGGAGCGGTTCGTCAAGGTCTGGGAGCGCTGGATGACCGAGATGCGCGACTGGAACGTCAGTCGCCAGCTGTGGTGGGGGCACCGCATCCCGGCCTGGTACTGCCCGGACGGCCACGCCACCGTCTCCGCCGATGTCGAAGGACCGAAGGCCTGCGAGGTCTGCTCCCGTCCGGCCGCGGAGCTGACCCAGGACGAGGACATCTTCGACACCTGGTTCAGCTCGGGCCTGTGGCCGTTCAGCACCCTCGGCTGGCCGGAGAAGACGAGCGATTTCGAGCGCTTCTATCCGACATCGGTCATGGAGACCGCCTACGACATCATCTTCTTCTGGGTGGCCCGGATGATGATGATGGGCATCCACCTGGCCGGCGACGCGCCCTTCCACACCGTCTACCTGTCGGGCCTGATCCGCGACCCGTACGGGCAGAAGATGTCCAAGACCAAGGGCAACGTGGTCGATCCTCTCGAGACGATCGACGAGGTGGGAGCGGACGCGCTCCGCTTCGCCCTGGTGAACGGCACGGCCCCGGGCAACGACTCACGCTTGGGCCGGGAGAAGCTCGAGAACGCCCGCAACTTCACCAACAAGCTGTGGAACGTGGCTCGCTTCGTGCTGGGCGCCCGCCCGGATTCGATCCCCGCGGACGCCGCGCGCCAGCCGCCCGATCGTTCGAAGATGGGGCCTGCGGAACGCTGGATCCTGTCTCGCGCCTCGGCAACGGTGGCTGCGGTCGACCAGTCGCTCGGCCAGTACGCCTTCGGCGATGCCAGCCAGCTCCTGTACGAGGCGATCTGGAACGAGTACTGCGACTGGGGCGTTGAGCTGGCCAAGATCCGCCTGGGCGACCAGTCGCTGCCGGCCGCGGAACGCGAGGCGACGTGGTGGGCCCTGGTCATGGCCCTGGACACGTATCTGCACCTGCTCCACCCCATCATGCCCTTCGTGACGGAGGCGATCTGGGAGCGGCTGCCGCACGCCGCTGCCGACCCGGAGATGCTCATCGTAGCCGGGTGGCCCGAATCGACGGCCGATGCCACGGACGCGGCCGCGGAGCGGCAGGTTGCGGAGCTGCTGGACCTGGTCCGGGCCGTTCGCAACGCCCGCTCGGAGGCGCGTGTCGAGCCGGCCGCCTGGCTGCCGGTCGATGTGTATGTGCCTGACAGGCTGGGGCCTGCTTTCGAGGCCCTGGCACCGGCCCTGGAGCGGCTTTCCCGGGCCCGGCCGCTGCGTCGTGAGCCCTCGCCGGAGCCGATCCGGCAAGCGGTCGCCGGCAGCCTGGCCGTCGTCGCGGGTGAGGTCGAGGCTGCGGTTCGGCCTGCCGCTCGCGACGAGTCGCAAACCGAACGCGATCGGGCCCGCCTGGAGCGGGAGCTGGCCGAGGCCGAAGGCATGCTCGCCGCGGCTCGCGCTCGGCTGGCCAACGAGGCCTTCGTTTCCAGGGCCCCCCGGGCGGTCGTCGATGGCGCCAGGTCCCGAGCCACCGAGCTGGAGGCGCTCGTCGCCCGGCTCTCGGAGCGGCTCGAGGGCCGATCCTGACCGAAAACCTCGCGCCCGACGGCTGCTACGATAGGGTCGAGTTCGCAGCGTTCGAAAGGGAGCGACTGTGCCGCTTTTTGGGAAAGGCAACAAGGCGCCGACGCCGGAGACTCCGCGTTCGGTGGGTGAGGTCAAGGGCGAGGAATTCGCGCTCAAGCTGTCGTACGTTGCCAAGAGCAGCGAGAGCGTCCGCCTCCAGAACACGCCCGGCGTGCCGGCCCGACTGGCCCGGATGCTGCAAGGCTGCGCCCAGGGCGAGCCCGAGCTCATCGAGCCCTATCCGGTGGAGTTGAACGCGGCCTCGCCCTTCATATTCAAGATGCCCGGCGCCCCGGAGTGGCTCACCTACCACCGCAAGCGGTCTCCCATCGCCCGCCATGCGCTGGTCGTGCTGGAGGGCACCGACGCGATCGACCTGGCCTTCGACACGCTCGTCTGCGGCCTCCTCGAGGGTGAAACGGACACCTCGGGCTACCCTGACTTCGGGGCCATCGTCGGTGGCGTCGCCTCACACTGGGACGAGATGAGCGGCGACTTGATCGCCAGGGCGGTCGTCGGCTATGGCGGCAAGGGCGTGCGCGGCGACACCGACCGCAACGCATCGCGAGCGATGGCCGCCGTTTTCAACAGCATCCTGGCCGACGAATACGCCATGGGCGTGGTGACTGTCGAACGGCCCACGCTGGCCAGCAAGCAGGGCGGGCCCGCATGCTCCCACTGCGGCTTCAACTCGGGGCACGAGAGGGCCTTCTACTGCCCCAAGTGCGGCATGCGCATGGGCGGCTGAGTCGGCGAACCGTGCCTACCTACGACTACGTCTGCACCGCCTGCGGCCACGAGGTAGAGGTGGTCCATCCTCTGCACGGCGCCGGGCCTTCGGCCTGCCCCGTCTGTGGCAGTCCCATGCGGAAGTCCTTCGCGCCCCTGGCGGTTCACTTCAAGGGCAGCGGCTGGGCGCGGAAGGAGAGGGGGCCGTCTCGGTCGTCCGACAAGGCGCGCGGTCCGGCAGCGGCCGGCGAGGTGGCTACCGCGAAGGAAGCCGGCCCGAGCCCGAGCCCCAGCGCGAGCTCGACCGCAGGGGAAGGCAACTGAGCGATGTCGAAGCCGCCCGCCGATTGGATCTCCCTCTCGGAAGCGGCTGAACTGCTGGCTGCCGCGAACGTGCACTTCCAGGCGGACACGATCGGCCGCTGGGCGCGCTCCGGACAGCTGCAAACGATCAAGCTCGGCAACCGGCGCTTCGTCCGCAGGGCCCAGGTGAGGGCTCTGCTGCGGCCCCACGGGTCAGCTCACGTCGACGACCTGCAGCCGGGCCTCTTCGAGGAGCTCGACTGAGCGCTCAGCCCTGCTGGTTGGTGCCGCAGCGGCGGCAGTAGCGGGCGTGCATCGATAGCGGCAGCGCGCAGCGGTAACAGACCCGCGCCGAGCCCTTGTCCATGACCCGCTGGGCCGATTCCGCCCACATCGCCGAGACGAGGGCGGCTTCATCCTGGGCAGCCTGGTTCAGCTGGTTGCGGGCTGCCATGGAGGCGGCCACGTCGGCGTTCGCGGCAGGCCAGGAGGCAGCCTCGGGGGTGGGCTTGGGCGGCCACCGGGTGCCGACAGGGGGCCAGAGCTGGGACTGCTCCGCGGGCGCGGCGGGCCGGCTGCTCGGGGGTGCTGCGGCCGGGGTCTCCTGGGGTGGAGCTGGAGAGGGGGCAGGCGGCGTCTCAGGGGCCTGAGAGGCGGGCTGGGCCTGCGCCGGCTCGGGTGAGCGTTTGGCTGCCGCAAGCCAGGAGGCGGGGGACTGCTCGAACTGAGACCCACCCTGAACGGGGGGCTGCGGCACCGGCTCCTGCTGCTGCGGTACTGGCTCCTGCCAGGGAGAGGGTTCCTCCCACTTGACCGGGCCGAGACGCTCAGCGGGCGCGGGCGCCTCGGAGATCTGCGGCTCCTCGGGCGCCTGCTGCTGCGGTGCCGGCGCGGCCTCCGGTTCAGCCGACCAGTCGTGGTGGGCTATCGGCCTCTCGGCCCAGGGTGTCACGTGCGGCCAGGGTTCGGCCGGCCGGGCCGCCTCGGTCTTCGATCCGCGGCGGCTCTTGCCCGACCGCCCGCCACGGGCGGGCTTGGCCCTGGCTTGACCGGCCTCGGCGTCGGCTGCAGGTCGCTGTCCTCCCAGCAGGCGGCCCAGCACGGGGCCGTGCTTGGAGCGGGGTTTGGGCTGAGGCGGGACGGCCGGCGGGGTGGCGTCGGCGGGCTGGCTCAGGGAGCCGAGGGGATCGAAGTCAGACGAGGGCGGAGCCGCCTCCGGTTGGGTGGGGGCACGTTCGCCCGAGGACCGTCCGCCGCGCTTGGGTCGCGGCTCGTCAGGCTCCTGATAGGGCGGCGTGTCCAGCTCGGACTGGACCAGTTGCAGCTCGTCCGGAGTGAGGTTCATCTCGCTCGGAGCCGGCTGGGGTGGGCGCGAGGCCGGCGGGGGAGGGGCCGGCAATGGCGAGGCCGCCTCAGCCTGGTCTGACGGCCAGAGGGTCCAGCCGTCGTCCTGGGCTTTCCAGGTCTCGGATTGGGCGCGCAGCTTCGCGGCTGCCTTCTCGTCCCGGCGAGCCTGGCGGCGGGTTTCGCCGGCAGTTCTGCGACTCGTGTCCGCTGCGGCAAGGTCCGCCGAGCGCTGGCGGAGGATCTCCTCCAGGTCGGTCTCGGGCTGGGAGGGAGCTTCCTGCTGGGCGGCCGGCGAGTGGCTGGTCGTCGGGGTTCGGATGATCAGATGGCCTTCCGGGGCGACGGGCTCCGTGTCCCACAGCGGAGCGCAGGACAGACAGGCGCTCTGGTTCGGGTTCCAGCACTTCTCGCAGGCGTACTGCCGACACGTCATGCAGAAGCTGAAGACCTTGTGGAACTCCTCCGTGATCTGGGCTGCGGACTCGCGCTCCTCGTCGATCCGGGCGGCGGCCATCGCGTCGTCGATGGTCGAGCTGTCGTTCATGACGAAGTGCTTCAAACCGCGGGCCAGGGTCCGAGCGGTGGCCATGGCCGGCTTCTTCTCCTTCGGCTGGCCGAAGGTGTAGCGGGTGCCGCACCGCTCGCAGTACGAGTCGGTGAAATCTTGCATGCTCGATCTCGTTCTGTGCCGGGGGCAGGCCGGCTGGGGCTTGGCTGCAGGTTACGCCGTCTGCGTCGATTCGTGAGCCGCCCTGCTGGTACGGTGCTCGGCGGTCCGAAGGTCCCACCGTTCGCAAGGCGCTTCGCAAGGTAACAGGATAGGCCCAACCCCCGAATCGTGTCGAGTGCGGTGAGGTCTGGTAGGCTCGGGCGCCGGACCGGTGAACATCTGGGCCCGCTAATTCGTCTGTCCTGGAAAGGCGGGCTCGGTGGCGCCTTGCCGGTGCTGCAGGGAGGTCTGGCGCGACTCGGCGTACTATGTGGCGATCCCGCCAACGATCTCGAAGCGGCCGGCGTTCAGACCACTGCGCCATCGGCGGGCATTGACAGCCTCGACAACACCGGAAGAGAGACAGATGGCGAGCATCAAGCAAACCGGCGACAGAGTCGCGGCGAACGTCGAACGCGTCATCATCGGCAAGCGCCAGGAAGTCCGGCTGACGCTCGTCGCCCTTCTGTGTCGCGGTCATCTGCTCATCGAAGACGTTCCGGGCACGGGCAAGACCATGCTGGCCAAGGCGGTGGCGCGCAGCCTGGGCTGCAGCTTCCGGCGAATCCAGTTCACGCCCGACTTGCTGCCGTCGGACGTAACCGGGTTGTCGATCTTCAACCGCCAGACGCAGGAGTTCGAATTCCGCCCGGGGCCGATCATGGCCCAGGTTGTGCTTGCCGACGAGATCAACCGGGCCACGCCCAAGACGCAGTCGGCGCTCCTCGAATGCATGGAGGAGCATCAGGCGACGATCGACGGCACCACCTACGCCATGCCGGAGCCGTTCCTGGTCATTGCCACCCAGAACCCGATCGAGTACGAGGGCACGTTCGCCCTGCCCGAGGCCCAGCTGGACCGCTTCATGATGCGCATCCGGCTCGGCTATCCGAGCCACGCCGACGAGCAGACGATCCTGGACCAGCAGAAGATCAGCCATCCGCTCGACGACACCAAGCAGGTTCTGGCGGTGGACGACCTGCTCCACCTTCAGAGATCCGTGCGCGACATCTACGTCGACCCGTCGGTTGCCGACTACATCGTCCGGCTGGTGAACGCCACTCGAACTCACCCCGACGTGTATCTGGGCGCTTCTCCTCGCGGCTCACTGGCCCTGTATCGGACGGGGCAGGCCCTGGCGGCTCTCACCGGCCGCGACTACGTCATCCCGGACGACGTCAAGGCCCTGGCCGAAGCCTGCCTGGCCCATCGCCTGATCATCAAGACCAGCTCCTCCATGCACGACATCGACCCACGTCAGGTCGTGACCGAGCTGCTGAACACCGTCCCCGTCGACACGACCCGCAACGTCGCGCCGGCCAAGAGGCAGCCCTCTGCGACGCGCAGCAGGGTCCAGCGGGGCGCCACCAGCAGCGCGGCCCGCTGACGTCGGCCGGGGCGTCGCGTCGTGATCCGGCGTCTGCAGTTCCTGATCGTCGCCTCGGTCCTGCTGATCGCGGCCTTCTCGACGGGCCTCGGGTTTCTCTTCTACATCGTCTACCTGGGCCTGCTGGCCATCGGCGGCAGCTACATCCTGACCAGGTTCGGCCTGGCAGATCTGGAAGCCGGCTACCGCGTCGACCATCGCCAGGGCCATGTGGGTGACGATCTGCGAGTTACCTACAGCATCTCCAACGCCGGCGGGCTGCCCAAGCCCTGGCTCGAGGTCTACAACCCGACCGACCTCTCGGTGGCGCTGCCCGGCCGGGCGCTGGGGCTGCGCTCCTGGGCCAACCGGTCGTGGGTGGCGATAGTGCCCCTCACCCGGCGGGGGACGTACCGGATAGAGCCGATGGTCGTCCGCACCGGCGACCCCTTCGGCTTCTTCGAGGCCGCAGCCACCGTCGGCCGCCCCAGCGTGGTCACCGTCTTCCCACGCGTCTTCCCGCTGCCACGCTGGCGGCTGCCCAACGCCAACCTGGAGGGCACGCACTCGGCGCCGGAGCGGACGCTTCAGACGACGCCGCTGGCCACGGCCATCAGGCCCTATGCGCCCGGGGACAGCTTCAACCGGATCCACTGGCGCAGCACGGCCCGGCTGGGTGAGATCCAGGTCAAGGAGTTCGACCTGGAGCAGACGGCCGACGTCTGGCTCTTCGTTGATCTCGACTCGTCGGTCCAGGCCGGCCAGGGTGACCAATCCACCGTCGAAGAGATCCTGCGCATCGCGGCCTCAGTGGCCCATGACGCCATCCTCGAGAACCGCGCCGTCGGCGTGACGACCAGCGGCCACAGGCTCGTCTCGATCCCGGCCGACCGCGGCCCGCGCCAGCGGATGAAGATCATGCAGCTCCTGGCGGCCGTAGAGGGCGACGGCCGGATGCCGCTGGCCGAGGCCCTGCTGGCGGGGCTGCCAAGGCTGCGCCAGGGGATGACGGCGGTTGTGGTCACGCCCTCGGTGGATCGCAACTGGGTGCGGGCCCTCATCGGCCTGCGGAACCGGGGAGTGGCGACGGTCGTCGTTACCCTGGACGGCGCCAGCTACGAGTGGGCGTCTCGGCCGCGTCATCGTCGTGAGGACGACGCTCCGATCGACGACGGCCAGGACCAGCGCGCGCTGCATTTCGCCCTGGCCGAATACGATCTCAAGACCTGTCCGGTGCGCGCCGGCGATGACCTTGGGACGGTCCTGGCATGAGCGCCTGGACGGCAGAACGAGGCGGCTCACGCTACGACGATCGCGGCTCCGACGAGCCGGGGCTGCTGGGCCGCCTGGCTGCTCGCATGGAGCCGGAAGAAGGCTGGATCAGCCTCTTCCTGGTGGGGATCATGGCGGCGGCGATGGCCTGGTCGCTGGCCGACGCTCGCTGGATCCTGGGCCGTGACAACCTGACCGGGTTCGTCATCTGGCTGGCCGTTGCCGGAGCGCTGTGGGGCTACTTCAGCGCCCGTCTCGACATGTCGCCCTGGCTGGCCCACCTGTTCGGGGCGGCCATAGGCGCCTTCCTGATCATCGAGGCGGTAGGGGCGGAGATGCCGAACGCCGAACCCGGGCTGGTCGGCTGGTTCAACGCCACGGCTGAGTCGGTGACCCAGGCCTACCTGGACCTCACCTGGCGCCACCAGGTTTCGACCACGCAGTACGGGCACTTCTGTCTGCTGATCGGGATCCTGGTCTGGGGCACAGCCCAGGCCGCGTCCTACGACATCTTCGGCTACCACCGGGCGGTGACCGGGGTGTTGCTGATGGCCGTCTTGCTCGTGGCCAACATGTGCCTGACGTACACCGACCAGTTCTGGGACCTGGTCCTGTTCAGCGCGGCGGCCCTGGCCCTGCTGCTGCAGGCCCATGCGGCCGAGGAGAGAGCCAGCTGGCTCCGGCATAGGGTCTGGAAAGGCGGCGACTTCAAGACGCCACACCTGGAGGGCGGGTTGGGCTTCGCCTCGCTGGCCATTTGCGCGTCCCTGATCCTGACCAGTGTCGCCAGCTCGGCCCCGCTGGCCTCCGCCTTGTCGCCGTTCGACCCGACCTTCCGCGACTTCGCCTCCTGGGTCAGCGGCTACCTGCCGGTGGGCGGCCAGAGCCGCATCAACACCGGCTCGGATTTCGCGGCGTCGGTCACCATCGGGACCTCCTTCAGCTCCGCTCCCACCGAGGTCTTCACCGTCAAGCTACCCGATCAGGCCCGGACGTCGAAGTGGCGCGTCGCCGCCTATGACGAGTTCAGGACGACGGGCTGGGCGATCGGCCCCCAGACGAAGCAGATCACGGTGGGGGCGGGCGACGCCCTGACGGCGGCCACGGCGGACGCGGTGGGCTCGCAGACGCCCGGTCGTATCGAATTCCGATACGTGGTTCACGTCCAGGACACGTCGCTCCGGCACATGGTCGTGGCGAACGAGCCGGATTCCGTCAGCGTTCAGGTGGACCGGGTGGCCATCGGCACCTACGAGACCGATCGGGCGATCGTCTGGTATCCGACCACGGCCCAGGACTACACCGTCACGGCTTTCATCCCCGACCCGGATCCTGCCGGCAAGGGCCTCACCGAATGGCGGCTGCGGCACGCCGGGACGCAGTTGCCGGCCGAGCTGCTGACCAGGTACACCCAGGGCGTGGAGTTCCTGGGCGAAGACGCCAGGTCGCTGCTGCTCGAGATCAGGCACGAGGCCGCCGTCCAGGGGTACGACATGGTTCCGCAGACAGGGCGTTTCGCCAACGCCTACGACGCTGCCAAGGCGATCCAGGAGTACCTGCAGGACCCCGACAGGTTCACCTACGACAGCGACATCGGCGACCTGGCCCGGAGTTGCGTCGGGCTCTCGACGGTAGACTGCTTCGCCATCTCCCGGCACGGGTTCTGCGAACAGTTCGCGACGACGATGACGATGCTGATGCGCCTGGAGGGCTACCCGGCGCGCTACGTGGTGGGGTTCCTGCCGGGCAGGCTGGAGCAGCACACCTTGATCGAGCAGGTGACCGCCCAGCAGCGCCACGCCTGGGTGGAGGTCTACTTCCTGGGCTACGGCTGGATCCCATTCGATCCCACGGGCGGCGGGGTTGGCAGCCCGACGGAGCTGCCCCCGGGCAGCGCAGTCGAAGCGATCCCGGCGCCCAGCTTCTCGAGCGACCCGAACCGCACGGTCAGGCCGGGCCAGACGCCCTATGAGCCGGGCGAGCGAGCGGGTGGCGCGGGCGGCCCACTCGGCGGCCCCAGCGGCCCCTTCGGCCTGCTGCTGCCCGCGGTCCTGGCCATCGTGACGCTCGGCGCCGTGATCCTGATCTGGAACAGGCGCCCCGGGCGACCGCAGGCGCCTGACAGCGTGTATCGAGGCATCGTCCGGCTCGCGAGCCGCTTGGGCTTCAGGCCGAAGCCCACCCAGACCATCTACGAGTACACCGGGATGCTGGCCGACATCGTACCGGGGGTGCGAGATCCCCTCGGGGTCGTGGCCATGGCCGAGGTGGAGGTCGTGTACGGCAAGCGGCAGCTCAGCGAGGAGCGGCTGAGCACGCTCCAGGCGGCTGAGCGGCGGGTCCGGGGGGCGCTGCTGCGGCTGATCTTCAAGCTGCCCGGCCGGCGACCTGCTGCGCCCGGCCAACGGCGGGACCGGCGGGGGAGCACGCGTCGCTGAGGCCGATCGCCGCTACAGAGCGCCTTCCGGGCGCGGCGGGGTCTCGTCGGCCCCGGGCGAGGCCGCCATATCGGTGACAGCGCGGCCAAGGTGATCCTCCAGGTTGAGGGCCCGGATGACCGCCCGCCCGGCTCGGACCTCGATGACTGTGATCGCGCCCAGGCCGAAGTCGAAGTTCCAGAAATGATGCGCCGGCAGGCCGAGCAGGCAGCACACGACGACGCGGAAGATGCCACCGTGGGCGACGACGAGGGCCCAGCGTGGGTCGGTCTCCACGTCGTCGGCGTAACCCAGGACCTGATGGCGGTCCATCGTGCCCGGCGTAGCCCCGGCCGCCATCTCGCCCAGCAGCCGGCCCAGGGCCTCCTCGACGCGGCTGCGGACCTGCTCGAGAGACTCGCCGCCCGGGGCGTGGAATCGGTCCGGCCAGCGACGCCAGGCGGCCAGCGAATCGCCGAACCGGGCGCTGATCTCCTCGTCCCTGAGCCCCTCCCATTCTCCCTGGGCGATCTCCGACAGGCCGGCCTCCGAGCGGAGTGGGGGAATGGGCCGGCCCGCTTCCCCGAAAGCGGCCGCCACCAGATCGGCGCTGCGGCGGGCCCGCTCCAGGGGGGAGCTGACGAAGAGGCAGGGCGGTGCGTCGGGTATGGGCAGCGGCGGGTCCGCGCCGGGATCGGCCAGCCGGACGCCGGCAAGGCGCGCCTGCTGCTCGCCGCGACGGCTGAGCGGCGCCTCCATCTGACCCTGGAAGCGACGCTGGACGATGAACTCGGTCTCGCCGTGGCGCAGCAGGACCAGCACCCCGTCGAGACCGGAAGGAATGAGCGAAGCGGCCCCCGAAGGCCGCTCCGCGTCCCGCATAGAGGAGTTCAAGCTCACACCCCGGCCCGGATTACCCACACGTCCAGGACGGCGGGCTCATTCTTGATCCTGGCCGCGATCTCGTCCGAAACGTCGTCGTCGACGGCCAGCAGCATCAGCGCGTTCTGCCTGGGTGCCGTGCGGGCCAGGGTCATGGAGCTGATGTTGACGTCGGCCTCGCCGAGCATAATGCCGATGCGGCCCATCGTGCCGGGCTTGTCCTGGTGATGAGTGACCAGCATCAGCGGCGCAGGCGCCATGTCGATCCAGTTGTCGTCGATGCGGACGATCCGCGGCTCGCCGTTGGCGACGGTGCCGGCCACGACCACCTTGCCCTTGTCGCCGTCGACGGTCAGCGTGACCAGCGAGGCGAAAGTGCCCGCCTCGTGGGCCTTGCTCTCGTTGACCGTCAGGCCGCGGCTCTTGGCCAGGAAGGCGGCGTTGATCAAGTTGACCCGTTCGCTTGTCACGTCGGCCAGGATGCCCCGCAGCGCTGCGGCGCTGAGATGCGAGGTGTCGCACTCGGCCAGGTCGCCGGCCACCTCGACGGTCAGGGAGTTGACGGCGCCGCGCAGGTACTGGGCCGCGAACCGTCCCAGGATCTCGGTGAGGGGCAGGTAGGGCGCGATGGCGCGGGCGGTTTCGGGCGTCAGAAGCGGGGCGTTGACGGCGTAGCGGGCCGAGCGCCCGGCCAGCACGTCGACGACCTGCTCACAGGCCTCCTCGGCCACCCGCTGCTGGGCCTCGGTCGTGAGTGCCCCGAGGTGAGGCGTCAGGGTGACGTTCGGTGCCGTCAGGATCGGCGAATCGACGGGAGGCTCCGGATCGTAGACGTCGAAGCCGGCGCCCGCGATCTTGCCGTCCGCCAGGGCCTGGGCCACGGCGGCCTCGTCGTAGACGCCGCCCCGGGCCACGTTGACCAGCATCACCCCGGGCTTGAGCTTGCCAACGTTGCCGGCATTGACGATGCCCTTGGTGGTCTTGTTGAGCGGCACGTGGACCGTGATGACGTCCGATTGCTCGAGAAGCGCGTCCAGCTCGACGAGCTCGACCTCGTGCAGAGCCGCCTGGTCGGCGGTCACGAAGGGGTCGTGGCCGATGAGGTTCATCTCCAGGCCGCGGGCTCGGTCGGCCACGGCCATGCCGATCTTGCCCAGGCCGACGATGCCGAGAGTCCGGCCGCGCAGCTCGACGCCGGTGAAGGAGCTGCGCTTCCACTCGCCCTTGCGCATCGAGGCATCGGCGGCGGCCGTCTTGCGGGCGACCGCCAGCATCAGCGCGATCGTCTGCTCTGCGGCCGAGGTAGTGTTACCGGTGGGGGCATTGACGACCACGATGCCGGCCTTGGTGGCGGCTTCCAGGTCGACGTTGTCCACGCCCACGCCTGCCCGGCCGATGACGACCATGCGCGTCGCGTGGGCGATGATGTCGGCCGTCACCTTGACCTGGCTTCGGACCAGCAGAGCGTCGTAGTCGCCGATGCATGCCGCCAGGTCTTCGGGGGAGAGACCGATCTTCTCGTCCACCTCGTGGTGGGCGCGGAGGATCTCGAGGCCCTGCTTGGCCAGGGGCTCGGCAACGAGGATCTTCATTGTGGCTCCTTACTTCGCCAGGCCCATGGCCTTCAGGGCGGCTACCTGGGCGGCCCCGACGGCCGCTCCGGGCTGGACCGGCCGGCCCAGCTCGAGCAGGGCCTGCTCGAGGACCGCCACGGCGTTGAGGATGCTGGGCACGGTGACGTGGCCCAGGTGGCCGATCCGGAAGATCTTGCCCTTGAGGTTGCCTTGCCCGCCGGCCACCACGAGCCCGAGCGCGCGCAGCTTGCCGTTGAAGGTCTTCCAGTCGAGGTCCTCGGGGATCCAGGCGCCGGTGACCGTGTTGGAGGCGAAGGCTGGGTCGGCGAGCAGCTTGAACCCGAGTTTCGTGAGGCCGGCCCTCACGGCTGCTCCAACGGCCTCATGGCGCTTCCAGATCGCCTCCAGGCCCTCCTGCTCGATCAGGCTGAGGGCCACGTCCAGTTGGAACATGACGCCCACGGCCGGGGTCCAGGGGGTCTGGCCCGACTCGGCGCTGGCCCTGTGCGCGAGCAGGTCGAAGTAGAACTTGGGCATCTTGGCCGTCGCCGCGGCCTCCCAGGCGCGCGGTGACACCGCTACCAGGGAAAGACCAGGGGCGACCATCCAGGCCTTCTGGGAGCCGCTTACGACGATGTCCAGGCCCCAGGCATCGGTCTCGAACGGCACGGCGCCCAGGCCGCTGATGGCGTCGACTATCACCAGGGCGTCCGGTGCCAGCTCGTGGACGGCCTTGGCCAGCTCGGAGATCGGGTTGGTTACGGCCGTCGAAGTCTCGTTCTGGGTCATGAGCACGGCCTTCCACGGGCCGCCTTCCGAGAGCGCGTCGCGCACCTTGGCCGGGTCTGCGGCCTGGCCCCAGTCGAAGGCGAGCTTGGTTACGTCCGCGCCGTAGGCCGTGGCGATCTTGGCGAAGCGGTCGCCGAAGGCGCCGATGGTGATGGCCAGGACCTTGTCGTTCGGCGAGAGGAAGCTGACGATGGCCGACTCGAGACCGCCCGTTCCCGCCGCGGTGACGATCAGGACGTCGTTCTCGGTCTTGAAGGCCCTCTTGAGGCGCTCGACTATGCCGTTCTGGAGAGCGGCGAACTCCGGACCCCGATGGTTGACCATCTGTCGGGCGCCGGCCTCGCGCACGGCATCCGGCAAAGAGGTCGGGCCGGGAATCCGGAGATTGGCCTCGAAGCGGTTCACGTGGTTTCTCCTCCTTGGGATGGCAGTCCGAGGCCGATGGTAGGGGCGGTTGCGTTTCCGCGCCAGCGTGGTATATATGACCGCATATGCAGAAGCGAACAACGATCCTGATGGACGCGGACTTGCTGGAGCGACTCGACCGCTATGCCGCTCGGTCCGGCTGGACGAAGACGGCGGTGATCGCCGCAGCCGTGGAGGGCTACCTGGGCGCGAACGACACCACGCCGGATCTGCCGTTCCTGGCCGTGGGGCGGAGCGATCACGGGCGCCTGTCGCTGGACGGCCGGCAGATCGCGCGGCGCGAAGCGGGTCAGCGGCCGGGCCCGGAGCCGCAATAGGGAGGGGTATGGCCATCCTGCTCGACTGCAGCGCCATCATGGCCGCTGCCGACCAGTCGGACCTCAACCACAGGGCGGCCCTGGACTGGTTCGGCAGGGTGGACGAGCCACTGCTGGTGGGCGCCCTCACCCTGGGCGAGGCGGACTTGCTGCTTCAGCGAGAGCTTGGGCTGAAGGCCACGCTGGCTCTGCTGGACGCCGTGGCCGGCGGCGGAGTCCGGGTCGTGGCCCCGAGTCAGACCGATCTGGCACGGGCGGCCGAACTGATGCGCCAGGCGTCCGAGTATCGGCCTCGCCTGGCGGACGCGGTGCTGGTGGCAACCGCGGAGCGGCTCGGCATCACTCGGGTAGCCGCCTTCGACCGCCGGCCGATCGCAATCTTCCGGCCGCGGCATGTGCGTGCCCTCGACCTGGAGCCCTGAGCCAGAACGGTTGCGCAGGCGGCGCTCAGGCGGGTAGATCGCGTACTTTGGCCCGGGGGTCTGAGTCGGTTCGCACGACGCGGAGGGCCAGTCGAGCGGGCTCCGACCGTCCCGAGTCGAAGTCCGCGGAGCCGTCGACGCGGGCCGCGAGGCTCTCGGCCTCGCCTGTCAACATGGCCACGATGACGTCGCGCGGCTGAGAAGTTCGGCGCTCGATGAGCCCTGCCAGGCGGGCCGGATCGTCGGCCGCCCTGCGCAGCTTGGCTCTGTCCAGGCGAGGCCAGAGGAGCATGGCGCGCTCTATGTAGTCTTCTGAAACGGTCCGTTTGCGGCGTGCCCCGTCGAGGCGGGCCGTCCTCGCACTCGGGCTGGGCCCACGGTACGAGGCTGTGTCCGCCAAGGGCGAGACAGCATGCACACGCGACATGGCGCTGTCCCCAAGCTGGAGAGGCTACTAGTATCGGGCTGCCGCAGAGAAGCCGGACCGGTCGCCGCAGCCGTCGCCCCTATCAGTTTCGTTGCACTTGCGCACCTGGGCCGCTTGGTGCATGCGCGAGATCCAATGATCCTCGTGTGGGCCCGTCGGGCTGGTATCCGGGGCTGAGGTCCGGTTCGGATCCTTCGCGACCGGCTCAATCCTGCTCCGGCCGCCAGGAATCCGAAATACGTCGAACGACTCAGTTTCGCCGGCGCACCACCCGCTGGCGTTCGAACCGCCGCCGGCGCACCGGCCGCTCGCTATCCGGCCGTCCCGCCGTCTTCGGAGGGCGCATCTGCCGGGGCACCGTCAGCGGCGGCCAGGGCGTCCTCCCGCTGGCCGGCAGAGGCGCGTTGGCGGCCTGTCTCGCGAGTTCGCATCACCCGGCCCGCCACTCTCATGGCATCGACCTCGGGGCCGCCCTTGCTGCGCCTGGGCTTGCCGGCCGCCGCGTCCCGCGCCTGGTGCAGCCGTTCCAGCCGCTCCCGGATGCGCGGCTCGATGCCGGACTCCGAGGGCAGGTAGTAACGGCGGTCGCGCAGCTCGTCGGGAAGGTACTGCTGCTCGACGTCGGCGCCTTCGTAGTCATGCGGGTAGCGGTAGCCGACGCCGACCCCGAACTGGCGCATTGCCCGGTGAGCCGCGTTACGGAGATGGAGGGGCACGGCCAGCGAGCCGCGGTCCAGGACGTCCGCCATGGCGGCCCAGTAGGCTCGCCCGGCCCGATTCGACTTCGGTGCCGCGGCCAGGTAGATCGTGGCCTCGGCCAGGCCGTACTGAGCTTCGGGCAGGCCCACCCAATCGAGGGCCCGGGCGGCGGCAACGGCTATCTCCATCGCTCGTGGGTCGGCCAGCCCGACGTCCTCCGAGGCGAGCACGATCAGGCGGCGGGCGACGAAGCGGGGATCTTCGCCGGCGGCGATCATCGAGGCCAGCCAGTACAGGGCGGCGTCCGGGTCGTTGCCCCGGATGCTCTTGATGAAGGCGCTGACGGTGTCGTAGTGGCCGTCGCCGGCGCGGTCGTAGGCCAACGCGCGCTGCTGAGCAGCGGCCTCTATGTCGGTCAGGCGAGGCGACACGTGGCCCGCCTCGTCGCGGATGCCTTCCGATTCGGCGATCGAGACGGCGCTCTCGAGGACGTTGAGGGCCTGGCGGGCGTCGCCAGCCGAGAGACCGACCAGGTGGTCGAAAGCTTCCTGGGCCAGCCCTACGCATCCGTCCGGTCCCAGGTTTCCGGCCAGGCCCCGGTCCGCGTCGGCAAGGGCTCGCCGCACGACGGTCGCCACCTCTTCGTCGGTCAGCGGCTCCAACCTGTAGACTCGCAACCGCGACAGCAGGGCCGAGTTGACCTCGAAGTAGGGGTTCTCGGTCGTCGCCCCGACCAGGGTCACGGTGCCTTCCTCGACATGCGGCAGCAGGGCGTCCTGCTGAGCCTTGTTGAAGCGGTGGATCTCGTCGATGAACAGGACGGTCTGGCGCCCGTGCAGAGCCAGGCGGTCGCGAGCCTCGGCGATCAAGGCCCGAACCTCGGCCACGCCGCTCATGACGGCCGATATCGGCACCAACTCGGCCCCGACGGCATCCGCCAGAACTCGCGCCAGGCTGGTCTTGCCGCTGCCGGGCGGGCCCCACAGCAGGATGGAGCCCAGCCGGCCCCGCTCCACAGCGCGTCTGAGCGGTCCCCGCTCGCCGATCAGGCGCTCGTGGCCGACGACCTCGTCGAGGCTTCGCGGACGCATCCGGGCAGCCAGGGGCTGACGGTCGGGAGGCGGAGTGAAGACAGGCTGCTGACCGGCTGCGGGAATCCTGCGACTGGGCATGACCGGATGCTACTCGTCCGCCGGTTGGGCGGCTGGGCGGCCCGACGTGGCCGGCCTGGATCCGGCCTGTCGGCCTAGATGCTGACTACGTTCAGAACCCGGACCAGCACGAAGACGGTGGCGAGGATAACCAGCATCGATCCGCCGATGCGCAGGATGCGCCGCACGTCGCGGCTGACGTAGGCGTACTCCGCCGCCGCCTTGACGGCCAGCGGGCTGCTGGAGCGCGGCATCGGCGCCTGGGCGGGCTCCACCTGGTCGCGGGGGCGGCCGGGCAGGTCGGGCCGTTCCTGGGCCAGGATCTGCGATTCCAGCTCCGCGGCGCGGGCTTCCTCGGCGGCCGTCAGGCCCTGGGTCGCCTGGGAGGCGGGCCTGGGCTGGAAACGAGGGGCACGTCGGTCGGATCGCCGCTGGCCGTGACGATGCGAGCCGCGGTGTCTCTTGGCCATGGTGTGGAGAGGCCTCCGCTTGGTCGTTCGATTGCCGGCCGAGCATAGCATCCCTGTCCGGAGACGGGCGGCCTCGAGTGGAGTAGGCGGCCTTCTCGCCTGCGGCTCAGCCGGTTCGACTGGTAGACTCGGCGGGTTCCAGAGGAGGTTGGTGTGGGTCAGCTAGGCACTCTCTTCATCTTCATCTGCGGCGTCGTCTTGCTGCTGATGATCGGCATGTTCTTCATCCAGGATCGCCGCCTGGCCAGGCTCAGCCACCGCCTGGACTACCTCACCATGGGCGCCGATGGAGAGAGCCTGGAGGGGGTCCTCAGCTCGCACCTGGAGACGGTCATCCACGTCGCCCACGACCTGGAGGAGGTCGCGGCCCGGACGGCCGTGCTGGAGGGCGTGGCGCGGCTGCACTTCAGCAGGCTGGGGCTGGTCCGGTTCAATCCCTTCGACGACACGGGCGGGAACCAGAGCTTCGCCCTGGCGATGCTGGATGCCAACAACGATGGCTTCGTCATCAGCAGCCTCCACTCGCGGGCAGGCACGAGGATCTACGCCAAGGCGATCTTCGAGGGTATCTGCGAGAGCCCGCTTTCGACTGAGGAGGAGAAGGCTGTGGGCATCGCCGTCTCCCAGGGCGGGACACCGCCGCCGGCCGGTATGCCCGAGCCCGAGGTGGCTCCGCGGCCGGCCAGGAAGCCGGCTCGCGAGCGCCCAGCCCGGAAGACGGGAGGCACGGCCTCGACCTCCAGCCTGGCCAAGCCGTCGCCGGCCGCCAAGCCCGGCCGCAAGCCCTCGAAGGTGAAGGCGGCGCCTGCCACCCCAGAGCGGAAGACGTCTGGGAAGGCGTCAGCTCCGGAGCCGGAGGCCGTCGGGGTTGGGGAGGAGTCCGGGGCGTGATCGCTCGCCGGCAGCGTGACACGCGAGATGTCAACGCCACCGGCAAGCTGAGCCCATGACGCCAGCCGCAAGGCGACGGGCCAGGCGCGAGCCGCCGAGCCTTGAGCAGATACCCGTCTGGGGCACCGCAGTCGACAAGGCCGATGCGCCCGCGCTCAGCGGGCTGGACGCGCTCCTGGAGGGGTTGAATCCCGAGCAGCGCCGCGCCGTCTGCCACGACCGCGGCCCTCTGCTCGTTGTCGCGGGGGCCGGCACGGGCAAGACGCAGGTCGTCACTCGTCGTATCGCCTGGCTCATCGCCACGCGCCGCGCGCGGCCGTCGGAGATCCTGGCACTGACCTTCACCGACAAGGCGGCGGAGGAGATGCAGACCCGGGTCGACCAGCTGGTGCCGTACGGCTACACCGACGCGGCGATCTCGACCTTCCATGCCTTCGGCGACCGGATCGTCCGTGAGTTTGCCCTGGAACTGGGCCTGGGCGGCGATTCGCGGATCCTGACCCGGCCCGAGACGGTCATCTTCCTGCGTGAGCGGCTGTTTCGCTTCGAGCTGGACCAGTACCGTCCCCTGGGAGATCCGGGGCGTTTCCTGGGCGCGCTTGCCTCGCTGTTCAGCCGCTGCAAGGACGAGGACGTCTCTCCGCAGGCCTACTTGAGCTTCGCCGCCGGCCTGGCCCGCAAGGCGGACGAGGCGGCGGCGGCGGGAGCGACAGCCGGGGAGGCGGAGGCTCTGCGCGAGCGGGCCCGGCGGGAGCAGGAGCTTGCCCGAGCCTACGGGCGCTACCAGGAGCTGCTGACCGAGGCCGGCATGCTCGATTTCGGCGACCAGGTGGGATTGACCCTGCGCCTGCTGCGCGAATCGCCCGCCGCCCGCCTGGAGCTGCAGCGCCGGTACCGCTACATCCTGGTGGACGAGTTCCAGGACACCAACCGGGCCCAGGCGGAACTGGTCGAGCTGCTTGCGGCGGACCACGGCAACGTGGCCGTGGTGGGCGACGACGACCAGTCCATCTACAAGTTCCGTGGCGCCGCGATCAGCAACATCCTCGAGTTCCGGCGTCGTCACCCGCGCTGCCGCCAGATCGTGCTGCGCCGCAACTACCGTTCGCGCTCGCCCATCCTGGATGCCGCCTACCGGCTCATCCGCTTCAACGACCCGGACCGCCTGGAGGTTCGCAACGCCGTGGACAAGCGGCTGCGGGCCGAGAGGCCCGGGGTGGAGCCGCCGGTGCGGCACCTGGCATTGGCGAGCGGCTCCGAGGAAGCGGACTGGGTCGCCCGGGAGATCGCCTCTCGCATCGAGGGCGGGGCCCGGCCGCGCGACTTCGCGATCCTGGTGAGGGCCAACGCCGATGCCGACCCCATCCTGCGCAGCCTGAACATGGCCGGGGTCGCCTGGCGCTTCTCCGGCACGTCAGGCCTGTACGCGCGCCCGGAGGTTCGGCTGCTGCTGGCCTTGCTGCGCTCCCTGGCGGATCTCTCGTCCAGCGTGGACATGTACGCCCTGGCAACCTCGGAGGTGTACGGCCTGGGCGGCGAGGACATGACCGCCATCGTCAACACGGCGCGCCGCCGGAACCGCTCGCTGTGGGAGGTGATGGAGGAGCTGACCCGGCAGCCCGGCCTGCTGCGCCTCAGTGACGCGACTCGGGCCGGCCTCGAGCACCTTGTCGGCGACGTGCGCGAGTTCACGGAGATGGCCCACCAGCGACCTGCCGGCGAGGTCCTCTACTACTTCCTGCGCCGGAGCGGCCTGCTGGCTCGACTGGCGGCTACGGAGTCCGTGGCGGCCGAGGAGGCCCTCCAGAACATCGCCCGGTTCTTCGCCATCGTCCGGTCGCAGGCCGGCCTGCTGACCGACGATCGCGTTGCCTTCGTGGCCCGGCACCTGCAGACGCTCATCGAGGCCGGCGACGACCCGGCCACGGCCGAGCTCGATCCGGACGCGGACGCGGTGGCGGTCCTGACGGTCCACAAAGCCAAGGGCCTCGAATTCCCGACGGTATTCATGACGGGTTTGGTCGACGGCCGCTTCCCGACCCGCGCCCGGCGCGAGCCGCTCGGGCTGCCCGTGGAGCTGGTCGACGAGACCCTGCCCGAGGGCGACGCACAGCTCCAGGAGGAGCGGAGGCTGTTCTTCGTGGGCATGACCCGGGCCCGGGACGAGCTGATCCTGACCAACGCCGCGGACTACGGGGGCCGGCGCGCCCGCCGGGTGTCCCAGTTCGTGCTGGAGGCACTGGACCGGCCCGTGAGCTCGGCCGTCGCCATCGCTGCCGCAGAGGGAGCCCGCCCGCCGCTGGAGAGCCTGGCCTCGTTCGAATCGAAGGCAACGCCGGCCGAGCCCGGCCGCGGCCCGATCGAGGGGCCGCTGACTCTGAGCTTCTACCAGGTGGACGACTATCTGACCTGCCCACTCAAGTACAGGTACGTGCACGTCCTGCGCGTCCCGATCGCTCCCCATCACTCCATCGTCTACGGCGCGGCGCTGCACCAGGCCGTGCAGGAGTTCCACAGGCGGCACGCCCGAGGCCATGTCATGAGCGACGAGGAGCTCGAGACGGCCTTCGAGCGAGCCTGGTCCAACGAGGGCTTCCTGACGCGCGAGCACGAGGAGGCCCGCCTTTGCGCCGGCAAGGCGGCCCTGCGGCGCTTCCGGGCGCAGCAGCTGGAGCCCGGGGCTGTGATCCCGGCCATGGTGGAGCGGAGCTTCAGCTTCCTGCTGGACGGCGACCGCGTCCGGGGCCGGATGGACCGCGTGGACGTGATCGGCGGGACGGGGGCCGCCGAAGGCAGCGCGGCCCCGCCCGAGCAGGTTGTCATCACCGACTACAAGTCGAGCGACGTCCGCGATCCGGCTCGAGCGCGCGAGCGGGCCCGCGACTCGTTGCAGCTCCAGATCTACGCCCTGGCCTACCAGGCGGAAGCAGGCCGCTTGCCCGACGCTGTCCAGCTGTGGTTCCTCGAGTCTGGGCTGGTAGGACGGGCCGAGATCGACCCCAAGCGGCTGGACAAGGCCCGCGATTCGATCCGGCGCGTCGCAGCCGGCATTCGGTCGCTGCGATTCGAGGCTTCGCCCGACTACCTCTCCTGCTCGTACTGTGCCTTCCGCGACATCTGCCCTACGAGCGCTGCCAGATGAAGGCGACGGAGAAGCGCGGACGCGAGATCGGGCGGTCCATCGAGGCGGTCACCCTTGACTTCGGCAACACCCTGGTGGCGTTCGCCGATGGCGACATGAAGGGTCTCGTCGAAGAGACCGCTGCCCGGGCAGCGGAAGCCTGGGATCTGCCGAAGCTCGAGTTCGCCGCGGTCTGGGCCGAGGAGAGGCTCCGCCAGTTCGCCTTCGACGTGCCGGCCGGGCGCGAGGCGGACATGGACGTTCGGGCCGAACGAGTGCTGGCGAGGCTCAGGGGCTGCCCGCCGCCCACCCCGGACCAGGACTGGCCGCCCGGCACCACCTCGCGCTGGTCCGAGCGGCGTGAGACCCAGGCCATCCTCGACTGGTACGCGGCCGCGTTCGTCCGCCAGATGTCGGTTCCGCCGGGGGTCGGCCCGATCCTGCGGCTGCTGGCCGGCCACTACCGGCTGGCGATCCTGTCCAACTGGCCCAACGCCCTCTCGGTCGAACGCTTCGTGCAAGCGGCGGGCTGGATGCCGTACCTGGGGGCCGTAGTGATCTCGCACCGCGTGGGGGTGGTCAAGCCGCGCCCCGGGATCTTCGAAGCCGCGGCCTTCGAGCTGGGCGTGGCCTCCGGCCCGCGGCTGCTCCACGTGGGCGACGACCCCGGCGCTGACGTGGCCGGGGCTCACGGTGTGGGCTGGCTGGCGGCCCTGGTCAAGACCCGGCCGGGTTCTTCGCCGCTGCCCATGGCGGCGGCCACGGGGTCCGAGCGGGCGGACCTGGAGATCGACACCCTGGACGACCTGCCGGCCGCACTCGGCCTCGGCGGCCGCGATCTCTCCTAGACTGGCGCCATGGAGCCTCGGGATCGCCTGGCCAACTACCTGTTCGTGGCTCTGGCGGCCGCGGCCTGGGTGTTCGTAGGATCGCTGGTGACCAGCACCTACCCGCACCAGACCTCCAGCACGACACTTGTCGGCGCCCTGGCCATCGGGCTGGCTTGCGGGACCACTTCCGTGCCCCTGTTCTGGCTGGCGGTCTTCGCCCGGCACCGCCGCATCGCCTTTCGTGGCGACTGGGGTCGAGCCATCCGGCGCGGGGGATGGGTCGGCCTAGCGGTTGCCTTCCTGGTGGCTCTGCGCCTGGAGGACGTGCTTAGCCTGCCGATCGTCGTCTTCGTCGTGACCATGATCGCTCTGGCGGAGATCGTGCTTTCGGCCGAACGCTGAATCCAGGCGCTGCGGGGCGCTGCTGCGGCTACGCTTAGGCCATGACAGACCTGCCGCGCGATGCCACGACCGCCGCCGCCCTGGCCCGCCTTTACGACGTGGATTTGCAGGAGGACCCGGGCGACCTGGATCTCTACCTGGCCCTGGCCGCGCGCACCGGTGGGCCGGTGCTGGAGCTGGCCGCGGGAACCGGGCGCATCGCCATTGCCCTGGCCCAAGCCGGCCACGAGGTGACGGCCGTCGACATCGATCCGGCGATGCTGGCCCGGCTGCGGGCGCGGCTCGAAGCGCTCGGCCCCAACGAGACGGAGGTCGCGGCGCGGGTCCGCGTCGTGGAGGCCGACCTGGCGGGCCTGAAGCTGCCGGGTCAGCCGTGCTTCGGGTTGGTCTTCGTGGCCCTCAACTCGCTGCTCCAGCTCGGCTCGCGTACCGCCCAGCGAGCCGCCTTCGTGACGATGGCCCGCCACCTGGCGCGCGACGGCGTGGCTGTCGTCGATGTCTGGTTGCCGGCCGCCCACGAGCTGGCCCGCTACGACGGCCGGTCGGGCCTGGAATACGTCCGCATCGACCCGGAGACGGGGCTGATGGTGGCCAAGACCGCCAGTGCGAGCCATGATCCGGCGCACGGCACGGTGGAGCTGACCGCCGTCTACGAAGAGGGAGGGCAGGGTCAGCCGGCCCGAAGGTGGGTGCGCCGGGATGTGCTGAAGCTGCTCGGAGCCGACGAGCTGCGGGAGATGGCCCTGGCGGCCGGTCTCGAGATCGAGATCGTGGCCGGCAGCTACGATCTGGAGCCCCTGGCCGACCATGACGATCGGGTCATCCTGGTGACGCACAGAGGCAGCAGGCCCGCGCCCGCTTCCTTGCTATAGTCGGGCCGTGCCTAACTCCACCTCCATTCGACTGCTCGTGGCCGAGGATGTGCCCCAGGTGACGGCGCACATCCGCAACCTGCTGAGCGTCCAATCGCAGGTTCAGCTCCTGGAAGTCATGTCCGACGGCTCGCGGGTCATGGATGCCTGCCGCCAGCTCAGGCCGGACGTGCTGATGGTCGACCTGCTTCTCCAGGGCAAGATGAAGGGCCCGCAGCTCATCGAGCAGATGCGCAACTCGGCCCTGGATATCCCTGTCGTGGTCCTGACCGTGCCGCAGCATCCCATGGCACGCGACCCCGCCCGCGGCATCGACGCCGTGTTGACCCTGCCGTTCACCGGCTTCGAGATGGTCAACACGTTGTCTCACGTCCTGGTGGACAAGCAGGCCCGCGTGGCTGACTCGTGCCGGGTGATCTCGGTCTTCTCGCCCAAGGGCGGCGTGGGCAAGACGACGATCGCCTTCAACCTGGCCGTGGCGCTGGGCCAGATCGGCGTTCGGACGTGCCTCATCGACGGCAGCCTCCAGTACGGAGACCTTAGGGCGCTGCTGAAGGTGCCGCAGGACGTGCCGTCCATCCTGGACCTGCCCACGGATCGGATCCAGGAATCAGATCTGGAGGAGGTCCTGTGGCACGACCCGGCCGGCGTGGACATCCTGCTTGCCCCACCCCGGGTCGAGATGGCGGAGATGGTCAGCGCTCGTGACGTGGAGCGAACGATCTCCATCCTGCGGCGGCTGTACAAGGCGGTCGTGATCGATACGCCGACCAACCTGTCCGAGGTCACGCTGGCCTTCCTCGATGCCTGCGACGTGATCCTCTCGGTCGTCACCTTCGACTCCACGACGATCCACAACACGATCGCGGTGGCCGACGCCTTCGCTTCGATCGGCTACACGGCCGACAAGATCAGCTACCTGATCAACCGCTCCGATTCGAGCGGCGGCCTGACTCGAGACGATCTGGGGCGGGCGCTGGGCAAGCGGCCCGACTTCGAGGTCGTGTCCGACGGCCGGCTGGTGGTCCAGGCCAACAACGAGGGCATGCCGTTCGTGGTCGCGAACCCGGATGCGCCGGTGAGCCGCGACGTGCGCCGGGCGGCGCAGATCATCTCCGGCCGCGGGGCCGGCTCCTAGGCCCGTGCCCGATCCACGGCCCATCGGAGTCTTCGACTCGGGCGTCGGCGGCCTGACCGTCCTGCGCGAAATCCTTCGTCGGCTGCCGCGGGAATCGACGATCTACCTGGGGGACAACGCTCGCGCGCCGTACGGCGTCCGCCCGGACGACGAAGTCCGAGCCTTCAGCGTCCAGGCCCTCGACGCCCTTGCCGGGCGCGACGTGAAGGCCATTGTCGTGGCCTGCAACACCTCCACCTCCGTGGCCCTGGCCGACTTCCGCCGGCGCTACGACCTGCCGGTGCTGGGCGTCGTCCGCCCCGGCGCGGCGGCAGCGGCCCTGGCCACGCGGACCCGGCACGTGGGAGTCATCGCCACTCCTGCCACGGTCCGGTCGCGGGCCTACTTCCACGCCATCAAGGACGAGAACCCGGCGATCGAGGCATACGAGCACGCCACCCCGGAGCTGGTCCCGCTGGTCGAGGCCGGCCGGCTGACCGGGCCCGAAGTGGAGGAGGCCGTGCGCCGCTCGGTCGCCCCTCTGCTCGGCGATCGGGACGGTGACGGTGAGTTCGTCTTCCCGCTGCCGCCATCGGCCCATATCGACACGCTGCTGCTGGGTTGCACCCACTACCCCTTGCTGGTGGCGGCGTTGCAGCGCTGTGTCGGCGAGGGAGTGGCGATCGTGGATTCGGCCACGGCAACCGCCTCGTCGCTGGCGGAGTTGCTATCTGTGAACGGCCTGGACACGCCCACCTCCGCCGCTGCTGAGGCGGGGACCCACGTGCAGCTGACGACCGGCGACGTCAGTGCTTTCCGCGGCACCGCCGAGCGGATGTTCGGCGAGGCGTTCCCGGATGTGCAGGGGGTCGAGCTGGAAGCGGGCTCGAGATGAGCGAGCGGCCGGATCGCCGCCCCGGCCACGGCCCTCAGACAGAGCGCGCCTCGAAGCGCCCCGGGTGGCGCCGCGACGCCTTCTTGCAGGCCGGGCTCCTGGTCGGAGCCGCCATCGGGGCCGGGATCACGGTCCTGGGACGGCGCATGGAGCGGTCCGCGCGGCGCGGCCTGGTCGACTGGCCGCAGGTCGTGCGCATAGCCGTGGCCCGGGCGCGCCGTGCGGAGGGGAGCCTTCCGAAGGACGAGCTGGCTGCTGCCGAGCCGGTCTACGACGCGGCAATGCGGGACGTCGTGCCGGCGCTCGAGGCGGCCCTGGAGACCCGGCTGCCGGGAGTCGTGGAACGTGCCGGAGTGGTCTCGCGGGCGGATTGGGTTCGGGCCAACGTTTCGACCTTCGCCGATCTCGTGGGCCGGATCGAGGGCCGGCTGCTGGATGAGGCGGTGCCTCCTGGCTCAGGCATCGTTCGCTCGGGCATGACCATTGCCAATCGGGCGGTGACGACGCGGCAGTTCGGCTACCTGCTGGGCTTCCTGGGCCAGCGCGTCCTGGGCCAGTACGACCTGGCCTTGCTCTCGGCCGAGGCGACTCCCGGCCGGTTGATGTTCGTCGACGAGAACATCCGTCGAGTGGCGGAGACCCTGGAGGTGCCGCTCAACCCCTTCCGGACCTGGATCGTGCTGCACGAGACGACGCATGCCTTCGAGTTCGAGGGGCAGACCTGGCTCAGGCCGTACCTGGCGGGCAGGTTCGAGAAGCAGCTGGACTCGATGGCCTCCGGCGTCTCGGTCATGAGCCGCGAGGCGCTGAGAGGGCTGCGACGGGCTCTGCGCGAGGAGGGCGCCGGCCAGCACTGGCTGGAGGACCTGATGACCGAAGAGCAGCGGCGTGGCTTCCGCGAGATACAGGCGGTGATGAGCCTGCTCGAGGGATTCAGCGACTACGTCATGGACCGCGTCGGAGCGGATCTGGTCTATGACGTGGAGCGCATCAGCGAGCGCTTCCATGCCCGGCGGGCGCAGAGGACTGGCTTCGAGAAGGTGATGATGCGGCTCACCGGGCTGGACCTGAAGATGGAGCAGTACCGGCTCGGCGAGGCCTTCGTGGCCGAGGTCGCCCGGGCGCGAGGGTCGGAGGGCTTGCGGGCCATGTGGCGCGGGCCCGAGTGTCTGCCGGATCTCGAGGAGATCAAGGCCCCGGAGTTGTGGTTGGCGCGGGTCATGCCGGACGCGGGTCCGGCATACTCATGAGGCCGGACGGCGGGCGGGATGGCGGCGCTGCTCGGCTCGGGCGGCGAAGGAGCGAGACGATGGCCGACGAAGCGATGGTGGTAGGCCCCGGCCACGGGCCGGGCGGGTCGCCCCTGGCGATTGCTATCAGCCCCGTGCTGAGCGGACGGGACGGTTTCGACGACATGCGCCGGAGGATCCTGGAGGCTGTCCCCGGCTCGCGGCTCGTGCCCGTCTCGGCCGAAGGCGTGGCCGACGAATCGCTGCAGGACGTCGAGGTCCTGTTCCGCGGCTGGTCGATGGAGGGGCCGGCGCTCGATCGCGTGGTGGGCCGGGCGCCCAAGCTGCGCTGGATCCATTCCGCCTCGGTGGGGGTCGAGTCGATCCTGACGCCGGCGATCAAGGTGCGCGGCCTGGCCCTTACCAATAGCCGTGGGGTCTTCGACCGGCCGATCGCCGAGTACGCGATGACGATGATCCTGGCCGTCTGCCGCCGGCTGCCTCAGCTGCTGGAGCTGCAGGCCGAACGGACATGGCAGCCTCTGCAAGCCGCCGAGCTGAGTGAGATGACGATCGGCCTGGCCGGCCTGGGCGGCATAGGCCGCGAGGTCGCCCGGCTGGCGGCGCCCTTCGGGCCCCGAACGGTCGCCATCCGCCGCCGTCCCGGTGCCGGCGACGAGCCGCCCGGGGTGGAGGTCCTGGGCGGCCCCGAGGCCATGCCCGAGCTGTTCGCCGCCTCCGACTTCGTCGTCCTGGCCCTGCCGCTCACGGCCGAGACGGAGAACCTTGTCGACGATGACGTACTGTCGGCCGCCCGACCTGGCAGCTGGCTCATCAACGTCGCCCGCGGGGCGCTGGTAGACGAGCGGGCGCTGCTGCGGGCCCTGCGCGACGGGCCGCTGGGCGGTGCCGTCCTGGACACTCTCCGCCAGGAGCCGTTGCCCGACACCTCGGCCTTCTACCGCCTGGAGAACTGCATCGTCACAGCCCACACGAGCTGGTCCTCGCCGGCGGTGCTGGATCGGACGCTGGAGGTCTTCTGCGACAACCTGCGTCTCTTCCGCGAGGGCAGGCCACTCAAGTACGGGGTCGACCTGGAGGCGGGATACTAGGGCCATGCAGATAGCTATCGTCGGGCTGGCGGCCTCGGGGAAGACGACCGTCTTCAATACGCTTACGCGGGGCCACGCCCAGACCGGCGGCTACGGCGGCATGGAGCTGCACGTCGGCACGGTCAAGGTCCCGGACGAGCGGCTGGACAGGCTGGCCGAGATCTTCAAGCCCAAGAAGATCGTCCACGCCGACGTGACCTACTTCGACCTGCCGGCGCCCCCGGCTTCGAGCGAGGGGCGGGTAGCGACCGAAGAGCTGCCGGCCGATCAGCTGGCCCGGCTGCGAGAGGCCGACGCCCTGCTGCACGTGGTGCGCGCCTTCGAGAACGCGGCCGTGCCGCACCCGGACGGCCCGGTCGACGCCTGGCGGGACCTTGAGCGCCTGGACCTGGAGCTGGCACTGGCCGACCTGTCGGTCATGGAGAAGCGGCTCGAGCGTCTCAAGGCCAGCGGTCACCATGGCACTCCTGCCGAGCGCGACGCCAACGACCGCGAGCTGGCTCTCCTGGAGCGCCTTCACGAGCCGCTGGCCGCGGGCACGCCGCTGCGCGACCAGGAGATCGGCCCCGAAGAGGAGAAAGCGATCCGCGGCTTCCGGTTCCTGAGCCAGAAGCCGGTCCTGGTGCTGCTGAACGTGGGCGAGGACGATCTGCCCCGGGCGCGGGATATCGTGGCTGGGGTGGCAGGCCGCTATCAGCACAAGCGCAGCATCGTCGACGGCCTCTCGGCGCGGATCGAGATGGAGCTGGGCGAGCTGGAGCCCGAGGAGGCCGCGGCCTTCATGGCCGACCTGGGCCTGGCCGAATCGAGCCTGGACCGGGTCATCAAGCTCAGCTACCGGCTACTCGGCCTCATCTCGTTCCTTACCGCCGGGCCGGATGAAGTTCGGGCCTGGCCGGTCCCGGACGGCTCAACCGCGGTGGATGCGGCAGGTGCCATCCATACCGACCTGGCCAGGGGCTTCATCAGGGCCGAGGTGGTGCCCTACGAGGACCTGCTGGAGCTGCGCTCCACCGCCGAGGCCCGTAAGCACGGCAAGCTCCGCTCCGAGGGCAAGACCTACCAGGTCCGCGACGGGGACGTGATCGAGATCCTGTTCAGCAAGTAGAGGAGGGGCCGGCCTTCAGTGCGCGCGGTTGCCCTGGTCGAAGTCGACGTAGACGCCCCTGTAGTCGGCTCCCTCGTCGTCGGTGTTCAGGTCCGCCAGGTAGTTGTCGTCGTCGCTCTTCGAGACGTTGACTGAGGCCGACAGGCGGTCGTCGGTGACGGCAATGAAGCCGTGGTCCCGCTCCAGCTCGTCCGCGATGGCCTCGATCAGGGTGTCGTGCTCATAGGCGTCCTGGATGCGCCGCCGGATCGACTGCACCAGCTCCAGGAAATCCTCAGGGTCCATCTCCTCCTCCCGGGCCACGATCAGATCCGAGAAGATGTCGTCGTCACCCTCGCGAAGCTCGAAGAAGAACACGCTCTACTCCAGGAGGTGGGTGCTGGCTGAGAATCGAGTATACGCCCAGACCGAGGAGACACCGCTGCCCGACGTGGTCGTCGTGGGGGCCGCCGCGCGCGACATCGCCCCTGACGACCGGCGCGGCTGGCGGATGGGCGGTTCCGTTCTGTACTGCGGTCTGGGCCTGGCGCGGCTGGGGCTCCGCGTCGGTTGCCTGGTGGGCCTGGACAGGAAGGCGCGTCAGGCCGGCGACGAGGTGAAGCTGCTCGAGGAGGCGGGTGCGACTGTAGTGCCGGTACCGCTGGATAGCGGTGCGGTGTTCGAGAACACGGAGGTTGCCGGCGGCGCGCGGCGCCAGCGCTGGCTGTCGAAGAGCGATGCCATCCAGGTGCCCGCCCTACCCGAGGCCTGGCGAGCCGCCGGCGGCTGGTTGCTGGTGCCGGTTTCGGGCGAGGTAGGGGAGGAGTGGGCCGACGTGCCGGGCCCGCGGGCCAGGGTGGCGCTGGGGCTCCAGGGACTGACTCGCGAGTTTCCGCCCGACGGCTGGGTGGAGCCGGTGGCTCCGCGGCCGAGCCGCTTGATCGAGCGCGCGGGGCTTGTGGTGCTGAGCGCGCACGACATGCCATCCGAAGAAGCGCCGGAGTCGCTGCGGCTTCTGACGGAGGCCGTCATAGTCGCCACCGCCGGCGCCGAAGGGGGAGTGGCGCTGCATCGCACGCGGGAGATCAAGTACAAGGCGCGGGTCGTGGATCCGGTCGTGGACCCGACCGGCGCCGGCGACGTCTTCCTGGCCGCGCTGATGGCAGCCTGGCAGGCGGGCGATGCGCTCGCGACTAAGGGCGCCCTCGTCTACGCCGCGGCCGCGGCCTCCTGCGCAGTAGAAGCAGTGGGCCTGGCCGGCGTCCCGACCCGGGAGGAGGTTGCGGCCCGGCTGCGAAGGGCCTGACCCGGGCGCCCCCGATGCGCCGGCCTTCTCAGGCGCCAAGACCCGCCCGATCCAGGCGCCGAGCCAGGCGAGCCCGCCTTCTGGCCAGGTCGGCTTCCAGCCTTCTGCGCAGCAGCGCCTGGCCGTTGTTGTGGCAGCTGTAGAGCTTGAGCAGGGCACTGTCGGTGGCCTCCCACGCGCCCGGCAGGTCGCGCTGGCGGTGCTCCCGCTCCTTGGCCAGCTCTATCCAGCCCACGGCCGCCAGCGGCCCGTCCACCTCCACCAGCCTGGCCCAGGTCAGGCCTGCCTCTACGTCACGACCCTCGCGCCGCAGCAGTCGGGCCAGCTCGACGGTGGCCTGGGCGGCGCCGGGTTGGCCCGCTGCCAGCCCTTCGGACGCGATGCCGAGCAGGTGCGCGGCCAGGACCGCCTTGCCCTCGTGGCGGTACAGGCGGGCCAGGCCGATGAGATCGCCCGCGGGCGCCCAATGGCGGGCGGGGCCGGCGCCGTAGCCGCGCTCCAGGTGGGCGAGGATCCGGCCGAGCGTGACCACGTCTTCGACGTTGTGGCGGGCGACGACCCGCAGCGGTTCCACCGGGCCGCCCCGGAGGAAGGAGTGGTAGGCGGCCGGGATCTCCGAGGCAGGGATATCGGGGGCGCGGCGGCGGCGCAGAAGGGCGTGCTCGACTGTCTGCAGGCGCGCGTCGGGCAGACGATGGCGGAAGACGCGGCGGACGAGATGGAGCAGGTCGAGGTGGCCTCCGAGCGGGATCTGGGGCCGGCCGTTCATGCGCAACCGCGTCTCGATGAGGGGCCAGTCGAAGCTCCGGCCGTTGTAGGTCACCAGCCAGGAGCCGGGCCGGATCTCGGCCGCCAGCGCCGCCAGCAACGCAGGCTCCGTCGAGTGGTCGGGCAGGAACAGCTGCACGAGCCTCAGGTGGGCACAGTCCCAGTGCGCCAGGCCGATCAGGAAGGCGACCGTGCCGGCGGCGCTCCCCAGGCCGGTCGTCTCAGTGTCCAGGCAGACCAGGGGAGCGCCGGGCGGAGGCATCATCGGCAGGCCGGACAGGCGGCGGCGATCCAGGGGCATGTACACGGGCCGCAGCTCGCGGCGGACATACCAGCCGTGGGCCGTCTCGACGGGATCGCCGTCCAAACCTCGGGCCATGCGGCGGGCCAGTGAGGCCGCGTCCAGCGGCCCGGTGCCGGCCCAGACCGGCTGTGGCGGCCCGTACGCGTCGGCGGCGGCGAAGACGGCAGCAACCGCCTGCCGGATGTGCGGGTCCGTCTCTCCGGCGCGTTCCGCCCGGGCCGCGGCTGCCCGCGCGTCGGCGGCCCGCTCCCGCCGGAGGCGGTCCAGGCGGCTCCGCAGGTGAGCGTCGGCCGGCATCACGCGGCGGGAGGCGCGCCCGGCGCGCCGGTGGCGGGCAGGCTTCCCGGCGAGGCCGCGGCCATCGCCCGCAGCAGCCGCAGGGCGAGCTGCCTGGCGTCGACTTCCGGTTCGAGGCGCGGTCCCGTGCAGGCCGGGCAACCGGCCTGGCAATCGCAGGCGGCGATCAGGTCCGTCGCTCCCTCGACGAGCTCGCCGTAGCGCTCGAAGAGCCGCTCCGACAGGCCGACACCGCCCGGGACGGCCTCGTAGAGGTAGATGGTTGGGGTCTGATAGTGCGGCGATCGGACCTGCGAGACCAGGCCCAGATCGCGCGGGTCCACCATCAGCAGGACGGCGGCCACGGCCTGCATGGCCCGGCCGGCACCTATAAGGGCCACGTCCAGGTCTGCCCGGCGCCAGCCTTCCGCGGCCCGGCCCGGCATGACCCAGCAGGCGGCGGTCTGCAGCTCGATCTCCGGCAGGTGAACGGGCCCCCAGCCCAGGTTCTCGTCCGTTCCGAACTTCAGCTTCTTGAACATCGAAACCAGGCTGGAGACCATCACCTCGCCGTGGGCCAGCTCTCCTCCGGGGACCCGCGCCCGAGCGAACTCCTCGAGTGGCTTGAGGGTCACGGCCCGCTCGGCGTCGGTGTAGTGGTCCACGTCGACGCGCCGGACGTAGGCTTTCCGCTCGTCCCAATCCAGCCGGTGGACGTGGTACTGGATGGATTCGTGGATGTAGATCGCGTCCTCGTGGACGAGGGTCTGGGCGGCGAAGATGTCGATCTCGCCGATCACGCGGGGCCGGTCCGGCGTGGTGTCGATGATGATCACGTTCTCTTGAGCAGCCGCCCGCAGCGACACCGCAGAGGCCGGGAAGTTGTCACTGGACCAGTACCAGCGCTGGTCCGAGGCCCGGCGGACGAGGCCTTCCTCGGCCAGGAAGGCCAGCAAGGGGGCGGCTTCGCCGGGACCGAATCGCTCACCCGGCTCGAAAGGCAGCTCGAAGACGGCGGCCTTGAGGTGAGCCAGCAGGACGTGCAGGTTGTCGGGGTCCAGGCGGGCTTCCTCGGGCGGCGATTGGAGCAGGAACTCGGGGTGTTCCACGACGTAGCGGTCGACCGGCCCGCCGCCGGCGATCAGGACGGCGACGCTGGTGCCCTGCCGTCGCCCGGCCCGGCCCATCTGCTGCCATGTGGCGGCGATCGAGCCCGGGTAGCCGGCCAGGACGGCCACGTCCAGCTGCCCCACGTCCACCCCCAGCTCCAGGGCGTTGGTGCAGACCACGCCCAGCAGCTCACCCTCGCGCAGGCCGCGCTCGACGGCGCGCCGCTCGGTGGGCAGATAGCCGCCCCGGTAGCCGCGGACCCGGCTACGGGGCCCGTCGCCCAGCAGGAGGGCCTCCCGCAGAGTGGAGAGCATCAGCTCCACTCCCATGCGTGAGCGGCCGAAGACCAGCGTCTGGCGGCCGGCCCGCAGGAACGGCAGGGCCCAGCGAGTGGCCAGGGTGAGCGCCGAGCCGCGGGCGCCGGTTGCCGGGTCCAGGAGCGGCGGCTGCGCCAGCAGCACGTGCCGGGCGCCGGATGGGGCGCCGTTACGGTCGATCAGCCGCGGCTGCCGGCCGGTCAGCGCCGTGGCCAGCTCCGCCGGATTGCCGATCGTGGCCGAGCAGCAGACGATGACCGGCCGCGACCCGTAGTGAGCACAGACGCGCAGCAGCCGTCGGAGGACGTTGGCCACGTGGCTGCCGAACAGGCCGCGGTAGGTGTGCAGCTCGTCGACGACGACGATCCTCAGCTGCTCGAAGAGCTGGAACCACTTGGTGTGGTGGGGCAGGATCGCGGCGTGGAGCATGTCCGGGTTGGTGACGACGATCTGCCCGGCAGAGCGAATGGCGGACCTGATCGGCGCCGGTGTGTCGCCGTCGTAGGTGGACGAGTTGATCGCCAGCCTGGCCGCCCGGGTCAGCTCGCCCAGTTCCGCCACCTGATCCTGGCCCAGCGCTTTGGTGGGGAAGAGGTACAGGGCTCGAGCGGTCGGGTCCTCCGCCAGGGCCTGGAGCGTGGGCAGGAGGTAGCACAGCGACTTGCCCGAGGCCGTGGGCGTGACGACGACCACGTCCTCGCCGGCCCGGACTGCCTCCAGGGCCTCGGCCTGGTGGGCGTAGAGGGATTCGATGCCGCGCCCGGCCAGGGCGGAAACCAGCCTCGGGTCGAGCCAGCCCGGCATGGGGCGCAGGTCTGCCGGCCGGGCCGGCATCTGCGCGTGGTGCAGGACGCCGCCGGCCAGCGAGGGCTCTGCCATGGCCCGGGCGAGCGCAGTCTCGACGTCGGCAGGCTCGTAGTAGCGCATCGGGGGCTCCCTGAAAGCGAACGCCTGTACGAATCCAAGCGTCAGTCTAGCAGCGCGATGCAAGCGTGGGCACACGTTGACACGACAGCTGCCCACAGCTACGATTCAGGCGATGCGCAGGAACGAGGTCGACTCTGCTTCCGAGCAGGAGGCCCGGACCGAAATCGCGGCTTCGGGCGGTCCTGGGCCGTCGCTTGGGCTGTCCAGGCGGCGGCTGGCGGTGCTGGTTGCCGGCTTCCTGTGCCTGTACCTGGTGGGGGTCTTCGCCCGCCAGGTAAGCGAGGCGGCCGCGGCCTCCGAGCAGGCCGACGCAATGCGCGATCGAAACGCCGCTCTGCGCGAGGATCTCGATTCGCTGCGCAACGAGCTGGAGTTGATCCAGCAGCAGGGGTTCGTCGATTCAACCGCCCGTGGCTACGGCCTGGGCGTCGCGGGCGAGCTGACGGTCACGCTCGATCCCAACGCCCGGCCCCTGGCGTCCGACGCCCCTGGCTCCGTCGGCATCGCCGAGTCGTCGTCAACGGCTGCCGGGAGCCCGCTGGAGGCCTGGCTGGAGGCGCTCTTCGGCGACGGCTGAGGCAGCCGCCCGGCCGGGCGCTAGGATGATCGGCGTGGATGCGCTGCGTCCTGCTCACCGCCCCCTGAGGGTCGGTGTGCAGCTGCCCGAGATCGAGCGCCCGGTACGCTGGCCGGAGCTGGCGGCTATGATCCGGCGCGTCGAGGAGCTGGGCTTCGATTCGATCTGGACGGGCGACCACTACCTGTATCGCATGGAGGACGGCTCGGCCGACGGCCCGTGGGACGCCTGGAGCCTGCTGGCGGCGGCGGCCGCGATCACCTCGAAGGCCAGCCTGGGCCCACTCGTCACGCCGGTCGGCTTCAACAACCCCGCGGTGCTGGCCAAGAAGGCGGCCACGGTGGACGAGATATCCGGCGGACGGCTGGTCCTGGGGCTGGGGGCGGGCTGGAACGAGGTGGAGTTCGCGGCCTACGGTGTGCCCTTCGACCATCGCATCTCGCGCTTCGAAGAGGCCTTCACCATCATTCGCACCTTGCTGACCGAGGGTCGCATCGACTTCCAGGGCCGCTATTTCAGCGCTCGCGACTGCGAGCTGGTCCCGCGCGCCCGGCCGGGCGGGCCGCCCATCATGGTCGGATCGACAGGTGAGCGGATGCTGACCATCACCATGCCCTATGCGCGGTCCTGGAACGTATGGCACGCGGACGTTGGCAATAGCCCCCAGGGAGTGGCTCCGTTGCGCGAGCGAGTGGAGCGAGTCTGCCGCGGCGTGGGGCGCGATCCGGCCACCGTCGAGGCGAGCGTGGTGGTCCTGGTCCGCATGCCCGGCGGCATGGGCCGCCGCCAGGGCGACGGCTACCTGGACGGCACGGCCAACCCGCTCACGGGCTCACCCGAGATCATCGCCGAGGGCCTGCGCGCCTACGCCAGGGCGGGAGTGGCAGAGGTCCAGCTTGTCGTCGATCCCATCACCCTCGAATCGCTGGACGGCCTGGCACCGGCCCTGGAGCTTCTCGACGGAGGCTGACCGCCAGCCGCCGGCCGCCGGGCTCCGGCGGGGCGGTTGCTGGTCTCGCCCGGGATCATCCGCTAAACTACCCCGCGCTACGGCGGAGTAGCTCAGTGGTAGAGCAGGGGACTCATAAGCCCTTGGTCACTGGTTCAAATCCAGTCTCCGCTACCAACGCCGCCAATCGCGACCCGGGCGCCGCCCGGGTCGCGCCTTCGCCGGCTCACGCGGCGCAACGCTGGGGCCGATCGGCACCGGCAGAACCCCGCGCCTGAACACTGCGGCCCGCCGACGAGTCTCTGATAGTGGGGCGGCTTCCGCCCCGGGCACCGGATGCCGAGTTCGCAACGGGCAGAACCGCTGCGTCGAGGCTGGGCGCCCTCGGGCGTATACTGCGGCCGCCGGTGGACTCGTGCCGGCCATGACACTCCGGAGGCTCCGCTACATCTTGGACAGAGGTTTCCTTCGCAACGGGGTCGTAATGGTCGTCCTGGTGGCGGCCACGGTCCTGCTGCTCTACATCCTGATCCAGCCCGCCCAGCCGACGACGAAGGTCTACTCGCAGTTCGAGAACGACGTCGAGTCAGGCCTGGTCACCAAGATCGTGCGCGAGGGGACGACGCTGACGGTGACTCTCCAGGCTGGGAACAGTCCCTACACGGTCGAGTCCGATTCGCCGGAGAACGGCGAGTGGGACACGATCAAGTCCTGGATGCGAAGCGCCGGCATCGACAAGAGTCAGTGGCCGACCTACGAGATCAAGAAGCCGGCCGACACCACCTGGATCGCCCTTCTGCTCTCAACTCTGCTGCCGGTCATCGTCATCGTCCTGATCTTCCTGTTCTTCATGCGCCAGGCCCAGGGCAGCAACAACCAGGCCATGAGCTTCGGCAAGAGCCGGGCCCGGATGTTCCTGGGCAACAAGACGGTCGTGACCTTCGCCGACGTAGCAGGCGTGGACGAGGCAAAAACGGACCTCCAGGAAGTCGTCGAGTTCCTCAAGTATCCGGAGAAGTTCAACAGCCTCGGCGCGCGCATTCCCCGTGGCGTGCTGCTGGTGGGGCCTCCGGGCACGGGCAAGACCCTTCTCGCCCGGGCCGTGGCCGGCGAGGCGGGCGTGCCGTTCTTCTCGATCTCCGGCTCGGAGTTCGTGGAGATGTTCGTGGGCGTGGGCGCAAGCCGCGTCCGCGACCTGTTCGACCAGGCCAAGCGCAACAGCCCGTGCATCGTCTTCGTGGACGAGATCGACGCTGTCGGCCGCCAGCGTGGCGCCGGCCTGGGTGGCTCGCACGACGAGCGCGAGCAGACCCTGAACCAGATCCTCGTCGAGATGGACGGTTTCGACACCAACACCAACGTGATCGTGGTCGCCGCCACCAACCGTCCGGACGTGCTCGACCCGGCGCTGCTGCGGCCGGGCCGCTTCGACCGCCAGGTCATCCTCGACCGGCCGGACCTGCGTGGCCGCATGGCCATCCTGAAGGTCCACACCAAGGGCAAGCCCCTCGACAAGAGCGTCGATGTCGAGAACCTGGCCCGGCAGTCTCCCGGCTTCTCCGGCGCGGACCTGGCCAACCTCGTCAACGAGGCCGCCATTCTGGCCGCGCGGCGCAACCGCAAGGTCGTGACCATGCCGGAGTTCAACGAGGCCCTGGAGCGGATCGTCGCCGGACCGGAGCGCAAGAGCCGCATCATCTCCGACGCCGAGAAGCGGATCATCGCCATCCACGAGGGCGGCCACGCCGTCGTCCAGCGAGTCCTGCCCAAGTGCGACCCCGTCCAGAAGGTGACGATCATCAGCCGCGGCATGGCTCTCGGCTACACCATGGCTCTGCCCGTGGAGGACCGCTACCTGCAGTCCAAGACCGAGTTCGAGGACAAGATCGCGGGCTTGCTGGGCGGCAATGCGGCCGAGCGGCTGATCTTCGGCGACACGACGACCGGCGCCAGCAATGACATCGAGAAGGCGACGGACCTCGCCCGGCGGATGGTCACCGAGTGGGGCATGAGCGAGAAGCTCGGCCCGCTGGCGTTCGGCAAGCGCGACGAGCTGGTCTTCCTGGGCCGCGAGATCGGCGAGCAGCGCAACTACTCGGACGACGTGGCGCGCCTGATCGACGAGGAAGTCCGGACCCTGATCGATGCCGGCTACAAGCGGGCGACGGCCGTCCTGACCGAGCACCGCGCGCGGCTGCTGGCTCTGGCCGACAAGCTGATCGCCGAGGAGACGGTCGAGGCGGAGGAGTTCGAGAAGATATTCTCCGACCTCCCGCCCAAGGAGAACACCCACGGCATCAGCCGGGCTGCTTCGGTCGGCGCCGAGGCCCCCGGCGAGTCGAGCCCCGGCGCTGCGCCGACGACGACTCCCAGCCCCAAGCCGAGCCCCTCCTGACGGGACGGAGCCACTGCAGAGAACGGCAAGACCGGCGGTCGAGAGGCCGCCGGTCTCGATTCGGAACGGGCGGAGCGAGGGCTAGAATCGGGCGGAAGCAGCAGCGGGAGAACAGCCGATGGCCGGAGACCGACCACATCCCATCGCCGTGGAAGGCGAGCTGGAGCGCTACCTGGAGGAGTCGAAGGCTCGCCGCCTGGAGAAGTACGAGGCCTTGCTGCGCATCCCGAGCATCTCCGGCCTGCCGGCCCATGCCGGCGACTGTCGAGCCGCGGCCCAGTTCGTGGCGGACGATCTGAGCGCCGCCGGCCTGGAGCACGTAGAGGTCTGCGAGACGGGCGGCCACCCGGTCGTCTACGCCGACTGGCTGCACGCCGAGGGCAAGCCCACGGTGCTCGTCTACGCCCACTACGACGTCCAGCCAGCCGACCCGCTGGAGCTGTGGGAGGCGGCCCCCTTCGAGCCGATCGTGCGCGAGGGGCGCATGCTGGCCCGCGGCGCGTCGGACTGCAAGTGCCACGTGGAGATGCACACCCGCGCCCTGGAGGCTCTGCTGGCCGTGCGCGGAGCGCTGCCGGTCAACGTCAAGGTCGTCATCGAGGGCGAGGAGGAGACCAGCTCGATCCACCTCGACCCCTGGCTGGAGTCGAATCGCGAGCGCCTCAAGGCCGACCTGGTGGTCGTCTCCGACACCAGCTTCTTCGAGGGCAACCTGCCGGCCATCACCGTCGCCCTGCGCGGGATCGTGTACATCCAGCTGGACGTCACCGGCGGCCGTCAGGATCTGCACTCGGGCGTGTACGGCGGCGCGGTCGACAACCCGGTCAACGTCCTGTGCCAGATCGTGGCCGCACTGAAGGGCCCCGACGGCGTCGTGAAGGTGCCCGGCTTCTACGACGACATCGTTCCTCTCTCCGACCTGGACCGCGGCTCGCTGGCCGAGCTGCCGTTCGACGAGGAGGCCTACCGGGAGGGGATCGGCGTGCCCGCCCTGCACGGCGAGCCTGGCTTCACCACGCTGGAGCGCCTGGGGGCGCGACCGACCCTGGACGTCAACGGTATCTGGGGCGGCTTCGAAGGCCAGGGGCCCAAGACCATCATTCCGGCCCATGCCCATGCCAAGATCAGCTGCCGGCTTGTGGCCGACCAGGATCCGGACAGGATCTTCGAGCTGGTTTCTTCGTACATCTCCCAGGTTGCGCCGCCGACCGTCGAATGCGCCATCGAGCGCCTGGGCGACGGCGCCCCCAGCCTGACCCCCATCGACCACCCGGGCACTCAGGCCGCCGCTCGGGCCATCGAGTCGACCTTCGGCGTCTCGCCCCTGTACATTCGCGAGGGCGGCTCGGTCCCGGTCTGCGCCAGCTTCGAGAAGATCCTGGGGCGGCCGGTGGTGCTGCTGGGCTTTGCCCCGGCGGACGGCAATTTCCACGCCCCCAACGAGTGGATGTGGATGTCCAACTTCGAGACCGGAATCAGGACGATCGCTCGCTTCTACGACGAAGCGGCCAGCGTGGAGGCGGGCGGGCTGTAGGTCGAGGGGGGACCTTCGGCGCCTGGAAGGCCCCCCTATGGGCTGCTAGGATTGCCGCTGCTCGAAACCCGACAGCAGCAGGCTGGAGGCACTGGTGACCACGCCGATCCGTCCGCTCGAATCCGACTCCACCTCTGGGAAGACCTGGCGCCTCGACACGGACAACGGCAGCATGGTGCCGCGGTCCGCCCTGGACGTGATGGTCGACCTCAACGACAACCTGTCGACCGGCAAGTTCGGCGAGTACCAGCCCATTCCGCTTGGCTTCGGCATGCTCGACAAGACCATCGGCGAGGGTCTCCGGCCGGGCGAGCTGCTGCTCATCGGCGGGGCCCAGGGCACGGGTAAGACGACGATGGCGCTTCAGATGGGCCGGAACGTGGCCTCCAGCGGCATGGCCAACGTCCTGTACATCTGCTTCGAGCACGAGGAGCAGTACCTGCTCAACCGCATGATCGCGATGGAATCGCTCATGGCCCACCTGCCGCAGAAGGCGGGCGCGATCAAGATCGTGGACGTCCGCAAGGAGATCCTGGCCACGATGATGGCCGAGGGCCAGGGTGGGGGAGGTCTGACGGCGAACCAGAAGCTCCGACCGAGCCTGGACCGCATCGCCCGTTTCGGCCAGAGCCTGTACCTGATGCGCGGCTCGCAGACGGCCAGCACCGTCGAGAACATCCGCAAGCTCGTGCAGGAGCACCGCCATCTGTCCGGGGACCGGCGCCTGTTCGTGGTCGTTGACTACCTGCAGAAGGTGCCGGTCTACCCCGAGCCGCCCACCGAGTCGGAGAAGGTCACCTTCGTCGTCAACGGCCTCAAGGACATCGCCCTCTCCGAGCAGGTGGCGATGATCTCCATCGTGGCCGCGGACAAGGAGGGCCTCAAGGCCCAGCGGCTGCGCAACCACCACCTGCGTGGCTCGTCGGCTATCAACTACGAGGCCGACATCATCCTGATCCTCAACGAGAAGTACCACATCGTGGCCAAGGTCAACATCGAGTTCAACCCCTACCAGGCCCAGCGTTTCCGCGACTGGGTGATCGTCTCCGTTGAGAAGAACCGGGGCGGCAAGGACGCGGTCGACCTCGAGTTCGAGAAGCACTTCGAGTACTCCTGCTTCGACCCGAACGGGCGGACCGTCCAGGAGAAGCTGATCGAAGAGCGCCTCTACAACGACTGAGGCTGCCCGACACCGCTCGCGGCGAGCCGCTGCCTCGCGCCTTCTCAGGGGGCCCTCGCTTCGCGCATAACCAACCTTCGGTCGCCGAATGCGCTCGCGCCCGGCACCGCTCGCGGCGCGAGGCCGCCGCCAAGGCGCCTCTCGATCGAGCAGGAACTAGGATTGCGGCATGCGCCGATACCACACTCCGGCCGACGACCCGCCCGATACCAGCAGGCTGTTTGTGGCCGTGCCGGTCGCGAACGATGTTCGCGACGCTGTCGCCGAGCTGATGCGGCAGCTGGCGGGCGCACCGATCGAGGTGCGCGCCCCGGGCCAGCCGCGCTGGGTCAGCGTCGAGGGCCTGCACCTCACCCTGCGCTTCATGGGCGCCACACCCAACGACCGCATCCCGGAGCTGAGCCAGGCCCTGGCTGCCGCCGCCCGCGGAGTGGCGCCGTTCCGCATCGAGCTCGGCGGGGGAGGGGCCTTCCCGTCGCCCAGCCGGCCGCGGGTTCTGTGGATCGGCGTGGTCGCGGGCGAGCCACAGCTGGCCACGCTGACGGATCGGCTCAACGACGAGCTGGCTGCCTGCGGCTGGCCTCGCGACGAGCGGCCGCTGTCGGCCCATCTGACCCTGGCCCGGACCGATGGGGTGCCCGGTTCTGAAGCCCGGGCGAGGCGCCTTGTCGAGCTGGCGCGAGACATGCGGCTGGGCTGGCAGGCCGGCGGCCTGGTCCTGTATCGAAGCCACATCGGGCGCGGGCCCTCGCGCTACGATGTCGTCTCGGAGGCCCGGCTGGGCTGAGATCGGAGCGCGGGAGCGCGGGACGTGGAGAGGGGATCGCCCGGGGCCATTGTGCGCACTTGCCGTGCAGGGCTGCTGCTGCAGGTCGTAGGCTTCACGCTACCGCTTGGATGGTGGATCGGGGGACCGGATCCGAGAGTCGCCGCAGAGTGATTGGAGGAGATCGATGGTCGAGCGAACGCGTTTCTTGCTGGACGAGGAGAAGATCCCTCGGGCCTGGTACAACATCTCGGCGGATCTGCCCGTCCCGCAGTCGCCGCCGCTCCACCCCGTCACGCACGAGCCCCTGACCCCGCCCGATCTGGCGGCCCTCTTCCCGATGGCGCTGATCATGCAGGAGGTCTCGACGGAGCGCGAGATCGAGATCCCCGACCCGGTGCGGGCGGCCTACGCGCAGTACCGCCCCAGCCCGCTGGTCCGGGCCCACCGTCTCGAGAAGGCTCTCGACACGCCCGCCCACATCTACTTCAAGTACGAGGGCCTGAGCGCGGCCGGCAGTCACAAGCCCAACACCGCCCTGGCCCAGGCCTTCTACAACAAGGAAGAAGGCATCACGCGCATCGCGACTGAGACCGGGGCGGGCCAGTGGGGCAGCGCCCTGTCTCACGCCGGTGCCGTCTTCGGGATCGAGATCAAGGTCTACATGGTCCGGGCCAGCTACGACCAGAAGCCGTATCGCCGCATCCTGATGGAGACGTACGGCGCGAGCGTCACGCCCAGCCCGAGCCCCGAGACGGAGGCGGGAAAGGCCATCCTGGCCCAGGATCCGAAGAGCCCGGGGTCCCTCGGCATCGCCATCAGCGAGGCGGTCGAGGACACGATGAAGCGAGATGACACGCACTACTCGCTCGGATCGGTCCTGAGCCACGTCCTGCTCCACCAGACGATCGTGGGCGAGGAGTCGATCGCCCAGATGGAGATGGCCGGCGAGGAGCCAGACATCATCATCGGCTGCGTCGGCGGCGGGTCCAACTTCGCCGGGCTGTTCTTCCCCTGGATCGGCCAGACGCTGCGCGGCGGCCGCAAGTACCAGGTCATCTGCGTCGAGCCCCTCGCGGCGCCGACTCTGACCCGGGGCAAGTTCATGTACGACTACGGCGACACGGCCAAGATGGCGCCGATGGTCATGATGTACACGCTCGGCCACGATTTCGTGCCCAAGCCGATCCATGCCGGCGGGCTGCGCTATCACGGCATGGCGCCGCAGGTCAGCCTGCTCAAGGAGCATGGCTATGTGGAGGCCAGAGCTGTCCACCAGGTGCCCTGCTTCGAGGCCGGCGTCCTGTTCGCCCGCACGGAAGGCATCCTGCCCGCGCCGGAGTCGAACCACGCCATCCGGGTGGCCGTCGATGAAGCCCTCGAGTGCAAGAAGAAGGGCGAGAAGAAAGTCATCCTGTTCAACCTGTCCGGCCACGGTCACTTCGACCTGGCCGCGTATGAGGCTTATCTGTCCGGCAAGCTGCAGGACTACGAGCTCCCGGCCAAGGAGATCGAGGAGGCCCTGGCGCGCGTCGGCTGAGGCTGTCGCCCCGAGAACGACAAGAGCCGCGTCAATCGACGCGGCTCTTGATCCCTTCTCAGGGCAGCCGATCGCTGGAGGAGGGAGGAAGCGATCGGCGGGGAAGGACATTCTGTTGCGGAGCGGGTCGCCCCGGGGGGAGCGAAGCGACCCGCCGACACGGCCACTTGCCCGAGTGGCCGTCTGTCGCCATTCCTGGCGAACATCCAGATGATCGCCCGCGGGGGCGGCCGGGACATCATCCGTTCACCGTATTAGTTGGCGTTGTTTGCGTCTGCGCCTCGTTCGTTTCGGCGTAGCGGGGCCTGCGGCCCGAAAACGCGGCTTGAAGTAGCATTCGCCCATGCCGAGACTTGCCTGCCGCAACTGCGGAAGATCGATGTGGGCCACCGTGCCGGTGAATCTGCTGTTCGCAGAGGAGAAGCAGTGCCGGCGCTGCGGCTCCATGCTCGACGAGGATCGTCGGGTGGAGGATCGGCGCTTCTGGGTTCGGCGCCAGATGACCATGGGAGTACCCGAGACCGGCGAGCGGCGGTTCAGCGACCGGAGGGTGGCCCAGCGACGCCGGAGCGTGGCCTGAGGGTAGCGCCGGGACCGGACTAGAACAGGGTGTCTTCCGGCTTGGGGGGCTCCACCAGGCGGTGGCGGAGGGCGAAGGCGACGGCTTCCAGCTTGGAGTGCACGCGTAGCTTGCCCATGATGTTCTGAACGTGCGTCCGGAGGGTGTTGGGCGCGATGTAGAGGCGCTCGCATATCTCCGGCGTGGCCAGGCCTTCGGTCAGCGCTTTCAGGACTTCCAGCTCGCGCGGCGTGAGCGGCTCGATTTGCCGTCGCTCCGTGCCGCGCTCCCGGGCGGCGGCCACCCGTTGGGCGATGCCGACGATGACCGAGCGCGGCAAGAGCGTCTCTCCGGCGTGAGCCGCCCGGACGGCACTCACGACCTCGTCGATAGCCCGATCCTTGGTCAGGTAGCCGTCGGCGCCGGCCTGGATCGATTCCAGGACCGTTTCGTCGTCGGTCAGTGCGGTCAGCATCACGACCCGCGCTGCCGGCCAGCGAGCCTTGATGGCGCGAGTGGCCTCGGCGCCTGTCCCGTCCGGCAGCCTGTAGTCCATCAGCACGACGTCCAGCCGCTCACGGGCCAGGGCCTTGGCCTCGGCCACGGTGCCCGCGACGCCGACGACGGCGATGTCAGGCTCGCGGCTCAGCATCTGGGACAGCGCCCCTGTCAGGAGCTGATGGTCGTCGACGAGGAGGACCCGGATCGGTCGAGTCTCGCCATGCGATTCGAGCATCTCGCGCGCCCTTTCCCTGGCAGCGATGGCCTGCGGCCCAGCGAACTGGTGAAATCGCCGCCGCCCGCATTCTAAACGGAGCCCGCGAGCCCGCGCGCAGCCATCTGTCCCGCGCCTGGCCGCGATCCGGCGCGGGCGGCGCGGCCATAATGGGCGGGTGCGAGTCTCCATCGTCGGCTTCGGGCTCATCGGCGGTTCGATCGCGCGCGCCCTGCGGGCCCGCGCCGGGTCGGAAGACTGGCATGTGACCGCCTGGAGCCGGACGATGGCCACGGTCGAGCAGGCGGTGGCCGACGGCGTGGTCGACGCCGCGAGGCCGGCGCTGGAAGATGTCATCGAAGGCTCGGACCTTGTGGTGCTGGCGGCTCCGCCGCTGACCTGCCTGGAGCTGCTCGACCAGATCGGAGGGCCTCTGCGGGCCGCCCTGCCCGAGGATGCGACGGTGACCGACGTCGCCAGCGCCAAGGCCAGCGTCGTAGCCCGGGCCGATGCCGCCCGCCTGCCCTTCGTGGGCGGGCACCCCATGGCCGGCCGCGAGCAGAGCGGCTACTCCGCTTCGCTGCCCGAGCTGTTCGTGGGCCGCCCCTGGGTCACGGTGCCGGGCCGGTACGCGCGCCTCGAGGATGGTGAGAGGGTGGGTGAGTTGATACGCGCATGCGGCGCCGTGGCCATCCCGATGCACGCCGAAGCCCACGACCGGGCCGTGGCCGCGATCAGCCACATGCCGCTCGTGGTCTCGACTGCGCTCGTGGAGGCCGTAGTGGGCCGCGCCGGGGAGCCGGATCGAGGCGACTGGGAGGCGATCTCGACCCTGGCCGCGACGGGCTGGGCGAGCATGACCCGCCTGGCGCGCGGCGAACCTTCGATGGGGGCCGGCATCGTGGCCACCAACGGTCCGGCCGTGGCCGCGCGACTGCGCGAGCTTCGGGCCGTCCTGGATGAGTGGATTGCCGCCCTGGAGTCCGGCGACGGGCCGGATTCTCAGGCCCTCAAGGCACGCTTCGCGGCCGCCAGGGCGCGACTCGATGAGGAGCGGTCGTGACCCCCGGCGCCATGGAGATGGTCTACGCGGTGCCGCGCGACATCCTGATGCCGGATGGGAGCTGGCGAGGCGTGCGCACCGTGGACCCGACGCAGATCCTGCAAACCATCGGGCGTCACGGCTCCTTCTACCCCCGCCCGGAAGCCGAGGTCGACGCCAGCATCAAGCAGATCATCCCGTACCTCGTGCTGCGGGACGGCGAGCGCATCTTCTTGATGAAGCGGACCCGGGCCGGCGGCGATGCCCGCCTCCATGACCACTACACCGTGGGCGTGGGCGGCCACATGAACCCGGGCGACGGCTCGATCATGGAAACCCTCCAGCGGGAGTGGCACGAGGAGCTCGTGGCCGACTTCATGCCGGACTTCACCTACTTCGGGCTCCTCAACGACGATGAGGTCGACGTGGGCCGCCATCACCTGGGGGTCGTCTATCTGGCCGATGCGGCCGCACGACCGGTGGCGGTCCGCGAGACCCACAAGCTGAGCGGCTCGTTCGAGACGATCGAGGTCACGATGGCTGCCTACGGGCAGATGGAGACCTGGAGCCAGCTCGTCCTGGACGCCCTGCGGGACCGAACCTCCGTGGCAGCGGCGGGGTCTAACCGATGAGCAATCGCCGAGGTCCGTCTAGAGAGAGCGGCATGTTCGCCGAGGAAGCATATTTGCCTGCCGACGCAGTCCGCGCCCCTGTCCGGGAGGAGTCTGCGCCCGCCAAGGCCATCGATACCGAATTCGCGACGGCGCTCTCCGAAGAGCTGCCCGGCGCATACAGGCTGGCCGGCTACATGCTGGCCGACGCCTCGGAGGCCCAGGATGCCGTCCAGGACGCCTCCGTGCGGGCCTGGCGAGCCTGGTCGCAGCTCCGCGACAGGGACAAGTTCCACTCCTGGTTCAACCAGATCCTGGTCAACGTCTGCCGCTCCAAGCTGCGCCGGCAGAGCAAGTGGCGGACGACCGACATCGACGAAGCCGACCTGGAGGCGGGCGATCCGTTCCGGGCTTCTCTGGCTCGCGATGCCGTCGGCCGGGCCCTATCGGCGTTGAGCACGGAACTACGGATGGTCGTGATCCTGCGCTACTGGGGCGACATGCCCCTGGCCGAGATCGCCGACCGGTTGGGGATACCCGTCGGCACGGTCAAGTCCCGGCATCACGCGGCGATGCAGGCACTGCGCCGCCGCATCGAACCTCTGGAAGGAGGCGCGAAGTGAGCGCCGAATACGACGAAGACCTCGACATGGAGCAGCGCCTGCGGCGCTTCGCGGCGAGCACCAGGGCGCCTGCCCTTCCGGACGAGGTAGCCGATCTGCCATGGTCGGTTCAGTCCCGGCCCCGGCAGCGATGGTCGCTGGGATCCGCCGCGGGCATGCCCGGCACAGCCGGGCGAGCCATAGCGGGCGCCGCCCGGGTCGCGGTCACGCTGGCCGTGGCGGCGGGGATGCTGTTCGCCGTGGCCAACCTGCGCACCGGCGGCTCGAACGTGGGCATGGTTCCGCCTCTCGCCACTCCCGACCCTTCGCAACAGCCCGCTGCCGACGGCTCGAAAGTCGTGGTCCTGCCGGCTTCGGGCGTCGTCGACGGCGTCATGGCCGACTTCATCTCGGGCGGCATCGAGCGAGCTGAGGCCGACGGCGCCGTGGCGGTCGTCGTCCAGCTGGACACGCTGGGCGGTGACAGCGACTCGATGAACCGCATCGTCAAGTCGCTCCATGCGGACATTCCGACCATCGTCTGGGTGGGGCCGTCCGGCTCCAAGGCGGCCAGCGCCGGCACCTTCATCACTCTCTCGGCCAACCTGGCCTACATGGCGCCGAGCACCAACATCGGAGCCGCGTCGCCGGTCGCAGCGGGTGGGGGAGACCTGGCCTCGACCTATGGCAACACCGAAGCCCGCAAGATCATGGAAGACGCCGTGGCCGAGATCCGCAGCATCGCCCAGGAGCGGCATCCCGAGGCGGTCGAATGGGCGGCCAGCACGGTGAGCGACGCCCGTTCATACACGTTCCAGGAGGCCTTCGACGCGAAGGCCATCGACGGCATCGCCGCCAGCCTGGACGATCTCCTGGCTCAGGCCGACGGCCAGGTCGTGACTGTCAACGGAGAGCAGGTCACGCTCAACACCGGCGGGGCGACGGTAGTCACGATCCGGGAGGATCTGATCCAGGCCGTATTGCACGGCCTGCACGACCCCAACGTCGCCTTCATCCTGCTGGTCCTCGGCATCCTGCTCATCGGCCTCGAGCTGTTCAACCCCTCGATCGTGTCCGGGCTCACCGGAGCCATCGCCCTGGCGCTGGCTTTCTACGGCTTCGGCAGCCTGCCTCTGAACGTTCTGGGGCTGGTCCTTGTGGGTGTCGGGATCGCGATGCTCGTCGCGGAGCCTGCCGTTCCCAGCTACGGCCTTCTGACGCTGGGTGGGCTGGTGACCTTCGTCGTGGGCGCGATGGCCCTCTACGGGTCGCCGGGGCCGTACCAGCCCGCGGCCGCCGTAGCCTGGCCGATCATCGGCATCATGGCCGCGGCCACGGGCGCCTTCAGCCTGCTGCTGGTGAAGACTCTTCTGGACATGCGGCGCGAGCCCATTCCCGTCGGCTCCGGGATGGTGGGCACCGACGAGCTCGTAGGCCTGGCAGGGCGGGTGGAGAGCGATCTGGCGCCGACCGGAACCGTGTACGTTGCCCGGGAATCCTGGTCCGCCAGGCTCGAAGGGGGCGGCAAGGTCGCCCGCGGCACGAAGGTCAGGGTCATCCGAAAGGAGGGCCTGGTACTGATAGTCGAACCTATGGACTAGAAGAGGCTGCGGCGGCGCGCCACGGCTTCACACAGATGCAGACATGGAGGAGAAGGGATGGATGACACCACCCTGACGGTCGTAGCGATCGTTCTGGTTGTTGTAGCGGCCTTGTTGCTCATCCTGGTGGGGATGTGCATCAGGATCGTCCCGCAGTGGGCCAAGATGGTTGTCTACCGCTGGGGCCGGACCGACGAAAGGAAGGTCCGCGACCCGGGCCTTCGGATCCTGTGGCCGATCGTCGATCGTGGCGTCACGGTGGACCTGCGGGAGCAGTTCATCGAGGTCCCTCGCCAGACGACGATCACCAAGGACAACGCCCCGATCGGCGTGGACTTCCTCATCTACTGGAAGATCGTCAACCCGCTGATGAGCCAGGTCAACGTCCTCAACTTCAACGGCGCTCTGCAGGGCGTGGCGGCCACGACCCTCCGCTCGGTCATCGGCGACATCCTGCTGGACGACGTGCTGTCGCAGCGCGAGCGCATCAACGAGACACTGCGCCAGAAGCTGGATGAGATCACCGAGCGCTGGGGCGGCAAGGTCACCACCGTCGAGATCCGGGAGATCCTGCCGCCGCCGGCGGTCCAGGAGGCGATGAACCGCCAGCTCTCTGCCGAGCGGACCCGGCGAGCCGTCATCACCGAGTCGGAGGGCACGCGCCAGGCGACGATCAACGTCGCCGAGGGCGACAAGCAGTCGGCCATCCTGCGCGCCGAGGGCGATCGGCAGGCCGCCATCCTGCGGGCCCAGGGCTTCAGCGAAGCGCTGCAGACGATCTTCGCGGCGGCCAAGAACGTCGACCAGAAGACGATGGCACTGCAGTACATGGACGCGCTCAAGGCCCTGGGCAGCGGGCCGGCGACGAAGTTCGTCATTCCGCTCGAGTTCACCCAGTTGCTCGGTCCCATCGGCGGCATGGTGGGTGCCGGAATGAAGGCCGAGGGCGGCCCCAGGAGCCGGCCTTCCTCCTGAGCCGGAGAACATACGGCCTCCCGGCCCGACGGGCGGTTCCCGCGGGGAGCCTGCTGGCGGGCTGGGAGGCTGCCTATAATCAGCCGGTTCGGACCGCATTGGGGTCTGAGGGCGAACGTCCGTCTCTCGATCCGGAATGTGGGCACGTTCCGCACGCTCAGGTGAGGCCATGGCCGTCAGGATCCTCGTAGTCGACGCTGACCCGACCGTACAACGGGCTCTCAGCAACGCGCTGATGCAGGCCGGGTATGCGGTCACGACGTCGGGCGAGGGCCCTGACGCGTTGCGGGTGGCGCGGACCGAGCGTCCGGCGCTGGTTCTCATTGCCGCCAACCTGCCCGGCGTCGACGGCTTCACCGTGGTCAGCCGGCTGCGCATGGAGGATGGCCCCTCCACGCACACGCCGGTGATCCTGCTGCTGGCCGAGAATGAAGCCGGCGATCGCGGTAAAGCCCTCCGCTCGGGCGCGGACGACTACTTGATGAAGCCCTTCCACCCGGCCGAGCTGATGGCCCGGATGCGGAGCCTTCTGTCGCGCTACGTGCCGGCCGATGCGGGGCCGCTGCCGGCTCCGCACCCTGCTCCGGCCGTCGCCGCCCCGGCTCCGCGTCGCAAGGAGCAGCCGGCCCGGGTGCTCATGTTCTACGGCGCCAAGGGCGGCGTGGGTACGACGACCATCGCCATCAACTCGGCCATCGCCCTCCACAAGGAGCTTGGCCGGCGGGTGTGCCTGGTCGACGCCAATCTCCAGTTCGGCGATCACCGGGTCTTCATGGACCTGGGCATGGACAAGCTCAGCGTGGTGGACCTGACCAGCGCCCAGGGCTTCGACCTCGACCTGATCAGCCACGTCGTGATCAAGCACGAAAGCGGGATCGATCTCCTGCTCGCGCCCCCTTCGCCCGAGATGGCCGAGCTAGTCACGGCCGACCATCTGCCCCAGATCATGGAGCAGATGGCGACGGAGTACGACTACATCATCCTGGACGTCGACAAGCGGCTCGACGAAATCAACCTGCGGTTGATGGATGCGGCCCACACCCTGTGCGTGGTCATGACGGCCGATCTGCCCTGCCTGAAGAACGTCCGGCTGGTCCTCGAGGCGGCCGGCCACCTCGGCTACACCGACGACAAGGTCAGGCTGATCCTGAACCGCAGCAACGCCTTCACCGGGATCAACGTCAAGAACGCCGAGAGTGCGCTGAAGCGGCGCATCGACTACCAGGTCATCAACGAGTACCGGACGTCGATCGGGGCCCTCAACAGCGGCGCGCCCTTCATGTACACGAAGTCGGACTCGACTCTGGGCCGGAGTGTGCTGGACCTGGTCAAGGCGCTGGACAAGGAGGGCTCCGGCAGGCACTGAGCGGGTGTGGCGCGGCAGAGTCCGCCAGGACTCGGATAAGCGAGAGTTGAGGCGGCCGGCGTAGGGTCGGCGATGTGCTCGCCTCGCTTCTCTCGGCCACGATCCATGGGCTCGATGGGCGGCCGGTGCGCGTCGAGGTGGACGTGGCGCCGGGCCTGCCCGGGTTCGCCATCGTCGGCCTGGCCGACACGGCTCTCCAGGAAGCCCGGGAACGGGTGAGGGGCGCGATCCGCAACAGTGGCTACGAGTACCCGCCGCGTCGCATCACGGTCAATCTCGCTCCGGCGGACCTGCGCAAAGGCGGTGCCTCTCTGGATCTGGCCATCGCCCTGGGGATCCTGGTGGGATCGGAGCAGGTCCGGGCGACGGGCCGGTGGGCCGTGCTGGGCGAGCTGTCCCTGAGCGGCGATTTGCGCCACGTCGCCGGCCTGCTGCCGATGGTCGACGCCCTGGCGCGGCGGCGGGTGCGGCGCGTGGTCGTGCCGGCGGACGGGGCCGACGAAGCCGCCCTGGCCGGCGGCGTGGAGGTGGTCGCGGCCACGACCCTGGCCGAAGCGGCCACTCTCTTGCGGGCGTCGAGGCGCGGGGCGGCGCGGCCGGCGCCGCCGCGAGTGGAGCTGGCCGAGGAGGTCAGCCTTGACGGTGCCCTGGTGGGCCAGAGCGTCGAGACGGCGGTTCCGGACCTGGCCGAGGTGCGAGGCCAGCTGGAGGCGCGACGGGCCGTCGAGCTGGCCCTGGCCGGCAGCCACAGCCTGGTCATGGTCGGGCCCCCGGGCTCGGGCAAGACGCTGCTGGCCCGGACGATCCCCGGGCTGCTGCCACCTCTGGCGGACGAAGAGGCCCGGGTGGCCACGATCGTGGCTTCTGTTGCGGGTGCCGTCCCGGTACGCGGGCTCGTTCGACGGAGGCCGTTTCGGGCACCCCATCACACGATCTCGTACGCGGCGATGGTCGGCGGCGGCCCGCAGCTCTCGCCTGGCGAAGTCACCCTCGCCAACGATGGGGTGTTGTTCCTGGACGAGCTGCCGGAGTTCGACAGGGCCACGCTCGAGGCTCTGCGCCAGCCGCTCGAGGACGGGCAGGTGGCGATCTCGCGCGTGGGCCGGACCGCGGTCTTCCCGTCGCGGTTCCAGCTCGTGGCGGCCATGAACCCCTGCCCGTGCGGACTGGCCGGCGATGGCGACGCTCGCTGCCGCTGCCGGCCCGGGCTGGCGGAAAGCTATGCGGCCCGGATCTCAGGACCCCTGCGCGACCGGATCGACCTGTGGGTCCACATGCCCCGCGTGCCGCCGGCGGAGTACGTGGCCTCGGCCAGCGCTGAGCCCTCGACCGAGGTTGCCGGCCGGATCGCCGCCGCCCGAAAGATGCAACTCGACCGTCGGGGGAGACTCAACTGCCGCTTGAGCGGGCGAGCGTTGCGGTCGGCTTGCTCCATGTCGGCTGCGGCTCAGGCTCACGCCGTGCGCCTGGCAGATCTCGAGGGATGGTCTGTGCGCGGCACGGAGAGGCTCCTACGCGTGGCCAGGACGGCGGCCGATCTGGGGGGCGAGGATCGAGTCGATTGCCGCCATCTGGACGAAGCCGCCCGCTTCCGAGCCCGGGGCCGGGAGCTCGGCCGGCGGGCCGGCTGAGATGCTGGGAGTGCAGGCCATGGGCCCTCGCGGCACCCTCTCGGCCGGCGGGCACGGTACGAGGGCTTCGAGCACGCCGGCCAAGGCGAGACCGGCGCAGCAGACGGCCGCGATCCCACGTGACCGAGATTCGAGCGAGCGTGAGTCCTGGGTCCGCCTGCTGACCGTGCCCGGCCTGGGCCCGGTCGCCTTCGCCGCTCTGCTGGAGAGATGCGGATCTGCTCGGGCGGCATTCGATCTGGCTGTCGGTGCCGACGGCCCAAGGCGGCTGCTGGAGGCGTTGGCGGAGGGCGGTGCCGGGAGTGGCGACGAGGGACCCGGCACGGATGTCGTCGAGGGCCAGCCGAGAACGCCCCGGCCCAGGTGTCCGGTTGGACCGGACTTGGCAGCCCGGATCAGGGATCATGCCGAACAGAGCGAGGCGATCCTCGACAGAGTGCGCGCCCTGGCCCTGGCGGTCGTGATCCTTGACGACCCTGCCTACCCGGCCAGGTTGCGGCGGGTGGAGATGCCACCCCCGCTGCTGTTCGTGCGTGGATCGGTCGCGGCCCTCTCGGCCGGCTCGGCCGTGGCCGTGGTCGGGACGCGGCGGCCGACGGATGGCGGACGGCGAATGGCGGCCTGGCTGGGCGAAGCCCTGGCCCGGGCCGGCGCCGTCGTGGTCTCGGGCCTGGCCATCGGCATCGACGGAGTCGCCCACGCGGCCGTCGTCGCCGAGGGCCTGGCCACGGTCGCCGTTCTGGGAGGCGGCCACGCCCAGCTCTACCCGAAAGCGCATCAGCGGCTGGCGGACGAGATCGCGGCCGCCGGCGGGGCCGTGGTGGCGGAGATGCCGCCCGATACGCCGGCTACCCGGGGCACCTTCCCGCGCCGCAACAGGCTGGTCAGCGGCCTCTCAGACGCAACGGTGGTCGTCGAGGCAGGCGTGCGAAGTGGAGCGCTCATCACCGCCGGCTGGGCTCTGGAGCAGGGGCGGGAGTGCTTCCTCGTTCCGGGCCCCATCGGGGCTCCGGCCAGCGCGGGGTGCCTCTCGTTCCTGCGCAGTTTCCCGGGCCCGGCGCGGGTCGTCTGCGGTATACCCGAGCTGCTGGAGGACCTGGGGCTCGTCGCGGTCTCGGGGCAACCTGCGTCTGCGAGCGGCAGCCCCGGGCCCACGGCGCCCGCCGCGGGCCCCTCGGCGGCCCTCGCTTTGCTCGGGCCGATGGAACGGGCCGTGGCCGAGATAATCGCGGTGCGGTCAGCGACCGCCGACGAGCTGGCCGCGCGGACGGGCCTGCCGGGAGAGGCCGTTCTCGGGGCCCTGACCATGCTCGAGCTGCAAGGCCTGGTGTTCGGTTCATTCGGGCGCTACGTCGCCGCCGGGCCCCTGGCGCGGTGGGAGCCTGGCCGGGACCGCTGAGCGACTGCTGAGGGCCCGCGTGCACCCGTGACCGGCCGCGGACCGGCTGTGCGGCCCAACGCGCCCGGGCGTGCCTCTGGCCGGACCCGGGCCATTTGCCGCGATTCGGGCCGTAGTGGTACCCTCCGCGCGGGGTTCGGACCAAAGTGGCCCCTGACGACCACCACCGTCACCGCCATCTCTGGGAGGCCGATTGCCGTGCACGACCTGGGCCAGGCGATCCTCGACATACCGAGATCAGCCGTCGCGCGCGTAGCGCGGACGGTCGCTCACTCCCTGAAGCTGCAACTCCTTCTCAGCTCGCTGGGCGTCATAGTCCTGGTAGCGGCCATTGTCGGCGTCCTGCCGTCGCGCGCCGAGACGTCGGAGGCGCCCACCCTGTATGGCTCTGTGGCGCCCACGGCCACCGCTCCGGAGACCTCCGAGAACTACACCATCGACGCCCCCTACGTGTTGCAGTTCAGCAAGCCGATGAACCAGGGCAGCGTCGCCGACGCTCTGGAGATCTCGCCCGAGGTCGCGGTCAGGCTGATCTGGGACGCCTCCGGCAAGCAGCTGAGCGTGACCCCGGCCACGGCCTGGGAGGCTTTCACAACCTACGGGGTGAAGATCTCCCAGAAGGCGATGGACCAGTCCGGCATCCAGCTCAATGAGGCTGTCGAGGGCCAGTTCATGACCGGTGCCCTGACCTCGGCCCGTATCGCGGCGACCATCATGTCCGGCGAGCTAGTCTCGCCGAACTCGTCGTTCCAGATCACATTCACCCGGCCGGTGAAGCTGGCAACCGTCGAAGCCCGGCTCCTGATCGATCCGCCGGCCACGGGCGTCCTCGTCGGCGACGACCCGACCGACGGGGCCTCCCAGGTCTTCACCTTCACGCCCGAGGGCCTGGCCGGCAACACCCAGTACACGATCTCCTTCGACAACGAGGGCGCCTACGACACCGCAGGAATAGCCCTGCTGCCGGTGATCCCCCTGACCGTGACGACCACCGATGCGCCGGACGTCATCCGCTTCCGGCCGCAGGACGGCTCCAACACCACAGACCCGAACCAGGTCGTCTCCGTCCGCTTCAACATGCCGATGGATCGCGCCTCCACCGCGGCCGCCTTCCAGGTCACCGTGAACGGCAAGGCGGTTCGCGGCCGTGTCTCCTGGGCGGAGGACGACACCGTCCTGATCCTCGACCCGTCAGGCCAGCTGCCGATCGGCTCGACGGTGACGATGAGGGTGACGAGCAAGGCCCTGTCGAAGACGGGCATGCACCTCAAGGGCACCGTCACCGCGCATTTCGGGGTTCGGAAGCCTACCGTCCGCCGCATCCCGTGGCTGGGCGGGACGCAGCCCAACTCGCCCTGGTACGGCTCGGAGGTCTACTACTTCAACCTCGTCAACTGCACCCGGACCGGCGGCTGGGTCACCAGCAGCGGCAACTGCAGCTCCAGCACCCGCCACGTGATGCCGGCCCAGGCCGCCCTCCGGCTGGACGCGGGGCTTTCGTCCGTCGCTCGGAAGTACTCGCAGGTGCTGGCCGAGCGGGGCTACCTGACGCACTACCTGGACGGCACGACCCCGCATCAGCGCCTGGCGGCGGCGGGCTATCCGAGCGCCACCTGGGGCGAGAACCTCGGCTCGCCGCCAACGTACAACGCGGCCGGCATGATCAAGGTCGAGGTCTTCTTCCAGAACGAGGTCCGCTGCGACTGGGGCCGGAGGTGCGAGTTCGGGCACTACCGGAACATCATGTACCCCTACTTCAGGAGGGTCGGCATCGGAGTCTGGGTGGCCAGGGGCCGGGTGCGCGTCACCTCGGAGTTCTACCGCTGACCTTCGGGCCGCCCTGCGCGACCGCTCATCGACCGCGATGGCCCGGGCAAAGGCCCGGTGATCGGCTGATGCTAGACTCCCGCCGATGAGCGGCAACCTTGTCATAGTCGAGTCGCCTGCCAAGGCGAAGACCATCGAGCGCTACCTTGGGCCCGGCTACACCGTGCTGGCCTCATACGGCCACGTCCGCGACCTGCCGGAGAATCCGGGCAAGGGCCAGTTCGGCGTGGACGTGGAGCACGACTTCGCCCCGGTGTACGAGGTCGTCGCCGATCGCCGCAAGCAGCTCACCGCCATCCACAAGGCTGCCTCGAAGGCGGACCTGGTCTACCTGGCCACCGACCTGGACCGCGAAGGCGAGGCCATAGCCTGGCACGTCGCCGAGGCGGCCGGTCTCGAGCCCGATCGGACGCGCCGGGTGACCTTCTCCGAGATCACCCAGTCGGCTATCCAGGACGCATTCGCCTCGCCACGATCCATCAACCGCGACCTCGTGGACGCGCAGCAGGCCCGGCGGATCGTCGATCGCCTGGTCGGCTACACCCTGAGCCCGCTGCTGTGGCGCAAGGTCAGGGCCGGGCTGTCGGCCGGGCGAGTGCAATCCGTCGCCGTCAGGCTGGTGGTCGACCGCGAGCGGGAGATCCGGGCCTTCGTGGCCCGGGAGTATTGGACGCTCAAGGCGGTTCTGGTCGCGCCCAACGGCACGGCCTTCGAGGCGGACCTGGTCAAGATCGATGGCCGCAAGCCGGAGATCGGCGACGGCGAGACGGCTCAGCGGCACGCGGCGGCCATCCGGGCCAGCCATCCGGTCGTGGCCGACGTCTCGGTCAAGAAGATCAGCCGCAACCCTGCTCCGCCCTTCACAACATCGAGCCTGCAGCAGGAGGCCAGCCGCAAGCTGGGCTTCTCGCCGCGCCGGACCATGAGCGCCGCCCAGCGGCTGTACGAGGGCCTCGAGACGGATGAGGGCCAGGTGGGCCTCATCACCTACATGCGCACCGACTCGGTGGCGCTGTCGAGCCAGGCCATGGCCGAGGCGGCGAGGGTGATCGAGGAGCGTTTCGGCGAGGCCTACACCACTCCCCGGGGCCGCGCCTTCAAGAGCCGGATCCGCAACGCCCAGGAGGCCCACGAGGCAATCCGGCCCACCTCGTTCCACCGCGACCCCGACTCGGTCGCCGGCCAGTTGGGGCGCGACGAAGCGCGGCTCTATCGCCTGATCTGGCAGCGGGCCCTGGCCAGCCAGATGGCGGCCAAGGAGCAGGAAACCACGACCGTCGAGCTGGAGGCCAACGGCTACGGGTTGCGCGCGACCGCCACCCGCACCACCTTCGACGGCTTCGCCCGGGTCTACACCGAGGGCCAGGACGACTGCCAGGAAGAAGCCGAGTGCAGTTTGCCGCCGCTGGCCAGAGGCGACGCCACGGACGTTCACGACGTTCTGCCGCAGCAGCACTTCACCGAACCGCCGCCCCGCTACACGGAGGCCAGCCTGATCAAGGCCCTCGAGGAGAACGGCATCGGCCGGCCGTCGACGTACGCGGCCACCATCTCGACGATCGTCGACCGGGGCTACGTGAAGATCAAGGAACGCCGTCTCCGCCCCGAGCCGGTGGGCGAGGTGGTGACCGATCTGCTGGTCGGCCACTTCGGCAAGTTCGTCGACCTGGGCTTCACGGCACGCATGGAAGAGGAGCTGGACGAGATCGCGACCGGCAAGCGGGCCTGGGTGCCGGTGGTCCGCGGTTTCTATGAGCCCTTCCGAGCCCTCGTCGACACCAAGGCCAAGGAACTGCGGCGGCGCGATTTCACCACCCGCCCCTCCGACGAGGTCTGCTCGCAGGGGCACCCCATGGTGATTCGACTTGGCCGCTACGGGGAGTTCCTGGCCTGTTCGATGTACCCCGACCACAAGGAGACTCGCGAGCTGCCAGGGGCCGCCGGCGGCCCGAACGGCGACGGCTCCGCGGCCGTCGAGGGCGGCGAAGCCGCTCCCGCCGAGGCCTGCCCCAAATGCGGCGAATCCGAGGGCGGGGTGCTGGTGCAGCGTCGCGGCCGCTTCGGTCCGTTCACGGGCTGCTCGCGCTACCCGGCCTGCGACTACATCAAGCGCGACGGTCCGCCACCGCCACCGCCGCTGCCTTTCGAGGTGGCCTGCCCCCGCTGCCGGCAGGGCCACCTGGTAGCCCGCCGGGCCCGTCGGACCGGGTCCCTGTTCTGGGGCTGCTCGCGCTACCCCAAATGCGACTACACGACCTCGCATGAGCCCGTGGGGGCCGTCCACGACGCCGACGAGGGGCCGATAGGTCGGGTCGGCGAGGGGGCGCTGTGCCTGGCCTGCGGGGCTCCGGTTGAGCTTCCCGACGGGGCGGACCTCATCGGCGCCCGTCTGGCCGGCGGGGAGCCCAATCCCGATGCGCTGGCCAGGCCGCGGGCCCGCAGGGCGGGGCGAGGCGGCGCGCGAGGATCCCGGCGCGGGCGCTCCGACTCCGGCCAGGAGGCGCCGAGCGGCGAGGCCGAGGGTGGCGGAGCCGAATGAGCCCCGGCCCGGCGCCCGGAAGCGAGGGGACGGCCGGAACGGTCGAGCGCTTCATGGCCGCGCTGGCGGCACGAGACGCGTCGGGGCACACCATCAGGTCGTATCGCGCCGCGCTCGAGGAGTACGCGAGCTGGATCGAGGCCAACGGCCATGACTGGCGCTCGCCCTCCCGGGCGGCGCTGAGAGCGTTCATGGCCTCGCTCTCGGAGGGGCGTGGCCGGCGGACAGTGGCCCAGCGCCTGGCGGCGCTGCGATCGTTCTATCGCTGGGCGGCGCGCGAGGGCCTCGTGGCCGGCAATCCTCTGGCGGCGCTGCCGACGCCGCGCCAGCCACGCCGCCTGCCGGGGGTTCTCTCGGTGGCGGAGACGGAGCGGCTGATCGCCGCGGCGGCGGACGAGGAGGGCCGGTCGCCGGCGGGGACGCGGCGGGCGGCGATGGAGCATGCTCTGGCCCTGCGCGACGTGGCGATCCTGGAGACGGCCTACGCCGCCGGCTTGCGTATCGCCGAGCTGGCCGGGCTAACGGTCGGCGCCGTGGATCTGCGCCGGGGCGAAGTGCGGGTCACTGGCAAGGGACGCAAGGAGCGGGTTTCGCTGCTGGGGCGCCCGGCCTGCGGGGCCCTGGCGCGCTACCTGGACGAGGGTCGCCCCGAGTTGCTGCGGCGCGCCGCAGCTGGGCCCGGCCGCCCGCCGGATGACGCAGGGATCTTGTTCCTCAATCACCACGGAGGGCCGATGGGGGCACGAGGCATCCGCTGGCGCCTGGAGAAGCTGCGGGTGGCGGCCGGGCTGCCGGAGGGGGTTTCGCCCCACACCCTGCGCCACTCGTTCGCCACGCACCTGCTGGACGGCGGTGCGGATCTGCGCGTTGTGCAGGAGCTGCTGGGCCACGAGAGCCTGGCCACGACCCAGGTCTACACTCACGTTTCGCCGGCCCGGCTGCGGGCCGCGTACACTGCCTCTCATCCGCGAGCCCGTTCTGGGAGCGGCTCGGGACAGGCCCGCCCGGAGGGCGAGCCGCCGGAGGAGTGAACGCCCAGGGCAGAGGAGATGGGATGCCGGAGCAGGTGACGAGCAGCGCCGCGGGCGACGCAGAGTCCGGCGGGCCCACCTTCGACCTGGCGCCCGAGACACCCGCCTGGGACGCTCTGGTGCGCCGCTCGACGCCCGGCTCCTACCTCCAGACTTCGGCCTGGGCGGAGGTGAAGGCTCCGAACGGCTGGACGCCCCTGCGGTTCATGGGCACCTGCGCCCTGCCGGCCCCTTCGGGCGAGCCTGAGGCCGAGGGGGCGAAGGACGCCGAGAGTCGGCCCCGGGCGGCCTTCGGCGCCCAGATGCTGCTCCGCCGGCCACGGGCCTTTCGCTGGGTCTTCGCCTATTCGCCGCGTGGCCCGGTCATGGAGGAGTGGAACGAAGCCTCGGTCGAGGCCTTCACCATCGGCCTGCGCCGCGCCGTGGCAGAGTGGCCGGGCAGGGTCTCCCACGTCCGCATCGAGCCGGAGATAGAGCTCAACGGCCCGAGCGACGTGGACGGCGCCCTGCGCCACGCGCTGCGTCAGTCCGGGTGGCGGCCCGGGGCCTGCATCCAGCCTCCTCGGACCCGCCTGGTGGATCTGCGGGCCGACGACGCGGCCCTGTGGAGCGACTTGCGCAAGAAGTGGCGGCAGTACGTCAACAAGGCTCGCCGGGGAGGGGTCCGGGTCGTCGACGCCCCGGTCGACCGCCTGCCGGAGTTCTACGAGATCTACCGCCAGACCGCCTCACGGGCCGGTTTCGTGATCCGCACGTACGAGTCCTACCTCGCCGTCTGGCAGGCCTTCGCCCGGCTGGGCATGGCCAGGTTGCTGATGGCCGAGGCGGAGGACGGCGAAGGGCTGGCCACGCTGTTCCTGCTGCGGGTGGGCGATCGCGTCGTGGAGCCGTATGGGGGCATGACCGCCAGGGGTGCGGACGCGCGGGCCAACTACCTCCTGAAGTGGGAAGCGATCCGCTCCTCTCGCGAAGCGGGCGCCGTCAGCTACGACATGTGGGGCATCTCTCACGGTGGAATCGAGCACTTCAAGACCGGCTTCGGAGGACGGGAGATCCGCTACGTGGGGGCCTGGGACATGGTCCTGGATCCGGCCGGCCGCTTCGCCTACGACACCGCCCAAACCTGGCAGGATCGAATCGGGAGGTTGCGCCACGGCATCCTGCGCGTCCGCGGGGGCCGGCGCGAGGCGGCGGGAGAGGCGAAGGAGAGCCCGGGCTCGGAGGACGAGGAGTGACCGCTGGGGACGGCGCAAGCCCCCTGGCGGCCGCCCTGGCCGCGGCCGAACCGCACGAGGCCAGGCCGCTGGCCGAGCTGATCGCCCGCCTCGAGTCTGGGGATCTGCTGCAGGGAGTTCACCTTCCGCCCGGTGCGCCGCCGGCCGCTTCGATGCCGGTCCGCGGCCTGACCTACGACTCGCGGCTGGTCAAGGGAGGCTCGGTCTTCGTCGCGGTCCGGGGCGAGCATGCCGACGGGCACGACCACGCCGTCGAGGCAGCCGCCGCCGGCGCAACTGCCCTGATCGTCGAGCGCCTTGTAGACGGAGCGGCCGTCCCCCAGCTGGTCGTGGACGGAAGTCGCGCCGCGCTGGCCGCGGCTGCGGCCTGGTGGTATGGCGACCCAAGCCGGGAGATGGCGATCGTGGGCGTCACCGGCACCGACGGCAAGACGACCACGTCGTTCCTGGCCCAGGCAGCTCTCGAGGCGGCGGGGCTCTCAGCCGGGCTGCTGACTACCGCCGGGCTCAAGATCGGCGCCAGCCGGAGCGCCAACCCGGAGCACGTCACTACGCCCGAGGCTCCTCGATTGCAGCAGATGCTGCGAGCCATGGTTCGGGCGGGGAACGCGGCGGCCATCGTGGAGACCACCTCCCACGGCCTGGCTCTGGAGAGGGTGGGCGGGATCGCTTTCGACATCGGCATCTTCACCAACCTGAGCCACGAGCACCTGGAGCTGCACAAGACCTTCGATGCCTACCGCGACGCCAAGCTGGGTCTCTTCGCCCGCCTGGGCGGGCATGGCAAGAACCTGGACGGGCCCTTTGCCGAGGCCGGCATCGTCAACGGCGACGATCCGGCTGCCGATTTGTTCGCCGGGGCGACGGCCCAGGCTGGAGTCCGCCTGGTCAGGTACGGCCTGGGCGCAGACGCCGAGGTTCGCGCCCGTGGGGCAAAGGAGACGCCCGGCCGAGTGGCCTTCGAGGCCGAGACGCCGCGCTGGAAGGGTCGAGTGTCGCTTGGCCTGGCAGGGCGGTTCAACGTTCACAATGCCCTGGCTGCCCTCAGCCTGGCCGAAGTGCTGGGGCTGGACATGGATGCGGCGCGGGCGGGCCTGGAGAATGTGCCCGGCGTCCCGGGGCGGATGGAACTGGTGGACTGCGGGCAGCCCTTCGGGGTGGTGGTGGACTACGCTCACTCGCCCGCCTCGCTGGAGGGAGTGCTCGACGAGCTGAGCCGAGTGGCTCGTGACTCGGGCGGAGGCCTCATCGCCGTCTTCGGCTCGGCAGGGGAGCGGGACGTGGCCAAGCGACCCATGATGGGCCGCGTGGCCGGCGAGCGCTGTCGCCTGGTAGTGATCACAGACGAGGATCCGCGGGGGGAGGACCGGCTGGCCATCCTGGACGAGATCGCGGCCGGGGCCGAGGCGGCCGGCAAGCGCCGCGGGCACGACCTGCTGTGCATCGCCGACCGCCGCCAGGCCATCGCCGCGGCTTTCGAGCAGGCCAGGCCGGGCGACACCGTGCTCCTGGCGGGCAAGGGGCACGAGCAGTCGATAATCATGGTCGACGGCCCCGTGCCCTGGGACGAACGCAGCGAAGCCGTCGCGGTGCTGCGGTCGATGGGCTTCAAGGCCGGCTAAGGAGGTCGCAGCCGCATGCGCTCGTGTCTGATCCAGGTCCTCGTCGCGCTGCTGGTGGTTCTGCTGCTGCTGTGGTTCGCCCTGCCGCTGGCGGTGAGCGCCCTGGCCGCCGGGGCCCTGAACGCGGCCGGCTTCAACGGCACCGACACCAGAGTGGAGGTCTCCGCCAACCCGCCGCCGCTGCTCCTTACCGGCCGGGGGAACGTCCACATCGTGTCGAGTGACGTCAGCCTGAGCGATCTCCATGCCGCCGCAGTCGACGTCACGCTCACCGACGTGGACCTGCTGAGCCGCGAGATCGGTGGCGTGGAGGGCACGCTGGAGGGCGTGCAGGTCGCCGCGCCCAACGGCGACACTGTCTCGATCGATGACGTCTCGCTGGCCGGTCCGGCAGGCAGGACGGTGGCCAGCTGCCACGTGAGCCTCGCCGAGGCCCGGGAGCTGGCCGAATCCCAGCTGGCCTCGCAGGGCGTGAAGGCGACGGTGCTCCTGGCAGCCCCCAACGTGGTGACGCTCAACGTCGGCGGCAACGCCTTCAAGGGCCGGCTGGTGGCCACCGACGGCAGTCTCTTCCTGGTCCCTGAGAGCAAAGCCATGCCGACAGTCCTGCTGATCAGCCCCGGCCGTGGCAGCCCCTTCCGGGTCGAGTCGGTTTCGATCAGCGAGACGCACGTGATCCTCAGCGGGACGATCGACGTCGAGAGCTTGCTGAGCTGACCTGGCTCCGGTCCGGCGGCGGGCGTCGCCCGGATTGACTGGTAGACTCGGCTCATGTCGATCGAGCCGCACGGTGCCCGGCCGCGGGCCGGGGCGGTAGCCGAAACCACGCCCCCGTCCGGCCCGGACTCTGCTCCGGGTCGGGCGCGCCGCGAGACGCGTGCCCGCGCGTCCGTCGCCGAGCGGCTGCGCGCCGGCCTGCCGCGCTCACACTCGCCCGAGGCCGCCTATCGCCGGCTTGAGCGGTCCGTCGTAGCCCTCAACCCGCAGGCGGACGTGGCCCTGCTGCGCCAGGCTTTCGAGTTCGCCTCTCAGGCCCATCGCCACCAGACCCGGGTCACCGGCGAGCCGTACGTGACGCATCCTCTGGCGGCGGCGCAGATCCTGGCGGACATCGGCATCGAGCCGGTGGCGGTAACCGCCGCGCTCCTCCACGACGTGCCCGAGGACACGGACTACACGCTCAACGAGGTCGAGGAGCGCTTCGGCTCGGAGGTGGCGCAGCTCGTGGACGGCGTCACGAAGCTGTCCAAGTTCAGCACCCACAGCCACGAGGACCAGCAGGCCGAGAACATCCGCAAGATGTTCCTGGCCATGGCGGAGGACATCCGCGTCGTGCTGATCAAGCTGGCCGATCGGCTGCACAACATGCGAACGCTCTCGGCCCTGCCCATGGCGAAGCAGGGCCGCATCGCCCGCCAGACGATGGAGATCTACGCCCCCCTGGCCGAGCGCCTGGGCATCTGGAACATCAAGTGGGAGCTCGAGGACCTTGCCTTCAAGACCCTCGAGCCGGAGCGCTACCGGGAGCTGGCGCGGATGCTGGACACCCGCCGCAAGGGCCGCGAGGCCTTCGTCCGACGGGCCATCGAGGTTCTTCGGCCGGAGCTGGTGCAGGCCGGAATCAAGGCCGACCTGTCGGGACGGCCCAAGCACCTGTACAGCATCTGGAAGAAGATGCAGCGCAAGAGCGCGGAGTTCGGCGAGATATACGATGTCTACGCCATCCGCCTGCTGGTAGACGAGATCAAGGACTGCTACGCGGCGCTGGGCGTCGTGCATTCCATCTGGCGCCCGATTCCCGGTCAGTTCGACGACTACATCGCCGTCCCCAAGCCGAACCTCTACCAGAGCCTTCACACGGCGGTGATCGCCCTGGACGGCCAGCCCCTGGAGATCCAGATCCGGACTCACGCCATGCACCGGGTCAGCGAGGTGGGCATCGCCGCGCACTGGCGCTACAAGGAGGGGTCGCGGGCGGACAGGGAGTACGACGCCAAGCTGGCCTGGCTGCGCCAGGTCATGGATTGGCAGCGCGAGGTCACCGACGCCACGGAGTTCGTCGAGGGCGTCAAGCTTGATGTGTTCCAGGACCAGGTCTACGTCTTCACCCCCAAGGGCGAGGTCAAGGACCTGCCGGCAGGCGCGACGCCACTGGACTTCGCCTATCGGATCCATACCGATGTCGGCCACCGCTGCATCGGGGCGAAGGTCAACAACAGGCTGGTGCCCCTCGAGTACCGGCTCAAGAACGGCGACATCGTCGAGATCGTGACCACCCGCGGCGAGCACGGTCCCTCGCGCGACTGGCTGAACCTGGTTCGCACCAGCCATGCCCGGGAGAAGATCCGGCAGTGGTTCAAGCGCCAGGAGCGCGACGAGAACATCGCCCACGGGCGCGAGTCGCTGGATCGGGAGCTGCGTCGCCTGGCCCGCACCAGCGCCGGCGCCGTGGGTCAGGACCGGATCATGGAGATCGCCCGGGCCTACAACTTCGAGAGCCTGGACGACTTCTACGCCGCCGTCGGATACGGGGCGATCGGCGCCCAGCAGGTGGTGACTCGCCTGGGCGTTGTGGACGACGCCCAGCTGGCCCTGCCGCCCACGGCTCCGCCTCCTTCGGCCGACCGGCAGGGCGGAGTGCGGGTCAAAGGAGTGGGCGATCTGCTCGTAAGGTTCGGCAAGTGCTGCCACCCGATTCCCGGCGATCCGATCATCGGCTTCATCACCCGCGGCAAGGGCGTCACGGTCCACCAGCGCAGCTGCCAGACGGTCATGGGCGAGCGAGAGAAGGTCCGCCTGGTCGAGGTCGAATGGGAGAACCAGGTCCAGCAGACGTACCCCATCTCGATCCGCATCGAAGCCTTCGATCGGACCGGCCTCCTGTCGGACATCAGCCAGGTCCTGGCCGAGCACAAGGTCAACATCCTGGCCGCCAACGTCGCCGTCTCGGCCGACCGAACGGCAACCGTGAAGGCCACCCTCGAGGTCGCCTCGGTGGCCCAGCTGGCCAAGGTGATCACCCGCCTGGAGCAGCTCAAGGACATCATCACCGTCGCCCGTGACGTGAGCTAGGAGCTCTTCGGCTGACGTCTGCCCGCCGGTCGGCTACACTCCGCCATCGGCCCTGTGGGCAGGGTATTCTTCGCGTAAGGAGATCAGCCGTGCCCCGGCGCCACAGACCGGCCTGCCATGCGGCAGCGCGCCGGAGCAACTAAGGAGTAGTCAAACCCATGGGTGTCCCCAAGAGGAAGGTTTCACACGCCCGGCAGGGCGATCGCCGTGCTCACCTGGCCGCGGCGCTGCCCCACCTGGAGCCGTGCGAGCACTGCCACCAGCCCAAGCAGGTTCATCACGCCTGCCCCAACTGCGGCTACTACGCCGGCCGGCCTACGGTGGAGTTGAAGCAAGAGAAGCCTCAGCAGCCTGCCTCGTAAGCGGTGGACCTGAGCACGATCCGAGCGATCGATAGAGGCCCGGTGCGCGTCGTCGTCGACGCGATGGGCGGTGACCACGCTCCGCTCGAGATCGTGGCCGGGACCCTCTGCTGGGCCCGCCAGCACCCGTCCGATACCGTGCTGCTTGTCGGCATTCCGTCCGAGATCGAGCGCTGCGCCGTCGAGCCGCTGCCGGCCAACGTCGAGATCGTCGCCGCCAGCCAGGTGGTGGGCATGGACGAGTCGCCCTCCCAGGCCCTCAAGACCAAGAAGGACAGCTCGATCGTGGTCGCCATGGACCTGATCAAGCAGGGCCGGGGCGATGCGCTCGTCACGGCCGGCCATTCGGGCGCGGGCATGGCCGCCGCCGTGCTCAAGCTGGGGCGGCTGCCCGGGGTGGATCGGCCGGCCCTGGCGGTGCAGCTCATTACCGACAGCGGGCCCTTCCTGTTCCTGGACATCGGCGCCAACGTGGACGCCACCGGCCACAACCTCTTCCAGTACGCGCATATGGGCTCGCTCTACGCCGAGCGCGTCCTGGGGGTGGCCAACCCGAGGATCGCGCTTCTCTCCATCGGCGAGGAGAAGGGCAAGGGCGATCTGGCCATCACGCAGGCCACCGAGCTGCTCGACGCCGACGGCAGCCTCAACTTCGTCGGCAACGTCGAGGGGCGGGATTTGACCAAGCACCTGGCGGACGTGGTCGTGTGCGACGCCGTAGTCGGGAATGTGACGATGAAGTTCTTCGAGGGCCTGGCCGGTTTCATCTTCGACCTGTGGCGCAAGGAGTTCGAGCGCGGCATCCGCGGTCCGCTCGGATACCTCTTCATGCGGCCCGCCGTGGCCCGGATTCGCGACATCTTCGACTACGAGAGGATGGGCGCCTCCCCGCTGCTGGGGGTCAAGGGCATGGTCCTGATCACTCACGGCAGCGCCAGCCGGCGCATGATCGAGTTCGGCGTCGAGGCCGGGGCGGCGGCCGCCCGGGCCCACGTCCCGGAGTCGATCGCGGACGCGTTCCGCGACCAGGAGCGACGGCCCAAAGCCCGACCGGAGGCGAGATGAGCAAGCAGCACCCTGCCGCCGATCCGCTGGCAGTCAGCCACGGGGTGATCGTAGAGATGGTCCGCGAGGCGGCGCTGGAGGTGCCCGGGGTGCTCAAGGTCGCCCGAGGCGGCCCGCTCTCCAGGCTGGCCGGATCACCGGTTCGCGTGCGGACTTCGGACGGCGAGGTGACCGTGCGGGTCTGGATCGTGGCCCGGCCCGGGCATCCTCTGCCCGCCCTGGCGGCACAGGTCCGGCAGGCGGTGGGCAAGACCATCGAGCGGCTGCTGGGCCTGCATCCGGGCGAGGTGACCGTCGTCGTCGACGGCGTGGGGGGCTGGGGCTCGTGACCCCGTCCCGCGGCCGAGGCGATCTGGGTCGGGGAGGGCAACGGGTGAAGCGGGGCGGAGGGGCTGCGGCACGCCGGGCCGGGAGGCGCGTGGCCCTGGCCGCGCTCTTCGAGGCCGAGTTCGGGCAGCGCACGGCGGAGGCCATCCTGGAGCGCCATTTGGGCGAGGCCTCGATCGACGACGAGGCGGCTGCCTTTGCCCGCGCGCTGGTCGACGGCGTGGTCGGGCAGCGCGATCGAATCGACGCCTTGATAGAGGCGGCTGCCCCGGCATACCCTGTGGTCCAACTCGCGAGGATGGACCGTACACTGCTACGTAGCGGCATCTGCGAGGTGCTACACTCCGGCACGCCGTCCCGGGTGGCGATTGCCGAGTGGGTCGAGCTGGCTCGCACCTACAGCGGCGAGCCCGCCCGGCGCCTGGTGAATGGAGTACTCGGGAAGATAGCTCGCGACTCCGTCGCCGGTGCGCTGAACGCCCCGGAGACGGGGCCGGAGTAACCGTCAAGGAAAGCTCACGAACCCAGGAGGGCGCAGTGGCCACAACCTACGAGCGACTCAAGAAGATCGTCGTCGAGCAGCTCGGCGTCGACGAGGAGGAGGTCAAGCCTGAGGCTTCGTTCGTCGACGATCTCAACGCCGATTCGCTCGACCTCGTCGAGCTCATCATGAGCCTCGAAGAGGAGTTCGGCACCGAGATCTCCGACGAGGAAGCCGAGAAGATCCGGACCGTGCAGGACGCCGTCGATTACATCGACGAGCACGCGGCCTAACCGCAGTAGCTGATGCGCCCCGCGGCCGCTCTCGTCGAGCGGCTGGGGCTCCCGGTCCGTGACCTCGACCTGCTTCAGCAGGCCTTGATCCACAGCAGCTACCTGCACGAGCATCGGGACCTGGCCGTTGGCCACAACGAGCGTCTGGAGTTCCTGGGCGACTCCGTCGTAAGCGTGGCCATATCGGACGCCCTCTATCGTCGCCACCCAGACGACGACGAGGGCGTTCTCTCCGCCCGCCGGGCTGCGATCGTCAGTACCACCGGGCTGGCCAGGCTGGCCAACCGCCTCGATCTCGGCCAGTATCTGCTCCTGGGAGAAGGCGAATCCCAGCGCGGAGGACGCCGCCGGCCAGGCCTCCTGGCGTCGGCCTTCGAAGCCGTGGTGGGAGCCATCTACCTGGATCTCGGGTACGAGGCAGCCAGCGGATTTGTGGTGTCCCTGGCCTCTCCGGAGCTCACCTCCGGCCGGCCTCTCGGTTCTCTCAAGAGCCCCAAGAGCAGACTCCAGGAGTTCACTCAACGGCTCTCGGGAGAGAGGCCTCAATATCGGCTCGTCGGCGCCACCGGGCCCGACCACGACAAGACGTTCCGCGTGGAGGTCGCAGTGTCGGGGCGGGTGATCGGCGTAGGCGAGGGTTCCTCGCGCCGCCTGGCCGAGACAGCCGCAGCAGCGCGCGCGATCGAGGCCCTGCGGAGCGATCCGGGCGAGCTTTCGCCGGGGTCTGAGGGCGCGCCTGAGCTGGAGTACTTTGGAGTTGACGAACCGGGCGATCCGGAGGCCGAGTCAGGCTCGTGGAGCGGCAATGGGAACGCAATGGCGGCTGCCCACGGTCCCTGGGACGAGATCGACATGAGCCTTCTGCCCGGCGCTGCCTCGGAGACCGAGGGGGGACGCGACCCTGACCGGGGCGGCCGATGACCGCGCCGGCCCGGCTCCTCGCCTTGCGCCTGCAGGGCTTCAAGTCATTCGGCGAGCGGACCCTGGTCGAGTTCGGCCCCGGCATCAGCGCCGTCGTGGGGCCCAACGGATCGGGCAAGAGCAACCTGGCCGACGCCCTGCGCTGGGCTCTGGGCGAGCAGGGACGGGCTCTGCGCCTTCGTAGATCCGAGGACGTGATTTTCGCCGGCTCCGAACGCCGGTCGGCGCTGGGAATGGCCGACGTTACACTCGTCCTGGACAACGCCGACAGGCTGCTGCCCATCGATTTCGAGACCGTCGAGCTGGGGCGGCGGCTGTTCCGCTCCGGCGAGAGCGACTACCTGCTCAACAGGCAGCGGGTCCGGCTGCGAGACCTGGTCGACCTGCTCGACTCGGCCCACCTTGCCGACAACGCCTTCCTGTTCATCGGCCAGGGCATGGTGGACCAGGCGCTGGCCCTGCGGCCTGAGGAACGACGGCCGCTCTTCGAGGAAGTGGCCGGGGTGCGGCGCCACGAGAGGCGCAAGCGGAAGGCCGAAGAGCAGCTCGAGGAAGCCGAGGCCAATCTGGCCCGGGTCGAGGACGTGCTGGCCGAGTTGCGGCCTCAGGCGCGCCGCCTGGCGGCACAGGCCGAGCAGCAGGCTACGCGCCAGAGCGCCGGACGGGAGTACGGCCGGGCAGTTGTGGCCATGGCCCGTTCGCGCTGGTTCGAGACCGCGGCGCGCCTGGGCGAGGCCAGTCGGGGGCTCAGGACGGGACAGAGCGAATCGGACGCCGCCCTGGCGGCGTTGCGCGAGGCCGAGGATCGGGCCGCCGAGATCGCCCGCGAGCTGGCCAGCCGATCGGACACGGAGTCGGAGCGCCTGACGGCCCATGAGACCGCCCGGAGCCTGCTGACCGAGCTGCAGCTCAAGGACGCGCGGCTGGCCAGCGAGGGCGAGGCCGCCGGGCGCGACCGCGGGCGCCTGGCAGCCGAACGGGCCGCCGTAGAGGCGGATCTGGAGCATCAGCGGCGAGACCTGGCTGCGCCGGTGCCGGCCCCGGACCTGGCTCTGGCCGCGGCCGTGGCCGAGGCGGAGCGGGCCCTGGCCGAGGCCCTGGAGGAGCTGGGCGCGATGCGGGCTACCAGCCAGGCCCGGGACGACGAGGCGGCCGCCCTGCGCCGCGTGCAGGCGGCCCGGGCTGCCGAGCTGGAAACGGCCCGCCGCCGGCTGGCGGAGGCGGAGAGAACGGCCGAGGCGGAGGCGGCGGCTTCGAGCGAGGCACAGCGCCGTCTGGCTGAGGCCGATGCCGCGCACACCGGGCCGCGGGACGCGCTGGTGGCATCCACAGAGCGGGAGAAGGGCGCCGGCACCGCCCGCGAAGCGGCGCGCGCCGAGCTAGATCAGCGAGAAGGAGCGCGCGCCGCGGCGGCCGAAGCGGCCGCTGCGCTGGCCGCCAGGGCAGCCGGGCTGCGAGGCAGGCACTCCGCGCTGGCGGCCAGGCTTGCCGAAGAGGAGGCTCGGGCCATCGCCAGGGCCGCCCGGAAGCTGGGCGGATTGCCGGTCGCCGATGGGCTGCAGGTCGAGAGCGGTTTCCGGATCGCCGTTGAGGCGGCGCTGGGCGAGGCCGCGCGGGGCTATGTGGTCGAGCGCGACGCGGCTTTGGGGCTGGAGAGCCAGAGAGGGACCCTGGTGCTGAGCGGCGACGGCCCGGGCTCAGGCCCCGGCGACAGCGCCTCTAGGGCTGCGGGGCGTGAAGCTGCACGGGCGACCGAGCGTGAGGCTGAGGCGGCCTCTGCGGCCGTCGAGGCGGCGCTCGAGCATGGCGGGGGCAGGCTCGCCGAGTCCGTCCGCGTGGACCCGACGGGGGCGGTCGGCAGGCTCCTGAGTCGGGCGCTCTGGGTGCCGGACCTGAAGGCGGGGCTGGCAGTTCAGCCGCACCTGCCTCAGGGCTGGATCGTGGTGACTGAAGAAGGGGCCGTTGCCACGGCGAACGGCGTCGTGGCCGTGGGCCGCCGCGAGTCGCGGCTGGAGCGGCGGGCCGAGCTGGAACGCCTGGGCGACGAGGCCGGCCGCCTGGAGAAAGAGGCCGGGGTTGCCGCGGCGGCTGCCGCCAGGGCCACGCAGGAGGTGGAGGCGGCGCGCCAGGCGCTGGACCGAGCGCTGGAAGAGGAGCGGCAGGCTACGGCGGCGCGCCGGGAAGCGGAAGAAGGGGAGAGGCTCGCGGCGCGAGCGGCGGAGACGGCTGCTCGAGAAGCGGCCTGGAGGTCAGCTCAGGCAGAGCGCGCCGGCACCGAACGGGACCGCCTGGCCGCCGCCGCCCAGGCGGCAGAAGCGGCTGCCAGGGGCGATGTCGGCGAGAAGGCGAAGGGGGACGCAGCGGATCAGAAGGGCCGGCCCGCCGCGATGCGGGAGTGGGAAGCCCGGGCGGCGGCGCTGCGGGCCCAGCGGGACCAGCTGGCGGCCGAGGAGGCCGGCCTGGAGGCCGCCCGGCGAGAAGCCGAAGCGCGTCAGGCCAGGACTGGGGCTGCGGCCGAGATGGACCAGCTGCGGCTCGCCGAGCTGGATCGTCAGGCCGCCGAGCTGGGCGAGCGGGAGCGGACGCTGGCGGCGGACAGGCAGGGCCTGGGCGAGTCGCTGGCCGCGGCCGGCATCAGAGAAGCAGGCGTCAGGGGCGAGCTGGAGGAGATCAGGCGCGCTGAGGCCGTGCTGCGTGGCCAGCTGAGCGAGGCCGAGACCGCAGCCGGGAAGGCACGGGAGCGGTTGCGTGTATGCCAGGAGCGAATCCGCAACGCCGAGGTGGCGGAGCTGGAAGCCAGGATGGCCCTGGATTCGATCCGGGAGCAGGTGCTGGTCGAGCTGGCCGGGCTCGGCGAGCTGGGTCTGCGCCTTATCTCCAACGAGGGCGATGTCGACGACGAGGCGCAGGGCGAGGAGCACGAGACCGAGACGGAGGCCTCCGAGGGCGACGACGATGAGTACGCCCTGGCGCTGGAGGCGGCCCTGAAGTCGGCCGGAGCTCGCTGGGCTGCCGGCCCCCCGATAGAGCCACCGCCCACCAGCCGCCTGGCGACGCTGCGGCGGCGCTTCCATGAGCTGGGAGCGCCCAACCCGTTCGCCGCCGAGGAGCACCAGGCCCTCAAGACCCGCCTTGACGGGCTGGAGGCGCAGCGGGCGGACCTGATCGAGGCTATCTCCAAGACGCGGGCCGTCATCGAGCAGCTCAACACAATGATCGCCACTCAGTTCCGGACCACGTTCGCGGCGCTGGAGACCGCCTTTGACGCCCGCTTTCGGCAGCTCTTCGACGGCGGCTACGCGAAGCTGAGCCTGACCGATCCGGAGGACCTGGCCGCGACGGGCGTTGAGATCGTGGCCCGGCCGCCGGGCAAGAAGGCCCAGCCCTTGAGCATGCTTTCGGGCGGAGAGCGGGCCCTGACTGCGGTCGCCCTGCTGTTCGCGATGCTGGAGATCCATCCCGTACCGTTCTGCGTGCTCGACGAGGTTGACGCCGCGCTCGACGAAGCCAACGTCGGCCGGTTCGTCGATGCGCTGCGGGGCCTGGCGGACCAGACGCAGTTCATCGTCATCACCCACAATCGCGGCACGATCGAGACCGCCGACGCGCTGTATGGAGTGACCGTCGGCGACGACGCGATCAGCCGGGTCATCAGCCTGCGTCTCGAGGAGGCTCAGGAGGTGGCCGATCAGATTGCCCGCTCGAAGGCCTCGACCGCGGGCTGATCGGAGGTTCCGTGTTCTTCCGTCGCAAGCCGAACGAGCCGCCGGCCGAAATCCCGGCCGAGGTCCCAGCCGAGCCGGCTGCGCCTGTCCCCGCAACCACGCCGGCTGCGCCTGTCCCCGCAACCGCGCCGGCGCCTCCGCCCCTCTCTGAGGAGGCTCCCGGCGACCTGACCGCGGGCCTGGAGAGGAGCCGAGGGGGGTTCATGGCCCGGCTCCGCGGCGTCCTGCGGTCCGGTCCCTCGGACGAGGAGTGGGAGGAAGCCGAGGAGATCCTGATCGCCGGCGACGTCGGCGGCGCGCTGGCCGCGGCCGTAGTGGAGCAGGCCAGGGCCCGTCGCGACACCCCCGACGCCCAGTCTGCCGTCCGAGCGGAGCTGGCGAGCCGTCTCGTCGCCAGCGACCCCGCCTGGCGGCCCGCCAGACCCAGGCCCGATCAGCCGGCGGTCGTCCTGGTCGTAGGCGTGAACGGGACGGGCAAGACGACGACCATCGGCAAGCTGGCGCACCGCTATCGGGCCGACGGCGCCACCGTGCTCCTGGCCGCCGCCGACACCTTTCGGGCGGCGGCCATCGACCAGCTCCAGATATGGGCCGACAGAGCGGGTTGCCAGTTCGTCTCCCACGCCCCGGGAGCCGATCCCTCGGCCGTCGTATACGACGCGCTGGACGCGGCTGTGGCCCGGAACGTGGATCTGGTCATCGCCGACACCGCCGGCCGCCTCCACACGAAGTCGAACCTGATGGATGAGCTGGCCAAGATGCGGCGGGTGGTCGATCGCCGCCTGGAGGGCGCCAGGCCCGAGGTCCTGTTCGTCCTCGACGCGACGACGGGCCAGAACGGCCTGGCTCAGGCGAAGGTGTTCCACGAGACGATCGGCCTGACCGGGATCGTGTTGACCAAGCTCGACTCGACGGCCAAAGGCGGCATCGTCTTCGCCATCGAGGACACCTTGGAACTGCCGGTTCGTTATGTGGGGGTGGGGGAGCGCCTGGGCGATCTGCTGCCCTTCGACCCGGTGGCCTTCGTGGACGCCCTCTTCGGCTAGCCGCGGCGCCGGGCTAGTAGCCCCGCTCCCTCCTGATCTCGGCTTCGATCCTCTTGTCCTCGATGCGGGCTGCTTCGCGAGCCGCCCGTCGGGCCCGCCGCTCGGGCGCGCCCTGGAGGAAGAGGGCCAGCTGGCTCACGAGGCTGCCGTACGCCGCCACCGGGATGAGGGCGAAGCCGTTGATCTCCCACGGCGGCGCGAAGCCGACGATGAGGGCCACAGCCACCACGGGCACGAAGCCCGCCAGGGCCACGAGCCAGGGCCAGCCGCGGGTGCGCATGACCCCGGTCAGCGAGGCGGCGATGGCCAGGCCCAGGACGAGGTCGACCAGGACCGCCATCTCCCCGGGGGCGATCGGTTCCTTGCGCTCGTTGATCAGCGTCGTGAAGGGCTCGAGCCAGTCGAAGGAGACGAGGAGGCGGGCCGCAATCGGGATGACGGGGATCAAGGACATGGCGGTGGCGTACTGCTCGTCGGAGTACTCGGGCACGCCCTGGCTTCTGAGCCACTTGCGGCCGCCCTGCGGGGCCCAGAGGCGGAGCAGCTGCGCCCCGAAGAACCAGAGGGGGAACCACAAGATGCCACCCAGGGCCGCTGCGCCGGCGATGGCGAAGATCACTGGGCCGCTCTGGTAGTCGGCCGCTACGGGCCGGGGGGCGGTCGTCTGGCTGTCGCTCATCACGCCTTTCCTGTGGATTTGGCTGGGCCGACAGGACTGTATCGCAGGCCGGTCCCCGGGGCAGGCCGGAGAAGGCGGTCGGGCCCGGCCCTATCGGGCGGGGAGCGGATGCGGTACACTCCGGCCGCCTTCGGTGCCGCCAGAATCCGCGGCCCAACGTCGGGCCAGGCTGTCGGCCCGGCGGGACGAATCAGGAGTCCTATCCACCGGTGTTCGATGCGCTGAGCGACAGGCTGCGCCAGACCCTGGCCTCCCTAACGGGCCGAGGGCGAGTGAGCGCGGCCGACGTCGATGCCGCCATGCGTGAAGTCCGCCTCGCCCTGCTCGAGGCGGACGTCAACTTCAAGGTCGTCAAGGACTTCGTGGCCCGCGTCCGCGAACGGGCGACCGGGGCGGAGGTCCTGGAGAGCCTGACCGCCGGCCAGCAGGTGGTCAAGATCGTCAACGAGGAGCTGGTGTCCCTGCTCTCCGCGGGCGACCGGACGTTCCACGTTACGGGCAACCCGGCGGTCATCGTCCTGATCGGCCTACAGGGCTCGGGCAAGACCACGAGCGCCGCCAAGCTGGCCCGCCATCTGGTGCGTTCGGGGCGCCGGCCGCTGATGGTCGCGGCCGACCCGTACCGCCCCGCCGCTGCCGACCAGCTGGAGACGCTGGGCAAGGCCCTGGACGTACCGGTCCATCGCGCCGCGGCGGGCACCAAGGTCGTCGACATCGCCAAGGGCGGCCTGAATGCCGCCCGGAAGCTCGTCCGCGACACCGTGATCCTCGACACCGCGGGGCGCCTCACCGTCGACGCCGAGCTGATGAAGGAGATCGCCGACCTGACGAAGGCGGTCAAACCGTCGGAGACGTTGCTGGTCGTGGACGCCATGACCGGCCAGGAGTCGGTCAACGTGGCCCAGGCCTTCGCCGATGCCGTGCCGGTCACAGGGCTCATCCTCACCAAGATCGACGGCGACGCCCGCGGCGGTGCCGCTCTGTCGATCTCCGCCGTCACCGGGCTGCCGGTCAAGTTCCTCGGCACAGGCGAGAAGACCGACGCCATCGAGCCCTTCCATCCTGACCGGCTGGCCGGCCGCATCCTGGGCATGGGCGACATCCTGACGCTCGTCGAGCGGGCCCAGGAGGCCTACGACGAGAAGCAGGCCGAGAAGATGGCCGAGAAGCTGCGCAAGAGCAGCTTCACCCTGGAGGACATGCTCGAGCAGATGGAGCAGATCCAGAAGATGGGTCCGCTCGGGTCGCTGATCGAGATGATCCCCGGCATGGGGGGCATGGCCAAGCAGGCCCAGGCTTCGGTCGAGCGGGGTGACCTGAAGCACGTTCAGGCGATCATCCGCTCCATGACGCCCGACGAGAGGCGCGATCCCTCGATTCTGAACGGCTCGCGCCGGCGCCGAATCGCCCAGGGGTCGGGCACCCGGCTGCAGGACGTCAACCACCTGGTGAAGCAGTTCGCCGAGCTGCAGAAGCTCATGAAGCAGATGTCCGCCGGCAAGATGGCCCGGCGCCTGCCGGGCATGTTGGGGCAGGGCTGAGCGATGGAGACGCGAACGCAAGCTACCCGGGGGCGGAAGCTGCGCTGGGTGGTGGCCATCGCCGTCGTGACGGTCGTCACCCTGGTCAGCGCGGCCGGGGTCTTCTTCCTGTCCGGCGGCGGCGGCGCCGCCAAATCGCTGACGGCCGGTAACGCGCCCCAGGAGACGCTGGTCTTCGTCGACTTCCGCACCGACCTGCCCGGCGACCAGCACCAGAAGCTGGCCGACTTCATGACCCATTTCCCGGGCTTCAAGGATCGAGCCCAGTTCGAGAACGCCTTCGACGAGCTCCTCAACCGCGTCACCAGCCAGATCTCGCCCGAGCTGACCTACACCTCGGCCTTCAAGGCCTGGACCAGCGGCGAGATCTCGATCGCGGTAACCGATCTGGGGCTGACCGCGGGCCTGATATCCGGGGCGGCTCCCCAGGGCGCCCTCATCGTCTCGCTCAAGGACCGCGACGCGGCCGAGGCCTGGGTGGCCTCTGAGGCGGCTCGGAGAGGGCTGACCTTCACCGCTTCGACGTACGCCGGCACGACCCTCCACCAGGCGGGCTCCGGCGCAGACGGCGTGGCCTACGCCCTGACGGACCGGGTCCTGCTGGCCGGCAACATAGATGCCGTCAAGGCCGGCCTCGACGCTCCAGCCAGCGGTTCGCTGGCGGAGAGCGAGACGTATCAGACCGCCATGGACTCACTCTCGGGCGACCGCGTGGCCGCCTTCTACATGGATCCGCGGGCCATTCTCCGATCGGAGGCCGAAACGCTGGTCGCGAGCCTGGGGCCCATCGGGGAGCTGGTGGACGTGTCCAGCCTGGACTTCGCCTCTGCGCCGGCCTGGGCGGCGGGCTCAGTTCGAGCCGAGTCCGACCGGATGACGGCGGAGATCAAGGTCCCCAAGCCCGCGGAAGCGCCCCTCTCCGGCAGTCGGGAGAGCCTGCTGACCAGGTATCTGCCCGGCTCGACGGTGGCCATGATCGAAGTCCGCTCGCTGAGCGAGATCTCCACGCAGTTGATCGACGGCCTGGTAGGGCAGAGTTCCACCGACGAGCAGCGACAGCTGATCGACCAGATAGTCGAGGCGGTGGGGGCGATCGGCGGGGTCGATTGGATCGGAGACATGGCTCTCCTGGCCACAGCCGACGGCCCGGGCTACGGCGGCGGGCTGGTCGTCAAGACCCCCGACGCCGATACTGCCGCCACCAAGAAGACCCTGTTCTCGAACCTGGGGGTCCTGGCCGACGCCACCGAGCTGCTGACCGGCGTATCGGTGTCGCAGTCCGAGTGGGAGTACAAGGGGACCAGCGTCTCCCGGCTCACGATCACGGGCCTGGCGGCGGAACCGGTCACTCTCGACCTCGCGTCTCACGGCGATTTGCTGATCGTGGGCTACGGCGAGGACTTCATGAAGCAGATGCTGGACACGACTGAGAACACATCCCTGGCGGCTCAGGACGAGTACCGCCGGGCAATGGGCTACGCCGGCCTGTTCAACTCGGGCATGGCGTACGCGGACCTGGCAGCCATCGTGGACGACATGGGGCGGGCGATGTTCAGCTCCGACCCGGCGTCCTACGATCTCAACATCGCGCCTTACCTCGAGAACCTGAGCGGGGCAGCTTGCTCGGCTATCGACGGTCAGACGGTCACTCTGCGAATCGTGGTCACGGCCAGATAGGCCGGGATCGACCAGCCAACACTGGAGGAGCGCACCCGCACATGGCAGTTCGAATCAGGCTCACTCGCGTCGGGGCCACCAAGCAGCCCGCCTACCGTGTCGTTGTCACCGACGGCCGCAGTCCCCGGGACAGCCGCGCCATCGAAACCCTCGGCCACTACAACCCGCGAACCGACCCTGTCGAGTTCGTGGTCGACGCCGAGAAGACGAAGAGCTGGCTGGCTAAGGGGGCCCAGCCGTCCGACACCGTCGCCCGCCTCCTGCGGGGCGCCGGCGTGATCCCCAAGGCTGCTTCAAAGGCCACTAGGTAGTTCGATCCGACATCGAGAGGTAGGCAATGTCAGCCCAGGAACTGGTCGAGTACGTCGCCCGCAACCTGGTGGACGACCCCGACGCGGTGCAGGTCGAGGTCCACTCCGGGCCCGGCGGCACTGTCATCGAGCTTCACGTGGCCGAAGACGACATGGGCAAGGTCATCGGCCGCAACGGCAGCGTCGCCAAGGCCCTGCGGACCCTGCTCAAGGTGATGTCTGCCCGCGAGGGTGAAAGCGTCTCGCTGGAGATCAGCTGAGCGGTCCGATGGAGGATGGGGGCGCGAGCGCCGAGCGGCTCGTCGTGGCCCGGGTCCGGGGCTTCCACGGGCTGCGCGGCACGCTCCGGATCGAGCCGTTGACCGACAGGGCGCCGGAACGCTTCGCGCCCGGCGCGACGCTGTACGCGGAAGGAGGCGACGTGCCTCTGACTGTGGAGGAGTCCGCGCCGGACGGCAGAGGATGGCGAATCCGCTTTGTCGAGCTGCCCGACAGGACGGCAGCCGAGACACTGCGTGACGCTTATCTGGAGGCGGCCATCGAGCCCGGCGGCGCGTTGGCCGAGGGCGAGTTCTACTGGCACCAGGTCATCGGGGCCGCCGTAGCCGACACGGATGGTGCCGCCCTGGGGACGGTCAAGGACGTCTACCGCGCCGGTGGAGCCGAGGTCCTCCTAGTCTCGGGAACGGCGGGCGAGATCGACGTGCCGTTGGTTCGGGCGATAGTCCCGGTCTTCGAGCCGGGCGAGGGCCGGATCGTCGTCGATGGTGAGACCCTGGGGCTGCGAGGAGAGGGCCCGAAGGAGACGGAGCAAGGCACGTGAGCGCGCGGTCGGGCGGAAGCGAGGCGGAAGGCAGGCAGCCGGAGGCGGCCGCTGGCTCGACACTGCTCGAGATAGACGTGCTGACTCTCTTCCCGGCTATGCTGGAGGCACCGCTGGCGGAGAGCATCCCCGGCCGTGCCCAGGACCGCGGCCTGGCCGCGGTCCGTATCGTGGACCTGCGCCGCTGGGGTTTGGGCCGGCACAAGTCGGTAGACGACTACACCTACGGCGGGGGAGCGGGGATGGTCCTGCGGCCCGAGCCGGTGGCCGCGGCGCTGGACGAGTTACGGCGACCCGAAAGCACGGTGGTCCTGCTCGATCCGGGGGGCGAAGTCTTCAGCCAGGAGCGGGCCCACGACCTGGCGGAACGAAGCCACCTCATCCTGCTCTGCCCGCGCTACGAGGGCGTTGATGAGCGGATCCGGTCGATGGTGGACGCGGAAGTGTCGATCGGCGACTACGTGCTGTCCGGGGGAGAGATCCCGGCCCTGGTCGTCATCGACGCGGTGCTGCGGCTGCTGCCGGGCGCGATTGACGCCGAATCCACAGCCGAGGAGTCGTTTGCCACGGGCCTGCTGGAGTATCCGCAATACACCAGGCCGGCGGAGTTCAGGGGCATGACGGTCCCGGCGGTGCTGACGAGCGGTCATCACGAGCAGGTGCGCAGGTGGCGGCTGAAGGAGTCCCTGCGCCGAACGCTGGCTCGCCGGCCGGATCTGCTGGAGGGGCGCGCCTTGACCGGGGAGGAGGCCGGGCTGCTGGACGAGGTGCGCGGGGACGACGAGGCCGGCCGGAAGTAGGCCTCCGTCTCAGCGCAAGGGCGCGGTTGTGCTATCCTTCGCCGTCGGCTGCCGTGGCGGCCCGCCAGATGCGCCCAACCCGCGGCCCGTGCCGCTTCACCAGACAGCAGGGAACGACGTGAACGTGCTCGACGAGATCACCCAGGACCAGATCCGGACGGACATCCCGGAGCTCAGCCCGGGCGACACCGTGCGCGTTAGCGCGCGCGTCGTCGAGGGCAGCCGCGAGCGAGTGCAGGTCTTCGAGGGGACCATCATGCGCATGCGCAGCGGCGGGATCCAGCGCTCGATCACCGTTCGCCGCATCGCCAGCGGCGTGGGCGTGGAGCGAACCTTCAAGGTCAACAGCCCCCGCATAGACAAGATCGAAGTCGTGCGCCACGGTCAGGCCCGGCGCGCCCGCCTGTACTTCCTGCGCAAGCGCGTCGGCAAGTCGGCCACGCTGCGCGAGCGCCGCGTGGGCAACACCCAGTAGCACCCGGGAGCCACGTGGCGGCTGCCCGTCGCTCCAGCCGGCAGAACGAGGACCCCGAACGGTCGCCCTCAGCGACACGCCGGGGTCCGACAGTATTCGGGCCCGGATCGCCCGAGGGCCGGTTCGAGGTCGCCGCCTGGCACAGCCAGCGCCTCGACCCCGATTTCGCCGAGGAACGAGTGCTGTGGGGCCGCGGCTACCGCCACGTCGCCGGCATCGACGAGGTGGGCCGGGGCTGTCTGGCCGGCCCGGTGGCCGCCGCGGCCGTGATCCTGCCGCCCAACTGGAAGCCGGACGGCCTGCGCGACTCCAAGATGCTCAAGCCGGAGGAGCGACGCCGTCTCGACCGCGAGATTCGCGCCCGGGCGCTGGCCTGGTCGCTGGCCTTCGTGGGCCCCGAGCTGATCGACCGCATCAACATCCTCCAGGCCACGCTGCTCGCCAGCACGCTGGCGGCGGCGAGGCTGCCCATCAGGCCGGACGCATTGCTGCTGGACGCGCTGGCGCTGCCGGAGGTGCGCGTCCACCAGCGCGTGCTGGTCTCGGCCGATCGGTTGTGCGTCTCGGTGGCCGCGGCCTCGGTCGTAGCCAAGGTGGCACGCGACTCGCTGATGGAGGCGCTGGACGCGCGCTATCCGGGCTACGGGCTGGCCGGTAACAAGGGCTACGCGGCGCCGGAGCACCGGGCCGGGCTGGACGACTTGGGTCTAAGCCCCATCCACAGAGTCACCTTCGCCTCGTGCCGCAATCGGCAGCAAATGGCCCTGTGGGACGATGGGCCGGCGGTCGAGGATGACAAGCTGGAACCGGAAGGGGTCGACTAGCTGGCCCGACCGCGGGAGACGGCCATGACTGGGGGGCGAACGAGGGGTCAGCGCGCCGGCGACGCGGCGGAATCGCTGGTGGCGGCCCGGCTTGAGGCCAGAGGCTGGCGGATCCTGGGACGGAACCTCCACGCTGGGCGTAGCGAGCTGGACGTGCTGGCCGTCGATCCGGGCCCGCCCGCCCGACTCGTGGTGGTGGAGGTGCGGTGGCGGCGATCACGGGCCTTCGGAGGGGCGGAGGAGAGCTTCGGCCGCCGCAAGCGCGAGCACGTCCTACGCGGGCTGGGGCGCCTGCTCGAGGCAGGATGTTTGCCCGACGGCTCGGCGCTGCCCCGTCTGCCGATCTCGTTGGACCTGGCGGTCGTCGAGCCAGGCGAGGGCGGACGGCCGCGAGTGACGCTCTATCGCGACGCTCTGGCGCGCTGAGGGCCGGGGCCGCGAGGACGGCCCACGTGGAGGGAGGGCGGCTCTGTGCTACACTCCGCGCCGGTCGTGGCACCGCCACGACACCTGCTGGCCCGCGGGGCGGGTCCGGCGGAGATCACACGCAGGGTAGCCGTGCCGGGGCGGTGCCGGGTCGCGAGTGCGGACCGGTTCCCGGCAGGAGCGCTGCGGAGGAGCAACCGCAGGAGGTTCGTTCATGCCGTCCGTTTCGATGCGACAGCTGCTGGAGGCCGGTGTCCATTTCGGCCACCAGACCCGTCGCTGGAATCCCAAGATGCGCCCCTACATCTTCGCGGAGCGCAACGGGATCCACATCATCGACCTCGCCCAGACCGTCTCGCGGCTCGACGCGGCGCTCGACGCCGTCCGCGAGGCCGTCGCCCGGGGCGAGACGGTGCTCTTCATCGGCACCAAGAAGCAGGCCCAGGAGCCGATCGCCGAGGAAGCCACCAGAGCCGGCCAGCCGTACGTCAACCGCCGCTGGCTGGGTGGCATGCTCACCAACTTCATCACCATCAAGAAGCGCATAACCCTGCTCGACCAGCTCGAAGCCCGGGAGGCCAGCGGCGACTTCGAGCGACTGACCAAGAAGGAAGTCGCCAAGCTCGTCGAGGAGATGGAGCGGCTGCGCGGCTCGTTCGGCGGCATCCGCAAGATGAAGCGCCTGCCCGGCCTGGTCTTCGTCATCGACCCGCACCGCGAGCGGATCGCGGTGACGGAGGCCTGCAAGCTCGAGATCCCGATCATCGGCACCGGCGACACCAACGTCGACCCGGACGAGCTGGACTACATCATCCCCGCCAACGACGACGCCATTCGTGCCATCCGCCTGCTGTGCCAGGTTGTGGCCGATGCCTGCATCGAGGGCCAGCGTGAGCGCAGCGCTCGCGGTCCCGAGGCGGAGGTGCCGGAGACGCCGGCCGAGCCGGAGCTGGAGGAGGCCCCGTCGGAAGAGCTGGTGGCGGCCCTGGCCGGCGGTGCGGCGCTCACTTTCGAGCCCGACGCCGACGACGAGGAGGAGCTGCTGCCCGGTGCTTCTGCGCCGGAGAAGGCGGCGCCCGTGCACCCGCGCGACCCGGACGAAGACTCGCAGCGCGACGAAGAGCCGCGGCGCGACGAAGGGCCGCGGCGCTCCCACTGACAGGACGCACCCACCAACCTGGCGGCGTGCCGGACGGCACTGCCGCAGGGGCCAACGCCAACGACAGGAGATGCGACTACAAGATGGCAACGATCACTGCGGAGACCGTCAAGGCCCTTCGCGAGCTCAGCGGCGCAGGGATAATGGACTGCAAGCGCGCTCTCGAAGAGGCGGACGGCGACGTCGAGAAGGCGGCGAGCCTGCTCAAGGAGCGCGGCCAGGCGACTGCCGCCAAGCGGGCCGGCCGTGAGGCCAACGACGGCCAGATCGCCAGCTACATCCACACCGGCGGCAAGATCGGGGTCCTGATCGAGGTCAACTGCGAGACGGATTTCGTGGCCCGCACCGACGAGTTCCAGAAGCTCGTCCGGGACCTGGCGATGCAGGTTGCCGGCCTGCATCCGCTGTACACGACGGTGGACTCGATCCCGCCTGCCGACCTGGAGGCCAAGCGGGCCGAGCTGCTGGAGTCCCCGGCCCTGGAAGGCAAGCCGGAGGCGATCCAGGGGCAGATCGTCGATGGCCAGCTCAAGAAGTGGTACGGCGAGGTCGTGCTGCTGGAGCAGCCCTTTCGAGACCAGGAGATCACGGTCGGCCAGCTGATCACCGAGGCGATCGCCAGGACAGGTGAGAACATCAGGGTCCGTCGCTTCGCGCGGTTTGAGCTTGGAGAGGAGCTCGGGGAGGAGATGTGAAGAAGGGCCAGGCAGTCGCGGTGTCCATGGGATCCGACGAGAGCGCGTCCCCGCGCTACCGGCGCATTCTGCTGAAGCTGTCCGGCGAGGCCCTGCTCGGCACACGCCAGTACGGCGTGGACCCGGACTTCTGCGCCTTCATCGCCGCTCAGATCGCCGAGGTTCACACGCGTGGCGTGCAGGTAGGCATCGTCGTGGGCGGCGGGAACATCTTCCGCGGGCTGGCTGCCGCCGCCCGGGGCATGGACCGGGCCACCGGCGACTACATGGGGATGCTGGCCACGGTCATGAACGGGCTGGCTCTCCAGGACGCAATCGAGCGGGCCGGCGTGCCGACGCGGGTCATGAGCGCAATCGCCATGAACGAAGTGGCCGAGCCGTACATCAGGCGCCGGGCCATCCGCCACCTGGAGAAGGGCCGGGTCGTCATCCTGGCTGCCGGGACCGGCAACCCGTACTTCACCACGGACACGGCCGCCGCCCTGCGGGCCGTGGAGATAGGCGCCGAGGTCATAATGAAGGCGACCAAGGTCGACGGAGTCTACGACTCCGACCCGGTCGCCAACCCGAAGGCGCGGAGGTACGAGCATCTGACCTACGCGGAGGTCCTCGCTCAGCGGCTGCGAGTCCTGGACTCCACGGCCGTGTCGCTGTGCATGGAGAACGACACTCCGATCATCGTCTTCGACCTGAACAAGCCGGACAACATCACCAGAGTGGCCACCGGCGACTCGGTGGGCACCCTGATCAGTGGAGGGATCCCGCATGAGCAGTGAGACGCTGACCGCCGCCGAGCACAAGATGGTCCGCGCCGTGGAGGTGCTTGAGCGCGACCTGCAGGGCATCCGTACCGGCCGTGCTTCGACCTCGATCGTTGAGCGAGTCATGGTCGACTACTACGGCACCCCGACAGCCCTGAACCAGCTGGCCGGCATCAACGTCCCTGAGTCCCACCAGATCCTCATCCAGCCCTGGGATCGCAGCGCCGTCCAGGCGATCGAGAAGGCGATCATCAAGAGCGACATCGGGCTGGTGCCCAACGTGGATGGCGTGGTGATCCGGCTCAACATCCCGCCGCTCACGGAGGAGCGTCGCAAGGACCTCGTCAAGCAGGTGCACCGGCGCATGGAAGAGGCCCGGGTCGAGATCCGCAACCTGCGGCGCGAGGCTGCTGAGGAGATCAAGCACGAGGAGCACGACGGCGATATCGGGGCCGATGAGGGCCACCGCGAGCTGGAGAACCTGCAGCGGGTGACCGACGCCCACATCGCGGACGTTGACCGCGTCGGCTCGGCCAAAGAGCAGGAGATCATGGAGGTCTAGTGCCTCTTCCGATCCACCGGCCGAAGGACACCCCGCCGCTGGTCCACGAGGAGCGCGCGGCCGGGGCGGACTCGGCCGAAGGTGAGCCCGCGGCGCCCGAGCTGCCGGTGCACGTCGCCATCATCATGGACGGCAACCGCCGCTGGGCCCGGGCCCACGGCGTCAGTGAGATGGAGGGCCACGCCGCGGGCGTGGAGGGAATCCGCGAGATCATCCGCCACGCGGTGCGGCGCGAGGTCCCCGTGCTGTCGCTGTACGCCTTCAGCCGTGAGAACTGGGCCCGCTCCGACGAGGAAGTGGCCGGGCTCTTCATGCTGCTGGAGAAGGTCATCCGCAACGAGACGCCCGAGCTCAAAGCCGAGGGCGCGCGAGTCCGGCTGCTCGGCCGGCTGGACGAGCTGCCCGTCTCAGCTCAGGAGTCCATCCGCCAGGCCCTCGATGAGACGGCCGGCGGCGAGCGCCTGCAGCTCAACATCGCCTTCAACTACTCCGGGCGCACCGAGCTGGTGGACGCGGCCAGGCAGCTGGTGGCGTCGGGCAAGCGGCCCGAGGAGATAGACGAGGCCGCCCTGGCCGGGGCGCTCTACACCGCGGGCCTGCCCGACCCGGATATGGTGATCCGGACCGGAGGCGACCACCGCCTCTCCAATTTCCTGATCTGGCAGGCGGCCTACGCCGAGATATACGTCACGGCCACGCTCTGGCCGGATTTTGGGCCGGACAACCTGGACGCGGCGCTCGAGGAATACGCCAGCCGGCAGCGCCGGTTCGGCCGCTAGGGGAGGGGGCGATGCGCAGGCGAGTCACCAGCGCCCTCATCTTCGTGCCGCCGCTGCTCCTCGTCCTGGCCCTGGGCGAGCCCTGGTTCGGCGCGCTGATCGCGGCCTTCGTGGCGGTTGGGGCCTGGGAGGCGGGGCGGCTGTTGCGAGCGGCCGGCTATGCCGCGCCGAGCTGGTTCATCGTGCCGGCCGCCCTGGCAGTGGCCCTGGCAGTGGCTTCGCCGGCCTGGCTGAGCGGCTACGGGGACCTGGCGATCGCCGCCGTGCTTGTGGCGACCGGGGCCGCGGCCTTCCGCCACGCGGACACGAAGGTGGGCCTGGCGGCCTGGATGGGGACCGCCTTCGGGGCCTTGTACGCCGGCATGCTGGGGGCCCTGGTGCGGCTCGAGCAGGTGGCGCCGGCGGTGCCGGCCGGGTCAGCCGCCGAGCAGCTCGGCCCCGAGCGAGGCTGGGTGCTGCTGCTCATCCTCCTGGTCTGGAGCTACGACACCGGGGCCTACCTGGTCGGGATCGCCCTGGGCAAGCGCAAGTTCCTGTCCCACATCTCGCCGTCGAAGAGCTACTGGGGGCTTGTCGGCGGGCTGGTCGCCTGCACCGCGGTGGCCGTGGCAGGCTTGTGGGCCCTGGGCCAGCCGCCCGTCCTGGGGCTGGCACTTGGCCCGGTGGTCGGGCTGGTGGCCCAGGCCGGCGACCTGGCCGAGTCGATGCTCAAGCGGGCCGCCGGCATGAAGGACTCGGGCGGCCTGATTCCCGGCCACGGCGGCATACTCGACCGCGTGGACTCGTTCCTCTTTGCCGCGCCAGTGGCTGCGCTCTATGTCGCCGCGTTCATCCGCTGACCGTCCCGCCCCGGCGGGTAAGGGGAGGGCTCCGGTTCGGGTGGCCATCCTGGGCAGCGGCGGTTCAATCGGTCGCCAGGCGGTCGAGGTCCTGGAACGGATGCCCGACGCTTTCCGGGTCACGGCCCTGTCCACTGGGAGGCGGGCAGAGCTGCTCGAGGAGCAGGCCCGAACGCTTCGGCCGGCGGTTGTCTCGCTTGCCGACGAGGAGGCCTGCGGCCGGCTCGACCTGCCGTCCGGCGTCGCCCGGCTGTCCGGGCCCGATGCCCTGGAGGAGATCGCCTCGCGCGACGACGTGGACCTGGTTCTGGTGGCTACGGGCGGGCTGGTTGCCCTGCGGTCCGTGCTCGCGGCGTTGAAGGCGGGCAAGGTCGTGGCCACGGCCAACAAGGAGACGCTCGTCGCCGGCGGGCACCTGGTGATGCCCCTGGCGCGCGACCTGGCCGAACGCGAGGCAGCTCGCGGTGGGTCGTTGAGCAGCCCCCTGGCCTGGCTCCGGCCCATCGATTCGGAGCATTCCGCCATCTGGCAGTGCCTGGCCGGGGAAGACCGCGGCGGGATAGCCCGGCTGCTGCTGACCGCCTCGGGCGGTCCCTTCCTGGATACGGGCGTCTCGGACCTTGCGACCGTCACCCCCCAGCAGGCGCTTCGCCACCCGACGTGGAACATGGGCGCCAAGATCACGATCGACTCCGCCACCCTGGCCAACAAGGGCCTGGAGATCGTCGAGGCTCGCTGGCTGTACGATGTCCCCCTGTCGGCCATCTCGGTCGTCATCCACCCTCAGAGCGTCGTCCACTCCGCGGTGGAGTTCGTGGACGGCTCGGTCAAAGCCCAGCTCGGGACCCCCGACATGCGACTTCCCATCCAGTACGCGCTGACCTACCCGGCCCGCCGGCCCTCACCGGCCGCGGCGCCGGACCTGCTGGCCGCCGGCCGGCTGGACTTCCGCGCCCCGGACGAGGAGCGCTTCCCGGCCCTGCGCATCGCCCGTGAAGCCGGCCTGGCCGGGCCGCGGGCCAGCACGGCCCTGATATCCGCCGACGAGGTGGCCGTGGCGCGCTTCCTGGGAGGGACGTTGAACTTCCCGGGCATCGCCCGCGTTCTTGAAGCGGCGGTCCGGGAATTCGGCTCGGGTGAGCCGAGCGTGCCCGGAATCGACGACCTGGCACGGCTCGACGCGGAAGTTCGAGCGTTTGCGGAGGCTGCCTCGTGACGATCGAAGGGCTCCTGTTCTGGCTGGTGGCGATCCCCGTCGTGGTGCTGGTTCTGGGCGCGCTCGTGCTCGTCCATGAGCTGGGGCACTTCATCGCAGGGCGGCTGTCGGGAGTCAAGGTCCTCGAGTTCGCCGTGGGGTTTCCACCGCGAGCCAAGATCCTGCACGACGACGGCGAGACGATCTACACCCTGAACTACCTGCCGATCGGGGGCTTCTGCCGGTTCGAGGGCGAGGAATCCGATTCGGACGACCCACGATCGTTTTCGATGGCGGGCCTGCCCAAGCAGGTCCTGATCCTGGTCGCGGGCGTGGCCATGAACGTCGCGACCGCGTTCCTGCTGTTCTTCCTGGTTGCCTGGCTCGCGGCACCGAGCGAGGCGCTGAGCGAGGTCTACATCACGCCCGGAGGCGGCGCCGCCGCAGCCGGTCTCTCTGACGGGATCACGATCGAATCGATCGACGGCGAGCGCTTCGGCTTCCTGAACGACGGCTCTGTCTTCTCGGCGATCGGGGAGCGCAAGGGACAGACGGTCGCCGTCGGCTACGTCGACGCGGCCGGACGGCACAGGACGGCCCAGGTCGAGGTCAACTCGGACGGGAAGCTAGGCATCCAGGCCTGCCAGGATCCTGAGAGAACGCCCAAAGACTGTCCCTGGCACGTCGTCATCACCTACGGCAGCACGGACCCCATCACAGCCGCAGGAACCGCGGCGGGGCAGACCTGGACCTCGCTCACGCTGGTCGCTAAGGCCGTCGGCGATCTGGGAGCTCACATCGCCACTCAGCCGACCGAGGCTCCCCAGGGCGTCTCGGGGCCCGCCGGTATCGCCCAGATCGTGGGCGTAGTGGTGTTCGACTATGGGATCGTCATCCTGATCCTGCTGGCGGCCATTCTCTCGGCCAACCTGGCCCTCATCAACATCCTGCCCATTCCGCCCTTCGACGGTGGGAAGATCGCCATCCAGGTGATCAAGCGGGCTTTCGGCGTCCAGGGCGTCACGGCCTACGAGATCGTCGTGAATCTGGTGGGCTTTGTGTTGTTGTTCGTCTTCCTGGGTTGGATCACCTACTTCGACATCCTGCGCATGGGCGGCGGCTGAGCCATGGCCGGGACGGCTGCCTGGCCGCGGCGGCATTCCGTGGCCGTGCACGTCGGCGGTGTCGTGATCGGCGGCGATCAGCCGATCGCCGTCCAGTCGATGACCAACACCGACACGGCCGATGCTGACGCCACGGCCATCCAGGTGGCCCAGCTGGCCCATGCCGGCTCGGAGCTGGTTCGGATCACCGTCAACAACGAGGCCGCCGCCGCGGCCGTGCCCGAGATCGTTCACAAGGCGCGGGGTCTGGGCGCGGACGTGCCGATCGTGGGCGACTTCCACTACAACGGCCACAAGCTGCTGGCCGGGTACCCCGACACGGCGCGAGCCCTGGCCAAGTACCGCATCAACCCGGGCAACGTGGGCCCGGGCCGCCATCACGACGAGAACTTCGCGGCCATCGTCCGAGTCGCCGTCGAGAACGAAAGGCCGGTCCGCATCGGGGTCAACTGGGGCTCGCTCGACCAGGCCGTCCTGGCGGAGCTGATGGACGCCAACGCCCGCCTGGCGGAGCCGAAGGATGCGCGCGAGGTGATGATTGAAGCCATGGCCGAAAGCGCCCTGCGTTCGGCCGAGCTGGCCGAGGCGAGCGGGCTGGCCCACGATCGGATCGTGCTCTCGGCCAAGGTCTCGGGCGTGCCGGACCTGGTCGAGGTCTATCGCCGCCTGGCCGCCCGCTGCGACTACCCGCTCCACCTGGGGCTGACCGAGGCGGGCATGGGCATGAAGGGGATCGTCGCCTCTTCGGCCGGGCTGTCGCTGCTGCTGGCCGAGGGGATCGGCGACACGATCCGCGTCTCACTCACGCCGGAGCCGGGCGGAGACAGGACGGAAGAGGTGGCGGTGGCGCAGCAGATCCTGCAGTCCCTTGGCCTGCGGGCTTTCGCCCCCCAGGTCTCGGCGTGCCCCGGCTGCGGGCGCACGACAAGCACCTACTTCCAGCAGCTTGCCGCCGACATCCAGTCGTACCTGCGCGAGCGCATGCCCGTCTGGCGCGAGTCGAACCCCGGCGTCGAGGACCTGCGGGTGGCCGTCATGGGCTGCGTCGTCAACGGCCCGGGCGAGTCGAGGCACGCCGACGTCGGCATCAGCCTGCCCGGCACGTTCGAGGAGCCGGTCGCGCCGGTCTACGTCGACGGCGAGCTGGACCGCACGCTGCGGGGTGACGACATCGCCGACGAGTTCAAGGCCATCCTGAACGCCTACGTGGAGCGCCGCTTCCCTCCGCCGGCGGCATAAGGCGCTGCCTAGCCGCGCCGCGGCGGCTCGAATGCGTAGACGACGGTGAGGCGGCCGGCCGACGACCTGGCCCCGGCCAGCGAGCGCGACAGGCCGGACCAGGGCCACCGCCGGCCAGGCTCGAAGGTGCATGACTTCTGGATCCAGCCGTAGCGCCCGAACGCTCGCGCTCCGGCGGCGGCCAGGGCGGACGTCCGGGCCTCGGTGCCGCGATATCGGATGGTGTGGCTGTCGCCCCTGCTGGCCGGGCGGTCGTACCAGGGCAGCACGTGATCGCCACCATGGCGTGGCGGCAGCATGCAGCGGTGACCTTGAGGGTCTCTTGCGTCGCAGCGGGCCCACGCGTGGCCGCCTGTGTGTGACGGCGGCTTGGCGCAGCGGTAGCCCTCCTCGTCTGTGGCCGGACACCTGAGGGCGTCGATGAGGTCGAACTGGGATAGGACCATGGCCAACCTCTCCTGGCGGTAGCCGCCGCGGCGCGAGAGTATCGACAGAGAGAGGACGCAGGCAAGGGCCAGAAGGCTGTGAGGCGGGGCAGGCCACGGGCCGCCGGCCGAGGGCGCGTGCGCGAATGCTCGGGGCCGTAGGCGGTAGGATTGCGCCAACTCGTCAGCCCACGTCGCACCGGAGGAGGTATCCGTGCCCAGCGAGGGTTTCGTCACCAGCATCACCCGTCAGTCCGAGGATTTCCCGGGCTGGTACAACGACGTGGTTCGGAAGGCTGAGCTGGCCGACTACTCTCCGGTGCGCGGCTGCATGGTCATTCGCCCCTACGGCTTCGCCATCTGGGAGTCGATGCAGGGCGAGCTGGACCGCCACATCAAACGGACCGGGCACAGCAACGTCTACTTTCCCCTCTTCGTGCCCAAGTCGCTGCTGGAGAAGGAAGCCGAGCACGTCGAGGGTTTCAATCCCCAGGTCGCCTGGGTTACCCACGCCGGAGGCAAGAAGCTCGAGGAGTGGTTGGCCATCCGCCCCACCAGCGAGGCGATCATTGCCGAGACCGTGAAGGACTGGATCCAGTCCTACCGCGACCTGCCGCTGCTGATGAACAGCTGGAACAACGTCGTCCGCTGGGAGTTGCGGACTCGTCTGTTCCTGCGGACGACCGAGTTCCTGTGGCAGGAGGCCCACACCTTCCACGCCACTCGCGAAGAGGCGGAGGAGGAAGTCGCGACCGGCCTCGACTGCTACGACAGGGTGGCACGCGACTGGCTGGCCATCCCCGTCATCAAGGGCCGCAAGACCGACAGCGAGAAGTTCGCCGGGGCCGAATACACCTGGTGCATCGAAGCCATGATGCGCGACGGGAAAGCCCTCCAGGCGGGCACGAGCCACATGCTCGGCCAGAACTTCGCCAGGGCGGCGGGGATCGAGTTTCTCGATCGAGACAACGTGCGCAAGCCGCCCTACGGCACCTCGTGGGGCTTCTCGACGCGGATGGTCGGCGCCGTGATCATGACCCACGGCGACGACTCCGGGCTTGTGCTGCCACCCAATCTGGCCCCCGTCCAGGTGGTGATCGTCCCCATCTTCCGCAAGGACGAGGAGCGGGCCGCGGTGGCGGAAGCCATCGATCGCTTCACGGCCGCGCTGGCGTCCACGCCCGAAGGGTCGGCCGTGCGGATCAAGGTCGATTGGACCGAGGAGTCGCCCGGCTTCAAGTACAACCACTGGGAGCTGCGCGGCGTCCCGTTTCGCCTGGAGATTGGGCCGCGTGACGTCGCGGCGGGGCAAGGAATGCTGGTCAGGCGCGTCGACCGCTCCAAGGAGGCCGTGCCGCTCGAGAAGCTGGCCGCCGAGCTCCCGGCGCGTCTCACCGCCTACCAGGCCGAGCTGCTCAAGCGGGCCCAGGACTTCCGAGACTCCAATACCTACCAGGTGGACGCCTACCAGCAGCTCAAGGACGGCCTGGACGAGAAGGCGGGCTTCTACATGGCCCACTGGTGCGGCAGCGAGAAGTGCGAGAAGCAGGCCAGCGACGAGATCAGCGCCACGATCCGCTGCATCCCCTTCGACTCGCCAAAGGAGAAAGGCAAGTGCGTGGTCTGCGGCGCTGAGTCCGGACAGCGGGTCGTCTTCGCGCGGGCGTACTAGGGGACCGATCCCGGAGGAGCGGTCAGATGTCAACCGATCCGGGAGAAGGCAAACCGAACGCAAGCGGGTCGGAGCCCGTTGGGGGAGGGCCTGCCGGCGCGCCACCCGCCCAACCGCCGAGCTGGGCTCCGCCGCCCGGATACTCGCCCACGGCATGGTCGCCGCAGCCGGCCTGGTGGCAGCCTGGCGGCACGCCGCCACCCACGGCGCCCAAGAACCGGAATGGCTGCCTGATCGGCTGTCTGGTCGCGGTCGGCATCGCGATCGTGCTGATCGTGGCGCTGGTGGTCGCGGGCTTCTCGCTGCTCGGCCCGGCCATGGACGTGGGGATGAAGATCCAGCAGGACTCGAACGGCGAGATCAGCAACGTCAGCTACCAGTGGTACAACGGGGTGGGCGAGTTTCGGATCTGGCTGGCTCCGGGCGTACCGAACACCCGGGCGCCATACCTGGCCTGCGAGGTCGTGAGGCCTGCCCTGGAGGGCACCAAGTTCGAGGGCACCGACTTCACCATCTTCGGCAACGACGGCCGCCCGGCAGCCAACCACAAGACGCCCTGCGGCTAGAAGCAGCAGGGAGAACGGCCCTCCGGCGCTGTTGGATGGCCGGGGTGGCGCGTGTATACTTGCGGCAATCTACCGGCCGCTCGTGACGTGGGTGACCCCCACGTCTTTTGTTGAGCAGCCGGACGGCCGGTGCACTGGCCGCAGTGCGAGCGAGTGAACGGGAGGCGCGAAGTGAGTCGGGATTTCGTCGGCGCCCTCCTTCAGCTGAACGCCGAGAAGGGCGTCTCGCGCGAGCAGCTCGTTCAGACCGTCGAGGAAGCGATCCAGTCGGCCTACCGGCGCCAGCCCGGCGACGAGGACATCCAGGTCCGCATCGATCCCGAGACCGGCAAGGTGAGGGTCTTTCGGGCGCGCTACGTCGTCGAGGAGATCGAGGATGAGGCCACCCAGCTCACAGTGGCGGACGCCCAGGCCTATCAGCCGGGGGCGACCGTCGGCGACCTTGTCGAGACCGAGGAGCTGGACCAGGAGGCCTTCGGGCGCATCCACGCCCAGACGGCCAAGCAGGTCGTGCTGCAGCGGCTCCACGAGGCCGAGCGCAACGTGGTCTTCGACAGGTACGCCAGCCAGGAAGGCGAGCTGCTGACCGGCACGGTTTCACGCATCGAGCCGCGGGCCATCATCCTGGACGTCGGCAGGGCAGAGGCGATCCTGGGTACGACCGATCAGTCGCCGCTGGAGCACTACCGGATCGGCCAGAACGTCAAGGCGTTTGTGCTCGAGGTGCGTCGCAGCGCCAAGGGCCCTCAGATCTACGTCAGCCGCACCCACAAGGGCTTCCTGCGCCGGCTCTTCGAGCTGGAAGTCCCGGAGATCCATGCCGGCACCGTCGAGATCAAAGCCATCGCCCGCGAAGCCGGCAGCAGATCCAAAGTTGCCGTGGCTTCGCGCCAGCAGGGGCTGGATCCCGTCGGCGCCACCGTCGGCCAGCGCGGCGCCCGCGTCCAGGCGGTCGTGGCCGAGCTGGGCGGCGAGAAGATCGATGTCATCGAATGGTCGGAAGATCCGTCGACCTTCGTCGCCAAAGCCCTGAGCCCGGCCCAGGTGATCGAGGTTCGGATCGACGAAGAGAACCGCATCGCCAACGTCGTCGTGCCGGAGCGCATGCTGTCACTGGCGATCGGCCGCGAAGGCCAGAACGCCAGGCTGGCGGCCAAGCTGACCGGGTGGCGAATCGACATCCGCAGCGACGTCTCGGTGGCGGAGGCTGCCCGCGCCGAAGCGGAGCACGTGGCTCACGCCGAGGCGCCGACCGACGAGCAAGCCGAGGCTGAGCCCTCGGGCGAAGCCGAGCCCTCGGCCGAAGCCGGCGAGCAGGCGGCGGCTGAACCGTCTGCCGAGGCCGAGTCCCCGGCCAAGGCGAAGGCCCCGGCCAAGGCGAAGGCCCCGGCCGAAGATCAGCCTGCCGCCGAGCCGGAGCCCCCGGCCGAAGGCAGCTCCGGCGAGGAGGCAGGCTCGTAGTCAGGGGCGCGCCCCCGCGGCGCTATCCGACTCGATCGTGCGTCTCCTGCCGGCAGCCCAGGCAGAAGCGAGAGTTGACGCGTATCGTGCGGACGCCGGACGGGCGCGTCGTGATCGACGCGACGGGCAGGCTGCCGGGTCGCGGAGCGTACATGTGCCAATCTGACGAGTGCCGGCGCACGGCGCTCGACAACGGGTCGCTCCAGCGGGCGCTGGAGGTGCCGATCCCGGCAGAGCTGGAGGCCGAACTGACAGGGGAGGCGAGCAGAATCGAAGGAGGTACAGGTCGTGGCCAGGAGTAGGAGCGGCACGCGAGGCCGCCGAGGGCCCCGCAAGCCGATACGCCGTGACGGCGGCGCGGCCGGCGCCATCCAGACCGTGGATCCGCGCGAGCGCGGCCCTGTCGAGCTGCCCGCCAGCCTGACCGTCAAGGACCTGGCCGACCTGTTGGGCGTCAACCCCGCGGACGTGATCCGCGAGCTCATCAAGAGCGGCATCTTCGCCAACATCAACCAGGGCATCGACCGGGAGACGGCCGCCCTGGTGGCCGAGGAGCTGGGCTACGAGGTTGCGGAGCCCGCTGCCGCGGGCGTGCCCGCTGCCGCGGAGGGCCAGCCGACCGAAGCGGCCCCGGCGCCTGCCGCCAAGGAGCAGCTCTTCGAGGAAGACGACCCGCACTTGATGCAGCCGCGGGCCCCGATCGTCACGGTCATGGGCCATGTCGACCACGGCAAGACCTCGCTCCTGGACGCCATTCGCACGACGAAGGTCGCGGCCGGGGAGCGGGGCGGCATCACCCAGCACATCGGCGCCAGCGAGGTGGTCAAGGACGGGCGCCAGATCGTCTTCCTGGACACGCCCGGCCACGAGGCTTTCACTGCGATGCGTGCGCGAGGGGCACGGGTCACGGATATCGCGATCGTCGTGGTCGCTGCAGACGACGGGGTCATGCCCCAGACCATGGAGGCGATCGACCATGCCCGGGCGGCGAAGGTGCCGATCATCATCGCCCTCAACAAGATCGACAAGCCGGACGCGAACCCGGAGCGAGTCAAGAACGGCCTGGCCGAGGCGGGAGTGGTCGTCGAAGAGTACGGCGGCGACGTGCCGCTGGTGCCGGTTTCGGCCAAGGCGCGCCAGGGCCTGGACGAGCTGCTGGAGATGATCAACCTCGTGGCCGACCTCCAGGAGCTGAAGGCTAATCCGAAGCGTGCCGCGGTCGGCACGATCGTCGAAGCCGAGCTGGACAAGGGCCGAGGGCCAGTTGCCTCGGCGCTGGTCCAGACCGGAACGCTGCGCGTGGGCGACGTCATCGTCGTCGGGGATACCTACGGCAAGGTGCGAGCCCTGGAGAATGCGCTGGGCAAGCGTATCAGCAAGGCGGGTCCATCCTGCCCGGCCGTGGTTCTCGGCCTGGCGGACGTACCGCAGGCCGGCGACATCCTGCGCGTCGTCGCGGACGAGAAGACGGCCCGAACGATGGTCGAAGCGCGCAAGACCGCCTCGGCCAAGGTCGACGTCAGCGGCCGGACCACGCTCGAGGATCTCTACGCTCAGATCCAGGCCGGCCAGACCAAGGAGCTGCGGATCATCCTCAAGGCGGACGTGTCGGGCTCTCTGGGCGCCATCGTCCATGCTCTGCAGCAGCTCTCGGCGGAGGAAGTCCGGATCAACGTGATCCACGAGGGTGCGGGCGACATCACCGACAACGACATCATGCTGGCCGCGGCCTCGAATGCCATCGTGGTCGGCTTCAACACCAAGGTGACCGACACGGCGAGACGGGCCGCCGACGCCGAGAAGGTGGACGTCCGCCTGTACGACATCATTTACAAGCTGACCGACGACATCTCGGCGGCCCTGCGGGGCATGCTCGAGCCCGAGCAGGTCGAGACGGTCGAGGGTCGGGCCGAGGTGCGGCAGATCTTCAAGGTCGGCAAGAGCAGCGTCATTGCGGGCTGCTACGTCACCGACGGCAGGATCGTGCGCGGCGGCGGGGCTCGCGTCTGGCGAGGCGGGAAAGTCGTCGCCACGGACAAGGTCGACTCCCTGCGGCGCTTCAAGGACGACGTTCGGGAGGTGGGTACCAACTTCGAGTGCGGCATCGGGCTCGCGGGATGGAACGGCCTGGCCGAGGGTGACATCATCGAGTGCTTCACGCAGCAGATGGTGAGCCGGGTGACCGGTTAGCGACCGGTTGCGCGTCCCCTCCAGTCGGAGTCGTCAGGGGCCGATGAGCCAGCGAACGGAACGGGTCGATGAGCTGCTTCGCCAGGAGATCGGCCGCGCCCTGGAACGCGAGGTGGCCGACCCGCGGATCGGTTTCGCGACCGTGACCGGGGTCGAGACCAGCCCCGACCTGTCTCATGCCTGGGTCTCGATCAGCCTCATCGGCTCTGCCGCGGAGCGCAAGGAGGCCGTGCGGGCCCTGCGGGGAGCGATGCCCTTCATCCAGCGCAGCCTGGGGCCCAGGTTGCGGCTGCGGCGTATGCCGAAGCTGGAGCTCCGGGTAGACGACTCGGTGGAGCGTGGGACCCGCGTCCTGCGCCTGCTCGATCAGCTCGAGGCGGGGCGAATGCCGGAGGACGTGCCGGCGGTGGGTGAGTCGCTGCCGACGCCCGTGCGCCGCTTGCCCCACGACGGAGACGCCGCAGAGGCTCGGCCGGAGAAAGCGGGCGAAGGCCGCCGGCTCAGGCGGGGCGCCAGGCCCGGGCGAGGTGACCGGTGAGCGGCGACCCGGTCCGGATCGACCTCGGACCCTACCTGGCGGGAGTGCCGGACGAGGTCGAGGCGCGGCTGCGCGGGGCACGCAACGCTCTGACCATCTGCCACGAGAACCCCGAGGCCGATGCTCTGGGAGCGGCGCTGGCCGTGGCCCTGCTGGTGGAGTCGGGCGGTGGCTCGGCCACTCCCGTCTGCGTGGACGGGGTGCCGGAGGTCTATCGCTTCCTGCCGGGCACGGAGCGGTTCCGCACCGAGCCCGACGCGACGGTGTCGTACGAGCTGATCGTGGTCGTGGACTGCGGCGAGCTGGATCGGATCGGGCCGGTTCGCGAAACGCATGCCGCTCTCTTCGACACGGCGCCCATGCTGGTCATCGACCATCACCTGTCGAACACGGGCTTCGGGGCCGTGGATTGGGTGGACCCGGGCAGCTCGGCGACCTGCGAGATGCTGACCCTGCTGGCCTGGAAGATGGGCGTGCCGCTCGATTGGGGCGACGGCATGCTGGCTTCGGCTCTGGCGGCGGGCGTGATCATGGACACCGGCAACTTCGCGCACCCGAATGTGACCCCCCGGACGCTGGTGGTTGCGGCGGCCCTGCGCGAGGCCGGGGCGGATCTGAGCGAGATCGCGCGGCGGCTGTATCGCCTCAAGCCGGCCAGCCAGCTGATCCTGTTCGGGCGGGTGCTGTCCCGGCTGCGCTCGGAAGCCGAGGGGCGGGTGGTCTATTCGACGCTGGAGGCCGCCGACCTGGCTGCGGCCGGCGCCGAACAGGCCGAATCCGAGGGGCTGGTCGACATGCTGACCCAGGCCCGCGGCGCGGAGGTGGCGATCCTGTTCAAGGAAGGGCCCAACGGCACGACCCGGGTTAGCGTCCGGACGCGGGAGGGCGGGGTGGACGCGACCGTGCTCACCGCGGCCTTCGGGGGAGGGGGCCACGCCCGGGCGGCGGGAGCGACCGTGGCCGAGCCGCTGGACAGAGCCTGCCCGGCGGTCCTGGCACGTGCCACGGAGCTGGCCTCGCGGGTCGAGCGCTAGGCGATGCCCGGCATCAATCACCTGGCGGAGCGCGGGCCGAACGGCGTCCTGGTGCTGCGCAAGCCGCCCGGGCCGACCTCACACGACATGGTGGGCCTGGTCCGGCGCTTGAGCGGCGTGCGGCGGGTGGGACACGGCGGGACGCTGGATCCGTTTGCTTCCGGGGTGCTGCCGGTCTTCGTCGGGCTGGCGACCCGGCTGGTCGAGTATCACATGGCCGACGACAAGGCCTACCGGGCGACGGTTTGCTTCGGGATGGCCTCGACGACCGACGACCGGGACGGTGAGCTGAGGCCGGGCGACGGGCCGGCGCCCACCCGGGAGGACCTCGAGGCGGCCCTGGACGGGTTTCGGGGCGCGATAGAGCAGCGACCACCGGCCTTCAGCGCGCTCAAGGTCGCGGGCCGCCGCGCCTACCAGCTCGCTCGCGAGGGGCGGGCTCCGGAGCTGGCCGCGCGCTCGGTGACGATCTCGCGACTGGAGCTGGTGGAGTGGGACGCATCGAACCCGGATCGCCCGACTGCTCTCCTGGATGTGGAGTGCGGCGCCGGGACCTACATCCGGGCCCTGGCGCGAGACCTGGGGGAGAAGCTTGGCTGCGGCGCTTACCTGGGCTCGCTGACGCGGACCAGGAGCGGGCCGTTCTCCCTGGACGCAGCCATCGATCCGGACGGGCTCAGGGAAGCCGCGGCCGCCGGCCCCGAGGCGCTGGCGGCCCTGATGCGGCCGCTGGACGCTGGCCTGGAGTCGATTCCGACGTTGAGCCTCGATGAGGCCGAGCTTCTGGCGACGGCCAGGGGCCAGCAGGTCCGGCCAGCGCGCGGGCGGCGATTGGAGCAGGGGAGTGCCTTGAGGCTGCTGGGCCCGGGGGGAGAGCTGGTGGGCATGGGCGTCTGGCGGAACGGGCGGGTAGTGCCGGAGAAGATGCTGGTGGTGCCGGACGGGCCGGCTGCGCGGCCCATAGCGAAGAGCATCACCGTGCCGGGCATCGACGCTCTCGGTCCCAATCTGGGCCGCCTGTACGTCGCGGTGGGGGTCTTCGACGGGCTGCACCTGGGGCACCTGCACCTGCTCTCGGAGCTTCGTCGCGTGGCTGCGAAGGCGGGAGCGAGACCGGCCGTGGTGACCTTCGATGCTCATCCGGAGGAGGTCGTGGCCGGTCTTGCGCCGCCGCTGCTGTGCGATCCCGACGAGCGCCTGGCGAGGCTGGTGGCGGCCGGAGTCGAGGTCACGGTGGTCCAGCACTTCGACCATGCCCTGCGCACCACCACCTACCAGGAGTTCGTGGCCAGGATCAAGCACCGCGTGGAGCTGGCCGGATTCGCCATGACGCCCGACGCAGCCTTCGGCTACGAGCGCCAGGGGACGCCCCAGGCGCTGACGGATCTCGGCCGGGAGTCGGGTTTTGAGGTCTGCGTCGTGGAGTCGCTGGTGCTCGACGGTGAGCAGGTTCGGAGTTCTGAGATCAGGCGGCGGATCCACGCCGGAGACCTGGAGGGCGCGGGGCGGATGCTGGGCCGCACGCCGGCCGTGACGGGATCGGTGGCCACGCTGGGAGAGGGGACCGCGACGCTCGAGTTCGAACTGCCCGTCGTGCTGCCGCCGCAGGGCCGCTATCAGGTCAGCCTGGAGGGCCCGTGGAAAGGCGCGCCGCGCCCGGGCGGCGCCGGGCTGCCGGCAGTGGCGGTGCTCGACGCCGCCGGAGGTCTGGCGCTGGAGCTGCCCGAGGGCGCGAAGTGCCGCGCCGGAGAGCTCATTCGGGTGGCTTTCTGGGGCTCGGTCGCCGGGGCCGAGCCAGCCTGAGTGTGGCACGGGGGCGCGAAGCCTGCTACCATCCGCCAGGCATTTAGAGAGATTGGAATAGACACTTTCAAAGAGAGCTAGTCGGAGGATCGTGTGCCGCTCGCGCGGGAGACGAAGGAACAGGTGATCTCGGAATACGCCGCAAAGGACGGCGACACCGGTTCCGCGGAAGTGCAGATTGCGCTCCTGACAGAGAGAATCAAGGAGCTTACGGAGCACTTGCGGAGCTTTCCGAAGGACAACCAGTCCCGCCGCGGCCTCCTCAGGCTCGTCGGACAGCGCCGGCGCCTTCTGGCCTACCTGGTCAAGAAGGATCCCGCCCGCTATCGCGCCGTGATCACACGGCTGGGACTTCGCCGCTAAAGCCTTTTCCAGGGCGCGGGCTGGTCCGCGCCGGCGGCTTCGCGCCAGGCCTGTTCGGTCGAGCGTCGGTACACATCCGTCCTCCTGGCTCAGGAGGATGAGCACCCTTGTCTCACACACTCGAGACGCAGTTCGCTGGGCGAACTCTAACCATTGAGACCGGCAAGCTGGCGCTGCTTGCCGGCGGATCCGTGACGGTCCGCTTCGGGGACACCATGGTCCTCGGCACGGCCAATCGCTCCGATCCGCGGCCCGGGCTGGATTTCTTCCCGCTCACAGTCGACTTCGAAGAGCGCATGTACGCCGCCGGCAAGATCCCGGGCGGCTTCATCAAGCGTGAGTCGCGACCGTCCGAGGGCGCGATCCTGGCCGCGCGCCTGACCGACCGGCCGATCCGGCCCCTCTTCCCGGAGGGCTACAAGGACGATGTCCAGGTCGTGATCACGGTCCTGTCCACGGACCAGGAGAACCAGCCCGACGTGCTGGGCACCGTGGCCGCCTCAGCGGCCCTGACCATCAGCGGGATCCCGTTCCTGGGGCCCATCGGCGCAGTGCGCATCGGCCGCATCGACGACGAGTTCGTCGTCAATCCGACCATGGCCGATCTTGAGAAGTCGGCCATCGACCTCATCGTCTCGGGCACTCGCGACGCGATCATGATGGTCGAGGCTGGCGCCAGCATCGTGCCCGAGGAAGTGATGGCGGAGGCCATCCTCTTCGGCCACAAGGCCCTGCAGCCCCTCATCGACGTCCAGGAGCAGCTGCGCGAGGCCGTCGGAAAGCCGAAGACGATGGGCTTCCTGGAGCCCGGGCCGATTTCCCTGCTCGACTTCACCAGGCGCGTCCGGGAGGGCGGTGCCGAGTTCGTGGTCGTGGACGTGGAGACGACCGGCAAGAATGTCAAGACCGACGACCTCGTCGAGATCGGGGCCGTGCGGGTCCGGGACGGCCAGATCGTCGACCGCTTCTCGACGTTCGTGGATCCCGGCCGCGAGATCACCAGCACCCAGGTTCACGGCATCACCAACGAGGACGTGGCCGGCGCGCCCGCACCGCGGGAAGCGGCCCAGAAGTTCCTCGACTTCGCCGGGGAGAGTGCCCTCGTGGGGCACAACGTCGACTTCGACCTGGGCTTTCTCGAGGCGGCCCTGGGCGAGCCCGGCAAGTTCGCGGCCGTGAGTTGCTTCGATACTCTGAACATCGCCCGCGAAGCCTACCCGGACCTCGATGCCTACAAGTTGGGCGACGTTGCCGCCCGCTTCGGGATCGAGGTCGAAACGGCCCATCGTGGCCTGGCGGACGCCGAGACGACGGCGGCCATCCTGGCTCGGTACGCGGAGGAACTGCCGCCGCGCATCGATAAGGTGCGGGAGGAGATCGCCGAGTCGATCCGGGCCAACCGGGTCGAGGGAGCCGACCCGACGGCGTTGCTTGAAACCGCCCGGCGCAAGGCCAGCATGGGCAAGAACCTGTTTGCCGCGTTGCACAAGGACACGGTCCGCAACCTGGTCCTCGACGAGGGGATCCGCATGGACGGCCGTGGCGTCGACGACATTCGGCCGATCTCGGTCGAGGTCGGCGTGCTGCCGCGCGCTCACGGCTCGGGCCTCTTCACCCGCGGCCAAACGCAGGCCCTGACCGTCGCCACGCTGGGCCCCACTTCGGACGTCCAGCGCATCGACACCATCAGCCCGGAGACGGAGAAGCGGTACCTCCATCACTACAACATGCCGCCCTATTCCGTTGGTGAGAACAGGCCGATGCGCGGCCCGGGCCGGCGGGAGATTGGGCACGGCCACCTGGCCGAGCGTGCCCTGCTCCCCGTCCTGCCCACCGAGGAGGAGTTCCCGTACGTCATCCGCCTCGTGTCCGAGTGCGTTACGTCGAACGGCTCCACCTCGATGGCCTCGACCTGCGGCTCCAGCCTGGCCCTCATGGACGCCGGCGTGCCTATCAAGGCAGCCGTCGGTGGCGCGGCGATGGGTCTCATCAGCGAGCCCGACGGCCGGTTCGCGGTCCTGACCGACATCCTCGGGAAGGAGGATGCCTTCGGCGACATGGACTTCAAGGTGACCGGTACCCGCGAGGGCGTGACGGCCCTCCAGATGGACATCAAGGTCAAGGGCATCAACGAGGCGATCATCCGCCAGGGGCTGGAGAAGGCCCGCGTGGCCCGCATGGCCATCCTGGACAAGATGGACGCGGTCATCCCCACCAGCCGGGCGGAGATGAGCCAGTTCGCTCCCCGGATCATCACCATCAAGATCAACCCGGAGAAGATCCGGGACATCATCGGCAAGGGCGGCTCGGTCATTCGCAAGATCCAGGACGAGACCGGTACGGAGATCAACGTCGAGGACGACGGCACCGTCCAGATCGCCGCGGTCTCGGGCGAGAACTCCCGCAAGGCCGTCCAGTGGATCGAGTCGCTGACCCGCGAAGTCGAGGTCGGCGGGCTGTATCTGGGCCGGGTCACCCGGATCATGGGCTTCGGCGCCTTCGTCGAGATCCTGCCCGGCAAGGAAGGCCTGGTCAGGATCGGCGAGCTGGCCGACTACCACGTGCCGACAGTCGAGGACGTGGTCTCCATCGGAGACGAAGTGATGGTCGTGGTGACGGAGATCGATCGCCAGGGCCGGGTCAACCTCTCCCGCAAGGCGGCCATGCAACGCCACCTGGCGCGGACCGAGGAGTAGCGTCCCGGGCCGGCAGGGCCCGGCTACCCGCAACTGCATAGTCATGCATGCTGGTCAAGCATTATGCAGCGGCGTCCGGGTATCCGGGCGCCGCTGCTATACTCGCCCCTGCCCAAGTCCGCATAGACCAAGGAGCGCATGTCTCCACAGGCCCAGCCGCTCACCGTCGCGGTAGTCGGCGCCACCGGCGTCGTGGGACGGACCATGATCCAGATCCTGAGCGAGAGGAAGTTCCCGGTCGGGGAGCTGCGCTTGCTCGCTTCCGGGCGCTCTGCTGGGAAGACGGTCAGCGCGGGCGGGCAGACGCTGACGGTGGGCGAGGCGGTGCCGGAAGCGTTCGAGGGAGTCGACATCGCTCTCTTCTCGGCCGGGACGGACGTCTCGCGCCAGCTTGCGCCCGAAGCGGCGAAGAGGGGGGCCACGGTCATCGACAACTCCAATGCCTGGCGCATGGAGCCCAGCGTTCCGCTCATCGTCAGCCAGGTCAACCCTGAGGACGGCGAATGGCACGAGGGGATCATCTCCAATCCCAACTGCTCGACCATGCAGCTCGTGCCGGTGCTGATGGCCCTGCGCGACAAGGTTGGGCTGGAGCGCGTCGTTGTCGACACCTACCAGTCCGTCTCCGGTACGGGCGCCGAGGCGCTGGCGGAGTTGGAAAGCCAGGTCCGGGCTCACATCGCCGGAGAGCCCAAGGTGGCCGAGGTGTACCCGCACCCGATCGCCTTCAACGTGTTGCCGGAGATAGACATCTTCCTTGACAACGGCTACAGCCGCGAGGAATGGAAGGTCGTGACCGAGAGCCGCAAGATCCTCCACCTTCCGGATCTGCGGGTCTCATGCACCGCTGTGCGCGTACCGGTTTTCGTGAGCCACTCGGAGGCCGTGCACGTCGAGACCAGCAAGCCGATCAGCCCCGAAGAGGCGCGGGCGGCTTTCGCCGCCGTACCCGGCGTCGTCGTGATGGACGACCCCCAGAATCACGGCTATCCCATCGCCACCCAGGCTGCCGGTCGAGACGAGATCTTCGTCGGCCGCGTCCGTACCGACCCCTCGGTGGAGCGCGGTCTGGCCCTCTGGGTGGTGAGCGACAACCTTCGGAAGGGCGCCGCCACCAACGCGGTCGAGATCGCCGAAGTCCTGCTGGAACGCAGCTGGGTTGCGGCTCGCTCGCGGCGGGGCGGGGCGGCAGCTTGACGAGCGCCGAGCGCCGGGCCGCGCTCGATGCCGTCGCTGCAGAAGTCGCGGCCTGCAAGCGCTGCCGGCTCCATGAGGGCCGGACCAACGCCGTTCCCGGCGAAGGCAACGCCGACACGGAGGTAGTCTTTGTGGGCGAGGGCCCGGGGTTCCACGAAGACCGGCTGGGGCGGCCCTTCGTGGGTCAGGCCGGGGCACTATTGGACAAGCTCCTGGGCTCGGTCTGCTGGAAGCGGGACGAGGTCTTCATCGCCAATGTTGTGAAGTGCCGCCCGCCGGACAACCGCGACCCGGAGCCGGAGGAGATCGCTGCCTGCGCGCCGTACCTCATGCGACAGCTCGAGATCCTGGATCCCGCGCTGGTGGTCACCCTGGGCCGGTTCTCGATGGCGCGGTTCAATCCGGGGGCCAAGATCAGCCAGGTTCACGGGACCTCCCAGCCGGCTCACCCGGGCAGCGGGGCGCCCAAGGCAATGGCCTTCTTCATGTACCACCCGGCCGCTGCCCTCAGGTCATCGCAGGTGGAGGCTCAGTGCTATGCCGACATGAAGGGCGTGCCAGAGGCGCTGACGGCTGCGCGAACGATGCGGGCTGCTGGCCCGCCTGAGATGGAGGCGCCCGCTGAGCCTGACACCGCCGCCGATACCGCGCCTGTCGAAGCGGCCGAGCCGGCAGCCGAAGAGGCCGCCCAATCGGGCCCGACATCACAGCTTGGCCTCTTTTAGGATGAGCACAAACGATCTTTTGCTGACGAGTGCAGATGGCTGACCCGCAGATCCCGCTCCGGATCATCCCCCTGGGGGGTGTGGGGGAGATCGGCAAGAACATGTACGTCTTCGAGTACGGCGACGACATCGTCGTTGTCGATTGCGGCCTCATGTTCCCCGACGAGGAGATGTTCGGGATCGACCTGGTGATCCCCGACGTGACCTACCTCCGGGAGAACAGCAGCCGGGTCAGGGCCTTCTTGATCACCCATGCCCACGAGGACCATGTCGGGGGGCTGCCGTACATCCTGCCGTACTTCCCAGGCGTGCCCGTGTACGCCTCGACGCTGGCTCGCGGTCTGCTGAGCGTCAAGATCAAGGAGCGCAAGCTCCAGGACAACCCGTTGCTGCCACTGGACCCGGGCGACGTGCTGGAGATCGGCCCCTTCCGGGTCGAGCCGTTCCGCACCAACCACTCCATCCCGGACGCGATGGGGATGGCCCTTCACACGCCGCTCGGGACGGTCGTGACGACAGGCGATTTCAAGTTCGACCACACCCCGGTCGACGGCCGAAGGTCGGACTTCGCCGTGCTCTCGCGCCTTGGGGAGGATGGGGTCATTTGCCTGCTGTCCGACTCGACGCGAGCCGAGAGCCCGGGCTACACGCCCTCGGAGCGGACCGTGGGCGAGACCTTCCACGAGATCATGGAGCCCCTGGATGGCCGGGTCATCGTAGCCACCTTCGCCAGCAACATCGCCCGCATCCAGCAGGTCATCGACGCCGCGACCACATTCGACCGCCGCGTGGCGGTGGTCGGACGGTCGATGGAGCAGAACGTCAGGATCGCCACGGACCTCGGCTACCTCACCTACGAGCCGGGTCGAGTGATGGGCAAGGACCAGATCGGCAGTCATCCCGCGGGCGGGACCGTGATCGCCACGACGGGTTCCCAGGGCGAGCCGATGGCCGGCCTGGCCCGGATGGCCAACCGCGACCATCGCTTCGTCGAGATCGAGCCCGGCGACACGGTGATCGTCAGCGCCAGCCCCATCCCGGGCAACGAGGAGTACGTGGCCCGGACGATCGACAACCTCTTCAAGGCCGGCGCCAACGTGTATTACCACGCCGTCAAGCACGCGCATGTCTCAGGTCATGCCAGCCAGGAGGAGCTGAAGCTGATGCTGGGCCTGATCCGGCCCAAGTACTTCATACCGATCCACGGTGAGTTCAGGATGCTCGTCCACCATGGGCGCCTGGCCGTGGAGACGGGCGTGGCGCCGGAGAACGTCTTCATTATCGAGAACGGGCAGCCGGTTGAGTTCTATGCCGACGGCACTGCCAGGCGGGGCACGCCCGTTGCCGCCGGCTACGTGCTGGTGGACGGGCTGTCCGTCGGGGACGTGGGCGAGGTCGTCCTGCGCGACCGGCGGGCCCTCGCCAGCGACGGGATGTTCATCGTCGTCGTCACCGTGGACAAGCAGACGGGTCGGGTGGTAGCCAAACCGGAGATCGTGACCCGTGGCTTCGTCCACGGCAACGAGCGCGACCCGGTCATGCAGGGCGCGCTTGAGCATGTCATGGCCGCCGCGGAGGGCCAGGGAGATCGGACCAGCGAGGTCGCATTGCTGAAGAGCCTGATCAAGGACGAGGTTTCCCGATACCTGTACGAGCAGACGCGAAGGCGTCCGCTCGTCTTCCCCGTGGTGGTGGAGGTCTAGATGTCCTCGCGTGGGTCCTCTTCCGGCAAGGCCGCGCGGCCGGCCGCGCGGCGGAGCTCCAGGCGGCACCCGACGATAGCCCCGGACGCCCCCCGGCTCGTCGTCGGCCTGGTTCTCATGATCGTGGGCGTCGCGACCGGGATCGCCCTCCTGCTGCCTGGAGAGGGCAAGCTGACCGACTGGTGGCGCGACTCCATCTCGCCCTATGTGGGCTTCGGCCGGAGGGTCTTGCCCTTTGTGTTGCTGGGGGTGGGCTGGTGGATGGTCAATCGGGCCAAGGGCGTTCGGCTCGACTGGCAGCTGACGATCCTGGGCAGCGCGGTCGCCTTCTGTGCAGGCCTGGGGCTCATCGAGCTGTTCTGGCCGGTGCATGGGGGGGTCATCGGCAGGAGCCTGGTCCAGGCCCTGCCGCCGTTGATCACGACGCCGGGTACCGGGATCCTGCTCTTCGGTGTCATGGTGGCCGGTTTCCTGCTGGCCGTCGACATGTCGCTGCCGGCCGCGCTCGGCCCATTCCAGCGGCTCGGAACCCAGGCCGTCGTGTCGTTGATGCGTGCGGCACCGAAGCGGGAGGCTACGGGCGACCGGCCACGGCCGGAGCGTGCCGACAAGCCCGAGCAGCTGGGTCGCGAGGCGATCTCGCTGGAGCCGCGCGGCCACGGGCTGGGTGAAGCCAGGTCGGCCGCTGAGGCATCGATCCCGCCTGCGGTCCCCAGCACAGCTCCCGTCTCGGCGACTTTCGCGCCGGCTGCCGCGGAGAACGGGAGGACGGGCGGGCCGGAGGCCGCGTCGCCCGAGGGTCGGTTCGGCCCGGCTACCGCCGAGGCCGCGGCTCAGGAGCTGGCCCGGCTGGGGACTTCAGTTCGAGAGGGAGGCCACCTGCGTGGCCGCGGTGGGCCGCGGGGCGCAGGCGACAGTGGCAGGCCGGCGGAGTATCGCCTGCCGCCGCTGACGCTGCTCGACGACATCGCGCCGCGCAACGGCGACGCATCGATGGACCACGAGCGGCGCGCCCGGATCATCGAGAGCAAGCTGGCCAGCTTCAACATCCCGGCCAGGGTCGTGGCCTGGAACGCCGGCCCGGTCGTGACTCAGTACGAGGTTGCTCCCTCGCCGGAGATCAAGGTCAGCCGGATCGAGGCCCTGTCCGACGATCTGGCGATGGCGCTGGCGGCCCGGACGATCCGCATCGAGGCTCCGATCCCGGGCAAGAGCGTGGTGGGCATCGAGATCCCCAACAAGGACTTCAACATCGTGGCTTTGCGCCGCATCCTGGAAGAGGTCGACTTCAAGGGCTCGTCCAAGCTGACCTTCGCCCTCGGACGCGACGTTGCCGGGCACGCCCGTGCGGCCGACCTGACGAAGATGCCGCATCTGCTGATCGCAGGCGCGACCGGGTCCGGCAAGAGCGTGATGGTCAACGCCCTCATCGCCAGCCTGCTCTGCAACGCCACGCCGGACGAAGTGAGGCTGGTGCTGGTCGACCTCAAGCGTGTGGAGCTGTCGGGCTACAACGGCCTGCCGCAGCTGATGGTGCCGGTCATCACGGAGCCCGAGCGCGCCAAGGCCGCCCTGAAGTGGGCGGTGGCAGAGATGGAGAACCGCTACCGGCGCTTTGCGGGCGCGAACGCCCGCAATGTCGCCACCTTCAACGAATCGCGAACCGACCCGGCCGACAGGATGCCGTACCTGGTTGTCATCGTCGACGAGCTGGCGGATCTGATGATGCGCGAAGGCAAGAACGTCGAGGACCCGATCGTCAGGCTGGCCCAGAAGGCCCGGGCCACGGGCATACACATGGTCCTGGCCACCCAGCGGCCGTCGGTGAACGTCGTCACGGGTCTGATCAAGGCCAACTTCCCCAGCCGCATCGCCTTTGCCATGGCCTCCCAGATCGACAGCCGGACGATCCTGGACATGCCCGGCGCCGAGGATCTGATCGGGCGGGGCGACATGCTCTTCCAGCCGGCCGATTTGCCGCGGCCGATCCGCCTTCAGGGCGTGTTCGTCTCGGACAAGGAGATAGGGAACATCACCAGCCACTGGCGGGCCGAGGCCGAGCCGCACTACGACATGGGGATCGTCGAGGGCGGCGAGGAGCTGGAGGGCGCGCCTGAGGAGCCGGACGAGGAGGCCGACCGGCTGCTGGGCGATGCCGTCGCGGTCGTTCAGGAGTACGATCGAGCCTCGGCGTCGCTGCTGCAGCGGCGCCTGAAGGTGGGGTACGCACGGGCGGCGAGGATCATCGACCAGCTCGAGGCCCGCGGCTACATAGGGCCGTTCGACGGTTCGAATGCCCGCCAGGTGTTGCGCCGCGACGGAGGCGGGCCCGCACGATCGTACAGTGGGCACGGCGAGGGTGAGGCATGACGGATCAGGGTCAACCGCGCCGCCTGCGCCTGAGGAAGAATGAAGCGGAGCCGGCGGCTCTGCGGCCTCAGGGCGTCCAGCCGCCGGTTTGCGAGAAGCTGCGGGCGGCCCGGCAGGCGAAAGGGCTCGACTTCTTCAGGATCGAGCGCGACACGAAGATCCGGACCCGGTATCTCGAGGCGATCGAGGATGGCCGCTTCGAGGATCTGCCCGGCGAGATCTACGCCCGGGGTTTCATGCGCAACTACGCGGCCTACCTGGGCCTGGACGCGGATGCGGTGGAGGCCCAGTGGCGGGTCGAAACCGGCCAGCCGGCGCCTCCGCCCCTGACGCCGAAGATCAAGCCGACGCCCCGCGAGGTCATTCCCCAGCCGATGCCGGAGCCGGAAGGGCCGCCCAAGAAGCCGGTCGGGGACAAGCAACCGGAGAGGCAACCAAAGCAGAAGAAGGTCCCGCCGCAGGCCGAGCAAGCCGCCCCGGAGCCCGCAGGCGGGGGCCGGAGCCTGCCGCGGCCGAGCCTTCCCAGGCCGACGCCGCCGGCCCTGCCCGCGTTCAGCCTGCCCGCGTTCAGCTTGCCAACGTTCAAGTGGCCGGCGCTCCACCTGCCGTCGCTGCGGCGCGGCAAAGCCGAGGAGGAGAAGGGCAAGAAGCGATCGGCCGCTGGGAAAGAGACCTCGATCGGGCGGCCGGAGCCGATGACCGAACCGCGCCGGCGGATGCTGCTGCAGCCGTCCCACATCGTCCTGCTGGCGATGGCGGCCGTGGTGGTGCTGGTCGCGGGTTACTTCGCGATGCAGGCGACGCGTGTCCTGGACTACCCCACGATCGCCGTGAGCGATCCGGATAAGGCCGTGACGACCCTGTCGCCCGGCACGGCGCAGTACGTACTGACCGGCACGGCTACCCCGGGCTCGACCGTCAGGATCTCCTGGGACGAACGCGAGCCGAACACCGTCCTGGCCGACGAAACCGGGAAGTGGGAGTTCGAGACGCCGCTGCACAACGGCCTGAACCAGTTCGACATCAGCGCCCGCAACGAGGCGACGAACCACAACTCGGACGAGGTGACTGTCATCCTTGAAGTCCCGGTGCCGACTGCGTCCCCGGCGCCGAAGCTGCTCGTCATCGACTCCCCCACGGAAGGGGAGCGCCTCAAGGCCGGCGACATCAAGGTGGAAGGCACGGCCGTGGGGCTCGCCTCGGTCACGATCACGCCGACATTGGTTGGGCCGCCCCCGGCGCCCGGCAGCACGCCGCGGCCGTCACCCACCCCCGGCGCCCCGACCGAGGTGCCGACCATGATGCCTCTCCCGTCCCTCACTCCCACCCCCGAGGGGCAGACACCGACGCCGCGACCCACGCCGACCCCGACCCCGACCCCGGGTGCCTCGGGTGCGCCCGAACCCGTCACCGTCATCCCGACCGTGGACGGGAAGTTCAGCGCAGTGCTGGAGCTGACGCCCGGGACCTGGACGCTTACGGCGGTGGGCTGGGACAGTGACGGCCAGGCGACGGCGCCGGTGGAGGTGACTATCGGAGTTCCAACGCCTGCACTGCAAGTGACGATCCAGATCAAGGGCGGCAAGGCCTGGCTGAAGATCTGGAAGGACGGCGCGGTCCTGCCGGGGTACTCGAAGGACTTCCCCAACGGGACCGTCATCACGATCGAGGCCAACGAATCGGTCTGGATCCGAACCGGCTCCGCCGTGAAGACGTATGTGACCGTCAACGGCACGGCGTACGGGCCGTTGGGCGGTGCCCGGTCGGGCTCGTGGCGCATCACCGCCCTGGGTCCTCCGGTCCCGTCACAGGACATGTGACCCGGCATGGCCGGTGAGTCGCTGCGGGCGCTGGCCGAGGAGATCCAGGCGGCCTGCGAGGCGGCGCGCTTGACTGTGGCGGCCGCAGAATCCTGTACCGGGGGCCTGGTGCAGGACGCTCTGACCGACGTCCAGGGCGCCAGCGCCTGGTTCGCCGGCGGCGTCGTGGGCTATTCGAACGCGGCCAAGACGGAGCTGCTGAGCGTGCCGGCAGGCGTGATCGAAGCCCACGGAGCGGTGAGCGCCCAGGTTGCCCAGGCCATGGCCAGGGGTGCCTGCGAACGGTTCCGATCACAGGTGGCAGTGGCTGTGACCGGTATCGCCGGCCCGGGTGGCGGAACGCGCGCCAAGCCTGTGGGGCTGACGTACATCGCCGTCGCGGGCCCGGAGGGTTGCACGGTCCGGCGCTTCAGCTGGACGGGCGACAGGCTGGCCAACAAGGAGGCCAGCGCCAGGGCGGCGCTGGAGATGCTGCTGGAGACGCTGCGGGGGCCCTCATGAGGGACGCCGCCTCGATAGGCAGCGGTCTGGCCCCAGCCCGGCTTGCCCGGCCGATCCGGCCCGGCGAGCGCATCCACGTCGTCGGTGCTGCCGGAGCGGGCGCCAGCGCGGCGGTTCTGCTGGCCCACCACGCCGGCGCGGCGGTGAGCGGCTGCGACCCGAGCGGCCATTCGCCTTACACGCCGGCCATCGAGAAGCTTGGCATCGCCCTTGCCGGCGCCCACGACGCCGCCCACGTGACGCGGCCGCCGTCGCCGGAACGCCTGGCGGTGACCAAGGCCCTGACCGCCGTCGACCCGAACAACCCGGAGCTGGCCGCCGCCAGGGCGGCCGGGATCCCGCTGGAGCCGTGGCAACAGGTCGTGGCCGATGCGGCCGTGGGGCGGACCCTTGTGGGAGTGGCGGGGACGCACGGCAAGAGCACCTCGGCCGGCTGGCTGGTGCACGTTCTGGTGGAGGCCGGGCTGGACCCGGGTGCGTTCGTGGGCGCCCTGCTGCCGCCTTCGATCAGCGGTGGTCTGGCGGCCACGGCCAGAATCGGGCAGGGACGGCCCTTCGTGGTCGAGGCGGACGAGTATGCGGGCAACTTCGACCCCTATCGGCCGGACGTGGCTGCGCTGATCTCGGTCGAATGGGACCACCCCGATGTCTTCGCCGACCGGGAAGCGGTGGTGAGGTGCTTCGTGGACTGGCTGGAGGCCGCCGGGCGCGAGGTCGAACGGCCGCTGCTGGTGGCCAACGCCGGCGATGCGGGCGTTCTGGCTGTCGTCGAGCGACTGGCGTCCTGGCCGGGGCGATTCACATTGACCGGGCTGGGCGAGGTGCCGGCGCGACTGACTGCCGGGGCAGGAGCGGCTGAGGTTCTTCGCGGGAGCGTCGTCTCGGCGGAGGCGTCGGGCACGGTCCTGAGGCTGGAGGGAGCCGGGCTGAGCGCTCCCCTCGAGACGCGGATCCTGCTTGCCGGCCGGCACAACGCCGCCAATGCCCTGGTGGTGGCTGGGGCGGCGCTGGCACTGGGGGTCCCGGAGGACGTGCTGGGCAAGGCCCTGGCCAGCTTTGGGGGAGTGGGGCGGCGGCTCGAAAGAAAGGGAGAGGGGAGGGGAGTGGTCGTCTACGACGACTACGGGCATCACCCCACGGCCATCAGGGAAACCCTGGCGGCGATCCGTCAGAGGGAGCCCGGCAAGCGGGTCTGGGCGGTGTACGAGCCCCTCACCTACCATCGCACGGCGGCCATGATCGAGCAGTTCGCCGAGGTCCTGGCGGAGGCGGATGCGGTGGCCGTAGCCGAGATCTGGGCCGGCCGCGACCCGGATACGACGGTCACCTCCGCGGCCGCTCTGGCGGCAGCCGTCTCCCGCCGCAACCCGTCCATCACCTCGGCCGCGCCGGGCACGGTCGAGGAGACTGCGGCCTGGCTGGCTGCCCAGGTGAGCGACGGCGACGTGGTCCTGGTGATGGGCGGCGGACGGAGCTACGTCATCGCCGAGGAGCTCGTCAAAGCGCTCCAGATCTAGGCGGCCGGCGATCGTTCCGGTTGGGCGCCCGCGGGCGGCCGATGTGGGGCACAATCTCCCTGGGCCGGGCGGAAGGATCCCGGTGGCGAGGTTGCCCAGGTTGACGGGAGGCTGGATGGCCGGCGAACTATCGTTTGACGTCGTCAGCGACTTCGACGACATGGAGATGCGGAACGCCCTGGACCAGGTGCGCCGGGAGGTCCAGCAGCGCTACGACTTCAAGGGTTGCACCTGCGAGCTGACGCAGGGCAAAGGCGAGCTGGTGCTGCTGACCGACGACGAGTTTCGGGCCAAGGCAATTCGAGATCTGATCGAGAGCAAGGCCGTGCGTCGCGGCCTGTCGCTGAAGATCTTCGACTGGGGCAAGCTCGAGCCGGCCGGCGGCGACAGGGTCCGCCAGCACATCGGCCTGCGGCGGGGCCTCAGCGAGGACCTGTCGCGGAAGCTGACCAGGCTGATCCGAGGCGAGTTCCCCAAGGTGAAGGTCCAGGTCCAGGGCGACGCCGTGCGCGTCTTCGCCAAGAGCAAGGATGAGCTGCAGCGCGTCATCGTCCGGCTGCGCGAGCTGGATGAACCGGTGCCCCTGCAGTTCACGAACTACCGGTGAGATCCGCTACCGGCAAGATCCACGCCCGGTGACCCGGCGCGGGCGATCTGAAGGAGATGGCTATGTCAGGCGCTGAGGGCCCCGCCGCCACCACTACGGTCGGCGCGGCGCTGGCCGAGACACTCGCCCGCTCGGGCATCAAGCTCGCCTTCACCGTTCCCGGTGAGAGCATCGTGGGCGTTCTGGAGGGGCTGGCGGAACGGCGCGTCAGAGTCGTGGCCGCCCGCCACGAGGGCGCGGCGGCCTTCATGGCGGGGGCCGTCGGGCAGCTGACGGGCCGCCCGGCAGTGGTCCTGGCCGGGCGCTCACCGGGCGCCTCGAACCTCATGATCGGCCTGGATGCGGCGCAGTCGGATTCCGCGCCGGTGGTGGCCATCGTGGGCCAAGTCCGGCGCGAGGTGCGCGGCCGGGGTGCTTTCCAGGAGATGGACCTGGCGGCAGCTTTTGGGCCCGTCGTGAAATGGGTGGCGGAGGCCCGTGAGCCGGAGGAGGTTGTCGGACTGGCCGAGCGGGCCGTGGCCACGGCAGTCCGGGGCCGTCCCGGACCTGTTCTGCTGTCGGTTCCGGAGGATGTGCTGGAGGCGGAGATCCCGGTCGGCCCTCAGCGACGGGCCTTCCATCCGGGCCATCCGGTGGAGCCCGACCCGGTGCTGGTCCGCGAGGCCCTGCACCTGCTCCTTGACGCGGAGAGGCCGTTGATCCTGGCCGGAGCCGGAGTCCTGCGGGCGCGCAGCACGGATGCGCTGGTTCGCTTCGCGGAGCTGGTACACACGCCGGTGGTTGCCTCATGGCGGCGCGGCGACGTCTTCCCCAACGACAACCCGCTCTACCTGGGGGCCACGGGCCTGGGATCGCCGGCGTGCGTGCGTGAGCGGCTGGAGCACGCCGACGGCCTGCTCGTGCTGGGCTCGCGGCTGGGCGAGTTCACGAGCTACGGCTACTCGATCCCAGCTGAGGGCACGCGCTGGGCGCAGGTGGACCTGGAGCCGACTGCCGCCGGGCCGGGCGGACAGCGGCCCAACCTGGCGGTGGCCGCGGACGTGGGCGCGTTCCTGCGGGTGGCCACGCGAGTGGCGGCCGGCGGAGTGCTGGAGATGGCAGGCCTGGAGCGCCGCATGGCCCAGAACGCAGCCGACCGGGTGGCCTTCGAGGCATCTGCCGTGACCGGCACGGAGGCCTGGGCCGGGCCCGGCATCCACCCCGGAAAGGTGATCGCGTCCCTGCTGGCAACTCTCCCACCGGAGGCAATCCTGACCAGTGACGCAGGCGACTTCGGCACCTGGGCGGCCCGCGGCTATCGCTTTTGCAGGCCCGGCACCTTCCTCGGCCCGACCTCGGGAGCGATGGGCTACGGGTTGCCTGCGGCCGTGGCCGCCTCTCTGGCACGGCCGGGCCGGACGGCTGTGGCGCTGGCCGGCGACGGCGGCTTCGCGATGTCAATGGCCGAGCTGGAGACCGCGGTTCGCGAGCGGGCCCACGTGATAGTGCTGGTCTTCGACAACGGGCGCTATGGGACGGTCTGGCGGCACCAGGCGGCTCAGGCGTCGGCGCCCGGCCTGGCTACGCGACTGGGCCAGATCGACTTCGCCGCTGTAGCCGGCGCTTGCGGCGCGCTGGGCCTGACCGTTGGCACGGACGAGGAGTTCGAGCCAGCGCTGCAGCAGGCTCTCGAGGCCGGGCGGCCGGCTCTGCTGCACCTGGTCCTCGATCCGCGCTGGACGACCCCGGACGTGATCCCGTCGGCTGAGGATCTTGTGCCCGAGGAAGCGCGGCGGCAGGAGGCCGTCGTCCAGGCGGAGGCCCCCGAGCCGGAACCAGAGGCTGTCGAGGCGGAGGCCGAGATAGTGCCCCCGGCGGCGGGCGGGCTGTGGGACTCGGCGGAGACCGGGCCCTCCGAGCCCAGCGAGCCGGCCGAGCAGGGCGGCAGGCCCGTAGCGGGCCACTAGACGGCGCGCCAGGGGCGCGGCCAGGCCGTGCTACCCGGGCACGCGGTGCTCAAGGACCAGCCTCGTCCGGCGCTCGTGGAGCCGCTGTTCCAGACCGACGGGGTAGACGTGCGGGTTTAGAAGGCGCCGGATGGCCGGGTGGAGGGATTCGAGCTGGGCTCTGGCGCGATCCCGCGCGGCATCGAGTGAAGGCGGGTCTGGCAGGCGCTGGCCGCCGCGCATCGCCGGCGCCACCAGCTCGTCGCAGGTCCATGAAGGATCGATGGCCCGCATGTGGAGCGCATCCGCCGGGTCGACGATCACATCGCCGTCGCCCGCGGGTGGGACCGCCTCGTCGTAGATCATGTCGGCACGGAAGCGGCCGGTAGCGTCGGTGAAGCGACGCACTCCGAGCACTCCCGGGATCGAGATCTTGGCGCTGTGCTCGGACAGCTTGACGGGGAAGCGCCACTGCCCGTCCTCGCGGACGGCGGTGAGCTTGTAGACGCAGCCCAGGGCCGGCTGGTCGAAGGCCGTGGCGAGCCGTGTGCCTACGCCCCAGATGTCGATCCTGGCGCCCTGCTCGCGCAAGGACTCGATCGTGTACTCGTCCAGGTCGTTGGAGGCGACGATCGCGGTCTCGGCGAAGCCGGCCTCGTCCAGCAGGCGCCGGGCTTCGATCGACAGGTAGGCCAGGTCGCCCGAGTCGAGGCGGATGCCGTCGAGCGACCGCCCGGCCTTGCGCAGCCGGCGGCCGGTCCGGATAGCATGCCGGACGCCGTCGAGCGAATCGTAGGTGTCGACAAGGAGAGTCACGTTGTCGGGCTGGGCGTCGGCGTAGGTGTCAAAGGCGAGCTGCTCGTCGCGGAAGACCTGGACCCACGAGTGAGCGTGAGTGCCTCGAACGGGGATGCCGTACAACCGCCCGGCCAGGACGTCGGAGGTCGCAGCGACGCCGCCGATGTAGGCCGCCCTGGCGGCCGAGATCGCCCCATCCGGGCCGTGAGCTCGACGCAGGCCGAACTCCAGCACCGAGCCGCCGCCCGCCGCCTGGACCACCCTGGCGGCCTTGGTCGCGATCAGAGTCTGGAACCCGATCACGTTGAGCAAGACGCTCTCCACGAGCTGCGCCTGCAGGAGTGGCCCGCGGACGCGCAGCAACGGTTCGTGGGGGAAGACGGCGGTCCCTTCGGGGATCGCGTCCACGTCGCAGCTGAAGCGAAGACCTGCCAGATGGTCGAGGAAGTCGTGGCGGAAAAGCGGCTTGCCGGACGTGCCGCGGAGTGCGGCGAGGTGCTCCAGGTCGGGGGTATCGAACTCCAAGCCGGCCAGAATCTCGAGCGCGTCCTCCAGCCCGGCTGCGACCACGTAGCCGCCATCGAACGGCAGGTTGCGGAAGCTGAGGGCGAAGACGGCTTCCCGATCGGCCAGCCCGGCGGCCAGATAGCCGGCACCCATGGTCAGCTCGTATAGATCGGTCAGCGCGGCCAGGGTGGGCCGGTAGAGGTCGCGAATGGGCACTAACGAACTCCTCGGACGGCAGTCTGGGCTCAGCATAGCGCTGTCTCGGGCGAGGAAGGGAGGTGCGCTGGCTGGCGCCGCTGGGGTACCCTCAGGCGCACACTCACCCCCGCCGCCGCTAGCGAGGTCGACAATGGCCGGGACCAAGCGAGGGGAGGCCAGGCCCAGAACCGTCCCAGGTGAGGGCCGGGCTGGCGAGCGGGCGGCTGCGCGGGGCACGTCACGGCGCGGCGGGTCGTCGGGGCCCGCCTCGCAGGCTGGCGACCGCAAGGCACTGGCCGACACGCAGGCGGCCCTGGTTCGGACTGAGGCGCTGTACCGAGTGGTCACGTCGATGGCGGCCGCGGAGAGCCTGGAGTCGCTCCTCCAGCGAGTCGTCGACGCCATCGCCGGCAGCCTCCCAGCCCACCGGGTGAGCCTCTTCGCCATGGACGTCGAGGGCGAGACCGTAACCGGCCACTACCGCGGTGGGCCGGGCGGAGACCCGCCTGCCGACATCGGGTACGAGGAGCTGATGCAGGGCCTGGCGGGCTGGGTGCTGCGCGAGCGGACCGGCACCGTGTCGGCGGGCGGCGTACGCGACCCGCGGGAGACCGACATCGTGCACGAGCGGCGGGTCCAGTTCGGCCACGGGCCGATGATCGTGGCCCCGATCATCTACCGCGACCGACCGCTGGGCGTGATCGTCGCGACCAACAGCCCCGGCGATCGTGAGTTCGACGAGGACGATGCCGAATTGCTCTCGGCAATGGCCAGGCATGCGGCGGTCTCGATCGAGAACGCACAGGTGCGGGAGCAGCTACGGACGGCTCGGGACGAGCTCGAGGACCGCGTCGGCCAGCGCACGGCCGAGCTGGCCGAGAGCGAGGATCGCTACCGCCGTATCACCGAGACGATGACCGACTACGTCTTCCACGTGAATCTGGAGGACGGACATGTGGCCGGCACCCGACACAGCCCCGCCTGCGTGGCCGTCACCGGCTACGCGCCCGAGGACTTCGACGCCGATCCGGAGCTATGGCTGGCGATGGTCGTTCCCGAGGACCAGGCGCTGGTCCTGGAGCAGGCTCGCGAGGTGGAATCCGGGCAGAGGATGAGGCCGATCGAGCACCGTATCGTACGCAAGGACGGCACCGTTCGGTGGGTGCGGAGCACGCCCGTGCCGCAGCTCGACAAAGGCGGCCGGCTCATCGGCTACGACGGCATCCTGCAGGACATCACCGAGCGGCGGGTGCTACAGAACGAGCTGGCCCATGCCCAGAAGATGGAGAGCATCGGCCGGCTCGCGGGGGGAGTCGCGCACGACTTCAACAACCTGCTGACGGCCATCCTGGGCAATGCCGAGCTGGCCATGCTGGATCTCGAGGCCGACCATCCGGCCCGGGTGAGCATCGCCGAGATCACGAAAGCTGCCGAGGGGGCGGCGCGGCTCACCCGGCAGCTGCTGTCCTTCGCCCGGCGCCAGATGATCGAGCCTGTCCCGCTCAACCTCAGCGAGGTGGTCGGAGGGTCGCTGGAGCTGCTGCGGCGCCTGCTGCGCGAAGACATTGAGATCGTCTCCGCGCTGGAGCCCAACCCGGGCATCGTGGAGGCGGACCCCGGGCAGATACAGCAGGTCCTCGTGAACCTGACGGTCAACGCCCGTGACGCGATGCCGGAGGGCGGGAAGCTGGTCATCGAAACCTCCAACGAGATCGTGACCGACGAGTACCTGGCCGGGCAGCCGGAGGTCGTGCGCGGTCGCTGGGTGAGTTTGTCGGTGACCGACACCGGCCAGGGCATGCCCCCCGAGGTTCAGGCTCATCTCTTCGAGCCCTTCTTCACGACCAAGCCCCAGGGGAGTGGCACCGGCCTGGGCCTGGCGACGTGCCATGGCATCGTCAAGCAGAGCGGAGGCCATATCTGGATCCACAGTGAGCTGGGGCAGGGCACGAAGGTCACGATCATGCTGCCGGAGTGCAGCAGTCAGCCTGCCGGCGGAGCGGAGTCGATGCAGGCCAGCGCGCCGGCAGGCGGCAGCGAGACCATCCTGATCGTAGAGGACGAGGCCAGCGTGCGGCGGCTGGCTGTGCTGGGGCTGAGATCGCTGGGCTACACGGTGCTGGAGGCAGCCAACGCGGCAGAGGCGCTGCGCATCGCCGCCACGGAGCATGACATCGCGCTGGTCGTGAGCGACGTGATCATGCCGGGCATACGCGGGCCGGAGCTGGCGACGCGGCTGCGCAGCCTGCGCCCGAAGGCCAGAATGCTCCTGACGTCCGGCCATACCGATGCCCCGCAAGGGTTCCGCGACGCGGACGGGAACCCCATCCCGTTTGTCTCCAAGCCGTTCACCCCGGACCGCCTGGCGCACAAGGTACGCGCCGTCTTGGACGGGGAATAGGCGGCCGCCTACTCTGCCGGCACATGCTTTGGGGAGAAGCGAAGATGTCGGCGCAGCGTCCCACTCTGAGAGGCCTGACCGGCCTGATGGTCGTCCTTGCCCTCGCGGCCGCAGGTTGCGGCAGCTCCACGTCCGCCAGTGACACCGGGGGCCCATCCGGGGGCGGCAACGCCGTCTCCATCTCGGTATCGAGCTACAAGCCCGCGACGATCACCGTGGCCCCAGGAACGACGGTCACCTGGACGAACAACGATCCGGTGGTCCATACGGTCACGGCTGACGACGGCAGCTGGGACAGCGGAAACCTCTCTCAGGGCCAGACCTTCTCCATGACGTTCGACACGGCGGGCACATACACCTACCACTGCACGGTGCACCCCTGGATGGTTGGCACCGTGATCGTGACGCCCTAGCTGAGCGGCCAGCTCGGCCGGCGAACGTCCGCTCTCGCAGTTGCGGCCCGACAAGGAGATCGGCCTGGCAGCCTGGAGCGCCGGGCAGGATGCCCGCTGGAACTGCCCGCGCTGCGGTGGCAGGTTCGATTGGTTCGCCAGGGGCTGTCCCGGCGGCGGTGGGGCCGTGTGCTAGATCAGCCCTTGCCGGCGTAGTCCTGGGCGCTGAACCACTTGCCGGACGTGTCGTCCTCGAGCAGAACTGGCACCATGGCCCCCGGAAGAACGGACTCGACCGCGTTGGGGGCCTCCGGACCGCCGAGGTCCGTTCTCAGCCAGCCGGGATCCAGCAGGTTCATCGTGACGCCGGTTCCCGCCAGGTGCGGCGCCATGTCGTAGACGTACTTGTCCAGGGCGGCCTTGGAGGCGGCATAGGGCATCAGCTGCGGCATATCGGCGATCCCGGAGGTCACGTTCACCACGCGCCCGAAGCGCCGCTCGATCATGCCCGGCAGGATCATGTTGCACAGGGTGATCGGGGCGATCGTGTTCACCTGGAAGCTCTGCCGGTACTCCTCCAGATCGGTTTCGAACATGTCCTCGCGCCAGGGCAGCTGGATGGCGGCGTTGTTGTAGAGGACGTCGATGCCGCCCGAGATACGCAGGGCCTGTCTTGCCAGCCGAACCACCTGCCTCTGGTCTGACAGCTCGGCCGCCAGGGCGTGGGCGGTCAGGCCCGCTGCCTGGAAGCGGGCCACCTGGTCGAAGGTATGCTCGAGGTTGCGGCTGTGGAGGATGAGGTTGCAGCCACGATCGGCCAGGGCGCCCGAAACCTGCCGGCCGATGCCACGGCTGGCGCCGGTGAGCAGGACCCATTTGCCCGAGATATCCAGCACGGCCGATCTCCTTCGCTTGTCCGAATCTCGCAGCTGATCATGCCACGGCTGACGGCCGTCACACCCGGCCCGAGCCGGCACGCCGGGCCAGGCCGAGGTTGTCTTCCCCATGCACCACAGCCTCTTCAGCCTCGCCGGGACCTGTGATAGTGGGTACAGTTGTCCCTGTCCGGTGGCTTGGAGCCCCTGGGGTAGGTGAGCCGCAAGTCCATGAGCAGACTGCCCTGATGACACCGCGAAAAGCCAGGTCGGCCGCTCGCGCACCCACGATCGGCGTCCTCGTGGACCTGCTTGAGGGGGAGTATCAGAGCGGCGTGGTCGGGGGCATGGTCGAAGCTTCGCTCGACCTGGGGTTCAACATGATCCTGCTCTCCGACAATTTGGGCCGGGCGAGGGGCGAGGGCAGGCGCCGCTCCGACATGACCTACGACCTGGCCGGAGCGGACACGATCGATGGCATCGTGGTCATGGCAGGCCCGCTGGCCAACATCGTCGGCATGGACCAGCTGGCCGCGTACTGCGAGCGGTTCCGCCCGCGGCCCATGTGCAGCATCGCCGCGACCGTTCGGGGGATGACCGGGGTCCTGGTGGACGGCGAGCCTGCGCTGCGCGAGGGGATCCGGCACCTGGTGGAGGAACACGGCTGCCGGGACGTGGCCTTCCTTGCCGGACCGCCGCAGAACGTCGAAGCCCGGGCTCGACTGCAGGTGTACCGCGAGACTCTGGCCGAGCTTGGCCTGCCCGCACCGGATGCCAACGTGGCCGCCGGCGGATTCCGCTATGAGGCCGGCGTGAACGGCGTGGAGGTGCTGTTCGACCAGCGCGGCCTGCGGCCGGACGCGATCGTAGCCTCGAGCGACACGATGGCCCTGGGTGCGATCGACGCCCTCCGAGTGCGAGGCTTGCACGTCCCGAGTGACGTGGCAGTCACGGGCTACGACGACATCAGCGACGCCCGCTATTCCCTTCCATCACTGACCACGATCCGCCAGCCACTGCGCCAGCAGGGCCGGCTGGCGACAGAGGTGCTGCTGGGGCGGCTGCGGGGCGAGAGCTTTGAGGATCCTCTCGTCTTGCCGGCGGAGCTGATCGTGCGGCGCAGTTGCGGCTGCTACCCGGAGACTCGTCACATCCCGGGCGCTCTCGAGAGGCAGCAACGGCCGGTCTCGGTGGCCGGTAAGGGAGCGCCGAGAAAGGTCCTTGTGGAGGCTCGTCCGCGGATCGTTGAGGCTGTCCGCGAGGCGGCAGGTGAGTTGCCGGCCGGCTTCCCGGAGGATTGGGCGGAGGGGCTGGTCGACTCGCTTCTGACAGAGCTGAGCGGCGGTCCTGCCGGCTTCGGCGACAAGGTCAGGCAGCTCCTGAAGGAGACGATGCAGCCGGCTGCGACCGGCCATCCCCTCCGACCTGCCCTGGCGGCTCTGGGGCGCGAGCTGCTGGCTGCCTTGAGCCCGGACGAGGGGCAGCGCGCCGGTGTCGGGGAGCGGTTGGACGAGGCGGAGTACCTGGTCGGGGAGGCGATCGAGGAATCGCACATGCACTACCGGCTCATGATCGAGCGGCGCCGCAGATCGCTTACAGAAGCGACCGAGGCTCTGAGCGGGGCCTACGACCTGGAGTCGCTGGCAGAGGCGCTCCACGAGAGCCTGCCCCAGCTCGGCGTGCCCAGCGCCTTCCTGGTCCTCGACCGGGCCGCGGCCCCGGGCCCGGCCAGAGTGGCCTTCGCCCACGATCCGCGTCGAGACCCGGCGGAGCTGGAGCGGCTGATGTGCACCCCGGTCGACGGTGCATGCCTCCCGGACGGGCTGTTGCCGAAGGATCGCCGCTACACCATGGTCGCCGAGCCGCTGTCCTTCGAGGACGAGTCTCTGGGCTACGCGATCTTCGAGATGACGCCGCGCGACGCCTTCACGTACGACGCCTTCGGCGCCCTGAGGGTTCGAGTCAGCGGCGCGGTGAAAGTGGCCCTTCTGATCGAGGAGCTGCAGCTTCGCGTTGGCCAGCTCCGGCAGGCCCAGAAGATGGAGACCCTGGGTCAGCTGTCGGGAGCCATCGCCCACGACTTCAACAACCTGCTCCAGGCCATTCGAGGCTACGCGGAGCTAGCCGCGATGGCGGAGCCGGGTAGCGCGGAAGCGAAGGCTGACCTGGAGGAGATCGTGCGGGCCTCCGACAGGGCCGCGGAGCTGACCCGGCAGCTGCTGACCTTCAGTCAGCCCACCCGGGCCAACGCCCGCGTCGTAGATGTCAACGCCTGTGTGCAGCAGGCCCTGCCCCTGATCAAGAGCCTGATGGGGCCCACCATCGAGGTGTCGACCGTGCTCCGGCCCGGCGCCGGGAGGATCGTCATCGATCCGGCCCAGTTCGAGCAGGCCCTGGTGAATCTGTGCGTCAACGGGCGGGATGCGATGCGGGAGGGCGGCTCGGTCACGATCGAAACCGGCAGCAGGACGGACACTCCGGGCCTTGCCAGAGCGCTGGTCTCTGTCGGACCGACGGAGAATGCCCGGCGCCTGGAGACTGTCCCGGTGAGCTACGTCTCGGTATTCGACACCGGCGCGGGGATCGCTCCGGAGATCAAGGATCGGATCTTCGAGCCTTTCTTCACCACCAAGGACACAGGCCAGGGGACCGGGTTGGGGCTTTCGATCGTGTACGGGATCGTGCACGGAGCCGGAGGCGAGATCGCCGTGGAGACCAAGCCGGGCAAGGGCACCGGGGTCTGGCTGGTCTACCCCGCCTCACCGGACAGAGAGGAGAGCGTGGCGGCCGTGGCGGAAACGCCCATCCGCGGCAGCGAGACCGTCCTGCTGGTCGAGGATGAGGCGGCGATCCGCAAGCTGGCCCAGCGGGTTCTGGTCGATGCCGGCTATCGCGTCCTGACCGCGGCCAATGGTGAGGAGGCGCGGGGGCTGTGGCAGGCCAACGAGGGCAGAGTGGAACTGTTGCTGTCCGACGTCACGATGCCGGGAATGTCCGGCGTGGCCTTCGCCGCCGAGCTGGCCTCCGGCCCGAAGCCGCCGCGAACGCTGTTCATCTCGGGCCATCTGGCCGGACCTGGGGGTGGCCCGGATCTGCCGGCCGGGGCGGCCTTCCTGCCCAAGCCCTTCAGCGTCTCGGCTCTGCTCGATGCAGTGCGGGGGGCCCTCGACTCGCCGAAGCCTCGTTGAGCCGGGTGGCTTCAGGGCACCGGCGGCGAAAGCGTTCCCCGGCACGCTGGGGCGGCAGGCACTGCCTGGAGTGCCTACGATAGCGGGGCGTGGCGCACGCCACGCCTGAGCCGGGGGTGCTGTCATGGCCAGGAGACTGAGCCCGGAGAGGCGGATCGTTCAGCAGCGGGCTGACGGACGGTGGGAGATAGTCAAGCCACATCACCGCCGTGCGTCGGCGATAGGCGAGACGCAGCGGGAGGCGGAGGATCGGGCCCGAGCCATCCTTCGCAACCTTGGCGGGGGCGAGCTGACCACGAAAGGTCGGGACGGCAAGATCCGCGAGTCGGACAGCGTCCGGCGGGGCCACCGCTAGGAGGCAGCTCCACCGTGGCCGACGCCAACCAGCTGCCTCCGGCGCCCATCCCCGATGACTTCGCCGACCTGGCAGAGTGCCCGCCCGTGGCCGCCCTGACGACCGTGATGCCGGACGGCTCGCCGCAAACGTCCGTAGTGTGGTGCGATTTCGACGGCACGTACGTCCGGGTGAACACCATGCGGGGCTTCCGCAAGGAGAAGAACATGCGGGCCAACCCGCTGGTGACCCTGCTGTGCTACGACCCCAAACGGCCCCTCCGCTCTCTGGAGATACGGGGCAGGGTCGTGGAGATGACAGAGGAGGGGGCGATGGAGCACCTGGATGGGCTGTGCCTGAAGTACACGGGCGTGGGGCCGTACTTCGGGGCGTGCATCCCTGCCCACTTCCGGGAGACCGAGGTGCCGACACTGTGCCGGATCAAGCCCACGCGAGTGGTGACGCTCGACGCGGAGAGGGATTGATGGCCGAAGCCGGCTCCGTTGCCATCCCCGAGTCGCACCTGGACCTGCTGACCAGGCCCGTTCACGGCGTCCTGACGACCATGGAACCGAACGGCCAGCCGCAGTCGAGCCTGGTATGGGTCGATTTCGACGGCCAGGGCGCGGTCGTGAACACGACCCTGGAGCGCCGCAAGGGTCGCAACATAGCCGCCAATCCAAAGGTGAGCCTGCTGGTCGTCGACCCGGCCGATACATCTCGCTTCATCCAGATACGGGGCCTCGCGGAGCTGGTGACCGAGGGAGCGGAGGAGCACCTGGACCTCCTGACGCGCAAGTACACGTCCCACCCCCGCTACTACGGCTACGTCTTTCCGGCCGGCCAACGGGAGCGGGAGACGCGGGTGATAGTCCGGATCCAGGCCAGGCGAGTGACGCTCGACGCGATTCACGCGTGAGAAGGCGAACTCGGCCATTGACGAGGGAACTGCGGGTTCATACAGTATGAACCGATGGTTCACAGCTCAGATGCCGAGGCTGCCACTTCGTCCGCCTGGACCAGCCTCGGGCCGTGCATAGCCGCGCTGGAAGAGGAGGGGAAGGTCAGGCGCACCTTCTGCCGGCTGGACGAGAGGCGCCAGCGGGCGATCGTGGACGCGGTCCTGGAGGAGGCGACGGAGCGGGGCCCGGCCGCGGTCAACATCAAGATGGTGGCCGCGAGGGCTGGGGTGTCGGTGGGGTCGCTCTACCAGTACTTCGGAGACCGGGAGCAGATGCTCGACTTCACCATGGAACTGAGCGTGCGGTACCTGGTGGACTTCCTGGCGCGGTCGCGACCCTACCTGCTGGCCATGCCCCTTTCGGAGGCCCTGTACTCCTACCTGTCGGTGGGCGTGGAGTGGGGGAGGACGGAGGCGAACCTGGTCCGCTTCCTCGGCAAGGCGGCCTATGAAGGGGACCCGGCGCTGGCGGAGCGGGCGGTTCGCCCGGTGGCGACGGCGATGCGCGAGCTGACCCACGCCATCCTGGCCCAGGCCGCCGAGCGGGGCGAGATCCGGTGCGGGGACCTCGAAGCGGCGGCCCGCCTGGTCAATGCGCTGACCCTGGCTCTCGGCGACAGCCAGCTGCTGCCCTACCTGAACACCTACTTCCAGGTCACCGATGAGGAGGTTGGTCCAGACCGGATCACCGAGGCATTCGTCGAGCTCGTTCTCAAGGCGGTCACGTAGCGAAAGGGACGCCATGCGCCTCATGTTCAAGATCCTCAACAAGCTGTTCATGGTGCCGCTCTTCCGGCTGGGCCTGGGGCCCCTCTTCGGAAACCCGGTTACCGGGTACGTGATGGTCCTGAAGATCATCGGCCGCAAGACCGGGAAGCTGCGCTACGTCCCGCTGAACTACGCCATCTCGAATGGCTCGGTCTACTGCTTGGCTGGCTTCGGCCGACGCTGCCCGTGGTTCCTGAACCTGCAGGCCATCCCGGACATAGACGTCATCCTCCCCGGAGGCGCGATCGCCGGCCACGTGGAGGAGGTCACGGACCAAGCCGAGCGCTCCCTCGTGCTGCGCCAGATCCTCAAGAACGCCGGCTTCGCCACGATCTTCGAGGGCTACGTGCCATTCGTGACGGACCTGGACAGGATCGCCGCCAGAATGCCCGAGCGGCCCGTTCTGCGTATCCGGCCCACCGGCCTGGGCAACGGGGCCCGCGACCCGGGCGGCTGGGCCTGGGTCTGGACGGTCGTGGCGACCGTCCTGGTCGTGGCCCTGATCGTGGGTCTGGTCCTGTAGCGGCCGGGTGCCGACCGTCAGCGGACCCTGACGACGCGCAGCGTGGTCACGCTGCCGGACGCGGGATCGGTGATGGCCAGGTCGAACTCGGTCCCGTTGAAGGCCGTGCAGCGGACGGAGCAGTCGTAGACGCTCCGGTCCTCTTCGGCAGCCTCCGAGAGCCTCTGCGCCAGAGCGCTGGCGTCACCGTCGGTCACGAGAAACCCCGCGCCGTCCAGGGGAGGGGAGTACTGCCCGGACAAACCGAGCGGGCTGCCCCCTGATCCTCCATCTGGGGTGCCGGGCGCCGGGCGCAGCCTACTCGCTCAGGAGGGAGTCGAGGTCGATCGTCGGGCCTTCCGGGCCCAGGTGCAGCACGAATCCTTGCGCATCCCGCGGGACCTCGAAGGCCCAGCTGCCGCTCCGGGTCTCATCCTCGGAGAGCGGGCCGGCGGGCCACTCGGAGCGGGGATCCAGGATCGCGTAGGCGATCTTGACGCCTCTGCTGTCGGTCGCGTAGGCGCCTGCGGCGATGTCGAAGGGATCCACGCTTGTGCCGTCCCCCGTGCAGTCGAACGACACGACCAGGAAAACGTTGCCGGTCTTCGCCGGCTCGTTGAGCCCCCATCGATCCGCGATCTGGACCGATGTGACTTCGAAGGTGACGCCCTGGACTTCCGCCGACGTCGACTCGGGCTCGCCTCCCGGCAAGACCAGCAGGATCGCGGCCACGACCGCGGCAACCACCGCCGTTGCGACCGTCAGGGCGCCGACGGTCATGCGCCGGCTCTTCGGGGCAGGCTCTGCCGGGACGCCGTCGGGCTGCGCCGCGCCCACCGCCGCTGTCCCAGAGGATCGTCGAGCCATCGCCAGCCTCCTTCGGACTGCGGGCCCGGTCCGGCCGTGGCCCTTGCCTCACCGGGAGTCTAGCGTGCGCCGCCTGGGCGCGAACGCCCTGCCGCCGCTACTGAACCCAGGCCGTCCCGGCTGCGCAATCTCCCGACCCGGGCCCGCATCGTCTTGATGACCCTGGTGGTCTTCGTCGAGTGCGTCTGGGCAGTGGTGTCGTTCGTCGCCGGCTTCTTCGGCTTCCACGGCCTTCGGCCCGATTTCGCCGACTCCAACCCCGATACGTGTGTTCGGCCCCCTGGCGGGCGAGCCCACCCTGGACGTGGCCGGCAACATCTACTTCACCCACCACTACTACGATGGCGACACGCTGCTCGAGGCGGACATCTACGTCTCGCAGCGAGAGGGGGACCTGGAGGCGCTAAGCTGACGGCAGCGAGGCGGACTCGCATGATCACGGCTCTCGTCGAGCACAGGTAGCAAGCGAGACGGAGGGTTTGCTGTGACAGGCACTCGCACCGGGGCGCGCTCCAGATCGGGGGACGCCCGCGTCGGTCGTTTCTGGCGGAGGCTTCACGAATCGGTTGCCGGTGCGGTGGTGGGCGATGAGCCGGCCCTTCGCCTCCTTGCCGTGGCCTTGCTGTCGGACGGGCATGCCCTGATCGAGGACGTGCCGGGCGTGGGCAAGACCCTTCTGGCGCGCTCGTTCGCCCGCTCGCTCGGCCTGTCGTTTGGGCGCGTCCAGGGGACGCCGGACCTTCTGCCGACCGATGTGACGGGATCCACCCTGATCGAGGGCCGGAACATGCGCTTCGTGCCCGGCCCCATCTTCACCAATGTCCTGCTGGTGGACGAGATCAACCGGGCGACGCCGCGGACCCAATCGGCCCTGCTCGAGGCGATGCAGGAACGCCAGGTCTCCGTCGAGGGCCAGACTCGGATCCTGCCCAAGCCGTTCCTGGTGATCGCGACCCAGAACCCCGTCGAGCTGGAGGGAACCTTCTCCCTGCCCGAGGCCCAGCTGGACCGGTTCCTGCTGCGCGTGGGCTTGGGCTACCCCAGCAAGGACGAGGAGCAGCGGATCGCCCGGCGCTACCGCGACGGCGGTGAGCCGCTCGACGACGTGGAGGCGATTGCCGCCCAGGCCGAGCTGATCGCCCTCCAGGAGCTGGCCAGCCGGGTGGCCGTGAGCGAAGCCGTCGAGGGCTTCATGGTGGAGCTGGTTCGAGCTACCAGAGAGCACCGGGATCTGCGTCTCGGCGGGAGCCCGCGATCGAGCGTGGCCCTTTATCGGGCCAGTCAGGCCTGGGCCGCGCTGGAGGGCCGGAGCTTCGTCCTGCCGGACGACGTCTTGTCGGTGGCCCGCCCCGTGTTGTGCCATCGGCTGCTGGTCGACATAGACCGCCAGCTGCGAGGCATCACCGCGGGCAACGTCATGGAGGAAGTGCTGGACTCGGTGCCCGTGCCGGTGCCCGAGCCCCAACGCAAGCGATGAACTGGATCGGGCTCAGATTCGGGCTGGCCTTCATCGGCGCGGGGATCTGGTTCGAGTCTCCGGAAGCGGTGCTGCTCGGGCTGGCGACGCTGCTCATCGTCGGCATCACCCGCCTCTGGAGCCGCGCCGGGTTGCGCGATCTCCACTACGAAAGGAGGATCGCGAGCGATCGGACGGTCTGGGGCGAGGACCTGCCGATGGAGCTCGCCGTCCTGAACGACAAGCCGATCCCGGTGCCGATGGTCTCGGTCGAAGACTTCGCCACTCAGGAGGCGGTCGTGCGCGAGCAGGCCCTCGCTCCGTCTCAGAGATGGGGCCTGGCCATTCTGGCAAGCCGCTGGAGGCTGGGCTGGCATCAGCGGGTCGTCCGTCATTTGACCCTCGCCGCCGACCGCCGGGGCGTGTACTCGTTCGGGCCGGTTCGCGTCACCGTCTCCGACCTGTTCGGCTACGACGAGGTCACCGCCGAGCACGAGGACGATGCCACCTACGTCGTTCAGCCCCGCACCCTGTCGGTCCTGCAGGCCGACGAGCCGCCGGTTCCGGCGGAGCAGGTACGCAGCCGCCACAGTCTCTTCGACGACCCGGCTCTCTTCGCCGGCGTGCGACCGTACAGGTGGGGCGATCCGATGCGCCGCATCCACTGGCGGGCGACGGCCCGGACGGGCGTCACCCTGAGCAAGCGCTTCGACCCCTCTCGAGAGCGGAACGTGCTGCTGGCGCTGGACGTCCAGACGATGTCCGGGTCGATATGGACCAACGACGAGGAGATGGTCGAGGGTCTGATGGTCGCAGCGTCCTCGCTGGCGCGACGCGCCCTGCTGGACGGCGCTTCCTGCGGGCTGGCTGCCATGGCGCTGAGCCGGAGGATCGACACCTTCGCCTTCGCCCCTCCGCGAGCCGGGCGGGAGCAGCTGAGCACCATCGCCCAGCTCCTGGGGCGGCTCCACGCGGCTCCGTTGGCGCCTTTCGAGGTGCTCCTGGCTCGCCTTCCCCGGAGAGTCCCGCTCGGGACGACCATCGTCGTCATCACGGCCCGTGACCCGGGCCCCTACATCGACCTCCTCATGAGACTTCAGCGGCTGGGCTACCCGATCCAGGTGATTGGCCTTGGCCCGAGCGGGCCCAGCAGTGTCGCCCGGGCCCGCTCCATGGGCCTGGCGGCGATGACGGCTTCCTTGACCCCGAACTGGCGGACCGGTGATGCGTTGGTTCTGGCGAGCTGACCTTCTGACTCTGGCCCTGGACAGCCTGCTCGAGGGCAGCCTGGTCGCGGTCGTCTACCTGGCCATCACGCCGTTCACCCGACCGGCAGCCGCACTCCCTCTCGCCGCCTTCTGGCTGACCGCTGCCGCCGGGCTGGCGGTAGCGCGTCTCAGCGCTCGCTGGTGGCGGCTGGAGGACACCGTGCCGCTGCTGGTGGTATTCGCCGGGGCGGGCGGCCTCTACCTGGAGAGGGGAGTCGGCTTCCTGCTGGGGCTGGCGTTGCTGCGCGGCGCCCTGCACGTCGACTCCGACCATGAGAGCGACGTCTCGGTTGACGCCGTCACGTATGCCTTTCCGGTCATCGCCTTCGCCCTGCTAACACACCTGGGATCCGGCACCCCGTTCGTCGGGCCCGTTCTGATCGCCTCGCTGACGTGCCTGATCGCCGGCCTGTTCGCGATCGGGCGCGGCCGGCAGCGCGAGTTCGAATCGCTCGGTCCCGTGGCTCACCGGAGCAGCTTCTGGCCCGCCCTGGGCGCTGGGCTTGGGGTCTGGACTGTGGCTGCCATTCCGATCGCATACGTCGTCGGGACTGTGACGCTTTCCGCAGTGTCCGGTCCGGCTCGTTGGCTTGCGGCCTCGGCGCGTCCGCTTCTGGACAGGGCAGGCGAGGTGTTCGTCTGGCTGTTGTGGCAGTTCGCGCAGTTGATGCCCAAGCCGGATGTCTCTTCCTTGCCGACACCGACGCCCGGCACCAGCCGGACCGCGGCAGGGGCGCCTCCGGTGGTGGGAGAGATCGGAGGGGACAGCCTGTTGGGACTGCTGATCCTGGCCCTATGGCTGATCGTGCCTGCCCTGATCATCACCTTGTGCCTGGTGGTGATGAGGCAGTTGTTCGGGTGGCGACGCGCCGTGGCGCGGGCCCATTTGCCCGAGCCTCCGCCGTCCGCGAGCGGCCCGTCGCCGTCGCCCCTGGCGCGCGCCCGCGCGCGACTCACGCGGCCACGGGCGGCTCGTCGCAGGACCCTCAGGCGGAACCCGACATCCGCGGCCGAGGCATACCTGGCTCTCCTCGATGACCTGGAGGACCGGGAGAACCTGGCACGGTTACCGACCGAGACACCGCGCGATCACGCCCACCGGGTCGGGGAGCAGGGGCTGGATCTCTTCCCGCTGGCCCTGCTCGCCGCGGACTACCAGCTCGCGACCTACGCCCACGTGGACGTGACGGAGCAGGAGACGGCGCGCGCCCTGGCCCGCTGGCGGCGTTTGCGAGCGCTCGCCGAGGAGCGCCCGCCACCGGGATAGCGGTCCTCGGCGACGAGGGCACCTGGGTGCCTCCGCCCGGAGGCGCTAAGCTGGGGGCAAGGAGGCAGACCGCATGAGCGCAGTCCCGAAGGTGAAGCTCAACAACGGCGTCGAGATCCCGCAGCTTGGGTTCGGCACCTTCCAGATCCCGCCCACCGAGACCAGGGCGGCAACGCTGGAGGCGCTGCGGGCCGGCTACCGGCACATCGACACGGCCGAGATGTACCGCAACGAGCGCGAAGTCGCCCAGGCGGTCCGCGACTCGGGCGTGCCCAGGGACGAGATCTTCGTCACCAGCAAGCTGAACAACGGCTACCACGACCCGAAGGACGCCCATGTGGCCTTCGAGCGGTCACTGGCGGTGATGGAGTTCGACTACCTGGACCTCTTCCTGATCCACTGGCCGATGCCGGGCGTCGGCGATTTCGTCGAGACCTGGAAGGCGCTCGAGGAGATGTACGAGTCCGACCGGGTGCGGGCCATCGGTGTCTCGAACTTCCAGACCCACCATCTCGACCGCCTGGCCGCCGAGACCTCCGTCACGCCGGCGGTTAACCAGATCGAGATCCATCCCTACTTCACCCAGGACGACCTCCGGGCCTACGACAGGGAGCGCGGCATCGCCACCGAGGCCTGGTCGCCGATCGCGCAGGGCGACGTCCTGGGCGATCCGATCATCACCGGCATCGCCGGGCGCGTCGGCCGTACCCCGGCCCAGGT
>DAOUEA010000008.1:0-7141 GCA_034430475.1 Chloroflexota bacterium | reverse complement strand
AGATGTCGAAGTCCGACAGGACAACTTCGTTGTTGATGATCACGTCGAACAGCCGCTGGCCCGGGCCCGAGAGGAAGGTCTCGGCGAAGTAGAAGGTGACGGCCTGAGCGCCCGAGCGGTCGGGGATGGTGTAGGTCATCGCTTCGTAGCGCTCGGAGTTGAAGATCGCGGCCGGCGGGGGGCTGGACTCGATCTGCGACATGTCGATCGTCGCCCGGTTCGTGTACGTGCTGCCACCGAAGAAGAACTGGTCGGCCCAGAAGCCGCCCGTCCCCGGGCCGCCGGCGTTGATGGCCACGCTGCCCGCCGCGGCGAAGTCCCCGGGGCCGAGGTTGCCGGGCGTGGCGGACGGAGCGTTCTCCGCGCCTGAACACGCCGCCAGGCCTGCCACCAGGACCGCCGAAACCAGGAGTGCCTTGAGTAGTCGAATCTGATGCATGCCCCCATGCTAGCGCGGCCTATAGCCGGCGACCGTCCAGGACTGCATGCCGGCTCATGCCGCCATGACGGTGTCGCCTGCGGTGCGGCCGAGACGATCGACCGGGCTTTGGCTAGAGTATTGAGGACATGCCCAATCCATCCGGATTCGTCATCCACCGCGGCATCAACCTCAGCCACTGGCTGTCGCAGGACTTCGGCTGGGCGCCGCGCGACGAGTTCCTGACAGAGGAGGACGTCGCCCAGCTGGCCCGCCTCGGCTTCGACCACGTTCGCCTGCCGATCGACGAGAAGGAGCTGTGGCTCCCGGACGGCCGGCCGAACGAGCCCGAGTTCGACCGCCTCCTGGCCGGCATTGGCTGGAGCCGCGACGCCGGCCTGCGAGTGATCGTGGATCTACACACCCTCAGCAGCCACCACTTCAACGCGGCCAACGAGGGCGGCTTCAACACCCTCTGGACCGACGAGGCCGCCCAGCGCCACTTCCTGGACCTGTGGCGCGGGCTGTCGGCGCGACTGGGCCATCTGCCCGTGGGCGAGGTCGCCTACGAGTTCCTCAACGAGCCCGTGGCCGACGATCCCGAAGACTGGAACCGCCTCGTCCGCCGGGCCCACGCCCTGTTGCGCGAGCTCGAGCCGGACCGAGTCCTCGTCCTGGGGCCGAACCGCTGGCAGCAGCCGGACAACATGCCGTTCCTGGCCGTGCCTTCGGGCGACCCGAACGTGATCCTGAGCGTCCACAACTACGCGCCTCTGCTGTTCACCCACTACCGGGCCTACTGGACCTCGTTCCCGGATTTCGAGGGCTCCGTCCACTATCCGGGCCCCGTGGGCGACCCGGACGAGCTGGCCGCGCTCCGGCGGGACGCCTCCCCGCAGGTCCTGCGCGAAACCTCCGACGCGGCCGACGACTGGGGTCCCGAGCGCCTCCGCCGGCTCTTCGCGCCTGCGATCGATCGGGCCCGCGAGACCGGCCTGGAGCTGTACTGCGGCGAGTTCGGCTGCCTGCCGACCGTGTCGCGCGCCGAGCGACTGGCCTACTACCGCGACATCACCGGGGTCATGCGGGAGGCCGGCATGGCCTGGAGCGCCTGGGAATGGAAGGGCGACTTCGGCATCTTCACCTGGCGCGGCCCGGACGACCTGGACACGCCTCTCGACACGGAGCTGGTCGAGATCCTCGTCGCGAAGTAGGTTCGATCGCGGCTGGGGCCACGCGGCTCGATTCTGCGGCAGCCTGTCCTAATGCTCGAGCTCGAAACCCTCGGCCTCGAAGTCGGAGTCGACTGCCCAGGCGCGGCGGATGCCGCGGTCGCGCATGAACTCGAAGCTGGTGCGATCGACGAGCGAGACGTCCGACTGGGCGGTCGCCCGGAAGACAGCCAGGGCGCGCGATCGAAGCGAGGCATCCACGTCGTGGACCTCGATCGCCGGCAGGACGTCGTCGATCAGGCGCGCCACGGCCTGGGCACCGAGCCTGCGGCGAACGAGCGAGACGGCCTCCACCACCACGTAGCTGTGCGTGGCCAGCTCCTGGCCCAGCAGCCGCCGGGTCGCCGCGACGACGCGCGCGTGACTCGCGTCTCCCGCGTCCAGCATCCCGTACAGGGCGCTGGTGTCCACGAAGACGCTCACCAGCCCGAATCCTCCGCCAGGACCTCGTCGTGGCGCTCCGCAGTGTCGCGATGCCCGGACGAGAATGCGCCTGCGGCGGCGAAGGCCCGCTGCTGCCGCTCGACTCGCTGGGCGTCCTCGTCCGGCACGGCTCGGTCCACGGCATCGCGGATGAGCGCGGCGATCGACGTATGGCGCCTGGCGGCGGCCCTGCGCAGCCGGGACATCTGCTCCGGCGTGAGCGAGATCTGTGTGCGTATCACGGGCAGCATGATATCAGCGAGGCCCCATATGATGTAACTCGAGAGAGGGATTCGCTCGCCTGCGGGCCCCAGGAGGGTAGAACGCGCGCCTTATGCGCCGATCACCGCCGGCTCAACTGGCTCCGGGCGGGGTGGGGGAGGCGGCTAGCAGCCCTCGACCACGATCGCGCTCGACGTCGTGGAATCCTCGCGCCAGCTCGAGATCGCCGCGTATTCGGGCGAGGCGAAGCAGCGGTCGAGCTGGTCTCTGGTGGGGAACTCCAGGACGATGATCCGCTCGGGTCGCCACCCGTCCGACAGACAGGTCACCTCGTCGCTCCGGACGACGTATCGGCCCCCGTACCTGGCGACGACCTCCGGTACGGCATCAACGTAGCGCCGGTACAGCTCCGGATCGTGCACCTGGACCTGGACGATCATGTAGACCATGCGCCAAGTGTAGACGGGGATCGTTGCGCGGCGGCCCGGGACGGGGGATCATCCGGGGAGCACAGGAGGGGCTGGGCGTGAGGTTCCTCAGGCATTCCCCATCGCGCGAGTCGGTCCCGTACACGTTCCACGAGCCCTACGGCGAGGCCCGCGCCGAGCTGTTGTCTCGAAGGCCGGCCCCGGCGGATACGACCGGCCCCTTCGGGCGTCTGTTCGCGGTCGTCGCCGACGTGGGCCTCGAGACCTACCTGGTCAGCATCTACCTGGTCGCCGACGGCACGATCTCCATCCATAGCTCGGCCGGGATCCACTCCACGGGCCTCCGCGGCGCCCCCAAGGTGGGCGTGGCCGCCGTGGCGATCTTCGAGGAGGTAGAGAAGGCGCTCGGCGAGTTCGTGTCTGTCGAGGACATCGCCGCCCTGCCGCTGCCCGACCGCGGCGAGTCGCAGATCCTCGTCAGAACGTACGACGGGGATTTCGCCGCATCCGATCGCCTGGGCTCGAGGCAGGCTACGGTCGCCCGGCTCGCCGCCATGGCCTTCCTCCTCACCAAGCTCGCCCGGATGTCGCTCATCGAGGGCTTCGACCGCGCCGAGGCGGGCGAGTTGTCCTACCACCTCGTGCCGGAGTACCGCCACATACGATCCGCTCTCATGGGCTGGCTTCCGGCGCCGGAGAAGCTCCCCGCGGCCGCCCGGGTCGCGAGCGTCGCGGTCGAGATCGGCGAGGCTGAGACCGAGACGGTGACGAGCCTGTTCGCCTTCGCCGACGGCTCGACGAGCGTCTATCGGAGCGACGGGACGCTCTCGGAGGGCCTCAGCAGCATCCCCGGCGTCGGCGACGCCTCCCGGGCGCTGCTCGACTCGATCGAGGCGGCGCTGTCGGCGTTCGGCCCCGCGGAACTGCTCCCGCCACCGCAGCCAGGCCGGGTGCAGTTCGTCGCCCGCGCCAGGGCGGGCAAGGACGGCGAATGGGCGGAACTCGTGGCGATCGCCAGCGGGGCGGCGCTCGCGGATGGCTCGGACCCCCTCTCGGCGGCCTTCGCGCGGGCGAACGAGGTCCTCCGGCTCGCGGGCTGAGAGAAGCCTGCCGCTGCCTCACTCCGCGGAGGGGCCAGGCCAGTGCCGGAAACGCGTTCGCGCGGCCCGGACGCAGGTGTAGGGTAGGCGAGACATCGCGCGGAGGAAGGGAGACGAGGCATGCCTGAGAAGAACGAGGCGCCCGAGGAGGCGATCGGCACGGTGACCCACTGGTTCGGCCATATCTCCGTGGCGGGGATCCGGCTCACGGCGCCCCTCAAGGTAGGGGATCGGATCCGCATCAAGGGCCACACGACAGACCTGGTCGAGACCGTGAAGTCGATGGAGATCGACCACGAGAAGGTGGAACTGGCCAAGCCCGGGGACGACGTCGCGCTGGCCATCGAGGGCCGCGCGCACGAGCACGACCTGATCTTCCGCGAGGCCGAGTAGTCGCGTCCAGCCGGGCTACGGCACCGCGCAGGCCGCGCCGGATCGGCGGCGAGCGTCGACAGACGCCGCGTCGCTTGCAATCGCTCATGCCGGGTGGCGGCCGAACGTGTGTACGCTGGTCGCCTGCCAGTGGTTTCCGCGCATATGAGAGGGTCTTCTGGTGCCGTCCCAGCAACAACAGACGCGACCCAACGCCCATACCTTCCGGCTACGAGTCGCCGCGAGCGACACGGCGCCGGCAAAAGGTCACCACGTCTACTACGCCATCTACGCGTTCTACATGGACCGAGCCGTCGAGGATCACCTGGCTTCGGTCGGGTATCCGCGCCTCCAGTCCTTCCATCGCCTGGGCGGCTTCGACGGCATCCGGAAGATGGAGATCGAGTACCTGGGGTCGGCTCACGACGGCGACGGGCTGGTCGTCGAGACCTGGGTTGAGTCGGTCAGGGGGGTGCGGCTCACGCGCGGCTACGAGATCCGCCGCGAAACCACTGGCGAGACGCTGGTGAGGGCCCGAACGGTGGCCGTTTGGATCACGGCCGCCGGGCGTCCGGCCCGATGGCCCAGGGAGCTGCTCGAGGCCTTGGGAGCGAGCGCGGAAGCCTGATGGCCATCTGCACGCTGGCCATCAACCGGGAAAGAGCCCTCCATCCACCCCGACCACCTGACCGGTGATGAACGAGGCCTCGTCGGAGACCAGGAACGCCGCCGCGGCCGCAACCTCTTCGGGCGTGCCGGACCGGCGTAGCGGGGTGCGCTTCGCGACCTCCTCCCTCAGCTCGGCTGGGATTCGGTCTGCCAGCTCGGTGAGGATCAGGCCGGGCGCCACGACGTTGACGGTGATCGAGCGCGAGCCGACCTCCTGCGCCAGAGAGCGCGAGAAGCCGATGATCCCGGCCTTCGAGGCGGAGTAGTTCGTATAGGCGGAGTACCCCATGCGGCCCATGGCGGACGAGATGCTGACGATCCTGCCCCAGTGCGCCCGGGCCATGCCGCGAATGACCGCTCGCGAGCACAGGTAGACCGACTTTAGGTTCGTGTCCAGGACATCGTCCCAGTCGGCCTCGTCGATCCGGGCGAGCAGATTGGCCCGCTCGATGCCGGCGTTGTTGACGAGCACCTGCACCGGCCCGAAGTACTCGTTCGTCTGGGCGATCAGGCGCTCGACATCGCCGGCCTTCGACACGTCGGCGCCCAGTGCCACGGCCGTTCCTCCGGCTCCCACGATCTGGGCGACGACTTCGTCCGCCGCCTCCCGCCGCTCGCGGTAGTTGACGACGACTCGGTGGCCATCCGCTGCCAGCCTCATGGCAATCGCCCGGCCGATCCCTCTCGACGCGCCCGTGACCAAAGCAACCCGCCCATCTGCCGGCACATCTGCCTCCTCACCGCTGCGGGCTGCAGTCTATCGAATGCATGCATCGCCTGGGTGCCGCGTAGGCGGCCGCGCCCAGGCGCCATAAGCCGGAGGAGAGCGATGCGGCGCAGGATACGGTCAGGTGCCCTTGACCGCAGATATCCGCTGGATATCCTACTTCCATGGGCAAGGTGCTGATTACCGTGCCAGACGAGCTCCTGCAGCGCATCGATCGTGAAGCCCGAGCCCGCAACCTGAGCCGCAGCCGCTTCCTGGAGGAGGCAGCGCGGCGCGAGCTGGGCTGGCCCATCGCCGACGTCATGGATGCCGCCCTCGAGCGAGCGCGCCAGGCGCTGGCGCACGCTGGAGCCTTCGAATCGGCCGATCTCATCCGCCGCGACCGGGACGCCCGCCATGCCCGCTATTGACATCCTGTGCGATGCCAGTGTGGTCCTGAAATGGTTCCACGCCGAGGGCGAAGAGGAAGTAGGGGAGTCCCGCGCCCTGCTGGACCTGCATCGGTCGCGGGCCGTGGCGCTCTCAGTTCTGGATCTGACGGCCTATGAGGCGGGCAACGCTCTGATCCGCGGCATGGGAGTGCCCGCCGCGCAGTCTCGGATCGTCCTGGAGGCGCTGGACGCCATCTGCCCTCGCCTGGCGGCCACTCCGCCCGAGCTGGCCGAAGCGCTGGCTCTCGCGGAGCGCCACAACCTCACCGTCTACGACGCCGCCTACGCCGCGGTCGCGCACAGTCGCGGCGCACTCCTGGCGACGATGGACCGCCCCCTCCTGGCCGCCGGCCTGGGCAGCCGCCCGTCCGAGATCGTTGCGGCCTTGCGATAGGCGACCCTCTCGGCCTAGTATGCACGTATGAGGCGCACAACAGTCAGCCTTCCGGACGACGTGGCCGCCGCGCTCGAGCGGGAAGCGGCCCGCCGGCACGTGTCCGTGTCGCAGATCGCCAGGGAGGCGCTCGAGGCCAGGCTCGGCCGGCCCACGGATGGCCCGCGTGAGCTGCCGTTCGCCGGGCTCGGCCGCAGCGGGCATCAGACGACCGCACGTGACATGGAGGACATCCTGGATGCCGAGTGGGCGAACGATAGCGATCGTTGACGCCGGACCTCTGTACGCCTCCGTCGACGAGGATGACCTGGATCACGCGCGATCGATCGCCGTGCTCCGGCGGTCCGACCTTGATCTCGTCGTTCCGGCACTCGTGCTCGCCGAAGTCTCGTACCTGGTGGGGAAGCGGCTCGGCTCTCAGATCGAGGCGGCGTTCCTGCGCGGCCTGGCGGCGCTCGAGGTGGAACCTCCGGCGCCGCGCGATTGGCCCGCGATCGCGGACATGGTCGCCCGATACGCCGACCTGCGCCTAGGCACGGTCGACGCCTCGGTCGCCGTGCTGGCCGATCGGCTCGACACGGACCTCATCGTCACGCTCGACACCCGCCACTTCGGCGTCATCCGCTCTCCCCGCGGCCGCGCCTTCACGCTCCTGCCCGAGCCCTGGCATGCCGCCCACGAGGACGGCAGCGCGTACGAGAGCGCCGCACGAGACGAGGGCTCAG
>DAOUEA010000007.1:0-21804 GCA_034430475.1 Chloroflexota bacterium | reverse complement strand
GGCCAGTCGGTATCGGCGGCCACAGTCGCGGTGCCGCTACCGCTGTCTCGCCAGGGCTGCCAGTACGGAAGCTCGGCGCTTGCTCCGGCCTCATCGCCACGCGCTGCGGCCATCGTGAGCGCGCCCGCCGTGGCATCTGTGAATGTGTTGTTCGGCAGGTATCCCGAGATCACGTCCCGCGCGGAGGGCGCCAGTTGATCGAAACCAACACACCCTGCGTCTAGCTCGTTCGCCGTGATGCAGTCAGCCGTCAGTTTCGGCGTGGTGATCGTATCGTCTGTGATCTTGGTTCCGCTGATTGAGCCGTCCGGCGCGTCGGCGGCCTTGCTGGCAACCCAGACAGACATCGTGACGATAGGATCGCCGAAGGTTACCAGCGTCGCGGTGGCGTCATCACTCAGGTCGATGATCTCGGCATCGGTGACGGTGTATGACTCGGCGGCCAGGCCACGATTGGCGGACGTTAGCTCAAACGTCATGGCCGGCCACAGGCCAGGCTCATAGCACGTTAGCGAGCCCGTGGTCGTCTCGGTGGTGTCGAGATTGCGAGTGTGAGTTATGCGGAGGTCGGCATAGGGAAACGTGTTCACATTGTCGGGGTCGTCTGAGAGCCCGAAGGGCGCCGCTGAGGCTTCGCCTACATCGTCATTCGTGGCGCTGATACTGACTGTAAGCTGAGCTACGCCCTCGAGCAGATCGCCGTCCTCGACACACGAAACGGTACCTTCCCAGGCCGGATCGACCATGACCACGGCGTCGCCCGGATCGGGTATGACCGCAGGGCTAGAAAGCCCGAAGTCGGCAGTGTTGAGTTTGACGCTCAGCGAGCCCGCGACTAGATAGGCGGTTTGGTTTGTCCCGCCGATGGTGATTGAGCGTGCCATCTTGAGGCCCCCTAACGCACGCTGTCCGGCATATCCACGTCGTCATCACCGCGCAGCAGCGCGAGGAATTCGGCGCGGCTCACTCCGGGTATCTGCCGGGGCGGTTGCCTGCCAGCGGCGACCGCTGCACTCAAGGCGGCCTTGATGACTTCCTCGCCTTGCAGCAGGTCATTATTCCGGGCGAGCTCGTCACACAGAGCCAGGATCGCGCCCCGGTACTCGTGGGCGATCTCCTCCGCGCGCCTCTTTGCGGCGGCGAAGGTTCCGGGCGGGCGCATTGACGCTAGGCATGCGCGGGCAGCGTCGCGGTCGGCCTGCGATCCTGCCGTGCCGTGCGGCGCGTCAAACTCTCGAGCGGCAGCATCCCCGGCCAGGTAGTTGACAGCCTCGTTCCAGTAGTATTCGTTGACTTGCTCCTGAGTCATTCGCTCCTTGGCCCTACGGTTGATCGGCCAGGTCTTGACGACACCGCCATGCGGGCTGGCTCTGATCTCGTGCGGTGGATACATCCCTAGCGGAACGGTACTAAGCGCATGCCCACACTCGTGAATGCGGACCCATCGGTAGCGGTTCAGGTCGTAGGGCGGTACGGCGGTCATGGGACGCGATCCTTTCTATCCCCCTAGGGGTATCAACTGCGGCTGTGTGCGAAAGCCGGGCGGAGGTTGTATGGAGGCCTTTGGCGCTACGTGAGCTATCCGGCCCCGGTGGGCGCTGTGGAGGTATGGACGCTGTAGCCAAATTCGGAACGCGTTACGAATTTGCTGTGGCAAGCCGGGGGGCCAGGGCGACAGGGCTGGCGATGGGCCACCGTTTACCCCTGCCCGGAATGCGCGCACACCCGCGAATTTCTCCAAACGTGACGCGCCATTCCCCGAAGTCGCTGAGGCACACCGGGGGGACCCTGCAACAGGGCCAGTCATGGGGCACCGTTTACCTTGGCCCGACAATCGCGCGCGCTGTCAGGTTGTGGGGCGGGGGGCCTAGGATGGGCTGCCCGATATGCGGCCCGTCGGCGGGTGTTGATCTCGTCTCGGTTACGGGCGCGCCATTCACGAGTAGCGGCTACGTGGCAGGCCGGACACCATGACGAGGGGTAGCGGCCACGCATGAGGCGGAAGGTGCTGCGGGGTAGTTGCTGGTTGCAACGTCGGCAGCGCATGGTGAGGGTTTCGTGAGAGACAATCTCCCTCCCCAGAAAGGGGCAGAGGTAGGGGCGGCTCATTTGCCGGCCCCTGTCCGCACCCGCCCCGGACCTTGCGGCTCAAGGTGCGCAGCCTCACAGCGCTGCGCAGCGATGCGGGCTGCGGCGGCGGTCCGGCGGGCCTCCCGTTGAGAGCGTGAACGGATGGCGGCCAGGTATGCCCCCACCCTTGTTGAGAGTGAACGGCAGGCGCCACACGCACAAACGTCGGCAGCGCTCATGCCTCGCCCTTCTTCTTTGGCTCAGCCTCGATACCCAGCAGGCCCCATCCTTGCGAGCAGTAGGACGAGGGATGGCGGCACACGGCTCGGCGTCCTGTTCGGCATCGGACAATCTGTAGCTCATCGGCGCGGCGCAACTGGTAGCAGGACGCGCACCGGTACAAACCCGGAGACAGAGTCATAGCGTCACCCCTTCGAGGGCTGCGAAACCGGGACAGACAACCCTCTCTAGAGAGGGGTTGTTGTCCCGCTTTTCGCGCAGTTGCCAGCGGGACAAGGCCGGGACAGAAACCGGGACATTCGCACGCTCAGGCGGGACAGAACCGGGACACCTTCGGGACAGCCCGCCAGGGCCGCCCAGAAGGGGCACCGGGACAAGAACCGGGACAAGGCGGCGGCTCACGAGCGGATCTCCCATTCGTTGCCGCGCCGGGTGAAGGCTTCCCGGCTGCGGTTCAGGGCACGCCGGACGCTCTCGGCCTTGACGGGTTCGCCGTCCGCCGATAGCTCGTCCGCGATCCGCGGAGCGCTCATCGGGCCATCAACGAGCAGCTCCGCGATGCGATCCGCCAGGACCAGGTTGTACGGCCGGAGGGTGACGGAGCCGAGCGCGCCGTCATACCAGCCCAAGGCCACGGCGAACCGCCCAAGGTGGGGGTAGTTGTTGGCCTTGCGGTTCTCCAGCAGCAGGCTTTCACCCTCCCGGCTCAGGCTCCAGGTCGCGCGGGCCAGGTGGTGCCAGTAACCGCTACCAAAAGGCATACGGAGGTCGCCGGCCTTTGTCACGTGGGCCAGGGTCAGGCTCGGGCGGCCGACACGCTCCAGGCCGGAGAAGTACTGCCCGGCAGCCTCCGGGGACAGAGGGTCAACGGCGCCGCAGGCTGGTACGGCGGAGTCAACGACTAGGAAGGTCGCGCCGAAGGCGTCGGCCAGCTCAAGCAACTCGTCAGCGTGTGCCCACAGGGCGCCACGTCGGCCGTGCCAGTCGGGTCCGGACGGGGCGACGTACAGGACGGCGGCTCGGGCCTCCGTCCCGCCCAGCCCATCTATGCGCCTCGCCCATTCGCCCGGATGGCTTTCGTAGTCCACGATCAGGATGCGATACCCGAGTCGGGCCAGGGCGACAACGTCGGCGGAAGCTACGCAGCCCTTCCCGCAGCCGCCCGTGCCGAACAGGACATTCGGGCCTTCCGGGTCGTAACGAGTCAGTAGGGCAGGTGGGGCAGGCTCCGCCGAGACTTCGGACAGTAGCCTCGCCCCGAGTCGGGCCATAGGGTCGGCTTGCCGGGGATACCCCCCAGGGGTATGCTGTGGGCTAGTCGGAGCGGTCAGCATCGGACGCTCCGCAGCGGCTCCCGGTCGTCTCACTGACGGGGGCCGCATTCTCTGTCTGGCTCAAGATGGCCGCAACGGCTCGCAACGTCGGGCCGGTTACGGTCGGGGGAAGCCCTTGGGCGCGGCGCTCGGCGCGGGCCCGTTCGGTAACGGCGGCCAGGACGGCGCGATCAGGGGCCGGAAGATCGCCTACGGCTAGATGGCGGGCAGGCCCCCATCGTTTCCTAGCACCGGCCAGGCCGGTGGCGTGCGGATCGGGTGAAGCATGCATACGGGGCGCTCCTTAACGACAGAACCCCCGAATGACCGGGCGTCCCGGTTCGGGGGGGGTTCGGATTCGGGGGTACAGAAAAGGCGCCGATCCCGCTAGGGATGGCGCCTCACTCGGGCGTGGTTATTCGACTAGTTGCCGCATTCAAGGCTGTCGTGCGGTTCGCCTGCTGCCGTCTCACCCAGCGCAGCCAGGGCATTCACTTCGGCGGGCACGCCTAGCTTCCGCCTGCCGCATTGGCTATCGTGCGGCTCGCCTGCTGTACGGTTGACCGCAGTACAGCCTGCGGAGTTAGGTTGCGGCGGGAATGTACGTCGCTATCCCCACTAGGTCAAGGCCGATGTCTAGGCTCGCCAGTTGACCGTGATCCGGCCCGGATCGAACACGTGGCGGCCGCGAGCCGGGGCCACAATGACGGACTCCACAATCTCTCCGATGATGCGACGTCGGGTGTCCAGGTCCAGCCCGTCCCAGGCGTGGGCCAGATTGTCGGGGAGCCGAAACGCGGGCCGGGGCGCGGCGGGCAGGGCCGCCAGCCTGTCGGCCAAGACGGCCCGGGATGCCTGCCACTCGCTGGAGGTGATGCCCCCGGCCGCGTAGGCGGCAGCTAGCTCGGCCATGCGCGCCTCAACTTCGGCTCGCTCCCCCAGCGGGTCCGACGGCGCGGATGTTGCGGCTGCCTCCCGTAACTCGGGCGAGTCGATCGCTGCCAGGACTCGGCCGACCACCTCAGCATCGGTCGGGTCGGCCAGGACGGACAGTCGCCCGCAGCCGCCCATGCTCGCGGTCGGGCATATGTACTTGCGGGTTCCGCCTTTGTCGCGGTGGCCCCGGAGGGCGTGGCCGCATCGTCCGCATCGCAGCCAGCCGCTCAGGAGGTTCACCCGGGCATTCGAGCGGGCAGTACGCCGGTCAGGATCGCGCAGCAGGCCGCGCAGGGCCTGCCAGCGCTCGCGGCTCAGGATTGGCGGCACGGTTGACGGCGTGAGCGTCACGGCCCCCTTGCGGGCCGCGCGCAGCTTCGGATCTCGGTCAACGTGGCGCTCGCGCAGCCCGGCCAGTTGCGCCGATTGCAGCATGCGGGCCAGCGACCGGGGCCACCACGGCCCGCCAGCCGGAGTCTTGACGCCACGGGCGCGCCAGTCGGCCACTACAGACGCGAGAGAGCGCCCGCCGTCCAGCAGGGCGGCGGCGGCCTCTTGGATCAACTCGGCCTCAGCCGGGACGATCTCATAGGCCGGCGGGCGAGTCGGCAGGCCGTCAGCCCCCATGGCGCGCCGGTAGCCGAAGGGCCGCGTACCCCCGACGTGGGGTTGCCCGGCGGCGGTCAGTTCATCCATCTTGCGCATGATGCGTTCGCTCTTGTGTTCAGACTCGAACCGGGCGACGTTGCCGACGATGCGGGCCTGCATCCGCCCGGTGGGCGTCGTGAGATCGTACTGCCCGGCAGTGCAGGTCTGTACCGCCGTGCGGGTTCGCTCCACCAGGTCGATGAACGTCTCCAGCTCGCGCGGGCTGCGGTGCAGCCGGTCGGGGTGCCATGCCACGAGGGCATCGACCGCGCCCGTCTCGATGGCGTCCAGTAGTTGACGGTACGCCGGGCGGGGCTTGCCGCTGTAGGCGCTGAGGTCGTCGTCTGTGAAAGCGTGGGTGACGTTCCAGCCCAGCCGCTCGGCCAGGGCTTCACAGTCCGCCCGCTGTCGCTCCACCCCCAGCCCGTCATGGGCGGCATCTTTGGATATCCGGCAGTAGATGGCGGCGGTCGTCATCGCGTGACCCCTGTACGATTACAGGGTGATGATACGCTTTCTAAGTACCCCAGTCTACCCCTCGCTTCGGCCGGGGCGCTGGTCTTTTCGCGGCGTATAGTCCGCCCATGGCCCACCGTCCCTCGCCCCGTACGCCCGGTCGCGCCCCGACCGGCCACCCCACCCTGGACGCCATTCAGGCCGAGCTGGCGTCCCTCGACGCGGACCTCGAAGAACGCGTCACCGACCATCGCCAGATCTACCGCGGCCGCTACATGCTCGTCGAGCGCAACGAGGTCGTCCGCTCCGACGGCGGGGCGGCTCAGCGGGACATCGTCGTCCACCCCGGCGCCGTGGTCGTCGCCGCCCTGGACGCGGAGCAGCGGCTGCTGCTGGTGGCCCAGTACCGCCTGGCGGCAGGGGGCGCGCTGCTCGAGCTGCCGGCCGGCACGCTCGATGTCCACGACGGCGTGGTCGAGGATCCGGCGACCGCGGCTCGGCGGGAGCTGGAAGAGGAGACGGGCTACCGGGCCGGGCAGATGGAGAAGCTCTCCGGCTACTACAGCGCCCCTGGCTTCCTGACCGAGTACCTGACCTTGTTCCTGGCTACTGATCTCGTCGCGGCGGGCCCGGATCGCCTGGCCCCCGACGAGGATGAGCGCCTGCGACTGTTCCGCCTCCACTGGCGAGACGCGGTCACGGCCGTCGAGACGGGCCTCATCGAAGACGCCAAATCGGTGGCCGCGATCCTGCTCCTGGCACGCCGCCTGGAGGGCGGCCCCGGCTAGAAGGGCCGATCCTCGTTCTCGTCGTCACCGCCCAGGCCGATGGTGGACACAACGCCGTCCGGCTGCCAGCCCTTCGCCGCGCGTTCCTGGTCCAGCGGAGCCAGCCAGTGCTCCAGCACGTCCAGGACTCGCCGGCAGAGCTCGTTCTGGGGATCCATGGCGGCCGCCAACCGCAAGTGGGCCCGCGCCTCCTCATACATCGCCAGTCGCTTCAGGGAGAGGCCGAGCATCAGGTGGCCATAGGCGTTCGAGGGGTCGATTCTGAGCAGCTGCTCGAAGTAGACGACCGCCATGATGTCCTGGCCGCTGCCGTAGCAGGCTCGAGCCAGCGCTTCAACGATCGAGCCCTTTCGAGGTTCCAGGCGGAGGGCCCGCTCGAGAACGACGGCGGCCTGGGCATGGTGCCGCCCTGCCAGCAGCTCCTGGCCGCGCCTCAGCAGAGCATAGGCCGACTCGCGGTCCTCATCTATCTCCGGGCTCATCATTCTCCACCTTGTCCGGTCGTCGGGCCAGTGGCCAGCGGAAGACGACGATGAGCAGGAGCAGCAACCCGCCCAGGGCTATGGCCCCGCCGGCCAGCCGGACCTGGCCCGTGCCCGACGCTCCGGTCCAGGCCGATCTCGCCGCCGCGGCCAGGCGGGCGGCTTCGTCCAGGTCGCCCGCGGCGAACGCCTCCCTGGCCTTCGCCAGCTGGGCGTCCGGATCCGAGCCGAGCAGGCCCAGCACGAGCGCCGCCCCGTCGCCGGTGGCCTGCGCCTGCCGGGCCGAGGTCAGCTCGGACAGGACCCCCAGCTCCCGCCAGGCCTCTGCCTGAGCCGCGCTCGTGCCCACTTCCTCGAAGATGCGACGCAGCGTCGGCGGAGGTTTCGTCTGTTCGAGGGCAGCGGTGGCCTCTATCTGGGACCTCACGACCAGCGCCGCCCGAGACTGGACCAGCAGCTGCCGGGCCGGCTCGAACTGCCAGTTGACCATCGCCAGACGCACGTCGGGCGGCAGCTGCCACTCACCGGCCAGAACTCGCGTGAGCCTGTAGTCGGCCATCGCGTCCTCTCGTTGGGCCAGCAACCGCGACTCTGCCGGAGTGGTGACCCAGCGCTCCCAGACGCTGCTCAACGAGGCGCCGCTGGCCTGGTCGAGGTAGTCGAGGAAGCGCTGCCAGTCGAGTGGCGGCGCGCTCGGCTCGCTGGGCGTGGAAGGCCACTGCGAGGCCACCAGCCAGGGCGCGATGGTGGGGCTGCTCGATGGGCTGGACGTGGGCTCCGCCGACGCGGCGGGCCCGCCCTCGCCGGGCGTGGCCGTTGGCTGGCCGCCGCTGGCGCCGGCCCTGGTATCCGCCGGCGGCTCGTCGAAAGGACCGGCTTCCGAGCGAGTCCAGTTCCAGACCTGGCGCAGCTTGTCCTGGCCCACGATCCCGGCTATCTCCCTGGCCGCCTCCAGGCTGGCGGCGTAGAGGTACGCCTCGCGAGCCGACCCCGGGTCGCCCCGTTCCACCCAGGAGTTGAGTGGCACCGCCACAGCCATCAAGGCACCACTCAGCCGGGGAGCGTGATTCGGCAGCCCCAGCTTCAGGATGACCTGCTCGGCGTAGTAGGAGGCGAAGCCCTCGTTGATCCAGCGCTCCGACGCCATGCGGTCGTCGAACCACAGGTGCGACAACTCGTGCAGGATGACCATCGGATCGGCGAAGTACGAGATCCGCACCCGGCCCTCGGAACGGTCGTACTCGCCGCTGAAGCCGCCGATGCCGAGAGTGGTCGATTCCTCGAGCGTCAACGACCTGAAACGCGGATCCCCGCGGCCGATCATGTCCCGCAGAACTGGGTAGCCCTCCAACAGAATCCGCTCCACCTGGTCCGCCCACGCCGGGTCGTCGGCCCAGTAGCGGAGAGCCACCTGAAGCGGCGCGACGGTCACGTAGCGGACCTCGTAGTCGGTCGAGGGGCTGAAGAGGAAGGCCGTGAACCAGGCGTTGACGGCCGTGGAATCCTCCACCAGGCCCGATGAGTAGACTGTCTCGCCGTTCGCGCCGACTCTGCTCGTCAGGTTCCCGAACGGCTCCTGGATCGAGTAGCCGGCCGGGAAGACGACGGTGACCGAGCTGCCGGGCGTGCCCGGGCTGCCGAAGGCGACGACCGGGAAGGAGGCTACGTCCCGCCCGATGTGCAGGTCGCGATCAGTCGAGCCGCCGGCGTCCACCAGGTCGAACTCGAAGCCCAGCGTGCCGGTCTGGCCCGAGTACAGCCGCTGGCGGAAGGTGGTGTAGACGACGACCCCGTTGGGCGAGGAGGACATGACCCTCACGGGGAGTGGCTGGCCGTCGTCGTCGGCGGCCATGAACCCGGTCGAGGAAGCGGGCAGGGTCAGTTCCAGGCCAGCGAAGTAGTAGCGCCGCGATCCATCGTCCGAGGCGGTGGAAGTGACGCTGATGCGCAGTGAGACGTGAACCAGGCCGGCCGCCATGTCCGGGCGCCAGGTCCCGGCCGAGGTGAAAGACAGGGCGGACTGCGCGGCCTCCACCGGGGCCGGCGAGGCGCCCTGCCACAGCGCCGCGGCAAGCAGCAGCCCGATGACGAGCGATCCTCTGCCCGGTGCGCCGCGCCTGCTCATCCGATCACCCGGCCGAACCCGTGTCAGTCCCCGGGCTGCCGGACGCGCTCGACGCCGCCCTGGGCGACGGCCCGGGCGGGGGTCCTGGCCGCCCGGTCGCGCGACCGCTCGACGGTCGACCCGCTGCGGACGACGCGCGACTGGAAGTCCGTGGCTCGCACTCCCTCACCGATCAGAACGTTGCGTCCGATGCGCACACCGCGAGGTACGGAGGCGCGCTTGCCCACGACGCTGATGCCGGTGTTGAGACGGCCGGGCTCGCGACGATTGGCCTCGTCGTAGTCCGTGCCTTCGCCGACGATTGCACCCGGGCCCACAGTCACTTCCTTGTCCAGGATCGACCGATCTACCACGGCGCCCGGCCGGATGATCGAATCGAAGAGGATGATCGAGTCGCGCACGACCGCCCCTACGTCGACCACGACTCCGGGCGATAGGACCGAGTTCACCACGGAGCCGTTCACCACGCAGCCATGGCTGATGAGACTGCGGTGGACCTGGGCCGTGGCTCCGATCTTGGCCGGTGCCCGCTCCTCCGACTTGGTGTGGATGACCCACTCACGGTCGTACAGGTCCAGCTCCGGGGCGTCCGCCAGCAGCGCCAGATTCGCCTCCCAGTAGGACTGGATCGTCCCCACATCCTGCCAGTAGCCGTCGAAGCGGTAGCCGAAGACGCGCGCGCCGCCCTCGATCATGGCCGGGATGACGTTGTGGCCGAAGTCCGCCCGGGTGTCCGACAGCCACTGGTGCAGGGCTCGCTTGGAGAAGACGTAGACACCCATGCTGGCCAGGTCGCTCTTGGGCTGGCCGGGCTTCTCGAACCACTCGACGATCCGGCCCGATTCGTCCATAGCCAGGATGCCCATCCGCGATGCGTCCGCGAGCGGGACGCGCCGGACCGCGATCGTCACGTCGGCTCGGTGACGGCGGTGGGCGGCCACGAAGGGCTGGTAGTCCATCTTGTAGATGTGATCCCCGGCCAGCACCAGCACCGCATCGCCCGGCGCCTGGTTGATGACGTTGAGGTTCTGTAGCACGGCGTCGGCGGTTCCGCGGTACCACTCCGCGACGCGACCCCGGGCGATGTACGGCTGCAGCATCCGGACGCCGCCGGTGTTGCGGTCAAGGTCCCAGGGGCGGCCTACCCCGATGTGGTCGTTGAGAGAGCGGGGGTTGTACTGAGTCAGGACCACCACGTCGTCGACGTCGGAGTTGACGCAGTTCGAGAGGGTGAAGTCGATGATCCGGTACTTGCCGCCGAAGGGCACGGCCGGCTTGGCACGCATCGACGACAGGATGGAGAGCCGCTCACCCTCGCCGCCGGCGAGTATCACCGCCAGAGTGCGCTTCATCAGGCATCCTCGAAGGTCCCGGTTGGCAGCCGATCGAGCCCTCAGATGTTAACACCGTGGCCCAGCAGCCACCCCGGGCGGCCGGCCGGGGCTCTCCGAGCGGTCCTTCGAAGGCGCTACAGGAAGAGGCGGGGGTTCTTGAAGACGCCGTCCGACAGCACGGCCCAGTGCAGGTGGCAACCGGTGGAGTGGCCGGTCGTGTTCTCCGTGCCGATCAGCTGACCGCTCGAGACCTGAGCCCCCACGTATACCCCGGCCGGGGCCTTGCCGGTCATGTGGGCGTACCAGGTGACCAGGTTGTCGGAGTGGGCGATGATCACCAGCCAGGCCTTGGGCGGCCTGTCGTAGGGGTTGTAGCCGACGAAGAGGACCACCCCCGAGCCGGCCGCGTGGACCGGGGTCAGGCACGGGGCCACGATGTCGATGCCCTGGTGGAAGTGGGCGCAGCTGCCCACGCGCGGCTCCATGTAGAAACCGGTGCACCCGAACTCCTGGCTGATCTTGCCGCCCATGGGCCAGGTCAAGCGGCCGCTGTACTCCGACGGGATGCGGTCCTCGTAACCCTGGTCGGCAGCCAGCTTGGTGATCTTGTCGGCCAGCTGGGCGGACGCCTCGCCGTTCGCCTTGATGGCCGCGTCGAGGGCGGCCTTGTTCTTGGCCAGCTTCGCGTTGGCGGCCTGTTGCTGGGCGATCTGCTCGTCGAGCTGTCGCTGCGTGACCTCGAGGTCAGCCTTGGCCTCGTTCAGCTCGGCCATCTGGCCGTCCATCACTGCCTTCTGCTGGCCGACCTCGTCTGCCAGCTCCGCGACGGAGCGGCGCGACATCTCGACCAGCGTCTCCATCCGCGCCAGATCCTGGCGGTCCTGCCGGATTTGCTCGGCCAGGGCCACATCCTGGGCCCCCAGCTCCATCAGGTAGGACACGTCCGAAAGGATGTCGGCCAGCGAGTCGGCCTCCAGGATCTGGGCCAGCAGAGGCGTCTGGTCGGCCTTGTAGGCCGCCACGAGACGGCGGGCCAGTATCTCCTGGCGGCGCTCGAGCTGATCCTGCAACTCCTGGCGGCGGGCCTCGAGCTCATCGAGCTGGGCCTGCAGCTCCTGCTCCTGGGACATCAGGGCGTCGTAGTTGATCTGCACCTGGTCGACCTGGACCTGGAGCTTGATCAAGTCCGCTTGCAGCGTGTCGATCGTGGTGTTGAGCTCGTCGAGATCCTTCTGGGTGGTGGCGATCTGCGACTGGATCTTGGATTGCTGCGCCGAGATGGCGGCCAGCTTCTTCTTCTGGTCGGCGATGAGCTTGTCGAGCTTCATCTGCTCCGCCACGGCGTCCGACAGGTCGTCTGCGCGAGCAGGCGGAGGCGGCGCGTGCAAAGTGAAGGTGGACGCGAGCACGGTGGCGGCCATGAAGAGCTTGAGCCACCGAGCACCGCCTGCGAGGCGACGGAAGGGGCGACCGAGACGTCGGTCGTGCTTGGCAGTCAACGTGCGAGCTACTCCTTTAGGGCGCCCATGTGGGCGCATCAGGGCGTAAGCCCGCCGGTCTGACGCCGTCCTTCGGAAGGGCACAGACTCTGGACGACTCCGGCTGAAGAGCATCATATAGCGCATATTCCGCTTGTCGGCAAGTACCCGTGTGGTGCAGTCTGGTGCGGCGCCGCCCCCGGAGGGGGGCCGCGCGGCCCGCGGTTGTGATGTTTTTGGGGACTCGCGCTAAGCTCAGCATCGGTGCTAGCCTCTGCGCTGCACGCTCTTCTAGCACGAACCCGGTCGGCGGCCCCGGCTGCCCGGCTCGAGATCGAGGGATGGAGGTCCCCGCGATGCCCCTCTTTGGCCCGCCCGACATCCAGCAGCTGGCGTCGAAGAGGGACGTCCAGGGCCTGATCAAGGCTCTCGGCTACAAGGATGCAGCCGTCCGCACGGCCGCCGCCGACGCCCTGGCCCCCCTCAAGGACCCCATGGCCGTTGAGCCGCTCGTCGCGCTGCTGGGCGACGAGGACGCCAACGTTCGCCGGGCGGTCATTCGCGCCCTGGCCGCCCGAGGCGGCCTTCGAGTCGTGGAGCCGCTGGTCACAGCCCTGGACGATCGCGACGGTGAAGCCCGCGGCGCGGCTTCCCAGGCCGTGTACAAGCGCCTCCTGACCGACCCGGACCAGGACACGCGACGGGGCACCGTCAACGCCCTGGGCCGCATTCGAGCCAAGGACGCGGTGGAGCCGCTGACTCGGACCATGATGGACGCGGAGGAGAGCGTTCGTGTCGCTGCGGTCAAGGCCCTTCAGGCCATAGGCGAGCCAAGTGCCGTGACGTCGATGATCGTCGTCCTGGCCCACGAACAGGCTCGCTCCAAGGCCACCGGCCGGTCCAGCCTGGCGGTCGAACGGGCCATCGGCCAGGCCCTCGACGTGCTATGCGACGCGCGGGCCGTCCCTGCCCTGCAGGCCGCCATGAGCCACGACGACGCGGATGTGCGCGAGATGGCCATCAAGCGGCTGTCGCGCATCGCCGCCCCAGACGTCGCCGACGCCCTGGTCGCGCGCCTGAACGACGACGACGCGGGCATCCGCCGCGCCTCGGCGCGCGGCCTCCAGGAGCTGGGCTGGATGCCGCCCAAGAACCTGACCGGCGCCCAGTACTGGGTCTCGCTTCGTGAATGGCGCCGCGCCGCCGACGCTGGCAAAGAGGCCGTTCCGCTCCTGCTCTCGTCCTACCAGCAGGTGGACACCCTCGAGCAAGCTGACATCCTGGCCGCGCTGGGCCAGATCGGCTGGGAGCCCAAGGGCGACGATCCCATGGCTGCTCAGCTCTGGGCCGCCAGGGGCGAGTGGGACAAGTGCATCGCGCTGGGCGAGGCCGGCATCGAGGCCGTGGACGCCATCCTGCGCACGGGTCCCTCCTGGCGCCAGCGTCTCAGCGCAACCGAGGCCATGGCGAAGGCGGGGCAGGAGCGAGACTATCCGTTCGCTCGCCCGGATCTGGTCAGGGAAGGCCTGGACATCGTCGACGGCAAGGGCAAGGACGAGGAGAAGGAGGCGGCTCTGGAGGCCCTCATGGCCTCGGAGAAGGTCTACGACCCGAAGGCGGGCGAGACCATCGACTGGTGCAGGTGCCTCTATCCGTCGATGAAGGTCAAGCCGGACGGCCTGCGCGAGCCGATCAAGGAGATGCTCGGCTTTGAGCAGGCCACGCCGAAGTCGATCACCTACTTCTGCCCCAGCTGCGACCAGCGCCGGACGACCGTCGCGACCTAGCTCCCGGCGGCGGACGGCAGCAGAGCGCCCCAGACGACGCCCACGATCAGGAACGGGCCGTAGGGTACGAACGTCTTGAGCGTGATCCGCCTGGCCACCAGGAGCGCGGTGATCACGACGCCGCCCAGCAGGACCCCGACGAACACCGCCAGCACCAGGCGAACGGCGCCCAGGAGCAGGCCGGCCCCGAGCAGGAACTTGACGTCGCCCTCGCCAAAGGCACCCTCGCCGAACGGCCGCGACAGGGCCAGAAGGCCCAGCGGCAGGAGGACCGCGACCACGATCGCCAACCAGGGCTGCTGGCGATTGACGAGAGTGTCCCCGCCCCACCACAGAACAGCCAGGCCGATCGGGATCAACGGCAGAGTCAGCTCGTTGGGCAGTACCCGCTGATCGAGGTCGGTGGCCATCATCAACACACAGGCAGCGAAGAAGGCCCCGAACAGCAGCCTCTCCTCCCAACCGCCGAAGCGGATTGGCACGGCCGCCAGGGCGACCAGGCCGAAGGCCACGACCACCACGCTGCGCCAGTCGACCCGGCGGATCGAGCCGTCCTCGTGGGCGGGCCAGCGAGCGGCGATACGGTCCGCTGCCGCGCCCCAGGCTGCCCCTACGGCGGCGAAGACGATTGCCAGGAGTTCCACGTGGCCGACCTCCTTCGGATGTTGAGATTCCGCCGACGCCCGGCTTCGGCTAGCGCGCGGCTCCGGCCAGGGCCAGCTCGACAAGCGTGGCATGTGCCGCGCCCGTGGCGCCGGCCGCGGCGTAGGGCGCGGGCTTGCGGTAGTAGGCCGTGCCGGCGATGTCGAGGTGGATCCAGGGCACGGTCACGAACTCACGCAGGAAGAGCGCGCTCCGGATCAGCCCGCCCTCGGGGGGGCCGGTGTTGATCACGTCGGCGTAGACGCTGTCCAGCTCCTTGCGGTACTCGTCGATCAGCGGCAGCTGCCAGTAGCGCTCCCCGGCCCGCTCGCCGGCGGCGACCAGCTGCTCGTACCACTCCTGGGGAGTGCCGAAGGCGCCGGTCATCTGATCGCCCAGGGCCCGCAGCACCGCCCCGGTCAGAGTGGCCACGTCGACGATGTGAGTGGCCCCGAGCTTCTCGGCGTAGGTCATCGCGTCGCCCAGGATCAGCCGCCCCTCGGCGTCGGTGTTGATGATGTCTACCGTCTTGCCGTTCATGGCCGTGACGATGTCGCCGGGCCGCGCCGAGTGGGGACCGGGCATGTTCTCCACGGCCGGAGCCACTGCCAGGAGCGGCGTGCCCGGGGCCAGCCGAGCGACCGTGCCGATGGCCGCGATCACCGTGCAGGCCCCCGTCTTGTCCATCTTCATCTCTTCCATCTTGTCGGACGGCTTGATGCTGATACCGCCCGAATCGAAGCAGACTCCCTTGCCGACGATCGCCAGGTGACGGCCCAGGGCGTCCTTCTGGCCCGGCTCGCCGGAGCGCAGCACGATCATCCGCGGCTGGTTCGAGCTGCCCTGACCCACGGCCGTGAACATGCCCATGCCCAGCTCGGCTGCGCGTTCCGGGCCCAGGACGTCGATCGAGAGGCCGTGCCGCTCGGCGACGGCGCGGGCTTCGTCCGCCAGCACCTCCGGCGAGACGTCGTTGGCGGCGCGATTGGCCAGGCGGCGGGTCAGGTTGGCACCCTCGCCCATGGCCACTCCCCGCTCCGCGGCCCGGGTCAGCGCGGCGACGTCGGCGTCGGGCGCGACCAGTATCAGCTCGTCCGGTATGGGCGGCGAGGACTTGAGTCCCTGGCGATAGATCGCCGCCGGGTCGAACTGGCCTTCCACGACTCCCCGGGCAAGCAGCTCCGCCACAACCACGGCCCCGCCCTCGAGGGCATCGGCCAGATCGCCCAGCCAGATCGCCAGGCGCCCTGCCTTCTTGCCAGCCAGCCGCCTCTCGATGGCCGCCCCCAGGCGCGCCACCGTCTGGCGGTTCAGTCGAGCTTTCGGGCCGGCCGAGACGGCCAGCAGGCGACCCGCCCCTGTTTCGCCCGGGGCCGCCAGAGCTGAGGCGAATCTGTCGGTTCCGAGCTCGCCGAACTCGGCCAGAGACCGCAGCTCGCCACCCGACCTGCGATCGAGCTCGCCCAGCACCCCGTCAAAGGACAGCTCGCCCACGACCGGCAAGGCCAGGACGTCCGCAGCCACGTCCCAGGGCTGATCGGAGACGACGCGCAACTTCATAGCCGTGGGCCCTCCGGCCTCTAGTGCCCGCCCACCAGGGGCGGCGGATAGCATTGCGCCGACAACCCTCCGGCGCGGGGCGCTGGGGCCAGTCTAGCCGGTGAAACGGCCGGCGCCACAGTACGGTCGAGGCGCGAGGGTACCGGTCGAACCGAACGCAATGGCGTGGATCAGCCCGGGAAGCCTCGGTTGGCGGCGCGACCTCGCGCCTCGTCAGGTTCCCGGGCTCTCCGCGAGCGCAGCCAGGGCGCTGCCGATCTGACCCTTGGCCTGCTCGATCGAGATCCCCTCGTTCAGCAGGTAGCCGGCCAGCTCGTACACCACCACCGACAGGATCGCCTCGCTGGCCGGAAGCAGGGACTGGGCCTCGCTGACTGCCTTGAGAGCCGCGGCAACCTGGGCCGTGATCCGCCCCTCCGAGGCGATCATCTCCCGCCACAGCGTGTCCAGGGCGCCGTCCATGGCGTCGATGCGCTGCAGCCATTCGTTGAGCGTCGAGACGTCGCGGCCCGCCTGGTCCAGCGCCGCCCCGAGCCGCCTCGCGCCCGCCAGCGCGTCGTCGGCCTCCGTGAGCTTGGCCAGCGCCTCCGGGTACCGCCCCTGGGTCGCCTGCTGCAGCGCCTCCTCCGCGATCCGATCGTGCTCGGCGATGGCGTCGGCCACGCCCATGGCCACCGAGCTTCCGTCGACCATGGTCGTCCAGCTGCTTCGCAGCGGTTCGACAGAGTCGAGCGACTGGCACAGCTTCTGCCAGGCCGCGACCAGTGTCGCGTCGTGCGTCCGCTCCAGCTCTTGCGTCCGCTCGGAGGTCCAGGACCCGCACTCCATCGCCACACCGAGCCCGCCCGACAGACGGTCGATCTCGGCCAGCGCCACATCGCCGGAGGAGTAGGCGTTCTCGAGGCCTGTCCTGTCGATGCGCGACAGGCTGCCCAGCAGACGGCGGGCCTGGTCGCCCAGACCGTTCACCTGCTGGTTCAGCAAGGCCAGGTCGACGGCAGCCTCGTCGAGGCGCGCCTGCAGGTCGCGATCGGCGCCGTAAGTCAGCTCCTGCCGGCTCTCGGGTTGTGGCGGGCTCATCGCCGCCACGACGCCGGCGGAGCCGAAGGACAGGATCGCCGCCAGGCCCAGCCAGGCCAGACGGGGCCATTGCCGCAGGCCCCACTCCCGCACCGCCGCCCGGCGGCCGGTCGGGACGGGCTCCGGGACCGGCTCCTCGACGCTGGTATGCAGCTCGAAGACCTCCGGCCCGAAGCCCTCGAAGGGGAGGGTCGGCCGGGAAGACCGATCGATCTGGTGAGGCGCCTGACTCTCGTCCGACATCGCGGCGATGCTACAACGGCCCGAGCCGTCCCGGGGCGGCCTAATGCAAGCGCGACTTCAGCTTCAGGACTCGCTCGCAGGCCTGGTCGACGCGGGCTTCCTCGACTTCGCCGCGTTCGATGGCGCCGCAGATCGCGTCGATTGCCTTCTCCGGGCGGTCGTCGCTGTACGGGACCATCCCCGACTGGTTGCAGTAGAGAAGCATGTCCACACCCGCGTTGACGGCCAGGATCGTGCCCTTCTCGAACCCGAAGACGTCCCAGATGGCCAGCATCTCCATGGCGTCCGAGACGACGAGCCCGTCGTAGCCGAGCTGCCCTCGCAGGAGATCGTCCACGGTCTTCTTCGACAGGCAGCCGGGGTAGTCCGGGTCCAACTCGGCGTGCGTGACACGGGCGGCCAGGACGGCGTCGAGAAGGCCGTCCTCGATGAGGATGTGGTACGGCTCGAGCTCGGTCTCGGTCCAGCGGTCGATGATCTCGCCCCGGCCCGGCGAATACGGCCGCAGGACCCCGCCCATGCCGGGGAAGTGCTTGGCCGTGCACATCAGCCCTCGCTCGTGGTGGGCCAGGATGAACTCGCGGGCGTGGGCGGCCACCACCGCCGGCTTGTCGGAGAAGCTGCGCCGGCGGGCGCTCACTGTGAGGTTGGCCGGGTTGAGCAGGTCCAGCACCGGGGCCAGGTTCAGGTCGATTCCGACGTCGGCCAGCATGCCGGCAATGACGCCCGCCTGGGCCCGAGTGAAGGCCATGTCCGCGTGCTCGCCCATCTCGGCCGCGGGCGTGGCGGGCGGGAAGCCGTACTTCTCCTTCAGCCGGTGGTAGAAGCCGCCTTCGGCGTCGACGGCAACCAGGGGCGGGATGCGGCCGGCAGCCTTGAGGTCCGCCGTCAGGTCGCTGAGCTGCTCGCGAGACTGGATGTTGCGCGAGCCGCCGGTCTCTGAATCCACGTCGTACAGGACGACGGCGCCGACGTTCCCATCGGCGATGCGGCGGATGACTGGCTCAGCTTCGTGCGCAGTCAGGCCGCGAAACCCGACCATGATCATCTGGCCGATCCGCTCGCGCAGGTCCGCCGGAGGCCTCACGGAAGCTCCGGGCTTCGACGAACGTTCGACGGCTGAGAAACGAGCGTCCAAACGCGAACCCCAGGCGCGACGTGCTCCAATTCACCAGGTCGCCCTATCGCCGCCCGCCAGCAGAGACGGGGTAAGGACCATGATGAATGCTGAGCCAATACTGCGCCGCTGGCATCATCGGTTTGACGCATATCCGAGGAGGGTCTGAGCGAGCCGGACAGCGAGCCCGGCGCCCCGGCCCGGGCGGCCCAGGCGCCCCAGCGTGGGTTCAGCGCCCTCTCGCTCGCCCCCGCCGCGGGTTGCCACGCTTACGGGTGGCGCCCCGGCCCGGAGACCAGCGACGCTCGTCGTCCTCGTCGCCCGTCTCGCCCACCGGGGCCGGCCCCAGCCCGCCCGGACTGGGCCTTCCGGGTGCGGGAGCGGACAGTCGCTGGCGACTCAGACGGCCGATCAGCCAGCTCGTACGAGCCGTTCGGCCGCCTGCCCTTCGAACCGTCGCCGACAGTTCGGCATCGTCGGTGACAACGACCATGGCGGCCGATTGCCCGGCCGGTGTGCGCTCGATCGCCTGGGCGATCAGCGCGTCGGCAGAGACGCGGCCCGAGTAGCGAACCTCCACGCCCGAAGCGATACGGCGTGAAACCAGGCCGTGCTCGGGCGAGCCGTCCAGGACGACGGTAATGCCGACCGCGGGTGGCACCATGGCCCGCAGACGGCCGATCAGCGCCGCGGCGGGGAGGGGCGCGGAGGTCCCAGACAGCGCGTAGAGGACGTTCGTGCCGTCCACGACCAGGTGGCTGGCGCCCTCCAGGACGCGGCGGTCGTCAGGCACGGGCTCTCTCCGACTTCGCGGCCGTGGGCGGCACAGCGGCGGACGCCGCCGCAGCGGCGGGTAGCGCAGCCGTGGGCGCTGTCAGCGGGCCGCGCTCGAGCCGTTCCTCCGGTAGCATCGCCGCCATGCTCCTGCTCGTTGATCTCGACGGCGTCGTCTATCGCGGCTCGGCCCCTGTCCCGGGCGTGGCCGAGGTGCTGACCGCCCGGGTGGCCGCCGGGGACGACGTCGTCTACGTCACCAACAACTCCATGTGGTACCGCGCCGACTACATCGGGCGCCTGTCCAGTATGGGCGCCCCGGTCTCGCTCGACCGTATCGTCTCGTCGGCTCGGGCCACGGCGCTGTACCTGGCCGGCCTGGATCCCCGGCCGCGGCTGACGCTGGTCGTGGGCGGGGCCGGGTTGATCCACGAGCTGCGCGACGTGGACCTGGAGGTCCTGCCCTCCGCCGACGCCGCGGCTCACTACGCGGCCAACGACCGCGACGTCGCCGGGGCGGTGGCGGGCGTCGACACTGTGGTTGTGGGCCTGGACCTGGAGCTCAGCTACGGCAAGCTGGCCGTGGCCGGCCAGGCCATCCGTTCCGGGGCCCGTTTCGTGGCCACCAACCGCGATCCCATCTACCCCATGGAGCGAGGCCTGCTGCTGCCGGGCGCGGGCTCGATGGTGGCGGCGATAGCGGCCACGGCAGGCGTGGAGCCGGTGTCGATCGGCAAGCCGGCGCCGCTGCTGCTGGAGATCGCGGCCCGTTCCACAGGCCACTCCCCGGCTGAAGCGGTGATGATCGGCGACAGCCTGATCACGGACATGCCCGCCGCCCGGGCCGTGGGCGCGCGCTCCATCCTGATGCTGACCGGCATCAGCGGCTCGTCGCAGGTCGACGCCCTGGCCCCCGCCGACCGCCCGACCGAAGTCGCCGCCGACGCCGCCGAGCTGGCCGCCGCCCTGGACCGCCTGGCCGCAGCGCAATAGCCCCTCGCCAACCCTCTCGGGGAGTGGTAGAATAGAACGCTCGTTCTGTTAGGCTCGCCCGCCGGGGAGCGGCGTGGCGCCGCAGGCCGGCCGGGCCGAGGTCCAGGCGCCATGGGCACAGCCACTCCTCCACACGCCGTCCACAGCCTGTCCCCCGGCGGTGCACAGCCACCCGCCCGGAATCCCGCCCAAATGGGCGTCAACGCTAGATGTTGGGGTATCACGACCCGCGCCACCACAAGATGTTGTGGTTTCAGTCTTGACTGCGCCTCGCCCGCGGGCGTACATTCGGTCGGTGGGCCGGGCCGTCTGGAAGACCCGCCCAAAGCCGGTTCGGACCGCACACAGGAGCGTCCCCAGAGGCGAAGGAAAAGCGGGAAACGGGCTCTCAAACGAAGCGCCCCGCAGCTATCGCGGGAGGGAGAACCGCCCCGTCACGCCAACCCATCGCCAGACCAGACCAGAAGCTCAAGCCGCCCTCTCCACGCCCCCACTCCCCCACGCCGCCCCTTCCACGCCACAAGCCAGGCTTCCAATGACCCTTCGGCCCCCATTCGAGACAGGTAGAGGTGCAGGACATGAGTCGAGCCGCCGGCGCGACCTCAACGGCCACGGTCACCGCAGCCAGCACGCCCGCCGCCCACAGATCCGGCGCTACTCACGGGGTCCCGGTCATGGCTGAGGAAACCGATCCCGCGAATCGGGACACGCGCTTCACCGGCAAGGGCGTCGCCGGCCTGCACTTCGAGCGTCGCTGGACCCGCCCCGGCGTCCACCCCTACGACGAGGTCGAGTGGGAGACGCGCACCGCCTCAATCGGCAACGAGTCGGGCAAGACCGTCTTCGAGCAGAAGGACGTCGAGGTTCCGGCCTTCTGGAGCCAGCTGGCGACCAACGTCGTCGTCAGCAAGTACTTCCGCGGCCACGTCGGCACGCCCGAGCGCGAGACCAGCGTCCGCCAGCTGATCGATCGGGTCGTCAACACCATCGCCGCCTGGGCCGAGGCGCAGCACTACTTCGCCACGGACGAGGACCTGCGCGCCTTCCAGGCCGAGCTGACCCACCTCATCCTCCACCAGAAGATGAGCTTCAACTCGCCGGTCTGGTTCAACGTCGGCATCGAAGCCCATCCCCAGTGCTCGGCCTGCTTCATCAACTCCGTCCAGGACTCGATGTCCAGCATCATGGACCTGGCCAAGACGGAGGCCATGCTCTTCAAGTTCGGCTCGGGCGCGGGCAGCAACCTCTCCCCGCTCCGCTCGTCCCGCGAGAAGATGTCCGGCGGCGGCACCGCCAGCGGCCCCGTTTCCTTCATGCGCGGCTACGACGCCTTCGCCGGCGTGGTCAAGTCGGGCGGCAAGACCCGCCGCGCCGCCAAGATGGTGATCCTCAACATCGAACACCCCGACATCGAGGAGTTCATCACCTGCAAGCTCCGCGAAGAGAAGAAGGCCTGGGCCCTGATCGAGGCCGGCTACGACCCGAGCTTCACCGGTGAGGCCTACGGCTCGGTCGCCTTCCAGAACGCCAACCACTCGGTCCGCGTCAGCGACGACTTCATGCGGGCCGTCGTGGAGGACGGCCCCTGGACGACCCGCGGCGTTCTGCCGCCCCGCGAGCCGATGGACACCTACAAGGCCCGCCAGCTCTTCCACGAGATGGCCGAGGCGGCCTGGGTCTGCGGCGACCCCGGCATCCAGTACGACACAACCATCAACGACTGGAACCCGGTCTCCAA
>DAOUEA010000006.1:0-3657 GCA_034430475.1 Chloroflexota bacterium | reverse complement strand
GCCAGGCTGGCACTTCGCTCCTCGGCCGGGACGCCGCGCAGGGCTTGCTCGGCCAGCCGAGTCATGAGCGGCAGGTTGAAGAAGGTCAGGGCCAGGGCCCCGCCGAGGGCCGTGAAGCCCCAGCGGAAGGTGTTGACGAAGACGATCATGCCGAACAGGCCGACAACGATCGAGGGCACCGAGCCGATCGCTTCCTGGGCGAACCGGATGGCGCCCGTGACGGCGTTCTGCGGCGCGTACTCGGCCATGTAGATGCCGCCCAGGATGCCGACCGGGACGGAGATGAGCATGACCAGGACGAGCATGTAGACCGAGTTCCATAGCACGGGCAGCACGCCTCCCAGGGCTTCGTCGCTGGGATCGCTGAGGATGAAGCCTGGAGAGACGACTCCCCAGGCGGCCAGCAGGAAGTGGAGGACGATCGACCCGAGCAGCAGGAGGACGAACGCGCCGGTCAGCCACAGGGCGGAGGTGGCGACCCGATCGACCAGGACGGCGCGCGAGGTGCTTTCCTTGAGGCTCCGGGCGGGGGCGGTCATGCGACGGCCCTCCGCCTGTTGATGACCCGGACCAGCACCACGGAGGCCATGGACAGGGCCAGCAGGATCAGGCTCATGGTCCACAAGGCGTCCTGCCAGGGCTCGCCGAAGACCGTGTTGCCCATGTCCAGGGTGATCTGCGAGGTCAGCGTCGTGACCGGCTGCGTGACCGCCGCCGGAAGGACCGGGGCGTTGCCGATGACCATCTGGACGGCCAGCGCCTCGCCCGCGGCGCGGGTCATGCCCAGAACGACGGCCGTCAGGATCCCCGGCAGGGCCGCCGGCAGCAGGATATGGCGGATGGTCTGCCAGCGCGTCGTGCCCAGGGCCAGCGATCCGGTTCGCAGCTCCTGGGGCACGGCCCGCAGTGAGTCGTAGGTGATGCTGGTGATCGTCGGCAGGATCATCACCGCCAGGACCAGCGACCCGGCCAGCCACGAGAACCCCGTCAGGAACCCCGGCATGCTGAAGACCTGGCCCACGACCGGCAGCGAGAGCGAGATCTGGCGGGGCGAGATGTCGGCCAGGAAGGGCACCAGGATCGTGATGCCCAGCCAGCCCCAGACCACGCTGGGGATGCCGACGAAGATCTCCAGCGCGGGCTGGACGATGGCCCGAGCCCAGCCAGGAGCGACCTCCGACAGGAACAGGGCCAGGCCCACCGACAGGGGCGTGGAGAAGAGAAGCGCCAGGCCGGTGACGGCGATGGTTCCACCGATGAACGGCAGCAACCCGAACTGAGGCCGGCCCTCCGCCAGCGGATCCCAGACGGGCGAGAGCACGTCGGTCACGGCGTAGCCGTCCCTGACGAACAGGGCGATGCCCTGCCAGCTGATGAAGATCAGCAGCAGGGCCACAAGGACGATCGTCGAGGCTGCCGCGGCGAAGACGATCCGGCGCGGCAGGTCTATGCGGTCGCGCAGCCCAGGCCTTGCTCGAAGGCCGATGAGGCGTTGGTTGGCGGTCGCGTGAGTCATGGGCGATCTTCAGCCTCCCGTCGGAGCCGGAGCAGAGGCCCCGGGCCTTCGCCGGCGGCCGGCCCGGGGCGCACTTCTCGGGTCTCAGGCGATGGGTGCGTAGGACAAGCTCGGGATCAAGGTGTGTTGCACGTAGTCGCCCAGCATGTAGTCGAGGAAGGCCTTGGTCAGCCCGCTCGGCTCGCCAAGGGTGTACATGTGACCCTCGGCCGACAGCTTGTAGGTTCCGGTTGTCATGTTGGCGATGGTCGCGTCCACGCCGTCGAGCTGGAGGCCGTTCAGGAGCGGCTTGTTGGCCGGGTCGTCGTAGTAGGCGAAGCCGATGACGCTGACGGCGCCGTCGGTCTTGCTGACGGCCTGCGTGACGGTCCCGTTCGAGTCCCCAGTGAGGGTCTGGCCGCCGGCGGCCTCGGTGGCGCCGCCCAGGACCAGCTTCTTGAAGGTGGCCCTGGTACCGGACGATTGAGGCCGGAAGATCAGGATGATCGGCAGGTCGGGGCCGCCCACGTCCTTCCAGTTTGTGATCTTGCCCGTCCAGATGTCGACGTTCTGCTGGGTCGTGAGGTTCGTGATCGTCACGTCCTTGTTGGTCACCACGATCCAGCCCTGCTTGGCCACGACGTGGTCCACCAGCTCGTCGGCTTCAGGGGTGGCCATCTTGCTCTGGGCGGTGACGTCCGAGTTCCCGATCTGCACGGCGCCCTGGGCGACCTGGCTCAGCCCGGTGCCCGAGCCGCCGCCGTTGACGACGATCGTGGCCCCGGCGCAGGCGCTTGCGTATTGCCTGGCGGCTGCCGCGACGAGCGGCTGCATGGCCGTGGAGCCGGAGATGGTGATGCTACCGGTGACGCATTCGGCCGGCGCTCCGGGACCCATGGTCCCGTCCGGGCCACCGGGCTCGCCGGTGGCGGCAGACGATGAACAGGCCGAGACCACAACCGTGCCCGCGATGGCCAGTGCGGCAAGGCGGCGAAGTCCGCTCAACATGTCTCCTCCGCTGCCCCAGGTCGGCTGACGCTCGCAGCCGTGCCCCGGGTTCCGGAGGAGATGTTCCGAGAGCCCGCTTAACGCGCTTTTTGCGCCTCGTTAACGTTTGCCCCGGCGCGACCCGCGCGACCGCAGGAATCGGCGGCCAAGTGCGGCGGGTATCAGGCGTGCTTGACGACGATCCGCCCGATCAGATCGCCTACGTCCTCGCACTTGTCAATCGTGTCTTCGAGGAGGGCGTAAACATCCTTCCACTTGAGGACCTGCATAGTCTTCGCGCCGTCGTCGAACAGCCCGGCAATGGCGTGCCGGCTCAGCCTGTCCCCCTCATGCTCGATGCGACGGATCTCTTTGATGTAGGGCCCCAGGTCCTTGAAGCCCCGCAGGTGGCTCAAGGCGTCGTGGATCACCTCGCAGGCCTGGACGATCAGGGCCGCCTGCTTGATGGAGGTCTTGGTCGGTGACTCGATCCGGTAGAGCACGAAGGTGTCCGCGACCTGCTCGATGTTGTCGAGGATCTCGTCCAGGCCGCTGATCAGGGAGTGGATCTCCTCCCGATCGAAGGGGGTTACGAAGGTCCGCTCCAGGCGCTCTCCGATGTCATGGCTGATGTCGTCGCCGAGGTGCTCCACTTCCCGGATCTTCTTGGCGGCCTTGTCGATGTTGTCGTAGGAGCGGAGCATCGCCTCCAGCTGCCGGGCGCCGTCGAGCACGTTCGCGGCATCCATCACGAACAGGTCGAAGAAGCGCTCGTCGCGCGGGATGAGTCGTAAGGACGGCACCTGAACCTCCGGAAGCCCGCCGAGCCGGCGCTCGAGCGCGATAGGCCTGTTCTGCGCGGCTAAGGGTACCCGTAGCGGTGATCGGCTGCTGAGTGCCAGCCTCCTGGGATGCGGGCTTCGACCGACTGTGGAGTGGGCCGCGATGTGCCATATTCGACACGTGGACGTCGTTGCCCTGCTGTTCATTGCCGGATTGGTGGTCGTGCTGGGCTGGGTGCTCGCCAGTTCGATCTCGCGCGGCCGGTTGATAGACCGGATCAGCGAAGCCACGGGGGCCGACGATCCGGAGGACGTCGAGCGCCGAGTGCGCGCCGCTCTGGACGGCGCCGACGAAGCCCGCTGGCAGGCCGAGCAGGCCGGCTTCGACTCACG
>DAOUEA010000005.1:0-41253 GCA_034430475.1 Chloroflexota bacterium | reverse complement strand
GCGGGCGCTACGGCCGTGTCCGTGGAGTCGGTGACCGAGTAGGTGATCGGCCCGTCGGTCAGGGTGATAACGGCCAGGCCGCTGAAGCTCCAGTCGCCGGACCCGTTGGCCGTCGTAGACGACGTCACCGTGTTCGTGCCGTCGCTGATCGTCAGGTCGATGCTGGCGTCCGGCACCGACACGCCGGCGATCGCAACGGCGGTCTGGTCGGCGGCGGCGACCGGGTTGGTGGCGCTGGTCACGTACAGGGCCGGTGAGGCGGCCTTGTCGGCGGAGTAGTCGTCCGTCGAGACCCCCGAGGCCACGCCGTAGTTGATGGCGCCGTCGGCCAGGACGGACAGATCCAGGCCGCTGATCATCCACGACCCATCGTCGCCCGCTGTCGCGGCGGCGGCCACCGACCCGCTCCCGCTGTCCGTTACCGTCAGGGACACAGTGGCCCCTGGATCGGCCCAGCCGGAGGCGACGGCTGAGGACGCGTTGACGGCGCTGAGCGGATTCGTCCCTACGACGGAGAGCGCGGCGGCGCGCGCCATCGGTGCAAACCCAAGCGCCGTGACGATCAGGACCATTACGGCCAGGAGCCGGATACTCAGGACGCGCATGTCGGCGACCCTCCCAAATGAACCACGCTACCCTGCCTCAGGGATCGCGTCCGGGATGAGCGAGGATGAGACGTTATCAAGTTCCCGCCTTGCAAGCCAGGCCGCCGGCGTGCCCGGTGTTAGGCACGCAGAATCGGCCATAGACCCATTGATGCTAGGCGGCAAGGCGTTCGGCGGGCAGTCCATCAGAGGTACCCTCCCCAATAGTCATTCTCCCGACTCTGCTCCACCCCTCTGCAGCGCCAGACGGCCCCCCGGCCACGCTGAGGAGGCCGCGCGACCGGGCCGCGGCGGCGCTAACCTGTGGCGATGAGAGTCGTTTGTTTGGCTGGAGGAGTGGGTGGCGCCAAGCTGGCGGACGGCCTGCAGCGTGCCCTGGAGCCCGGCGAGCTGAGCGTCGTCGTCAACACCGGCGACGACCTGGAGCACCACTCGCTGCCGGTCTGGCCCGACCACGACACGGTCCTCTACACCCTGGCCGGCGTGGCCGACCCGGTACAGGGCTGGGGGCTGGCCGATGAGTCCTGGACGGTGATGGACCAGCTGGCCCGGCTGGGCGAGGAAACCTGGTTCCGCCTGGGCGATCGAGACATTGCCACTCACCTGTTCCGCGCCGCCCGGCTGCGGGCGGGCCGTCGCCCCACGGAGGTCGCAGCCGAGCTGGCCCGGGCGCTGGGAGTGTCGTCGCGCGTCCTGCCCATGGCCGACGAGCCGGTGCGGACGCGAGTCAGGACCGACGGCGGCTGGCTCGACTTCCAGGACTACTTCGTTCGCCTCCAACAGGAGCCGGCGGTCAGGGAGGTCACCTTCGAAGGGACCGAGCGGGCCCGGGTGACGCCCGAGGTTGCCTCGGCCTTCGAGTCGGCAGAGGCGGTCGTGATCGCCCCCTCCAACCCGATCGTCTCGATCGGGCCCATCCTGGCCGTGCCGGGGATGGTCGCGGCGATCTCGGCGGCGCGCGCCAGGGGCATCCGCGTCGTTGCCGTCTCGGGGATCGTGGCCGGCAAGGCTTTGCGCGGCCCGGCCGATCGAATGATGGCCGGCCTGGGCGAGGAGGCCACGGCGCTCGGCGTGGCGCGACGCTACGCGGCCACGGGGCTGCTGGACGCCTTCGTCCTGGACGAGCAGGACCGCTCTCTGGCGGGCGACGCGGCTGCCCTGGGCGTTGAGGCGGTAGTCGCCGACACGATCATGACCGACGAGGCGGCGCGGGTCAGATTGGCGCGCGAGGTCCTTTCGGTCGCAGCGAGGCGGGCATGAGCGCCGATCTGTCGCACGTCGTGGCCGTGATTCCGATCCGTTCCCTCAGCGGGGCCAAGTCGCGACTGGGCGAGCCTCTCGACGCCGAGGAGCGAGCCGAGCTGGTGCTGGCCCTGCTGCGGCGAGTCGTGACGGCGGCGCAAGGCTCCGGCCGGCTGGAGCTCGCGGTCGTCGTCTCGCCCGACACGGACCTCCTGACACGATCTCGCGAGCTCGGCGCCTCCACGGTTCTCCAGAACGGCAGCGGGCTCAACGAGGCCCTGGCCGAGGCTCGAGCGGCGCTGCCGCCCGCAGCCACGGCCATGCTGGTCCTGCCGGCCGACCTGGCCGGCGTTACGACCCGGGCGATCGACGAGCTGCTTGGCGCAGCCAAGGAGGCGCATCGAGCGGAGCCGGGCAGGCCGCTGGTGGCGCTGGCCCCCGATCGCCACGGAACCGGCACCAACGCCCTACTGGTTTCCCCGCCGGGCGCGATCGAGTTCCGCTTCGGCGAGGGCAGCCGGGCCGCTCACCGTTCCGAGGCCGAGCGAGCCGGGGCGATCTACGCGGAGGTCGACGGCCCGCTGGCCTTCGACCTGGACACGCCGGCCGATCTCCTGGAGGCCGACCTGGCCGGCCTGGACCACGAGGGCGGGCGATGAACGCTCCCGGTGCCGGCTCGGCCGGTGGACGGCTGGAGGTCTTCGCCCTGGACGGGATCCCCGAGGTCCGGTCCGGCGACGATCTGGCGGCCCTGCTGGTGGCAGCCCTGGAAGGTTCGGAGGCGCAGCCGCTGCGGGAGGACGACGTGCTGGTCGTCACCCAGAAGATCGTCTCCAAGGCCGAGGGCGCCATCGTCGACCTCACGGAGATCGAGCCGCGGCCGGAGGCCGTCGAATTCGCCACCCGCTGGGATCGCGACGCCCGCCAGATAGAAGTGGTGCTCTCCGAGGCCCGCCGCGTCCTCCGCATGCAGAACGGAGTCCTCATCACCGAGACGCCCCAGGGCTTCGTCTGCGCCAACGGCGGAGTCGATGCCTCAAACATGGGGCCCGGAAGCGGCAACGTGGCGACGCTCCTGCCGGCCGATCCGGACGCCTCGGCCGACCGCATCAGGTCCTCCGTCCGCGAGGCCCTCGGCGTGGACCTGCCCGTCATCGTCTCCGACTCCTTCGGCCGCCCCTGGCGCTGGGGCATCACCGACGTGGCCATCGGCGTCAGCGGCATGAAACCGATCGACGATCTGCGCGGCAGCCCCGACGCGGACGGGCGAATCATGAAGAGCACGATCCGGGCCACCGCCGACGAGATCGCCACGGCCGCCGAGCTGGCGATGGGCAAGATCGCGCGCCGGCCCGCGGCCCTCGTTCGCGGCGCCAGCCCCACCAGGGGCGAGGGCCGCATCGCCGACTGCCTGATCCCGCCCGAGTTCGACCTCTTCCGGTGAGCGGCCCGGTTCCAATCGGCGAGCCAGGCCGGCCTCTGAGCCGCCGCCTCGGAACCGACAGCCCGATAGACCTGCGGCGCACGCTCAGTTCGCTCCAGACAGGTCGCGACGATCCGGCCATCCTGCTCCGCCCGGACGGCTGGTGGCTCTCCCGCCGGACAGCCGACGGCCCTGCCGCCCTTCACCTGCGAGCCGAAGAAGACGCCATTGTCGCCGAAGCCTGGGGCCCCGGCGCCGCCCTGGCGCTGGAGGCCGCCCCCGGGCTGGCCGGCCTGCTGGACGATCCGGACGCCTTCGTGCCGCGGCAGCCGCGCCTGCGCGAGCTTGTCGTGCGCTTCCCCGGCCTGCGGCTGCCCCGCACCGGCCAGCTTCTGCCACCCCTGCTACCGGCCGTGACAGGTCAGAAGGTGACGGTGCCGGAAGCGCACCGCGCCTACCGGGCCATCGTCCGTCGCCTCGGCGAGCCCGCCCCCGGCCCCGTGCCGATGCTGCTCCCGCCCGAACCGGCGCGCCTGGCTTCGCTCCCCTACTTCGACTTCCACCCCCTGGGCCTGGAGCGGCGGCGGGCTGAGGTGGTTCGTCGCATCGGCGCCGTGGCGGGGACGATCGAATCGTGGCTGGCGCTCTCGCCGGAGGAGGCTCGGGCCCGCCTGCAGACGATCGAGGACATCGGGCCGTGGACCGCGGCCGAGGCCACGCGCGCCGCCTTCGGCGACCCGGACGCGGTCAGCCTCGGTGACGCCCACATCCCGGACCTGGTGGCCTGGGCCCTGGCCGGCGAGCCTCGTGCCGACGACGCCCGCATGCTCGAGCTCCTGGCTCCCTACTCCGGCCAGCGGGCGCGCGTCATTCGCCTGCTCGAGATCTCGGGCATCAAGATCCCGCGCTTCGGCCCCCGCTTCTCCCCCCGGCGCATCGAGCGGATCTAGAGCGCCGGCCGGGCGCCCGCCGGTGCTACGCTCTGCCTATGAAGATCGGACTGCAGATTCCTTCGTTCACCTGGCCGGACGCTCCGGCCTCCATAGGCCCCACCCTGGCCCGCATAGTCGAGACCGCCGACGACGCGGGATTCGACTCGCTGTGGGTCATGGATCACTTCTTTCAGATCCGCGGCGTGGGCAAGCCCGAGGAGCCGATGCTCGAAGGCTGGACCGCGCTGGGGTACATGGCCGCCCACACGAAGAAGGCCTTGCTCGGCCTGATGGTCGGCGGAGTCCACTATCGCCAGGCCGCGCTGTGGGCCAAGGCGGCGACCACGCTGGACGTGCTGAGCGGCGGGCGAGCCTACCTGGGCATCGGCGCCGCCTGGAACGAAGAGGAGAGCCAGGGTCTGGGCTTCCCTATGCCGCCGCTGGGCATCCGATTCGAGATGCTCGAGGAGGCGCTCCAGATCTGCCACGCCATGTGGCAGGGCGAGCGCGGCACGGAGGAGCCGTTCGACGGCCGCCACTACCAGGCCACGCGACTGCTCAACTCGCCCCAGTCGATCAGCCGGCCGCACCCGAAGATCCTGATCGGCGGCGGAGGGGAGCAGAAGACGCTGCGGCTGGTCGCCCGCTACGCGGACGCCTGCAACATCTTCGGCGGGCCTGAGCAGGTCAAGCACAAGTTCGAGGTCCTGCGCCAGCGCTGCGCCGAAGAGGGCCGGCCGTTCGAGGAGATCGAGCGCACGAACCTGTGGTCGGTAGACCTGGATAGCGAGTCGGCCGCCCAGGTGGTGGACCGCTTCGGCTCAGTGGCCGAGGCTGGCGTCCAGCACGTCATCTTCAACATGAAGGACGTCTGGGACCCGCGCCACCTGGAGACCCTCGCCCGCGACGTCGTGCCCCAGGTCCAGGCCATCGAGCCGGCCGCGATCTGACGGCCGGGACAGCCCGCGCGCGATACCCCCCGGGAGTATGCACGCCATGCTAGGATGAGGCCATGAGCGACGCCACTCCCAAAGCACCCAAGGGCCTGGCCGGCCTGAACCTCAACCTCGTCACTCCGGCGGACGCAGCCGCCGCTCCGGGCGAAGCCGTCTCCGCGCAACGCGGGCCCATCGACACTCGCGTGGCGATAGTCGGCTCGGGGCCGGCCGGAATGACGGCGGCCATCTACGCCGCCCGGGCCAACCTGGAGCCGGTCGTCATCGGCGGCCTTGTCAGCGGCGGGCAGCTGATGATCACCAGCGAGGTGGAGAACTACCCCGGCTTCCCGGAAGGGATCCAGGGACCCGAGCTGATGGGCCTTTTCCGCAAGCAGGCCGAGCGCTTCGGAGCCCGGATCGTCGACGCGGACGTAGACCGGGTGGACCTGGGCTCGCGGCCGTTCCGCCTCTGGGCGGCCGGCCAGGAGTACCGCGCCCAATCCGTCATCGTCGCCACCGGCGCGGACGCCCAGTGGCTCGGCCTGGAGAGCGAGACTCGCCTCCGCGGCCGCGGCGTGAGCGCCTGCGCCACCTGCGACGGGTTCTTCTATCGCGAGAAGGACGTGGCCGTGGTCGGCGGGGGCGACAGCGCCCTCGAGGAGGCCCTGTTCCTGACCCGCTTCGCCTCGAAGGTCCACCTGATCCACCGCCGGGATGAGTTCCGGGGCAGCAAGATAATGCAGGCTCGCGCGCGCGAGCACCCCAGGATCGAGCTGCACCTGAGCCGGACGGTCCAGGAGGTCCTGGGCGAAGAGAAGGTGGAAGGCCTCCGTCTGGCGGCCACCGACGGCGGGCCCGAGGAGCTTCTGCCTGTCGACGGGCTCTTCGTGGCCATCGGCCACAGGCCCAACGTGGCCGTCTTCCGCGACTGGCTCCAGACCGACGAGAAGGGCTACCTCCGCCACGACGGCGCCACGTCGGCCTCGGCGATCGAGGGCGTCTTCATCGCCGGCGACGTGGACGACTCCCGCTACCGCCAGGCCGTCACGGCCGCGGGCGAGGGCTGCCGGGCGGCCATCGACGCCGAACGCTGGCTCGAGACCCAGGAGGCGCAGGCCGCGGGCGCGCGGTAGGAGGCAACCCACTCCATGCAGTCGGGCGGCGGATCCCACTCCGGCGGCGGCCGCGGCGGAGGCGGCGGACAGGGGATGGGCCGTGGAGGCTTCGCCCGGTCGACGATGCTTCCGGATGAGCCCGCTCTGCCGCCCCGAAGGCGTCTCGGCACCGCCCGCAAGATCGTGGGCTTCTTCCGGCCCTACAAGATAAAGGTGCTGGTGGTCCTGGGCGCCATCCTGCTGACCAGCATCCTGGGCGTCATCAACCCCATCCTGCTCAAGCTGCTCATCGACGACGCCATCGGCCGGCTGGACTTCGGGCTGCTGAACCTGTTCGTGGCCCTGATGATCGTGATCCCAATCGTGAGCAGCCTGATCGGCGTCGGCCAGAGCTACCTCAACAACAAGATCGGTCAGGGCGTCATGCACGACCTGCGTGCGGCCCTCTACGGCCACCTCCAGGCGATGCCGCTGCGCTTCTTCACCGAGACCCGCACCGGCGAGATCCAGAGCCGCCTGTCCAACGACGTGGGCGGCATCCAGCGCGTCGTGACCGACACCGCGGCCAGCATCACCAGCAACGTCGCGATAGTGATCAGCACAATCATCGCCATGCTCTTCATCGACTGGCGGCTGACGGCCCTGTCGCTGGCCATGCTGCCGTTCTTCGCCGTCGTGGCGAACCGGGTAGGCAAGGTCCGCCGCGAAGTCTCGACCGAGACCCAGAAGTCGCTGGCCGACATGACCGCCGCGACAGAGGAAACGCTGAGCGTCAGCGGCATCCTGCTGTCCAAGACCTTCGGCGCCCAGCAGGCCTCGATCGATCGCTTCGCCGAGCTGAACAAGCGGGTGGCCGAGAACCAGGTCCGGCAGGCCATGGTCGGCCGCTGGTTCTTCGCCCTGATCGGCACGATCATGTCGATCATCCCGGCCTTCGTGTACTGGCTGGCCGGCTACCTGGCCATCAACCACGATCCGCACCCGCCGTCCATCGGCGACATCGTGGCCTTCACCACACTCCAGAGCCGGCTCTTCTTCCCGCTCGGCCAGCTGCTCAACATCCAGGTCGAGATAGCGGGCGCCCTGGCCCTGTTCGACCGCATCTTCGAGTACCTGGAGATGAAGCCGGAGATCGCCGACGCCCCGGACGCCATCGAGCTCGACAGAGCCACGACCGGCGGCAGGGTTCGCTTCCGCAACGTGTGGTTCCGCTACCCCGCGACGGCAGTGGCGCCGGCTCCCGCCAAAGGCGGCCCCGAACCGACGACCCAGCCGCCACCGGACAAGCCAGAGAAGCGGCGACCGTTCGCCCTGGAGAAGATCGACTTCGAAGTCGGGCCGGGGCAGCTGGTGGCCCTCGTCGGCCCGTCCGGCGCCGGCAAGACGACGACGACCTACCTGGTCCCGCGGCTGTACGACGTCGATCGCGGACGGGTCGAGATCGACGGCCACGACGTTCGCCACGTCAGGCTGGCCTCGCTGGGCCGGATCGTCGGCTTCGTGACCCAGGAGACCTACCTCTTCCACGCCTCGATCCGAGATAACCTGCGCTACGCCTGCCCGGAAACCAGCGACGCCGAGCTGGAGGAAGCTGCCCGCGCGGCGGCCATCCACGATCGGATCATGGAACTGCCCGACGGCTACGACACGGTGGTCGGCGAACGCGGCTACAAGCTGTCCGGCGGCGAGAAGCAGCGCATCGCCATCGCCAGGGTGCTGCTCAAGGATCCGCTGGTGCTGATCCTCGACGAGGCGACCTCCGCCCTGGACACGGTCAGCGAGCGACTGATACAGGAGGCCCTCGAGAGCCTGGAGCGGGGCCGGACCACGATTGCCATCGCCCACCGCCTGTCGACGATCCTGCGAGCCGACCTCATCCTGGTCCTGGATCGAGGGCGGATCATCGAGCGCGGGACCCATGCCGAACTGCTGCGAGCGAACGGGCTCTACGCCAGGCTCTACCAGGAGCAGTTCCTGACTCCCCCGCCCGGGCAGGCCCCACGCGGCAAGCAGGCCGTGGCCTCGCCCGCGACCGCCACCTAGCGCCGGCCGGCGCTGCGGCGCGCCTTGTCCTCGTAGACCCGGCGATCGGCCTCCATGAAGCCCATCGCCAGAAGGGCCCCGCTTCGAGCCGTGCCGTAGCCGACCGACGCGCTCAGACGCAAGCCGTTGGGCGGTCCCCCTCCCGAGTCGCCGATCGAGCGTCGCAACTCGTCCGCGATCGCCGCCGCATGATCCGCGAGCGACCCCGGGAGCAGGATGCCGAACTCGTCGCCACCCAGCCGAGCGGCCATGGCCTCCGGCGGGGTGACGCCGGCAATCAACCCGGCAATCGCCACCAGCAGCTTGTCGCCGGCCTCATGCCCGAAGGCGTCGTTGGTGGCCTTGAGACCGTCCACGTCGGCCAGCACGACACCGATCGGCCCCGGCAGCTCGGCGTTGACGGCCACCGCCTCCTCCCAGGCCAGCCGGTTGCGGAGCCCGGTCAGGATGTCGCGGCGGGCCCTGTCGGCGCTCTTGGCAAAGGCCTCGCTCAGGACCACGGCCCGGTCTATCTGATGCTCGCGATCGCGCTGCAGCAGCCCCAGCAGGAGCATCGGACCAGCCAGCACCAGGAGCGCCGCCGGGGAGCCGGGGATGGCGAAGGCCGCGGCCACGCCTACCGGGGCCAGGGCCAGGTCGGCCAGGAAGGTGAACAGCAGGCCGTCGGCCAGCTCGCGAGTCGAGACCCCCAGGCCGTAGACGTTGCGGACCCAGGACGCGACGCCGTCGCAGGCGAACTGCGTCGCCAGGGCGACGGCGCAGACCCAGACTGCGGCCGGCGTCGGGCCGTTCAACCCGGCCAGGGCGAAGACCACGGCCGGCCCCATCGAGTGCCAGGCGGAGCCGGCCAGCACGATCGGCCTCTCGTGGCGATTCGGGTCGCGGAGGTGGCCGAAGACGGCGGCCAGGCCGAGACCGGCCAGGACCGTGACCGGCACCAGCGCCGGCGGCAGCAGGAAGAGGGCGACGTACAGGACGGGGGTGGTCGGCAACGCCAGCCCGGGACCCATCTCGAACTCGATGGAGGCGGCGGCGGCGTGGGCCGCCACGCAGGCTGCCAGCAGGCCCAGGGGGATCGCCGGCGGCGCCACGATCAGCCAGATGACCAGCGTTGTCAGGAACGAGCCGCCGGTCAGCAGGCCCGACATGCGATCCGGGATCGGGATCGGCGAGTGGGCCCGGTCCCGCGCCTCGCGGATGCTCACCGCTTCGCTGATGGCCGCGATCAGGTGAGGGTCGCGCTCGATCGAAACGTGGCCGTCAGAGTCGTCGTGGCGGACGCGGTGCCTCGAGCCCGAGCCGTTCGGGCTGTCGACCCCTGAGCCTGGCGACATTACCGGCCGGAGATGCCTCCCTACCGCCACGACTTGTACGGATCGACGTAGACGTCATCGATCCCCCACGTCGCGGGGGTGCCCCGCAGGGTGAAGCGAAGGGTCAGCTCCTCGACGCCGCTCCCGTCGAACATCCTGGGAATACTCAGCCTCATGGTCGGCGCCCATGACTTGGAGGGCACGTCCCCATTGACGTCGAACGCGGCGTAGCCGTAGGACCCGGTCGTCGGATTGCGAGCGATGGCCTCGACATGGAGGATAGCGCCGCGAACGTGGCGGTTGTTGACGAACAGACGAATCGCATCCTCGCCTTGCGAGACGCAGATGGTCCGCGACTCCGCACTCGAGCCGGGCGGCAGCCTCAGGCTGTGAGAGTCCGCAGCTCCATCGACCTTGAACGGTTCGTTCCCCCACACGACGCTGGCCCCGCCGGAAAGGGCCCAGTCGCGGGCCCCGTCCTCGAAGTCGCCGTTGGGCACAAGGAAGTATGTGGCGCCGTCGCCCCAGGGCGCGAAGACCGCTGCCTCGACCCGCCCTCCACAGACGACGGTTGAACCGAACGCGAGGGCCGGAAGGGGTGCTGCGCCGAGCGAGGTCAGGGCAAGGGCACCGGCTGCCAGGAAGGGCAGCAGGCGCTTCGACCGACCGCAGGCCAGCGACCCCAGGGTCCCGCCTTCACACGCTCCGTAAGGCTGGTTCATGGTGGCACTCCCCGATGGGTACCTGGTTCCCAACACAGGCTCCCCCATTTGGCGGAGTCTGATCCCCGGCAGCGCCGCATGCCATGGCACGTTCGGGTCTGGCAGTCATATGCGGCCGGCCCGCGGTGCCCGCCGTCACCGGTGCGCGCAGGCACCGCCAGGACCACCCGGTACGTTAGTCAGGGGAGTGGCGCGGCGCTCAATCCGGCAGCGCCGGGGCCGTCCTGATAGGGTCTGGCCAGACACGGCGGAGGCACTCAGGGGAGGCACGAATGGCGCGACGCGCGAAGGCCGAAGCGGCGGCAGTCGAGCCCGCCGCATCCAGCTGGCGGGTATGGGGGGTCGACTTCGACGCCCGGATCGCACAGCTCGTCATCGTCTCGCTCACGGTCCTGATCCTGGCCTTCAACAACCGCGTCATCGACCATGCCTACGACCGCTTCGTCCTCGAGTTCCTGGTCCCGATGGCCATCATCCTGGTCGTCTGGCGGGAGGACCCGCGCCGCTACGGGCTGACCCTGGGCGACTGGCGGCGCGGCCTGCCGATCACCCTGGCGGGCATAGTCGTCATGGCCGTCGTCATCTGGATCGTGGTCCAGCAGCCGGACTTCAAGAGGTACTACACCGTTTCGCTGGCCGGCCGACCGACCTGGCGCCTCGTCGTAGACACCGGGGTCGACATCCTGGCCTGGGAGTTCTTCTGCCGGGGCTGGCTGCTGTGGGGCCTGGGGCGCCGTTACGGCGCCGATGCCATCTGGTTGCAGGTGATCCCCTTCACCCTGATGCACGTCTACAAGCCCCAGCTCGAGCAGTTCTCCACGATCCTGGGCGGCGCCTTCTTCGGCATCCTGGCCTGGCGTACCAGGTCCATGATCTGGGGCTGGCTGCTGCACTGGTTCATGATGGCCTGGGTGCTGCTGCTGGTCGCCGGCCAGGTCTAGACACCCGGCCAGGTCTGGACGGCCGGATACGAGTGGAGCGGCAGGGTCGCTGCGTCATCCAGGCCCTTGCATGACTATGCAGGCCTCTGTATACTGCGCCGACCATGTCCGCGATCCGATCCGATTCCGATCTTCCATCGGCCGCTCCCGGTGAGGAGCCACAGACGGCTGCGTCCGCCGCTGCGCCCGTGAGCGCAGGCCGGAAGGCGGCAGCCGGATCGGAGCGCGGGCTGGGACCCCAGGCGGCGCGGAAGCGGGCCGGGAAGGCGATCAGCGTCGGCATAGTCGGCGCGACCGGCTACGGCGGCGGCGAGCTGGTCCGTATCCTGCTGAACCACCCGCACGTCAGACTGGCCGGCCTCTACGGGCGCAATCGCGACAACGAGCCGATCGGCGTCTCGCACCCTCACCTTGCGGCCACGGGCCTGGTCGTGGACCAGGCCATCCCCGAGGCCGACGCCATCTTCACCGCTCTGCCCCACGGCGTGGCCGCCGGCATGGCCCGCCAGATAGTGGCTCAGGGTTCGGCCCTGCTCGACGTGGGCCCGGATTTCCGGCTCCACGATCCCGCGGACTACCCGCGCTGGTACAAGTTCGACCACCCCGAGCCGGAGTTGCTGGCCCAGGCCGTCTACGGCCTGCCCGAGCTGCACCGCGAGGAGATCCGGGCCGCCGCCGACAAGGAAGCAGTCGTCATCGGGCTGCCCGGCTGCTACCCCACCGTCGCGATCCTTACCCTGGCCCCGCTGGCCCGGGCCGGGCTCATCGGCGACCTGGTCGTCGACGCCAAGAGCGGCGTCTCCGGTGCCGGCCGAGAGCCCAAGCCAGACCTGTCGTTCTGCGAGGTCAACGGCAGCGTCAAGGCCTACGGCATGTTCGCCCACCGCCACACCTCCGAGATGGAGCAGGAGCTGGCCCAGCAGGGCGAGCGGGGCGCGATGGGCTCCCGGGACGCCAACCCGGGCGTGGCCACGGTCGATTTCCTGCCTCACCTGATCCCGATGACCCGCGGCATTCTGGCCGCCTGCCACGTCCGGCCGACCCGGCCGGTCACCCAGGCCGAGCTGGACGCGCTCTACGCCGAGGCCTACCGGGACGAACCGTTCGTCCAGATCGTTGCCGACCCGCCGGCCACCGGGCACGTCTACGGTAGCAACCTGTGTCGCGTCTGGTGCAGGGTCAGCCCGCGCAGCGGCCGCATCCTGGCCATCGGCGTCATCGACAACCTCGTCAAGGGCGCCGCCGGCCAGGCGGTTCAGGCCCTCAACGTGCTGTTCGGCCTGCCCGAGACGGCCAGCCTGGAGCAGCACCCGCTCGCTCCCTAGCCGGACCGGAGGAAACCAGCTTGGCGCCGTCTGTCGAAACGCTCGCAGCCCTGCCCGGCTCGCTGCCGGCCGCCGAGCAGCGGGCCGCCCTGCCGGCTGGTTTCCGGGCCGGGGCGACTGCCACCGGCATCAAGGTCTCGGGCCGCACAGACCTGGGCATCGTGGCCACCCTGGGCCGGCCGGCAGCAGCCGCCGCGACGTTCACCCGCAACCAGGTCGTGGCCGCGCCGATCACGGTCTCGCGGGAGCATCTCGCCGCCTCCGAGCCAGCTGGCAACGGCCGCTTCGGCTGGGCACAGGCCATCGTGGCCACCGCCGGCTGCGCCAACGCCGCGACCGCGGCCGCCGGTGAGGCCGACCAGCGCGCGGTCTGCGAGGCTCTGGCCGCCGCTCTCTCGATCGAGCCCCAGGCGACGCTCGCTCTCTCGACAGGCCTGATCGGGTCGCGGCTGCCCGTGGACAAGGTCCGCGCCGGGATCGCGGCGCTGATGCCCGAGCTGGCGGCCGCCGACGAGGACTTCGAGGCCGTGGCCGAGGCCCTCATGACGACCGACACCAAGCCCAAGGCCGCCACGGCCGTGCTGGACCTGCCCGGTCCCGGCGGCGAGCCGGTTCGGGTGACCGTCTCCGGCATCGCCAAGGGCGTGGGCATGATCCACCCCAACATGGCCACGATGCTGAGCGTCGTCCTGACCGATGCCACGGTCGAGCCCGGGACGCTCCACGCCCTGCTGTCGCCGATCGTCCAGCGGACCTGGAACCAGCTCAGCGTGGACGGCGACACGAGCACCAACGACACCGTCTTCCTGCTCGCCTCGGGTGCGGCGGGCGCAGCGCCGGTCGCGGAGGGCAGCCCCGCGACGGCGGCCCTGAGCGGGGCCATTGAGTCGGTGGCGCGGTCGCTGGCCCGCCAGCAGGCCGCCGACGGCGAGGGCGCCACGACCCTCATAACCTGCCAGGTCAGCGGCGCCGCCGACGACCACGACGCCCGCGCCGTGGCCCGGGCCGTCGTCAGCAGCAACCTCCTCAAAGCCGCGGTCCACGGCCGTGACCCCAACTGGGGCCGCGTCGCCGGCGCCGCCGGGAATGCCCGCCTGCCCGATGAGGAGGAGCTCCAGGCAGCCAGCCTGGACCACACCGAAGCCATGTCCCGTGCCTGCCGCCGGCCGAACCTGGACCTGGGCAGGCTCCGGATCGCCATCGCCGAGACGACCGTCTTCGCCGGCCAGCCGGTGGACTTCGACACCGATGCTGTCGGGACCGCCATGAACGCTTCCGAGGTCCTCATCCGTCTCGACCTGGGACTGGGCGACGGCAGCGGCGAGGCCTTCGGCTGCGACCTGACCGAGGAATACGTCATCGAGAACGCGGAGTACACGACGTGAGCGAAGTCCTCGTCCTCAAGCTCGGCGGCACGACCCTGAGCGACCAGGCCCACGTCCTGGACGAAGTGGCCCAGGTCGCCCGTAAGCGGCCGACCGTTCTGGTCCACGGCGGCGGCAAGCGCATCACCGAGTGGCTGGAGCGCCTGGGCGTTCCCAGCAAGTTCGAGGGCGGGTTGCGGGTCACTGACCCCGCCTCGCTGGAAGTGGCCGCGGCCGTGCTGAGGGGAGTGGTGAACTCCGAATTGGTCTCGGGTCTGCGCGACCGGGGCGTGGATGCCGTGGGGCTCTCCGGCGTGGACGGCGGCTTCATGATCGCCGAGCGAGTCCCCGGGCTGGGCCTGGTGGCCCACGTCGTGGGGCTGCGGCGCGACTTCATCGACACGCTCCTGGTGGCCGGGCAGGTAGCCGTCGTCGCTCCCCTCGCCCGCGACGAGCAGGGCGTGGTCTGCAACGTCAACGCCGACGACGCGGCCTCCGGAATCGCCGCCGGGCTCGGCGCTCGGCAGCTCGTGCTGATGACCGATGTAGACGGCATCCGCGACGCCGGCGGCGAGAAGCTGGCCGCGATGACTGCCGACGAGGCCGAGGGCCTCATAGCCGAGGGCGTCATCAAGGGCGGCATGGTGCCCAAGATCCGAGCCGCCCTGGCAGCCGTGAGCTGGCCCGGCGCGGAGGCGGTGATCTGCGATTCGAAGGATCCGCACGCTCTGAGCCGGGCCCTGGGCGACCCGACCTTCGGGACGCGCATAACCGCCGCCAAGGCGCCGGCGTGACGACCATGGCCAACGGCGGGACCAGCCACGTCAAGCAGCGCCGGCAGCGGACGATGCTGGACCTCATCGGCGCCTCGCCCATCGGCTCGCAGGAGGATCTGGCCGAGCTGCTCCGGGCCCGGGGCTACGAGGTCACCCAGGCGACCGTCAGCCGCGACATCGCCGAGCTGGGCCTGGTCAAGGTGCCGCGGGGCGACCGCCACGTCTACGCCACGCCCGAGAACGCCGCCTCGGGCAACGCCTACGACGCCCGCCTGCAGCGGCTGCTGGAGGACATCCCGGTCCGTGTCGGGCGTAGCGGCCTGTCGCTGGTCCTGCTGGCCACACCGGGCTCGGCCGGGGCGATCGCCCAGGCGATCGACCAGTCGAGCCTGACAGACCAAGTCGGCACCCTGGCCGGCGACAACACGCTCCTGGTGCTGTTCGAGAACGAGGCCGCGCTCAAGCGCTGGCTTACCCGTTTCCAGACGTTCCAGCCGGCCGGCGCGGATACTCTGCCGGCCGAGCTTCCCTTCTCGATCACGGAGGCTCCTCGATGAAGAAGGTTGTGCTCGCCTATTCGGGCGGTCTCGACACCTCGGTCGCCGTCGCCTGGCTGCGCGAGCAGCACAACGTCGAGGTCGTGACCCTGACGGTCGACCTGGGCGGCGGGGTGCTGAAGGAGGACGTCGATCGGCGGGCCATCGGCGCCGGGGCCGGCAAGGCCTACATCGTCGACGCCCGCGACCGATTCGTGCGCGACTTCTGCTGGCCGCACGTCCAGGCCGGGGCCCTCTACCAGGGCGTCTACCCGCTGGCCACGGCCATGGCCCGGCCGCTGATCGCTCAGCTGCTGGTCGAGGTCGCCCACAAGGAGGGCGCCGACGCGGTCGCCCACGGCTGCACCGGCAAAGGCAACGACCAGGTCCGCTTCGACATCGCCACTCACGCCCTGGACCCCAGCCTGGCCGTGATCGCCCCGATGCGCGTCGGCATGGGCCTGTCGCGCGAGGAGGAGATCGAGTACGCCAGGGCCCGCAACATCGAGATCACCATCTCCAAGGAATCGATCTACTCGGTCGACGTCAACCTCTGGGGCCGCTCCATCGAGGCCGGCATCCTTGAGGATCCCTGGACGGCGCCCCGCGACGACGTCTACAAGTGGACCGTGGACCCGGGCAAGGCGCCCGCCCCGGTGGAGATCGTCATCGGCTTCGAGGGCGGCGTGCCGGTTTCGCTGGACGGCGAGCGATTGGAACCGGTAGCTCTCGTGGAGAAGCTGCACGAGCTGGGCGGGGCCCACGGCGTGGGCCGCATCGACCACGTCGAGGACCGCCTCGTCGGCATCAAGAGCCGTGAGATCTACGAGGCGCCGGCGGCCACGATCATCCATCGCGCCCACCGCGCCCTGGAGGGCCTGACCCTGACCAAGGACACGCTGCGCTTCAATCGCATCGTGGCCGACGAGCTGGCCCAGCTGACCTACGACGGGCTGTGGTTCAGCGCCCTGCACCGCGATCTGCGGGCCTATGCCGCCAGCAGCCAGCGCGTCGTCAGCGGCGACGTCAGGGTCCGCCTCGACCACGGCAATGCTGTCGTCGTCGGCCGCCGCTCGCCACTGAGCCTGTACGAGAAGTCCCTGGCCACCTACGAGGCCGACGACACCTACGATCACGCGGCGGCGGTGGGCTTCATCGAAATCTTCGGCCTGCCGCTGCGGACCGAGGCTGCGCGCCACGGAGCGGTGGGCCGCCACCATGGCGCCGCATGGACCTGGACCGAGCCGCTCCTGGAGAGCCTGCCGGCCCGGGTCGTCGACGCGCCCGACGCGAGTTAGCCTTTACGGCACATGCCGAGTCGCGACCGATCCAGCCGCAAGAGATTCGAGCCGGCCCGTGAGCCGGTGCGAGCGGCTGGTCCGGCCTGCCCGGCGCCGGAGCCCAACCTGGAGCCCGAGGGCCCGCCCGGAGCGACCGAGCTGGGCCCGGGAAGGGGGGTGCCGTTCGACGCCGAGCGCAAGCTGCGTGAGCTGGAGTCTCTGCACGAGTTCGCCAAGCTGCTGACCACCGCCAGCACCTGGGACGAGCTGATGCGGACGATCGTCGACCGCACCACGACGGCGCTCGACGTAGAGGTCTGCTCCGTCTATCTAGTTGATCGCGACGGCTCCACGCTGCGCCTGGCGGCCACGAACGGCCTGGACCGGGACCAGATCGGCCACGTCACCCTGGAGATGGGCGAGGGCCTCACGGGTCGGGCCGCCCTGATCCGCCGCCCGGTGGCATCGCCCGACGTTCGCACCGACCCGCGGTTCAAGTGGGTGCCGAGCTTCGACCAGTCGCAGTTCGTCTCCATGCTCTCCGTGCCCCTGCCCTGGAACGATCAGATCATCGGCGTCATCAACGTCCAGGCCATCCAGACGCGCGTCTTCTCCCCCGAGGAGATCGAGTTCCTGGTGACGATCGGGGCCCTGCTGGGCGGCATCGTGGAGAAGGGCCGGCTGCAGGCCGAGGCAGAGGAGCAGGTTCGGGCCCTGTCGGCGCTCGACGGAGCCCGGGCCGAGCTGCTGGCCGTCGTCACCCATGAGCTTCGCACGCCGCTGGCCGTCGTTCGGGCCTACCTGGACCTGCTGGCCGACACCGCTGTCGACGCCGCGGCAACCGCTGCCGCCGCGGCCGCCGGAGCGGAGAACGTCCCACCCGGGCCCAACCCCGGCCTGGTCAGCGAGTGGCGTGACCAGGCCATCGGCCAGGTTACGCGCCTCGATCGCCTGGTGGATTCGATCCTGGCCTCGGTCAGGGGCGAAGGACTGGAGGCCGCGCTGGCCCGGAGCCCGTTCGACGTGGCTCGGGCCGTCAACGACACGATCAGCGAGATGGGCCCGCTGCTGCGCGACCACGCCCTGCGCCGCGAGGGCACGTGGGAGTCGATGATGGGCGTCGGCGACGAGGGCCGCTTCCGCCAGGTGCTGGAACACCTGCTGGAGAACGAGGTCAAGTACGCGCCACCCGGCGCCGCGGTGAGCGTCGGCGCCTGGCGCGAGGAGGGCGAGATCAGGGTCTACGTCACTGATGAGGGGCCGGGCATTCCCGAGTCGGAATGGGAGCCGGTCTTCGAAGCCTACGTCCGAACGGCCAACCGGCCGCGCGGCTCGGGCATCGGTCTCTACGCGGCGCGGATGATCATGACTGCGATGCGAGGGCGTGTCTGGTTGGAATCGAATGGGTACGGCGGCAGTCGTTTCGTGGTGGCCGTGCCCGAGATAAGCGACACTTCAGACAGCGCTCCGAGCCTGGAGGCCGGTGCGATGATGGAGGCCGGACCGGAGTAGATCCGCCGGCCGACTGGAGCGGAGGCAGCAATTGGGCGCTGCGGGACCCATAGCCGAACCAACCTTGCTGATCCTGATCGTCGACGACGAGCCGGCGATGGTCGGCGCCATCTCGGCCCTGGTCGGGCGCGCCGGTCACCGGGTCGTCACCGCCTACGACGGCAACGCGGCCCTGCGCCGCTTCTCCGAGGAGCGCCCGGACCTGGTCCTGCTGGACCTGGCCATGCCCGGCCTGGATGGAGTGGAGGTCTGCCGGGCGATCCGGCGCATGTCCCAGACGCCGATCATCGTCCTCACCGGCGAGGCGGACGAGCGGGCTAAGGTGGAAGCGCTGGACACCGGCGCCGACGACTACGTCGTCAAGCCCTTCGGCAAGCAGGAGCTGCTGGCCCGCATCCGAGCCGTCATGCGGCGCCGAAGCGCGGACATCGAACCGCGGGGCGTCGGCGAGCTGCGCTGGGGCGCCATCGTCCTCGATCGCGGCCGCCACACTGCCAGCGTGGGCGAGACGCAGCTCGTCCTGACCCGCACCGAGTACAGCCTCCTGGCGGCGCTCATCGCGTCCGCCGGCAATGTCGTCTCCCACTCGGCCCTGCTCTCGGCCGGCTGGCCCGGCGAGCCCAACCCGGACCCCCAGTGGCTCAAACCGCACGTGGCCCGGCTCCGCTCCAAGCTCGAGGAGGCGGGCGCGCCCGTTCCCGAGTCCGTTCGCGGCGTGGGCTATCGCCTCGAGGAGGGGCCTAACTCCTAGCGGCGCCCGGGGCCGGCTCCCAGCGCTCCAGCACCTCGGCGGCCAGCTTGCGCGTCTTGGGGCTGTCGTCGCTCACCCCGGCCGCGACGAAGGCCATGATTTCGGGCGTGCGCTCGCCGGGCTCCAGGTAGCCGTCGAGGGCCTCGATCGCGTAGGAGCGCAGCAGCCCCAGGCGGTCCGGCTTCGCCAGCCGCTCCAGATCCAGGATCCGGGCCGTGACCCGTTCGCGCAGCTCCGGTCGGGCTCGGGCGATCTGCGGCGCGACCCGGAGCACGTGGCCGGCCACGCTGACCATGTCGCCGAGGTGGTCGTACAGTCGATCCAGGGAGGCCGACAGACGGCCCTCGTCGTCAGCCGGTGCCAGGAGCGCCAGCACGTGGACGGCGATCATGCGGCTGTAGGCGTTGTCGCAGTCGAGGAGCCCGACCAGCTCGTCCCAGTGCGGCATCAGGAGTCCGGGCCGGCGCGTCGCCAGCAGCTTCAGCGCGGCGGCGCTGGCCTCGCGGATCGGCTGGGCCACCCGTTCCGGGCCGACGGCGCTCAGCAACCCCTGCAGCGCGGCCGAGTCGTCGGCCGCCTCTCCGGCCAGCCGCTCCACCTCGAGGGCGCCCTCATCCTGCGCTGTCATGGGCGCCATTGTGACCGATGAGGCAGGGTCCGGCCGCAAGAGACGCCGGACACGCGAAGCCCGCGCTGCCTGCTAGAGGTGCGCGGGCTGATGCGCGAGAAAGGGAGCTTCTGGGAGGCTATCGCCCCCGGGAGGGATCGGCGTCTCAGAGGACAACCGCCGGTCGCGTTCCCCGCAGCCGACTACTCAGCGGCCTCAACGCGCGAGGGGGCGACGAACCAGGCGGCGACCAGGAGGGCGAAGGCCACGAACGCGATGGCGATCATTTCTGTGGCTCCTAGGGTTCAACCTTCGGGATCTTCTGTCCCGTTCACTGGTCAGCAGTCTATGGGCCGCGCCCCAGGGAATCAGTACCGCAGCGGTGAACGATTGGTAGCGTCCTGGTCGCGCCCGGGTTGCGGTTCGGCACGCATGGCGCCGGCCGCACCCCCTCGCAAGGAAGGATCCGGGCGTGGGCTGGCACGCCCGGATCCCGGGAACGTTCGCTGCGAGGTGGCCCGCGCTAGGCCTGGGCGACGGCCTCGCCGTGTTGTGAGACATCGAGGCCCGCTTCTTCGTCGGCCTCGTCGACGCGCAGGCCAACGGCCAGGTCCACGACCTTGAGGATCAGGAAGGTGGCGATGGCGCTGTAGGCGGTGACCGCCAGGATGGCCACGATCTGAGTGCCGATCTGCCCCGCGTTGCCGTCGATCAGGCCCCGCCCGGCCAGGTTCACGGCCGTGGCCGCGAAGACGCCGGTCAACAGGATGCCCAGGGTGCCGCCGACGCCGTGGACGGCCCAGACGTCGAGCGCATCGTCGATCTTGAGCCGCTCGCGCAGCAGGATCGCGCCGTAGCAGATGGCCCCCGCGGCGAAGCCGATGATGATCGCCGCGCTGGGGTCCACGAAGCCAGAGGCGGGCGTGATGGCGACCTCGCCCGCGATCGCGCCCGAGACCGCGCCGACCACGCTGGGCGATCCCTTGTGCAGCCAGCTGACCGTCATCCAGGTCAGCGCCGCCATGCCGGCGGAAGTGTTGGTCACCAGCACGGCGTTGACCGCCAGGCCGTTGGCGGCCAGGGCCGACCCGCCGTTGAAGCCGAACCAGCCGAACCACAGGATGCCCGCCCCGGTCACCGTCAGCCGGACGTCATGCGGCTCGAAACGCTCGGACTCGCGCCGGACGCGGGGGCCGAGCACAAGCGCCGCCACCAGGGCGGCCACCCCGGAGCTGATGTGGACCACCGTGCCGCCGGCGTAGTCCAGGACGCCCATCCTGGCCAGCCAGCCGCCCTGGCCCCAGACCCAGTGGCAGATAGGCGAGTAGACGACCACGCTCCACAGCAGGGCGAAGAGAACGAAAGCCTTGAACCGCTTGCGCTCGGCGAAGGCCCCGATGATCAGGGCCGGGGTGATGATGGCGAACATCATCTGGAACAGGGCGAAGGCGGTGCCCGGGATGGTCGCCGCGTAGGGCCCCGGTTCTGCCGACACGCCCTTGAGGCCCAGGTTGTCCAGGCCGCCGATCAACCCCCAGCCGTTGAAGTCGCTGCCGAAGGCCAGCGTGTAGCCGACGAGGACCCACAGGACGCTGACCAGCCCGAGCACAAAGGTGCACTGCATCAGGATGCTCAGGACGTTCTTGCGGCGGACCAGGCCGCCGTAGAAGAGGGCCAGGCCCGGTGTCATCAACATCACCAGGGCCGTGGCCGACAGTACCCAGGCGGTATCGCCTCCGTTCAAGCTCAGGACTCCCTTCTCGCTGGCCGCGGCGCGCGTGAGGGCTGCGGTCCGACTAACGAGGGTAGGGACCGGGGCGCCCGAGATGGGTTTTGGATCGGTGGCCGGCGGGTGACGCCGGGGTACCGTGACGGTTCTGCTTCGGTAAGCGCACCTTCAGGCGAGCCGGAGGCCCGGCCCGCCTGGGTGCTCAGGTCTTGAGTTGCTCGCCCGTTGTGCCGGTCAGTCGAGGGCTTCCTCGCACTCCCCGGCGGCGCTTGACGGGACCATCACCCACACCGCCACAAGGGCGGCGAAGCTGGCGAAGGCTGCGATCAGCATCGGGGTTGTCCTCCCTGGAAGTATCTCGAGTCGAAGGCGCCTAGGCCCAGGCAACCTCGCCGTGCTGCGAGGCGTCCAGGCCCGCTTCCTCCTCGTCCTCGCCGACGCGCAGACCGATGGTCAGGTCGATCGCCTTGAGGATGATGAAGGTCACGACGCCGCTGTAGATCCAGGTCGCGGCCACGGCCACGAACTGCGTGCCGAGCTGCCCGGCGTTGCCGTCGATCAGGCCGCTCGCGCCGTTGACCGCAGCCACGGCGAAGACGCCCGTCAGCAGGGCTCCGATCGTGCCACCGACGCCGTGGACCGCCCAGACGTCGAGGGCATCGTCGACCTTGAGCCGCTCGCGCAGCAGGATCGCCCCGTAGCAGACGACGCCCGCGGCGAAGCCGATGATGATCGCCGCGCTGGCGTCCACGAAGCCAGAGGCGGGCGTGATAGCGACCAGGCCGGCAACGCCGCCGGCGGCGGCGCCGATGACGCTGGGCGAACCCTTGTGCAGCCAGCTCATGGTGACCCAGGTGATGGCAGCCATGCCGGCCGCGGTGTTGGTGACGACGAAGGCGTTCGCGGCCAGGCCGTTGGCGCCGAGCGCCGACCCGCCGTTGAAGCCGAACCAGCCGAACCACAGGAGCCCGGCGCCCAGGACGACGAGGCGGATGTCGTGCGGATCGAACCGATCCGACTCGCGCTTGACCCGGGGCCCCAGGACGAGCGCCGCAACCAGGGCAGCCACGCCGGAGCTGATGTGGACGACCGTGCCGCCGGCGAAGTCGAGGGCGCCGAGCTGGAGGAGCCAGCCGTTGTCGCCCCAGACCCAGTGGCAGATCGGCGAGTAGACGAAGAGGCTCCACAGGAGCGTGAACAGGACGAAGGCCTTGAAGCGCTTCCGTTCCGCGAACGCTCCGGTGATGAGGGCGGGGGTGATGATGGCGAACATCATCTGGAAGGCCATGAAGACGGTATGGGGGATCGTGTCCGCGTAGGGCCCGGGATCCTTGCCCACGCCTTGCAGGCCGATGTAGTCGAGCCCGCCGATGATGCCCAGGCCGTTGACGTCCTTGCCGAAGGCCAGCGTGTACCCGAAGAGAACCCAGGTCACGCTGACCAGACCAAGGATGAACATGCTGTGCATGATCGTGCTGAGCACGTTCTTGCGGCGGACCAGGCCGCCATAGAAGAGAGCCAGACCCGGCGTCATCAACATGACGAGGGCCGTCGAGGTCAACACCCAGGCGGTATCGCCCGTGTCGATGGCACTTGGCACTGGAGCCTCCTGTCCCTTATGCGGGAATGCCGTACGGCGGGATGCCGTGCGGTCCATCGCAGCCTAGGGAGGTGGCAGCCCGCAATCAGTAGCACCCGAGTGAAGGTTGGCTGGCGCGGCGGTGGCGGCACGGTTGCTGTTGGGGACAGGGACAGCGGGTTTTCATCCTCTAGCCGGCGAGCGAACACGGCCACAATGAGGATGAAAGAGGTGTCCTGTGGAACTCCTGCTCATCGTCTTGATCGTTCTCCTCCTGTTCGGCGGCCTTCGGTTCAGCCACCGCTAGGGCGGAGAACTACCGATCCCCCTCGATCCAGCCCTGCCGTTGGGCGACGTGTACCAGCGAGGTCCGGCTCGTCACGTCGTACCGATCGAACATTCGCCGGAGTTGGCTCTCGACCGTCTTGACCCGGAGCGTAAGCAGTTCGGCAATCTGGGCGTTGGAGTGGCCCTCGGCCACGAGCGACAGGATCTGCGCCTCGCGCGGCGTGGGCGGACGCAGCGCCGCGCGAGCGGCTCGACGGACGTCGTTCGGGAATGCCGTGCCACCCGCGGCGACGGCTCGCACTGCCGTGATGATCTGCTCGATCGTCGCCATCTTCGAGAGGTAGCCCCTGGCTCCATGCTCCACCGCGGCCGCGTAGTAACTCGGGTAGGAGTACGCGCTCAGCATGATGAATGCCGGACCCGGCGTATGGTTGGCCAGGACCTCCAGACCATCCACCGACCCGGCCAGGCGGATGTCGCACAGGATGACGTCGGGGGATTGGGCTTCGATGAGACGGTCGGCCCCGACGCTGTCAGGCGCCGTCCCCACGATGGTCAGGTCGGGCTCTCCCCTCAGGAGCGCCGCGAGCCCTTCGGCGATGGCGGGATGGTCCTCTACGATCGCCAGCCGGATCACCGTCTTGCCTCCGCCTCCGGCCCGGCGCTCCGACCCTTCGGTTTGCCGAGCGGGAGTCGAACGATGATGGTCGTTCCCTCACCGGGGCGGGACTCGGCCTCGATCGTTCCGCCATGCGCGGTCACGATCTCGCGCGCCAGATAGAGCCCAAGACCCAGCCCGGCCGACCGCTTCTCCGCCAGCCGCGTATACGGTTGGAAGAGCAGAGGCAGCGCGTCGTCAGCGATCCCCGGCCCGTGATCGACGACGTTCACCACCGCGACCGAGCCGGATCGGCGAATCGTCACGTCGATGGACGGCGAAGTCGCCGCGTATTCTGCGGCGTTGGCGAGGAGATTGACGAAGACCTGCTCCAGGCGACCGGCATCCCCCCTAAGCAGGACCGGCCCGCGAACTGCCGAGACCCGTATCGTCGGCGCCGTCGGCAGCACACCCACGACAACGGCCGCATCACGCACGATCGCCGCAAGATCCACCGGCGCGAGGATGAGATCGAGTCGACCGGCCTGGATGCGGCTCACGTCGAAGAGGCGCTCGACCAGCTCCCCAACCTGTCGGGTCTGCACGAGCGCCCGGGATACGTACGTGCGAGCGTGCGCGGAGCTCTCGGGGCCGAGGTGCCGCTCCACGAGCTGCAGGTACCCGTGCAGGGCGGCCACTGGCGTCTTCAGCTCGTGACCCGCGGCGGCCATCAACCGCTCCAGGCTCAGGCGCATGGTGCGCTCGGACAGATCCCGGATCGCAATCACCCCGCCCCATGACCGATCGCCGGCAGTGAGGGGCTCGGCTACCGCCTCGAACCAGCGCCGAGTCCCGTCAGGCTGGGCCAGGGCGAACTCCATGCGGAACCGCTCACCCCGGGCTGCACGTTGCTGCGGCCGGTCCGCCGGCGGAATGGGGAGGCCGGCCGCATCCTCGGGCTCCATGTCGGCCGGGGCGGTACCGAAGATCCGGTCGTAATTGTCGTTGGTCATCACGATCCGGCCCTCGTGGTCGACCGCGACGATCGCATCACCGAGGCTGGCCAGGACCGACCGCAGGCGATCGCGCTCCTCGCCGAGGCTCAGCTTCTCCTGCTCGAGCGCGACCGTCTGGGCACCGAGCTCCGCAGTGCGGGTCGCGAGATCCTCGTTCGCGACCCTTAGCTCCTCGACGCTCGCGGTCAGCTCCTCGTTGAGAGTTTCGAGCTCCTCGTTGGTGGCCTGGAACTCCTCGTTGACCGTCTCCACTTCCTCGCGATTGGCCTGCGCGTCCTCGCTGGCCACGAGCATCGCTTCGTTGGCCGCCCGAAGCTGCGCGACCAGAGCGGTCAGCTCCTCGTTTGCTCGAAGGAGGCGCCCGTTTGTGGCAACTGCCTTCTCGAGTCGCTCTCGTGTCCGGGCGCTCGCATGACGCTCCTGCTCGAGCCCCGTCACGTCCGTCAGCTCGATGACGGCACCCTCGATGGGCTGCGTGCCGACGCGATAGGGGCGGACGGTGGCCTCCACGAAATGGGCCGTCTGGCTCGTGGCATCCGTAGGCTCCACCTCGAACACGGCCGAGGTTGTCTTGCCGGCCAGGGCGGCGTCGATGGCAGCTCGAATGGGGCTGGGCGGCAGGACCTCCGCCAGGTGGACGAAGTCCTGGTCGAAGGCCGTGCCGTAGATCCCGAGCATCTGGCGTGCCGCCGAGTTGATGCGCAGTACGTAGTAGCGCGGGTCGACGACAACGACGCCCACGGTCAGGTTGAGGAGCAGGCCGTCCGCCGAGGCTGACGATTCCGACACGCGCCGGACGTCACGGTGCGTGCCCCGGATGGCCTGGTCGAGCCGAGATTCCTCGCTCCGACGCGGGCGGAGCACCGCGGGCCGCATCGGCGGGATCGCGTAGCTCCCAGGCAGCCTCCGATAGACGCGCAGGTACGCCTGCTCCTCGTCGAATGGCTCCGGCAAGGCCGAGACGGTCTCGGAGGTGCCCAGGACCAGCCGGCCGCCGGGGCGCAACGAGAACGCGAAAGTCTCGAGGGCGACCCTCTGCATCGGCGCGGTGAAGTAGATCAGCACGTTCCGGCAGAGGAGGAGATCGATCCGCGGGAAGGGCGCGCGCTCGCCGAGATCGTGCTCGCCGAAGACCATGAGGGCGCGCAGGCGCTTCCCGACCTCGTAGCCGCCGTCCGACCGCTCGAAGTATCGGTCTCGGGCGCGTGCGGGCAGGCCCTTGAACGCAGCCGGCGGATAGAGTCCCCGCCGCGCGAAGGCGATCGCCTCGCGGTCGATGTCCGTCGCGAAGATCCGGATCTCCGGCCACGGGAGCTCCTCTCCGAGGGCCTCAGCCACGATGATGGCCAGGGAGTAGGCCTCCTCGCCGGTCGAGCAGCCGGCCGACCAGATGCGGAGCTCCCGCCGCTCCCGCCGGGCCTCCGCGATCAACTCGGGCAGGAGGTTGACGCGCAGGTAGTCGAAGAGCTTCGGATCCCGGAAGAACTCCGTGACCTTGATCAGGAGGCTGTTGACGAGCCGGGCGTACTCCTCGGGATCGGACTCCAGGTAGGCTGCGTAGTCGGCGAACGTGGGGCGCGACGTGGCACTCATCCGGCTGCGCAGCCGCCGCAGAATAGTGGCGGGCTTGTAGCTGCCGAAGTCGATGCCGCTTCGCTCGTGGATCCGCTTCACGAGATCGCGGAGCTCGTCGTGGTCGGGTCCCTCCGCCGGAGGGTTGCCGGCCGCCAGGAGATCGCACACGATCGATCCGATCGAGTCCAAGCTGGCCGTCGCATCGACCAGGGACGGGGGAATCGAGCTGGGCATCGAGGGGAACATCGCCGTTGCGGGATCCTCGATGACGACCGCTCCGCCGGCGTTCTTCACGTGCCAGGCACCGGCGGCTCCGTCGGAGCCGCTGCCGGTGAGGATCACGGCGATGAGCCCGGGACCGAAGACACCGGCCGCGCTCTCTAGCAGCACATCGATGGATGGCGCGACCGAGCCGGGCTTCGCCGGGCGAAGCCGCAGCGCGCCGTGGCTGATCTCCACCAGCCGGCTGGAGGGGACGACGAAGATCACGCCGTCCTCCAGGGCCTCCCGCTCCTCGACCACCCGGACGGGTAACGTCGCGTGGCGGGCGAGGATCTCGTGCAGGTGACTTGGGCGGCGGGGATCGAGATGCTGCGCGATCACGATCGGCGCAGGAAAGTCGGCCGGCAGGCTCGCCACGACGCGCGAGAGCGCCTCGATGCCGCCCGCCGATGATCCGATCACCACGAGCTGCGATTCCTGGGCGACCGTCGGCCGTGCCACCACGTCCACATTATGGTGGCCAATCGACGGCCGCGGGGCAGGGTTTCCATCCTCGCAGTGGGCATCTGCCGGCGCCTACCTTGTGAGATCAGGGCGAGCGTATCGCCCCGCAGGCGTTCTCCAGGCTCTCGCTGTGGCTCGCGCGGCGCGGCTCGTGAAATGCCGACCAAGACGGAGGTCACGATGGACACACGCACCAGGATGGCGCGGGCCCGCACGAATGCATCCGAGGCCATCGAGCGCCTGCCGGGACTCGCCGGCAAGACTCGCGACGGGGCCGAGCAGATGGCTGAGCGGCTCCCAGAGGCATACACCCAGGCCAGCCACGGAGCGCAGGGCGCCATCACCAGACTCCAGAAGGTGCCCGACTCCGGGCTCCGGCTGCTGGCGGCCGCCTCGATCGGGTTTGGCACCGGGCTTCGCCTCGCGGGCGCACCGCGGCTGGCTACGCTGGCCGGCTTCGCACCCGCGCCGATCCTCGGCTTCGCGATCCTGTCGCGCCCGCACCCGGCTCGGACTCAGAGCTGAGAGCCGCCGATTCCGCGTCCCGGGGTTTTCATCCTCGCGCGACGACCGCCATCAACGTCAGTATCGAGCATCGACCACGGATCGACGCCCCCACCGGCCGAACAATCGGGCGAAGGTAGTCGACCGCCGCCGGGAAGGAGAACACCGGTTACCCCCTCCAGTAGCACAGGTCGCCGGCCGAGTGTCGACTGAGCCTGCAACGAAAGAAGGATCTCCATGGATATTCCCCAGATGACACTCCTCACCTGGATCGCCGTCGGCGCGATCGCCGGCTTCCTCGCCTCCTACCTCGTTGGGTCCCGTGAAGGGCTGATCATGATGGTCATTCTCGGAATCGTGGGTGCCCTCGTCGGCGGCTGGGTCGCCGGAACCTGGCTCAACATCGCCAACGTCACCGGCTTCAACCTCACGAGCGTCATCGTGGCAGTGGTCGGGGCGCTCATCGTCATCTTCGTCGTCAGCGCCTTCGGTGGCGGCCGCCGGCGCTCATTCGGCTGGCGCTGATTCGAAGGCGCCACAAGGGCGTCTGCATCGATCCGCAACCACCCGGCAGGATCGGCCCCAGACAAGGGCCGATCCTGCTTCCTTCGCGATCCAGCCCAGTCACCTAGAGGGCCACCATGGCCACAGTCATATGGTTCTTCGATCAGCTGTACGTGCCCAACGAACTCAGGTTTGACGAGTTCGTCGTTCTTCCGTTGAGTGCCGAAGACGCCGCCTTGCACGAAGCCGCAAAGTCGTTCGCAGCTTCGTTCGGACGCGAGTTCACGTTCGCCACCTGGCAGACTCCCATCGTCGACATGGTGGCCATCGTCCAGAGGGGAGTCCAGGCCTCGGCGATCGACGAGGCCCTGTCGGCCACGGCGCCCAGAGCCATGGCCATCGCGTCGGCCCTGATCTACAGCCAGTTTGGGCGCGGCAGGCCGCTCGGCGCATTCGTGGACCTTGGAAACGGGGAATACGAGGCAAGGTACGTCGTCGCGGACTACCGAAAGACCACCGATGTTCCCATCGTGGCGGAGGAGGAGGAGTTGCTCAGAATGCTCCGCGCCTTCGCCGACCATCCGCAAGCGAAGTTACTCGCCGATCTCTTCTCCGAAGCATGCCGGGACACCAACCCCTCCGCGGCGGTAGCTCGCCTGTGGGCGATTCTCGAGACGCTCGCGGAGCGCTTCCCCGGGCGAAAGCACCAGAAGGTGGCGAGAGCCCTGGCTCATCTGCGCATCGCCAATCCCGCGGCCAGAGGCGGGACGCTGACCCAGCGGGCCTACAGAGCCCGCAACAAGCTGATGCACGACGGAACCCTCGGCACCCACGGCGCGACCCTGGAACTGCAGGCGGAGGTCGCGGGTCTGGTGTGGCTCGCGCTCCGTCGCTCGGGTCTACGGGAGATCGATCCAACCGCTACCTACCTGTCCTGAGCGGCCCGATGCCCGTAGAGCAAGCACCCAGTCGCCGGCAGGATGCCGGCGACTGCGACTGTGGAGTGGAGACGATGACGCGAGCGAGAGGTTCAGGCGCACGATGACGTCTGTCGAGGTGGTCCTGCTCGCCGCAGCCGCGATTCTCGTTGTGGGCTGCATCGGTGAACGGATCTTCGTGCTCACCAACTTGCCGGATGCCCTGTGGCTGCTTGCGGCGGGCGTCGCGATCGGGCCAATCTTCGGCCTGGTCCAGCCGGACCAGCTCACCACGGTCGCGCCCTACCTCGGCGCCGTGACCATCGTCGTGGTCATCTTCGATGGGGCGGCCCGCCTCGACGTCTCCAGCGCGGTCCGAACCGCCCCGCGGGCCATCCTGCTGGCGGTCATGGGGTTCGCCGTCGCGATCCTCATCGTCAGCCTCGCCAGCGTGGCCGCGGCAGCGGTCGGCGTGCTACCCCAGCAATGGTCGTGGGAGCACGGCCTGCTTCTGGGGACGATTCTCGGCGGTTCCAGCTCAGTGGTCGTGATGCCGGCTGTGTTCCGCGCCCACGTCAGCCCGCGGATCAGCGGGCTCGTGTCCATCGAGTCCGCGCTCACCGACGTGCTGTGCATCGTGGGCGCCACCGCGATCATCGACCTTATGGCTATCCATGCCGCGGGCGCGGTCGTAGACCCTGTCGACGGAGTCATCCGGACCTTCGGGCTGGGGGTCGTGGGCGGTGCCGCCGGAGGCGCCCTGGGGCTCGTCGCGCTGCGTTCGCTGAAGGGCAGCGAGTACACCTATCCGCTGCTGCTCGCCGGCCTGCTGAGCCTGTACGCTGTTGTCGAGGCCAATGGCGGGAGCGCGCCCCTCGCCGTCCTGGTCTTCGCCCTCATCGTGGCCAACATGCATCTCCCTGGCTTCGCCGACGCGGCCGAGTGGTCAGGCTCGCTCGGGCCCACAGTTCGTGGGCTGCACGGCGTGATCGTCTTCATGGTCAAAGCGTTCTTCTTCGTCTTCATGGGAGCGATGCTCGGCTCGCTCTCTCCAAGCCTGATCCTCGGTGTCCTGCTTGGCGGTCTGCTCCTGCTCGGGCGGGTCGGGGCCGTCCGGATCGCAACAGCCGGCTCCGGGATGGCGCCATCAGACCGGCGACTGGTCTCGATCCTGCTGCCGCGCGGCCTTGCTGCCGGAGTCCTGGCCGGCCTGCCTGGCTATGCCGGCATCCCGGGCTCGGCCCCGATCCCGAGCGTCACGTACGCCGCCGTCCTCACCACTATCCTCCTCTTCGCCGTTGCCTTCCCGCTGGCTCGTCGTGGTCAGAGCAACGCGGCCACCGACGACATGGCGCTGGATCCCCTGGGGTCGTCGCCCGCGACCGATTCCTAGACACCCCGCCCCGCTCGCGTCGGTCGACGGCTTAACTAGGCGGGCATGCGGTGAGGCAGGTCCGCCCAGGCAACCGGGTGGCCCCGCGCGTCGCGATCCCAGGAGTTGCCCTCGAAGTGCCGCCAGGCGGCGTCCGGCCCGTAGCCGCCGCCGTCGGCGACCGACTCGCGGGCGGTCAGCCGCCAACTGCAGGCCGCGCAGGTGAGCACCGCCGAGTCCTCGCGCCGGTAGGCGGTGGGTCGCAGGGCGTCCGGGGCCTGGTCGAAATCGTGCCTCATGGCGGCATGTTGCGCCTGCGCGGCGCTCGGGCCGAGGGCGCCGGAGTCGCGATTGGGTTGCCCCGAGGCTCGGCTACAGCCCCAGGCGCGATCTGGCGGCGGCCACGGCCTTCGCGACACGAGCCGGGGCCGTGCCGCCGATGACGTCGCAGCCGGCCAGGGCGCCGTCCAGGGCCGCTGCCGAGCGCAGCTGGGCCGGCAGGTCCGCCTCACCGGCGAGGGTCAGGGCAACCGAATCGTCGGTCTCCGCCAGGGCGGCCATGATCGTGGCGTCGTCCACGTCCGCCAGCCCCACGCCGTCCCTCTCCGCTTCGGCGACGAGCTTGCCCACGATGTGGTGAGCGGCCCGGAACGCGACTCCCCGCCGGACGAGGGCGTCGGCGACGGCCGTGGCGGTGATGCAGCCCTCCTCCGCCGCGGCCGCCATCCGGGCGCGGTCCACGGTCAGCGTCGAGACCATGCCGGCCATCACGGCCAGCGAGGCCTCGAGAGTGGCCGCAGCCTCGAAGAGCGGCGGCTTGTCCTCCTGCATGTCCTTCTGATAGGCGAGCGGCAGGCCCTTCATCAACGCCAGCAGACCGGTCAGCGAGCCGATCACCCGGGCCGCTTTGGCGCGCACCAGCTCGGCCGGATCGGGGTTCTTCTTGTTGGGCATCATCGACGAGCCGGTAGAGTAAGCGTCGGACGGGCTAACGAAGCCCAAGCGCGGGTTCGACCACCAGACGATCTCCTCGGCCAGGCGGCTGAGGTGGACCATGCACAGGGCGAAGGCAGCCAGCGCCTCCACCGCGAAGTCGCGATCGCTGACGGCGTCGAGGGAATTGGCCGTCACGCCGTCGAAGCCCAGCTCCTTCGCGGTCTCCTCGCGGTCGAGCGGGTAGCCGGCCCCGGCCAGCGCGCCCGAGCCGAGCGGGCAGACGTTCGCCCGCCGCCGGCAGTCGGCCATCCGGCCCCGGTCCCTCTCGAGCATCTCGACGTAGGCCAGCAGGTGGTGAGCCAGCAGCACCGGCTGGGCCGGCTGGACATGGGTCATGCCCGGCATGACCGCGCTGTCTTCGCGATCGGCCAGCCAGACCAGGGCCCGCTCCATCTCCAGGACCGAACCGTCGAGCGCGTCCAGCGTCCGGCGCAGCCAGAGGCGCACGTCGGTGGCCACCTGGTCGTTGCGCGAGCGGCCGGTGTGCAGCTTGCCGGCCAGGGGCCCGATGCGCTCCTTGAGGGCAACCTCGAGATTGAGGTGGATGTCCTCCAGCTCGGTGTTCCACTCCAGGGTCCCGGCATCCAGCTCGGCTCTCAGGCCCTCCAGCCCGGCGACGAGCTTCTCGACCTCGTCGGAAGCCAGCAGCCCGGCCCGCCCCAGACCGTGGACGTGGGCGATCGAGCCGGCGATGTCGTCTGCGGCCAGGGCGCAGTCGAAATCGATCGAGCGGCTGAACTCCGCCATCCGCTCGTCATTGCCGCCTTCGAATCGACCTCCCCAGAGCCGCATGGATCCTCCTCCAACGCGCCGCTGCCGGCATGGTACCGGGTCCGGGTGAATCGACGCTCAGCGGCGCCGCCTGCAGGACATCGAATCCCTCGGCCAGGCCGAAGGCCGGCGCCACTGCCGGCTCCTCGACGGCGGCCGGCTCGAGGGCTCCGCCCAGGGCCAGGAACCCGACCGCAGCTCCCACGAAACCGCAGACCGCGCCGCTGCCGAAGATGCCTGCCGGCCCCGTGTTCTGGTAGAGGATCCCGCCGACGAAGCCAGCCAGGACGGCCGCGACGCCCCATGCCGTGGCCTGGAAGAGCGTCTGGCCCGTGGCCTGGAGGCGGAACGGGAGGAGCCGGGACATGGCCAGGACGAAGGCCACGATCACCCCGCCGAAGAAGATGCCCGAGATGAAGCGAGTGACCAGGATGAGGCCCGTGTCCTCGATGAAGACCCAGCTGCCCAGGCAGGTGGCGAAACCGGCGGCGGAGGCCAGCAGCACGAACCGCAGGCCGAATCGCCCGGCCAGCCAGCCGGCCAGCATCAGACCGGGGACCTCGGCGACCGAACCCAGACCGTTGGACAGGCCGACTTCGATCGGGCCACCGCCCAGGTCCGAGATGCGCAGCGAGATGAACATCGCCGCCGCGGCGACGCCCAGGTGAACGAGCAGGATCGAGATGAGGACGGCAACCAGGCGCGGTCGCCCGGACAGTGCCTCCCCTACAGAGCCGAACCGGTGCCCGGTCGCGGACGAGTCCTGGCCGGCGTCCGGTTCGCGGCCCGCGGCAGCCGCCTGGGCCCTCCGGCTGCGATCGCTCTCGCGCCCCAGCGGCACCATCTGGGCGCAGGCCAGGGCCATAGCCATCGTCGCGGCGAAGAGCACCGGCGCGGCCAGGTACCCGGTGTGGCTGTAGATGAAGCCGCAGACGACGGCCCCGCCCGCGGCCCCTACGCTGGCGATGAGCCGCAGCCGCGAGTACTCGCGCGAGGCGTCCGCCAGGGCGGGCACGGTCATGGCGTCGGTGAGAGCCATCGTCGGCCCGCCGCCGGCGCTGACGACCACCATGCAGACGATGATCGCCAGGACAGGCAGCGGAGCGCTCAGGCCCAGGGCGAAGACACCGGCCGGGATGACGGCCATCTGCAGAGCTCGGCGCGGGCCGCTGACGATGTCGCCCAGGTGGCCCCAGGCCGGCAGCGCCAGGGTGTAGCCCAGCGACCCCAGGCCGACCGTGAAGCCGATGAGCTCCGGGTCGAAGCCCTTGGAGGCCAGCAGGACCGGGGCGAAACCGAACAGCGCCCCGATCGAGAGCCCGTTGGCGAGATAGAGGAGTCGCACCCACACCATGGGGCGAATGTTATTGGCCGGCGGCGGCCGGCGCTCTCCGGCCGCTCCACGCGGCGTGCCACCGGCCCGCCACAGGCGTACCATCCGCGCGTGCCCGATCAGCTGTCTCTGAGCCTCACGGGCGACGTCGCCCGGCTGCCGCGATCGATGCGGCCCATGATGCCACGAAGCCCGGAGCCGCCGTTCAACTCAGACGAGCACGTCTTCGAGCCGTGCTGGGGCGGCAAGCGGGCGCTGGCCTTCGTCGAGCCGGAGAGGCGCGGCAAGCCGGCCCTGCGGCTGCTGGACGAGCTCGGGCGAGACCTGGCCCCTCATCTTCCGGAGCTGGCCGCCATCGCCGCCCTGGTAGCCGAGGTCCCGGCGATCCTCGACGGCGAGGTGGTCGTGCCGGATCGAGCCGGCCGGATGGATTCCGAGGCCCTGTCGGGCCGCATGGCCGACGGGCAGGCCACCGGGCTGGCCCCCGTGTATCTGGCCTTCGACCTGCTGTGGGCGGGCGGGCGGCCGCTCGTGGCCCAGCCGCTGCTCAAGCGTCGGGAGCGGCTGGCGAAGTCGGTCAAGCCCGGGCCCGAGCTGGTGATCGTGCCCGGCGTCGTCCGGGACGGAGTCGACCTGCACGACGCCGTCGCCCAGCAGGGCCTGGCCGGGGTCATGGGCCGGCACCTGCGTAGCCCGTACCTGCCAGGCCGTCACAGCGACCTGTGGCGCTGGCTGCCGATCGTGCCGGGAGCCGTACCCGTCCGGGCCCCGGCCCCGGTCGGGCTGGCGCCCTCGCCCAGGCCGGTCCTGGCGCTGATCCAGCGCCTGCCGTTCGAGGACTAGCCGGCCCGTCCAGCCGGCTTCGATCGTCCGCTGTCAGGCGACCCAGGGGCGGCGCCGGACGGCTCGATAGCCCTCGGCGAAGAGCGCCGGCGCCAGGGCGACGGCGGCCACCAGCAGCCAGTCCAGGGCGTCGAGCGTAGTGGCCTGGAAGGCCTCGGACAGGGCCGGCACGTACGGGATGGCAACCTGGATGGCGACGCACAGGATCGCCCCGGCCAGCAGCATCGGGTTGGGCCGCCGCAACAGCACCGGGTAGGCGAGGCTGCGGTTGGCGTTGGCGCGCACGACCTGGCCTACGACCAGGGCCGTGTAGGCCAGCCAGCGCGCGTGCTGGAACTCGCCGCCGTGCTGGGAGATCAGGAGCAGAGCGGCCAGGGCGCTGAAGCCACCCGCCCCCCCGATGCGAGTCAGGATTGTCCAGTCGAGCAACGGCCTGGAGCGCGGGCGCGGCGGCCTGGCCATGGCGCCCGGCTCCTCGGCTTCGCTTTCGAAGGAGACGGCCGTCAGCAGGTCGATGAAGATCTCCAGCCACAGGATCTGGATCGGCAGCAGGGGCTGGCTGAAGCCGGCGACGGTCGCCATCAGGATGAAGCCCAGCATCGCCACATGGGTGGAGACGAGGAAGACGAGACCCTTCTGGACGTTGGCCACCAGGCGCCGGCCTTCACGCAGGCCGTGCATGAGGGTGGTGAACGAGTCGTCCTCCAGCACCAGGTCGGAGGCCTCGCGAGCCACGGCCGTGCCGCTGCCCATGGCCACCGCAACGTCGGCGTGATGCAGCGCCGGGGCGTCGTTGACGCCGTCGCCGGTCACGGCCACGGTTCGGCCGGCGGCCCGAGCGGCATCCACTATCCGCAGCTTCTGCTCCGGGGCCGCCCGGGCCACGATGTTCAGGCGGGGCAGCTCGCGGGCCAGCCGCTCGTCGTCCCACCGGCCGAGTTCGCCGCCCGTCACCACCCGCTCCGCGGCGAGGCCGGCGTCGGCCGCGATCGCCGCCGCGGTCGCCGGGTGATCACCCGTCACCATCAGGGGCTGGATGCCGGCCGCCACGGCCAGGGCCATCGACTCGCGGATGCCGGACCGGATGCGATCGGCGAAGGCCAGCACCGCCAGGGGCAGCCAGCGGCCGCCGTCCAACCGGCGAGCCAGCAGCAGCAGCCGCTCGCCGGCCTCGGCGCCGCTCTCGATCAGATCGCGCCAGGCCGCCTGCTCGGCCGGGCGAAGGGTCCGGCACACGGCCAGGACCCGCTCTGGCGCCCCGAGGGCCAGCTCCTCTTCGGCCTCGCTCCCGTCGAGGTCTCGCTTGCGCGCCCGGGTGCGCGAGTACGGGTTCTCGTCGCTGACCGGGTGCGCCTCGAGAAGGTCCCCCGGGTCCAGGTCCAGGACTATCGCCTGCTCCGAAAGGAAGTCCAGCAGGGAGCGGCTGAACGAGCCAGGCTTGCTGCCGGTGGCGACGCTCCAGGCGTCTTCCTCGGCTCGCAGGGCCAGCGTCGCCAGCTCCGCGACGCGGTTTCGGTCCTCCACCACTCCAGCCGGCGTCCTGATGGCGGTCAGCGCCAGCCGATTCTCGGTCAGCGTGCCCGTCTTGTCGGTGACGATCAGGTCCACGGAACCCAGCGTCTCCTGGGCCGAAAGCCGCCGCACCAGGACCTTCATCCGCAGCAGCCGATAGGCGCCCAGGCCCAGGATCACCGCCACCAGGGCGGGCGGCTCCTCCGGGATAGCGGCGATCGCGGCCGAGACGCCGGCCAGCAGGTTCGCGCCGGGCGGGTTGCCGCGCATGAAGCCGATCGAGACGACGGTGGCGATGAGGGCGACGGCCACCACCAACAGGATCCGCACCAGGCGATCCATCTCGCGCTGCAGCGGCGAGCGGCGCCGCTCACGCTCGGCCAGGGCCTGTGAGATCCGGCCGAACTCGGTGGCCAGGCCGGTGCTCACGACCACGCCTTCTCCCCGACCGCCCACGACGGCAGTGCCCGCGTAGGCCATGCTGCGGCAGTCGGCAACGGCCGCACCCTCCGAATCGGGCTCCAGTGAGGCGGCCTCCGGCAGCGACTCGCCCGTCAGCGCGCTCCGATCGAAGAAGACGGCGTCGGCCCGAACGAGCCGCAGGTCGGCCGGGACGACGTCTCCGGTGCGCAGCAGGACGATGTCGCCCGGAACCAACTCGCGGGCCGCTATGTCGTCCACCTGCCCGGCACGCCGGACGCGGGCCGTCGGCGCGGACGCCTCCCGCAGCGCCTCCAGGGCCCGCTCTCCCCGGTACTCGGTGATCACCCCCGCGCCCACGATCGGGGCCAGGATGACCAGCACCAGCAGGCCGTCGCGGACCTCGCCCAGGGCCACGGCCAGACAGCCGGCGATGAAGAGCAGGACGACGAACGGCTCGCGCGCCCCGTCCCAGATGAGCCGCGCCAGCGACGCCCCACCCTTTTGCTCCAGCTCGTTGGGACCGAACTCACGCAGGCGCGCCGAAGTCTGATCTGGTGAGAGCCCGGCCGAGGCGTCGCTTCCCAGTTGCCGCAGCACGGCCTCGGCGGGCATCTGGGCAGCGGCAGCCGGCACTTCGACCGGGGGAACAGCTGAATCGGACGGGATGGAGCGGTCGCGGCTCGACCGGCGAACGCCGAGGTTCATCGCACCTTGACGGTCGAGCCGGGTCCGCTGCTCGGATGTGTTTCTCCCTGGGCGTCCGCCCCAACGCCGTGTCCTAGGATGAGGCAAAGGGCGGCGGGCTGCAACGAGCGCCGAGCGGCGCGGCGCCAGTCCGGAACGTCACTCCGACGAGAGCCACGGTCGCGCCCTGTTGCCGGACAATAGGAACCGCAATCGGAAGGAGATCAGATGATCGTCGTCACCACCCCATACCTGAGCGGCCATCGCGTCACCGAGATGAAGGGCCAGGTCTTCGGCCTGGTGGTACGCAGCCGGGGCTTCAGCGGCAACCTGTTGGCCGGTCTGCGGTCGCTCGTGGGCGGCGAGATCCACGAGTACACCCAGCTGCTGGAGGACACACGGCGCCAGGCCCTGGATCGCATGATTCAGAACGCCACTCTCATGGGCGCCAACGCCATCATCTCGATGCGCTTCGACTCGTCGGGAACGGGCAACACCATGTCGGAGATCGTGGCCTACGGCACGGCCGTGGTCGTCGTTCCCGACTCGAGCGCCCAGCCCGTCATGGACTAGGCAGCCGGCAAGGGTCTCTCCCCGGTTCGACAGAGATGGCTATGCCTGACATCAACTCGCTGCTCACCCTGGCGCTGGCCGGTCTGGCCATCGTCGTCGGCGCAGGCATGCTGGGGATCGGAGGCCTGGTCGTCGTCGTCTTCCTCCTCCTGGTCGCCTCGATCCTGCGGGGCTCGCTGGCGACCAGGCGGATGGTCGCGAAGACCCTCCGCGACCCGCGTTTCCAGCCCACCGACGAGGTCTTCCTCGACCACCGCAGCGGCAGGGTCCTGCGCGTCTACGCCGATCCCGAGACGGGCGAACGGCGCTACGTGCCGGAGTAGGGCGATGCTCGATCTCTCGCTCCAAGCGGTGCGCGTCCGCGTCGATTCGCGCAGCGGCGAGCGCTATCACAGGGCCGAGGGCCGAGATGGCGACGGGAGGCCGCCCGGATGGTGACCCACTTGCGCTACCGGGAAGTGGGGGGACAATGGTCCGATACCGCGTGGCCTGGGGGATGACGTGACGACGATCGCCCACAACAACCGCCTGCCAGTGGACGCCTCCTCCGAGGCTGCCCAGGCGGAAGCTGTGTCCCAGGAAGGCTCGCCGCAATACCCGTACATCGATCGCGAGCTCAGCTCGCTCGAGTTCAACAGGCGCGTCCTGTTCGAGGCCCGCGACAAGCGCAACCCGCTCCTGGAGCGAGTCAAGTTCCTGGCCATCTTCGCCAGCAACCTGGACGAGTTCTTCCAGATCCGCGTCGCCGGCCTGCTCGACCAGCAGGAGCCCGGCGCGGCGGCACAGCTGGCTGCCATTCGGGCCTGCTACCGGGGGTTGCTGGCCGAGCAGAGCGAAGCCCGACGAGAGGTCTTCTCCGCCCTGGGCCGGTCCGGCATCAAGATCGTCGACTACGCCGCCGTGCCGGAGGAGCAGGAGCGGCTGCGGCAGCGCTTCATCGGCGAGGTCCTGCCGCTGCTGACGCCGCTGGCCGTCGACCCGGGCCACCCCTTCCCGTACATCAGCACTCTCAGCCTCTCCCTGGCGATCCGGATGCGGGACCCGGAGCAGAAGCCGGAGGAGGGCAAGGAGCCTGCCCCCCTGTTCGCGCGGGTCAAGGTGCCGCCGAACGTGCAGCGCCTCATAGGCCTGGGTGACAACAGATTCGTGCCGGCGGAACAGGTCATCGCCGCCAACCTGGACCTGCTCTTCAGCGGCATGGAGATCCAGCAGACGCACTTCTTCCGCATCACCCGTGACGCCGACCTGGAGCTGAAGGAGGACGAGGCGGACGACCTGGCGCTGGCCCTGGAGGAGGAGCTGCGCCGCCGCCGCTTCGGCGGGGTGATCCGCGTCGAAGTCGACCGCGCCATGCCGGCCGAGATGCGCCGCATCCTGGAGAAGGGCCTGAGTGTGGAGCCCGAGGACTGCTACGAGATCCCCGGCCTGATCGATCACACCTGCCTGTGGGAGATAGCCGCCCTCGACCGCCCCCGTCTCAAGCTCGCCCCCTACGCGCCGGTCGTGCCGCCGCGCCTGGCCCGCCAGGGCAAGGATGAGCCGGCCGACGTCTTCACGGCCCTTTCCTCGGGCGGCGACATCCTGGTCCATCACCCTTACGAGAGCTTCGCCGCCTCCACCCAGCGCTTCATCTCGCAGGCCGCCTCGGACCCGGACGTGCAGATGATCAAGATGACCCTCTACCGCACCAGCGGCGACTCGCCGATCGTGACCGACCTCATCCAGGCAGCCGAAGCGGGCAAGCAGGTCGCCGTGCTGGTGGAGATCAAGGCCCGCTTCGACGAGCAGGCCAACATCACCTGGGGTCGCCGGCTGGAGCAAGCCGGCGCCCACGTCGTCTACGGGATGGTCGGCCTCAAGACGCATTCCAAGACGGCGCTGGTAGTGCGGCGAGAGCGCAACGGCCTGCGCCGCTACGTCCACATCGGCACCGGCAACTACAACCCCGGCACAGCCCGCCTCTACACGGACCTGGGCCTCCTGTCGTGCAGCCCGGAGCTGGGCGACGACGTCCAGGAGCTGTTCAACATCCTGACCGGCCTGTCGCGGCAACGCCACTTCCGGCGGCTGATCGTGGCCCCCTGGAACCTCCGCCCGTGGATCCTGTCGATGATCGAGCGGGAGACGGTCAACGCCCGCAAGGGGCGGGAGGCTCGCATCGTCCTGAAGCTGAACTCCCTGGTCGATCGCGAGTGCATCGACGCCCTGTACGAGGCCTCGCAGGCAGGCGTTCGCGTGGATCTCGTGATCCGCGGCATCTGCTCCCTCTGGCCCGGGCTGGAGGGCATCAGCAGCGGCATCCGGGTGCGGTCGATCGTCGGCAAGTACCTGGAGCACTCCCGCGTCCTGGGCTTCCACAATAACGGCCGGCCGGAGTGGTACATCGGCTCGGCGGACCTCATGGAGCGCAACCTGGATCGCCGGGTCGAGGCCATCGTGCCGATCGAAGACCCGGAGGCGAAGGCCCGGATCGCGGCTCTCATCGACGTGCTCCTGGCCGACGACAGGCGCTCCTGGCAGCTCTGTTCGGACGGCCGGTACCGGCGTACCGAAGACCTGAACAAGGCTCCGGGCAAGATCGATGCCTTCCAGACGCTGGAAGCCCAGGCCACCGTCTCCGCCGCCGAGACTCGACCTCCGGGCGATGGCCACTCGACGCGGGCGTCGCTCGACCCGCGAGCGTAGCGTGGAGCGGAAGCGTGGCTGAGACAGGCAGGGTCGAGACCAAGCCCCGAAGCGAGACTCAGGCCGAGGGCGCCCCGGACGAAACGGCGGAGTCAGCCCCCGAGACGCCCCAGCCTGACGAGTCGCCGGCGGTCTCTTCGGAGCCCGAGAGCCTGGCCGCCCCCGCCGACCCGGCCGGCCCGCGCAACCTCGGCGTCCTGCCCGACGACAGCCTGCCCGAGGCCGCACGCAAGGTGCTGGCCTTTCACTTCGCCCGGCTGCGGGCCAAGCAGAAGGGCACCCGCCAGGGCTCGGACCCGGAGGACCTGCACGACATGCGCGTTGCCGTCCGCCGAATGCGCGCCGCCTGGCGCATCTTCAACGAGGCTTTCAAGGGCGGATCGACCCGCAAGCTGCGCCAGCGACTGCGGGCCCTGTCGGACCGCCTGGGCGTGGTCCGCGACCTCGACGTCCTGATCGTGAATCTGGAGGCATACCGCGACGGCCTGGACGAGCCGGATCGCGCCGGCCTCGATCCCCTGCTGTCGCTCTGGCGGAGACAGCGCGAAGAGGCCCAGGAGCAGCTCGTGGCCGAGCTCGATTCGGAGCGCCACGCCCGCCTGATGGCCGACCTGAAGGAGTTCCTCGAAGCCGGCGCGAACGAGGCGGCGACGGTGGCCAGCCCTACCCTGCCCCATCGCGTCCGCGACCGCGCTCCCTCCCAGATCTGGGCCGCCTACGAAGCCGTGCGCGCCTACGACCCGGTCCTGCCGTGGGCGGACGTGGAGACGCTGCACCGGCTGCGCATCGCCGGCAAGTGGCTGCGCTACGACCTGGAGTTCTTCGGCGAGGCACTGGGCCGTGACTCGGCCCGGCTGACGGAGCGGGTCGTGGCCTTGCAGGATTCCCTGGGCTACCTGCACGACGCGGACGCGGCAGCCAAGCTGACCCGGGACCTCCTGGTGGCCCGGGCGGGCGAGCTGTCGCGTCTGGAGACCGAGACGATCGGGGCCTACCTCCACTCCCGCGAGCGCGAGGTGGCCCGGCGCCGGCGGGCCCTGGGGCCGGTCTGGCGCGCGGTCGCCGGAGCCCCGTTCCGACGAGCCCTGGGCCGGGCCACGGCGGCGCTGTAGCGGCCGGCGGACAGTGTGATCGACCAGCGCGAGGTCCAGCTCCACCTCCTGCGGCACGCACATGCCGGCGATCCAGCGAAGTGGCGGG
>DAOUEA010000004.1:0-17273 GCA_034430475.1 Chloroflexota bacterium | reverse complement strand
TTCAAGGCTCTCGAGGGGGCGATCGGCCAGTACCTGGGCCTGCACGTCGACGGCACCGTGCTCGTCAACCTGATGGGCTTCGTGACGCTGATCGACGCCCTGGGCGGGCTCGACATCAACGTTCCGACGGCGCTCAAGGACTCGCGCTACCCGCGGCCTCAGGACGGCAAGATGGTTTCCATCAGCATCCCCGCCGGGCAGCAGCACATGGACGGCTATACGGCCCTGGCCTACGCCCGCAGCCGTCACCAGGACTCGGACTACGGCCGGATGGGGCGTCAGCAGGCGGTGCTGATGGCGCTCCGGGCCCAGCTCAATCCCTGTGAGCTGCTGCCGCGAGTGACGGACCTGATCAACGCCCTCGGATCCACGTTCTGGACCGACATGCCGATCGAAGACGCGGCGGCCCTGGCCGGGCTGGCCCAGAAGGTGGGCACGGGCAATGTCAAGAACCTGCCGCTCGTGCCGTCGGTCACCGACAACCCGGTGGGCTTCCTGACGATCCCGCGCTGGATGATCGTCCGCGACATCGTCGCTCACGGGCTGGACGATGTCCCGCCGTCGAGCTCCGGGGACGGCGGCGGAGGCGGCGGGTTCAGCTGCTGACCTGCCCCGGCCAGGCTCGCTCGAGCGAACCGGGTGGCGGTGGGCGCACGCTTCGACGGCGGCTACACTTGTCGGGCCGGCCCCTGCCCGCCTCGCCGGCTCCGACCGAGAGGCCCAGCATGCCCCGCTTGATGCTGCTCGACAGCAACGGCCTCATCTACCGCGGCTACCACGCCCTGCCACCGCTGACGACGAGCAAGGGCGAGCTGGTCAACGCCGTCTTCGGCTTCTGCAGCATCCTCCTACGCGGCATCCAGGACGTGCAGCCGGACTACGTCGCCGCCTGCTTCGACCTGCCGGGGCCGACATTCCGCCACGAGCAGTTCGCCGAGTACAAGGCCACCCGCCAACCCATGCCGGACGATTTGCGGGCGCAGTTTCCCAGGGTCCGCGAGGTCGTGGCCGCGCTACGGATCCCCGTCTACGAGATGGAGGGCTACGAGGCGGACGACGTCATCGGCACGATCACCCGCGACATGGACGCCCGGGGGATCGAGACCACGGTCGTGACCGGCGACCTGGACATGCTCCAGATCGTGACCGAGCACACCCGCCTCATGACCACTCGCCAGGGCGTGGACGCGACGATCTACTACACGCCCGAGAAGATCCGCGAGCGGTTCGACCTTCGGCCGGACCAGATGATCGACTACAAGGCGCTGAAGGGCGATGCCACCGACAACATCCCCGGCATCCCGGGGGTGGGGGAGAAGACCGCATCGAAGCTGGTGGGGCAGTTCGGGTCGCTCGAGGGGATCTACGACCGGCTGGCCGAGGTCAAGCCCGACAAGCTGCGCGACAAGGTGACCGAGGCCCGCGAGCAGGTCTTCCGCAGCCGCGAGCTGGCCCGCATCATCCGCGATCTGCCCCTGGCGCTGGACCTGGACAAGGCCCGTCTCTCCGACTACGACCGGGCCGAGGTGATCCGCCTCTTCCGCGAGTTCGAGTTCCGCACCCTGATCGACAGGCTGCCGCCCCTGGCCGGTGAGACGGCCGTGGAGGCTGCCGAAGCACTGCGCGAGGTCGCGGGCACGACGTCGGCGGTCAGGGTCGCCGGGGGGCCCACGCCCGGCGGGGCCGGCAGCTGGACGCGCGGGTCCGGCGGCGGGGCCGGGCGCGCCACGGCGGGGCGTGCCGCGGCGAGCGCGGACGGCGGAACCGAAGGGCTCCAGCTGACGATGGATTTCAAGACGGCGGGCCTGGCGTCAGGGGAGGGCGGTCAGGGGCGGGCGTCGCTGGCGCCGATGCGGCCTTGGGCCGAAGTCGCGGGGGCGAGCCCGGTCGATCTGTCCGCCGCGCTGGCCGCAGCTGTGGCAGACCCGGAGGTGATCGAGGGCTTCGACGGGACGGATGCCGGCGCCGCCGACGCTGCGGCCTGGCTGAAGCGGTGCGGCGAAGCTGGGGCCGCCCTGCTGATGGACGATCCGCGGCCTATGAGAGGCCTACCCCAGGCCCTGGCCCTGGCCGGGGCGGATGGGCGCGTCCTGGTAGCCGAGGGGCAGGAAGCCGTGGCCCGGCTGACCGCCCTGCTGCTGGCCTCGGGCGGCACGATCGTGGGCCATGAGACAAAGTCGCTGCTGGTGGCGAACACGGCTTCCGGGGCGGACCGGCAGCTGACCGTCGCTTTCGACACCCAGATCGCGGCCTATCTGCTGAACGCCTCGCTGCGCAGCCAGACCATCGCCGACGTCGCCCACGAGCGCCTGGGCATCACCCTGCCGCCGACTGGTGACATCGCGCCCGCCGTCCGCGTCGGGCTGGACGCCCTGGCGGCCCTGGCCGTTCGCCGGCCGCTCGAAAGCGCGCTCGATGACTCCGGCCTGGCCCAGCTTTTCCGCGAGATCGAGCTGCCGCTGGTCTCCGTCCTGGCCGAGATGGAGGCCGCCGGCGTGGCGATCGACAGCCAGGCCCTGGCCGAGCTGGACGTCGAGTTCGGAGCGGAGATAAGCCGCCTCGAGTCGGAGGTCTATACCGACGTGGGCCACGAGTTCAACCTCGGCTCGCCCAAGCAGCTGGAGCAGGTCCTCTTCCACGAGCTGAACCTGCCCAGGGGCAAGCGAACCAAGACCGGCTACTCGACCGATGCCTCCGTGCTCGAGGAGCTCAAGCCTGCCCACCCGATGATCGGTAAGCTGCTCGACTGGCGGCTCTACTCGAAGCTGCGCTCGACCTACATCGAAGCCCTGCCGGCGCTGGTCTCCGAGCGCGACGGACGCCTCCACACGACTTTCCACCAGGCCGTGGCCGCGACCGGCCGCCTCAGCTCGTCGGACCCCAACCTGCAGAACATCCCGATCCGCTCCGAACTGGGGCGGCGCATCCGCCGCGCCTTCGTGGCCGGCGACCCGGACCTGACCCTGATGGCGGCCGACTACTCGCAGATCGAGCTGAGAGTCATCGCCCACGTCAGCGGCGACGAGAACCTGAAGGACGCCTTTGCCCGCGGCGCCGACATCCATCGCGAGACAGCGGCCCGGGTGCTGCGCAAGCCGCCGGATGAGGTGACGGCCGACGAGCGGTCGATGGCCAAGATGGTCAACTTCGGCCTGGCCTACGGCATGAGCGACTACGGGCTGTCCACCCGCGCCGGGATCTCGCGCGAGGAGGCCAGGGCCTTCATCGAGAGCTACTTCGCCACCTACAGCGGCATCAGCTACTACATGCTCCAGGTCAAGGAGATGGCTCGCCGTCAGGGCTGGGTGTCGACGCTTCTGGGACGGCGCCGATCCATTCCCGAGCTGCAGATGTCGAACCCGTCGCTCCGAGCGGCCGGTGAGCGGATGGCCATCAACATGCCCATCCAGGGCACCGCGGCCGACATCATCAAGATCGCCATGGTCCGCCTGCCGGGGCGGCTGCGGAAGGCAGGGCTCCGGGCGCGGCTGCTGCTGCAGGTCCACGACGAGCTGGTGCTCGAAGTCCCGCGGGCCGAGGTAGAGCAGGCAGCGCCGATCCTGCGCCAGACGATGGAGGGCGCCCTGAAGCTGGACGTGCCGCTGACAGTCGACGTCAAGGTTGGCGACGATTGGGAGTCGATGAAGCCCCTCACGAGCGACGACGCGGCACTGGCCGAGCTGGGCGAGGCGCCGGCGGAGCTCGGCTGAGGCGCGGGCTCAGGAGCCGGCGATCGCAACCTGCCAGACGTCGTACTCCGCTCCCGCGGCCCGGGCGGCTGCCTCCAGCTCACCGCGCAACGCCGCCACCGCATCCGGGGTGATGGCTATCGACTGGATGACGACAACGAGCCACTGCCCCTTGCGGACCGAGGTCTCGATCTCGATGCGCCGGTTCTGCTGGCGCAGAGTGCGGGCCAGCTGCTGGGCGGCCTTGACGCCGGGCGCATAGATGAAATGGCGCGTCTCGTGAGGCTGGCTCAGGTCGGCGCCCGCCTGGCGCAGGTCGGAGACGGCCGCCAGGTAGGGATCCGGCGGCGACTGCTCCGGCTGGCTGCGCTTGAGGAAGGGCAAGAGGGTCCCCCGACACGATGGATGAACATGCGCATCGTAGTGCCTGGCGGTGGGCGGCGCTGCCCTTGCGCTCCCCTCGGCCGCGACGCTCGAGCGGCTGCCCCGCTACGATCGTCTGCATGCCGGAGCTGCCCGAAGTCGAGACCATTGCCCGCGACCTGCGCGGGCTGGTGGCGGGCGCCCGGGTGAGTGGGGCCAGGGTCGGCTGGGCCGCGACTGTGCGGAGCCACTCCCCGGAGGGATTCAGCGCGGCCGTGGCGGGCCGCGAGATAGAGGGCGTCGGTCGACGCGGCAAGCAGCTGCTGGTCTGGCTGTCGCCGGCGCGCGGCTCCGAGGCCGGCCCTCGCGGCGAGCCGGCCGTCATGACGATCCATCTCAAGATGACGGGCCAGCTGTTCGTGGTACCCGCCGCGATACGTTCCGACCGCCACGTGCACCTGGCGCTGAGCCTGGCCGACGGCCGCGAGATCCGCTTCCGCGACGTGCGCAAGTTCGGCCGGGTGGGCCTGTACCGTCGCGATCGGGCGACCGGCGAGCCGCTGCCGGGCGAGGCCGATGGAGTCCTGGCCCGGGGCGCCGAGCCGTTGGCGGACGATTTCAGCGCGGGGCGCCTGGCGAGCCTGCTGGCCGGGCGCCGGGGCCGGCTCAAGACGTTGCTCATGAACCAGGACTTCCTGGCCGGCGTGGGCAACATCTACGCCGACGAATCTCTCTGGCGGGCGCGGCTCCACCCGCTGCGCGAGGCCCACACGCTTCGGCCGGCGGACGTGCGAGCGTTGCACGCGGCGCTGCGTGAGGTCCTGGCCGAGGCTGTGGAACGGCGGGGCAGCTCGGTCGACGACTACACCGCTCCTGAGGGAGACGGCTCGATGCAGGACCACCTGCGCGTCTACCAGCGGGCCGGCGAACCGTGCCCGCGCTGCGGGCGCCCGATCTGGCGCATCGTCGTCGGCGGACGGGCAACTCACTACTGCCCGCGATGTCAGCGGCTGCCGGCCGGGCATCGTCTCCCGGTGACTCTCGCACCCGGACTTGCGCCTGTACGGCGGGGCCCGCGCTGGGCCGAGCTCTCGGGTGAGGGAGCGCTGGGGAGGACGGGCCAGGAGGAGGAACGCGCTCACCGGGCAGAGGCTCGCCGCAAGGCCGCCAGCCGCCGCGCAGCAGCCAGGGCTGGGGGAGAGGCCTGATGTCGATCGCGCGCCTGGAAGGCGTCGTCCGCGAGGTCGGCGACTTCGTCATCCTCGATCGAATCGACGCGGCCGTCGCCGCGGGCGATCGGATCGGCCTGGTCGGCCCCAATGGCGCCGGCAAGACGACGCTGCTGCGACTCGTAGCCGGGCTGGACGAGCCGGACCGGGGCGCGGTCCATCGCAAGCGGGGCCTGATCGTCGGCCTGCTGGCCCAGGAGGCCCACGTCGACCAGGCCTTCATCGGCTCCACCAGCCTGAGGCTGGCCGTCCGGGCCGGGGCCGCGCGCCTGGGGGATCTCGAGCGGTCGCTGCGGCAGATGGAAGAGGCGGGTCGCGTGACCGAGCCCGAGTACGAGCACCTCCAGCACGAGTTCGCCCATCGCGACGGCTACAGCCTCGATCAGCGCGTGGAAGCCGCCCTGTCCGGTCTGGGCTTCGACCGCGGGGAGTGGGACAAGCCGCCCACGGACCTCTCGGGCGGGGAGCAGACCCGGGCCTGCCTGGCGCGCCTGCTCATGGGTGACCCGGACCTGCTGCTCCTCGACGAGCCCACCAACCACCTCGACCTGGCCGCGCTCGAGTGGCTGGAGGAACACCTGGGCCGGCGCCACGGGGCCCTGGTCGTGGCCTCCCACGACCGAGCCTTCCTGGACGCGACCGTCGGTCGCATCTGGGAGCTGCGCGATCGCCGTCTGACGCAGTTTCGCGGCGATTACTCGGCCTACGCCCGCCAGAGAGAGGAGCGCGACCTTCGGGCCGGTCAGGACGCCGGGGCTCGGGCGGCTGAGATAGCGCGCGAGAAGGAACTGATCCAGACCTATCGCCACCAGCGCAAGCACGGCAAGATGCACGAGCACGAGGCTCGCCTGGAGGCCCTGCAGCCGCTCGAGAAGCGCCGTGCCGATGCCCGCCTGCGCCTGCCGGGCGAGGCCCTCGCCGGCGGCGTCGCGGCCCGCTCCTACGAGACGCTGGTTCGGGCCGAAAGCCTGGCGGTCGGCTATGCCGACCCGGAGCCCGGCGGCGCCCCGGCCCGGTCCGTCGTGGCCCGGGCCTCGTGGCTGGAGCTGCGGCGCGGCGACCGAGTGGGGATCGTGGGCCCCAACGGCGCCGGCAAGACGACCCTGCTGCGGGCCATCGCCGGGGATCTGCCGCCGCTGGACGGGGCGCTGGACATCGGGCGCAACGTTCAGCTGAGCTACCTGGCCCAGCTGCGCGAGATGCCGATCCCCGGGGCGAGCGTCCTGGACGCCGTCCTGGACGAGCTGCCACTCGCCCAGGGGGAGGCGCGGGGCCACCTGGCCCGGTTCCTTTTCCGCGGCGACGACGTCTTCAAGGAAGTGGCCGCGCTGTCCGGCGGCGAGCGCTCGCGGCTCGAGCTGGCGCTGCTGTTCCTGCTGCCGGCCAACCTGCTGCTGCTGGATGAGCCGACGAATCACCTCGACATCCCCGCCCGCGAGGCGCTGGAAGATTTCCTGGCCACGACCGACGCCACTCTCTTGCTGGTCAGCCACGACCGCCGCCTGCTGGAGAAGGTCTGCGACTCGCTGTGGGTCGTCGACGACGGCCTGGCCGTGCCCTTCGAGGGCGGCTATCGAGCCTGGCGGCAGGCGGTCGCCGAAGGCTGGACGGTGAAGGCGGCAGCCGAAAGGGAGGCGGGACGTCTGCATGGTGGGCGCACATCCGCGCCCGGACCGAGGCGGCCGGGGTCCGCCGCCAGGGGCTCGAGCTCGAAGACCGGGGCGCGATCGGCCGGCCCCGGAACACAGTCGCCGGCAGCGGCCGGCCCCGCCCCAGCGGCAGTGGGGGCAAGCCCGCCCCGACCCCCGATTGCTAAGCTGTCCAAGGACGCCTACCGGCGCCGCAAGGCAGCTCTCGACGAGGAGCTGGCGGCCCTGGCGGCCCGCAAGGCGGCCCTCGACGCGGCCCTGGCGGATCCAGCCGTCCACGGCAACTTCGTCGAGCTGCGGCGCGTCAGCGGCGAGCTGGCGAGCGTGCAGCAGGCCATCGCCGGGGCCGAGGAAGCGTGGCTGGAACTGGAGGAAGCGGCGCCATGAGCGAACGGTCGCGGGCACGGCAACGCGCCGGCCCGGATGCGGGCCGGCGCGGGACACTGCTGACCGAGGCGCCGCTGATCGGGCTCATCGGGCCGATCGGCTGTGGCAAGTCGACGGTGGCCGGCTGGCTTCGCCAGCGTGGCGCGGCGATCGTGGACGCGGACTTGCTGACCCGGGCCCTTATGGTCCCCGGTGCCCCCGTGACGGAGGCCGTCATCGGCCACTTCGGGGAGGAGTACCGTCGCCCGGATGGTTCGCTGGACCGGACCGCCCTCGGCCGGCTCGTCTTCTCCGACTCTCAGCGGCTGGCGGAGCTGGAGGCGATCGTCCACCCGGCCGTCGCCGGCGTCCTCGAGGCGACCATCCGCGAGGCGGACTCGCGCCGTCCGACGGCCATCGTTCTGGAGGCCGTCAAGCTCGTGGAGGCGGGCCACGCTGGCTGGTGCGACGAGGTTTGGCTGGTGGCCTGCGACGCCGATACGCAGCTGGCCCGGCTGACGGGCCGCGGCATGGCAGCTGCCGACGCGTGCCAGCGCATCGAGGCCCAGCAGTCATCGATGGCGGTCTGGCGGTCCGCCGCGACGCGCGTTGTGGACGTGGACGCCGGGCCGGCCACGGTCGAGGCCCGGGTCGATTCGGCTCTCCGCGAGGTGCTTTCCCGCCGCGAGTGACTATCATCGAGGCCTGCAGGCGATTGCCTGCCTGTAGTTGAAAGGCGGACGGATGGACATCCTCCTGGGCGCGAGCTCCGGCCCCCTCGGCAAGCTCCTCAGCAGCAAGTACGCCCCGCTGATCCTGGCCCTGCTGCCCGTGCTTCTCCAGCTGTTCAGCAGCCAGCAGTCCGGCAAGGAGAAGTCAGGGAAGAGCGGCAAGGGTGGCCAGAGCGGCCTCGAGTCGATCCTGGGTTCTCTCACTTCCAACGGCCTGGGCGATATCGTCGGCTCCTGGATCGGCGGCGGCCCGAACAAGAAGATCACTCCCACCCAGGTCAAGAAGGGTCTCGGCCCGGACAGGGTCAAGGCCATTGCCGATCAGGCCGGCCTGTCCGTGGGAGACGCATCCAAGGGCATGGCGATGCTACTGCCCATCCTCGTCAACGAGCTGACGCCCAAGGCGGAGGTCCCGCATCCGTCCGCCCTCGACGTTGCCCTGCAGGGCCTGTCCGGCCTGCTGCCGCAGTCCTGACGCGCGGTACGTCCTGGGCCATCGGGGCGCCGGACCGGCGCCCTCGTAGAATCGGGCTGTGATCGAGTCCTTCCGACCGCCCCGACCGTTGCTGGCCGGGGCGGGCCTGCTCCTGGTGGCGTCCGTCGCCGTGGCCGCCGCCGTGGTGGTGTCCGGCGAGCCGGCCGATCCGGCCGCCGGTGCCGCCTCGTATGCTACGAGCGCGTCGCCGCTCGCGCCGTCGGCCGTGCCGTCGGCCGCCCCTGGCTCGGCATCGCCGGCCTCGCCGTCGGCTCCGGTATTCGCCTCGGGCTTCACCCCGGTCGATCTGTTCGCCGATGCGCCACATCAATGGCTCAACCCGAGCGACGCCCCCGGCGACTCCATCTTCCGCAACGATCCGGGCCGGCCGATCCCGGCCCAGACGGACCACTGGCTGGAGCTCAAGGCCGCCGGCAGGATCGTGCTGTCCGGGGGTCAGATCGGGCTTCTGCCTTCCGGCGCGGATCCGCTCGTAAGTGTTGTGTCCGGAGAGGCCGTGCCGCAGGTGCGCCAGCTCGACCTCGGCTGGGCCCGCTGGATCGTGGAGCCGCAGGGTGACGGCAGGGACGTCAAGGGCAACCGCTACACGGACCGAAGCTACTGGAACCTGTGCGGGCCGGGCGCCGTCACGGTGGCCCTCTACTACTGGCAGCAACTCGCCGGCTACCCGGATGTCACGGGCATGGAAGGCTACTTCCTCGACCCGTACGAAGCTGCCGGAGCCGCCTGGCCGGAACGTGGGCCGGTCTTCGTCGGCCCCGACGGGCAGGCCCACAGGCTGGGCACCTACTGGTCCGGCACGGATACGGTCGATGGCTTCACCGGGCATGGGCGGGGCTTCCTGATGTACATGGCCATGGCCATCCAGCCCGCCGGCTGGACCTCGACCGGGATCGACATCTTCGTCGACGGTGACGGCATGGCTCGCTACCCGACGCTCGGCGCCCCGCCCAAGTACATGACGGCCGGCCTCAACTGGGAGGCCTCGAGGCACCATCCCACCGCCTGGCAGGAGGCCTACTACACTGCCGTTGGGCGCTGGAGCTCCACCATCGCCCGCGACCTGCGGACCGCGGCCATGCTCGACCTCGGCCGCGATGGGGTGCCGCTCGTCGCCTCGGCGGACACCTTCTACCTCCCCAACTGGCAGGCCGCCGACCCTGACGACACGCCGCACGTTCGCCACGCCATCGCCATCGTGGGCTACGACAACCTGTCCAGCCCGCCCACCTACACCTATCTCGACACCTGTGGACGGCAGTGCAACGCCCGTGGGGGTAACCGAGACGGCCAGGTGCACGTCATAGCCCAGGATCAGATGGTCGCGGCCATCACGGAGGCTTACGGAATGGGTTTCATCTGGTAGGGACGCCGCTTTCCACGCCTTCGGCGGGAGACTTGCTAGGATTCTCAGAGTGAATGGCATACGACAAACCCGCCGCCCCGGCCCGCGTGCACTTCGGCGCAGCCTCGGCCTGGTCGCCGTAGCCGTGCTGGCAGGTTGCGGGGCTCAGGCCGTTGCCGTCGATCCGACGCCCACGCTCGATCCGACCGCCACTACGGCCGCCGCGACGGCGTCGCCGGCCGCCAGCCCTACGCCGTCGCCGACCCCGACTCCCACCTTCCGGCCGATCGACGTCTGGGCCACTCCTACGCCTACCCCGAGCAAGGGCGCTCTGCCCACCGACCAGAACGAAGTGCCGGCCCCACGCCGTCCCATACCCGCCCAGTCGGACGAGTGGCTCGCTCTCAAAGCCGCCGGCCGGCTCGCCCTGGTGGATGGCCAGCCGACCGTCCTGCTGCCCGACGCCGACCCGCTGACGATGCCCCGCACCGGCCAGCCCGTGCCCGCGGCCCGAACCCTCGACACCGACTACGCCCGCTGGATCATCGAACCCATGGGCAGGGGACGCGACGTCATGGACCACTTCTACGAAGACGCGAACTTCTGGAACTTCTGCGAGGTGGGCGCCTCGACGGTGGCCCTCTACTACTGGCAGCAGCTCAACGGCTACCCCGACGTGACGGGTACCGAGGGCTATTTCGTCGACCCTTACGACGCGGAGGGAGTGGCCTGGCCGTCCCCCGGGCCGACGCTGCCGATGACCGAGGAGGGGGAGATGCTGGGCATGTACTGGTCCGGCGAGGACAAGATCAACGGCTACACCGCCTACGCCCGCGGCTACCAGGCGTACCTGGGGATGGAGATGCAGCCGCCCGCCTGGAAGTCGACGGGCATGGCCGTTTTCGCCATCAACGGCAAGGCGATCTACCGCACCTTCGGTGCGTCGCGGGCCAACGTCCAGGTGGCTCTCAACTGGGAAGCATCCGGCCATGAGCGCAAGAACTGGGTGAACTTCTGGTACACGGACGTCATGCGGTTCGAGCCGACCTTCGCTCGGGATCTCAAGATGGCGGTGATGCTCGACGTCGGCCGCGATGGGGTGCCGGTCATCCCGATCCTGGACACGTACGTCCTGCCCAACTGGCAAGACGGCTCGAAGACGCGCCATGTCATCCATGCGGTCGCGATCGTCGGTTACGACAACACGGCCAGCCCGCCTACCTACACCTACATCGACACCTGCGCTCGCGGCTGCAACTCTCGCGCCGGCAACCACAACGGCGGCCTCTACACCGTGCCTCAGGACCTCATGGTCCAGGCCATCCAGGACACAGTCGGTTCGGGATTCGTCTGGTAGCCGCCCCGTCTCTCTCTGCCAGCCCGGTCCGTCCGGGAGGCGCGCAGGCCGCTCGCTCCCAGGCCAAGGTCAGGCGCAACATCACGGTACGTTCGGGTTGGCCCGTCGGCGGCCTCAATCGCATAGGATTCGGCGATGATCGAGAGAGCACGGAACCACCACCTCAGCCCGCGCGCCCTCCGTCGAGGCCTGATCTTCTGCGCAGCCGTCCTGCTCGCGGGCTGCGGCGCCCAGGCGGCGGTCATCTCGCCGACGGCGAGCCCCAGCCCGACGCCCTCGCCGACGGCGAGCCCTACCCCAACGCCCGACCCCACGCCGACCAAGTCGCCCGCGCCTACCATACAGCCGATCGACGTCTGGGCCACGCCGACGCCCAAGAGCGGCAAGGCCGTGCCGACTGCCCAGGACAACATCGCCCAGCCTCGCCGTCGGGCCCCGGTGCAGGACCCCGACTTTCTGGCCCTGAAGGCCTCCGGCCGGATCGCCCTGGTCGCCGGCGAGCGGGTCGTCCTGTCGGCGGACGTGGACCCGATGCTCATGCCCGGCACCGACCAGCCCGTTCCGGATGCCCGGGTCCTGGACATCAGCTACTCGCGCTGGATCATCGAGCCGACCGGCGGCGGCCGGGACGAGCTTGGCCGCGCCTACTCCGACGAGAACTACTGGAACCTGTGCGAGGTCGGCGCAACGACCGTCGCCCTGTCTTACTGGCAGACTCTGACCGGCGTTCCGGATGTCCGGGGCATGAAGGGCTACTTCATCGACCCCTACACCTCGGAGGGCGTGCGCTGGCCCTCTCCGGGTCCGGTCCTGCCGAAGGTCAACGGCAAGGTCGTCGGCACGTACTTCAGCGGCGAGGATCACGTCAACGGCTACACCGCCTACGCCCGCGGCTACATCCTGTACCTGGCCACCCAGGTCCAACCGCCCGGCTGGCAGTCGACCGGGATGGCCGTCTTCGCTCTCAACGGCAAGCCGATCTACCGCACCATCGGGGCGCCCCGCCCGAACATCATCACCGTCCTCAACTGGGAGGCCTCCGGCCACGACGAGGACAGCTGGGAGAACTTCTGGTACACGGGCGTCATGCGCTTCTCGCCCAACTTCGCGCGCGACCTCAACGCGGCGGTGACGCTCGACGTCGGGCGTGACGGGGTGCCGGTCGTCGCGGTCCTCGACGCTCACGACCTGCCCAACTGGCAGGAGGGTTCGAAGACGCGCCACCTCTTCCACGGCATCGCCATCGTCGGCTACGACAACGCCTCCAATCCGCCGACCTACAGCTACGTCGAGACCTGCGGCCGCCAGTGCAACTCTCGCCCGGGCAACTACAACGGCAAGCTGCAGGTCGCCCCGCAGTCCGTGATCGTGAGCGCATTGCAGGACACGCTGGGTTCGGGCTTCGTCTGGTAGCGGCCCTTGATGCAGGGCCTCTGAGCCGGTCCCGCTAGGATTGAGCCATGACGGCGGCACGCTCGTGGAGGATGAAGCTTCTGATACGCGGCCCGCTCGCGGCTGGCGTCGGCGCCCTGCTGGCCGGCTGTGGCGCCGCGGCCGCAACCCCGTCTGCCTCGCCGACGCCCGCATCCCGCCTCAACCCTTCGGCCTCGCCTTCTCCCCTGCCGACCCCCACGCTCGCTTCCACGCCTTCTCCGGGCCCCACGCTGCAGCCGATCGACCTGCTGGCGACGCCGACCCCGCCGCCTTCGACCGGCGCCCTGCCCACGGATCAGGTCGACTCGCCGGCCCCCCGCCGGCCCGTGCCGGCCCAGTCGGCAGAGTGGCTCGCCCTCAAGGCATCCGGCCGAATCGCGCTCGTGGACGGCGAGGTGGTGACCCTGCCGCCCGGCGCGGACCCGCTCGTCGAACCGGTGACCGGCTCGCCGATTCCGGCCGCCCGCATGCTTGAGACCGACTACGCCCGCTGGATCATCGAGCCCATGGGCTACGGCCGTGACTCGAAGGGGAACGCCTACACCAACAAGAACTACTGGAACCTGTGCGAGCCGGGGGCCACGGCGGCGGCGCTCTACTACTGGCAGCTCCGGACGGGCCGGCCGAACGTCACCGGGACGGAGGGCTGGTTCCTGGATCCCTACGAGGGCGAAGGCGCGGCCTGGCCGTCGCCGGGGCCGTCGATCGTCGTTTGGGGCGGAAAGCGGCTCGGTACCTACTGGGCCGGCAGCGATCGGATCAACGGCTACGAGGCGCGCGGCCGCGGCTACATCATGTACCTGGGCATGCAGATCCAGCCGCCGGGCTGGCTGTCGAAGGGCATGCCGGTCTACGCCGACGCGGGCGGGAAGCCCCTTTATCCGACCATAGGCGCCCCGCGCACGAACATCCAGGTCGCCCTCAACTGGGAGGCCTCCGGCCACCACCTGACCCGCTGGACCGAGTTCTGGTACGCGGGGGTGATGCGCTTCGAGCCCACTCTGGCTCGTGACCTGCAGCTGGCGGTGATGCTGGACGTCGGCCGGGACGGCGTGCCGGTGGTCGTCGAGCTTGACACCCACGGCCTGCCGAACTGGCAGGCAGGCTCGAAGACGCCCCACATCCGCCACGCGGTCACGATCGTGGGCTACGACAACACGGCCAGCCCGCCCACCTACACCTACATCGACACTTGCGGCCGCGGCTGCAACAGTCGCTCCGGCAACCAGAACGGCAAGCTGCACGTGATCTCCCAGGACCAGATGGGCGAAGCTATCCAGGACACGGTAGGCTCAGGATTCTTGTGGTAGACGAGACAGGAGAGCAGACGATGCCCCTCGACAAGTCGGCCGATTCGCTCATCCGCGAGCACCGGACCGCCGCCGCCACCGTGACGCTGACGTCGTCGGGTGGTCCCCTGGCGAACACGCAGGTCACCGTCGCTCAGAAGCGGCATTCGTTCCTGTTCGGCAGCATCGGCTTCGGATTCGTACCCCTGGCCAACGGCGAGGCGGAGGGCCAGGAGCGCGAGAAGCTGGAGTTGCTCGAGAAGGAGTGGCTGGCGCTCTTCAACTTCGCCACGCTGCCCTTCTACTGGGGCCGCTTCGAGCCGGTGCGCGGCGAGCCGGACACTGCCCGGCTGCTGGCCGCGGCCCGCTGGTTCCGCGAGCGCGGCGTGCCGGTCAAGGGCCATCCGCTGTGCTGGCACACGACCCAGCCGGACTGGCTGCTCGACCTTTCGAACGAGGAGGTAGTCGAGGCCCAGCGGGCGCGAATCCGGCGCGAGGTGTCTGACTTCCGGGGCTTAGTGGAGGCATGGGATGCGATCAACGAAGCAGTGATCATGCCGGTCTACGACCGCAAGGAGAACGGCATCACCCGCATCTGCCGTGCCAACGGCCGGGTCGCGACCATCCGCCTGGCATTCGAGACGGCCCGCGAATCGAACCCCAATGCCTTCCTCGTGCTCAATGACTTCGACATGTCGACCGCCTTCGAATGCCTGATCGAGGCTGTCCTGGCGGCCGGCATCAAGGTCGACGCCCTGGGCTTGCAGAGCCACATGCATCAGGGCTACTGGGGCGAGGAGCGCACGCGTGACGTTGTGGAGCGGTTCTCGCGTTACGGCCTGCCGATCCACTTCACCGAGGCCACCATCGTCTCGGGCGAACTCATGCCGCCCGAGATCGAGGACCTCAACGACTACCAGGTAACGAACTGGCCCACGACAGACGCGGGCGAGGCGCGCCAGGCCGAGGAGGCGGTCGAGTTCTACAAGGTTCTGCTCTCGTACCCGGCCGTCAAGGCAATCACCTGGTGGGACCTGCTGGACGATCGCTGGCTCCACGCCCCGGGCGGCCTGGTGCGGGTCGACGGCTCGCCGAAGCCCGCCTACGAGGCGCTGAAGTCGTTGATCAAGGGCGAGTGGTGGCTGGAGCCCACCGAGATGACCACTGATGAGGCCGGTTGCATCCGGTTCTCGGGCTGGCTGGGCGAGTACGAGGTCAGAGTCGACGGCGGCAAGCCGGTGCACTTCCAGCTCGACAGAGTGGGGGAGACGGCCGCCGAAGTGAGGTTGTAGGGCAGGCGAACGTTTGTGCTAATATGCCGCCGGCCGCTATACTGAGCCTCCCACGCTGGCGAGGTCCTCGTGCCCGACTTCCGCCTCGTCGCCGACTTCAAGCCGACCGGCGACCAGCCCGAAGCGATCGACAGACTGAGCGAAGGCCTGGCCAAGGGCCTGCGCCATCAGACGCTGCTCGGCGCCACGGGCACGGGCAAGACCGCCACGATCGCCTGGGCTATCGAGCGGTACCAGAAGCCCACTCTGGTGCTGGCCCATAACAAGACACTGGCCGCCCAGCTGTACTCGGAGTTCCGCGAGTTCTTCCCGGACAACGCCGTCGAGTACTACGTCAGCTACTTCGACTACTACCAGCCCGAGGCCTACCTGCCGCGCAGCGACACCTACATCGAGAAGGACTCGAGCCGCAACGACGAGATCGACAAGCTGCGCCACGCCGCCACCAGGGCGCTGTTCGAGCGCCGGGACGTGATCATCGTCGCCAGCGTCAGCTGCATCTACGGCCTGGGCGCCCCGATCGACTACGGGGCCACGATCCTGCGGCTGCGGACCGGCGGCAAGTACCGCCGCGACTCCGTGCTGCGGCACCTGGTGGACCTGCAGTACCAGCGCAACGATCAGGCCCTGACACGGGCCCGCTTCCGGGTTCGGGGTGACACGCTGGAGCTGATCCCGGCCGCCGAGGACCGCCTCGTCCGCGTCGAGTTCTTCGGCGACGAGGTGGAGAGGATCCGCGAGCTGGATCCGCTGACCGGCGAGCTGCTGGCGGAGCGCAAGGAGCTGAACGTCTACCCGGCCTCGCACTTCGTCACCCCGGCCGACAAGCTGCAAGCCGCCATCAGGTCCATCGGCGAGGAGATGGAGGTCAGGCTGGCGGAGCTCGAGGCCCAGGGCCGTGCGCTGGAGGCAGCCCGGCTTCGCCAGCGCACCACCTTCGACCTGGAGATGATGCGTGAACTCGGCTACTGCACCGGCATCGAGAACTACAGCCGCCACCTCGCCGGCCGCGAGCCCGGGTCACGCCCCTGGACGCTCCTCGACTACTTCCCGCCGGACTGGCTGCTCGTGGTCGACGAGAGCCACATGTCCATCCCGCAGGTGGTGGGCATGTACAAGAACGACCGAACACGCAAGGAGATCCTGGTCGACTTTGGATTCCGCCTGCCGTCGGCCCTGGACAACCGTCCGCTCACCTTCGAGGAATTCGAAGCCAGCGTGAATCAGGCGGTGTATATGAGCGCCACGCCGGGCCCGTATGAGCTCGAGAAGAGCGCGCAGGTTGTAGAGCAGTTGATCCGCCCCACGGGCGTCGTGGATCCACACATAACCATCAAGCCAACAGATGGCCAGATAGATGATCTGTTGGAACTGATACGAGGGCGAGTGGAGCGGGGCGAGCGCGCTCTGGTGACGACGCTAACGAAGAAGATGGCCGAAGACCTGGCCGACTATCTACATGAGCTGGGCGTGAAGGTGCAGTATCTGCACTCAGAAGTCGACACGCTCGAGCGGGTGCGCATACTTCGGGACCTGCGATTGGGCGTGTACGACGTGATAGTCGGCATCAACCTGCTGCGCGAGGGAATCGACCTTCCGGAAGTCACGCTGGTAGCGATTCTGGACGCGGACAAGGAGGGCTTCCTGCGCAGCGCGTGGTCGCTCATCCAGACGATCGGTCGGGCGGCGCGGAACGTGGGCGGCGAAGTCGTGATGTACGCCGACGGCATGACCGACTCGATGAAGGCCGCCGTGGACGAGACGAATCGCCGGCGGGCGATCCAGGAGCGGTACAACGAAGAGCACGGGGTCGAGCCGACGACGATCGTGAAGGGCATCCGCGACATCAACGACCGCCTGAGGGCGGTGGCCGAAGGCAGCGGCGCCTACGGCGGGCCCGGGGGCGCGGAGCCGGACCTGCCGGCCATGGCGCGCGAGGAGGTGGACAAGCTGGTAGCGCGGATGGAGGCGGACATGCGCCAGGCGGCCAGGAGCCTGGAGTTCGAGCGAGCCGCCGCCCTGCGCGACGAGAT
>DAOUEA010000003.1:0-28737 GCA_034430475.1 Chloroflexota bacterium | reverse complement strand
CGCGGTCGCGGAGGCGGTCGACTCGGTCGTCGGCGAGGCCTCGTCCGGGCTGGCAGTCGGGCCGACCGTGGCCGTAGAGCCGGGATCGTAGACGACGTAGATGACCTGCGGCTCTTTGGGCCGCAGGTTGTTCCACGCCCACCAGCCGCTCCCGCCTGCCACGACGACCACGGCCAGCAAGGCCAGCAGGATCGCGACTCGCTTGCTCGGCCTTCGCTTCAGCACCGATCGCCCAGCCATTCCCGTATCTCCCTCGCGAGGTGGTCTCGGCCCATCATCGCCGCCCGGGTCAAGGCATCCGTGGGCGCCCGCGGATAGACCGCGGCCGGGAGCGGCCGGTCGCCGCCAACAGGCGGCGTCATCCGGGCCGCTTGATCAGCCTCGTCAGCTCCCGGTGCCAGGCCACGTCGCGCCACATGCCCACGAACTGCGGCTCGCAGAAGTTGCTGGTCGCGATCGCCGCCCAGCGACCGGTCTCCACGGCGGTCCGCACGCCCAGCTCGCACAGCTCCTTGATCAGATCCCACTCCAGCCCGGGCAGGTCGCGCCACTCCACCAGGGCCCAGCACTCGGTCGTCACCACCGGCCGGTCCAGCTCGACCGACAGCTCGGCCGTCTCCCGGATGAGCCGCACCAGCTCGGCTCGATAGCGATCGCGGCCGGCCAGGTACAGCGGCAGGGCCTGCTGCTGCAGCATCCGGTAGCCGCCCAAGCCGTGGACCGGGTAGTCGTAGCCCATTCGGTCGTAGTAGTCCGAGGCCTGGGCCATCCAGATGTGCGGCTCCAGGAAATCCATGAACCCCAGGTCGCGGCGGGCCCAGCGCTTGTTCGGCAGGACCGAAAAGGTCAGCGGCAGCCCGCGCGCGCTCGGACGGAAGGCTTCGATCGCCGCCCGCATCCAGGCCATTGCCGGCTCGGTGCTCCAGTCGTCCTGGGCAGCGCCGGCCGGCTGGTCCTTGAAGAAGGGCGCCCAGTTGGGATGCGGCCACTCGTTGCACAGGTCGACGTAGAGCAGGTCGTCCAGCAGGCCCTCTCCCTCGAAGAGATCGAGGGTCCGAGCCCAGGCCGCGGCGAGATCGGCGGGCGAGGCCAGGCGCAGACACGCCTCGGTCGCCTCCCTCGGGAACCAGGTCGATAGGCCGACGGCGATCCCCCGATCCCGGCAACGGCGCGTGAAATCCGCCAGGGCCGGCCATGGGCGTGCCTTGACCGGCAGCGGCGCGGCCCAGTCGTGGCAGTCGGCGCCGGGGACGAACTCCCACTCCGCGTCCGGGTCCACGGACAGCAGGTGCGGGAAGGCCTCCAGTCGAACGGCGTCGTAGCCGCGCTCGACGAGCTCGTCGAGAGCCCTGTCCCAGTCCTCGAAGCCGGCCCCCGGCCAGCGGCGGAGGAGCCAGGAGATATCCCACATAGTGATCGCGCGGGGATGGCCGAGATCGAGAGCAGTCATGGCTGCCCATGATCGCGACCAAATGCCGGGGTGTCGAGGGCGATGTCTCAGCGGCTGGGTTTCGCCCCCGGCCGGAGTCCTCGGCCGAAGCCCGCGCTGCTGCCGATCGCCTGGATGGCCGAGAACATCGGCCCGGCCTCGGCGACCGACGCGGGGGGCGTCCCGCCGGGCCCGGCAGCCCCGGCGTCGTCCCCAGCCGGTTCCGAGGAGTACCAGGCGGGAACGAAGGCCGCCGCGGAGGCCTGCCCCTGCCTGAGCAGATCGCTGGTGCGGGCCAGGACCGCTTCTACGTCGCTTCGAAGTCCGAGCGCCACACCCCAGACGAGGGCCTGATCGGGCGTCTCGAGCCAGGCCAGCCGGTTGGAGGCGACCGCTTCGTCCATCGTGCGCGCCTGGCCGAAGGTCAGCTTGAGCGTGCGCCGATAGGCCGCCAGCTGAGCCATCACCCTTGCGCCGGCGGGCGTTCGGGCAGTCATCGCGGGGGCCATGAGGAACGTCGCTCCGGCGCCGGCCAGCCAGCCCGCGGTGAAGCCGAGGGCGATGCCCGAATCCAGCTCGAAGGCCACGGCCAGCGAGCCGGCCACGAGCAGCGCGAACGGAGCGGCAACGACTTCGACGCCGGCGATGATCCGCCACTTGAGTCTCTGCCAGACCGGCAGGCCTACGACCCAGCCGTGGCGGGCCGCGTAGGCCTCGACGAGCGGGCCGAACAGAAGGGGCGCCCTCAGCATCCGGGCTCGTTCGGCCGGGATGTACTCAGGCTCTGCGGCCGTGGCGTGGCGGGCCTGGTAGCGAGCCACGGCCTGGCTGAGCTGGGCGCGGTCCTCTTCAGTGTAGGGCCTGCCCGTGGCGGTCTCGAGCTGGCGGAGGTAGCGGTCCGGGTCGCGAGCGATCTCATCCGGATCGGACAACGTCCGCATGAGCTCCCCTGCCGCGGCGGCCGCGGCCGCGCGCTCGTCCGCCGGGATCGTGCCGCCGTCCATCCGAGCCAGCAGATCATCAGCGGCCGCGGTGAGGTCCGGCGCGGGAGCAGTCGTGAGGCCGGTCCTGCGCGCGGAGCGGGCCTCGGCGCCATCCGTGTCCCCCAGGGAGAAGGCCCCCGCTCGAACAAGGCCGGCCAGCGAATCGCCGATTCTGTCCGCCAGGTTGATGTCCCCGGGCACTCCGCCCGCCGCCTCCGCGGCGGCCGTCCGGAGCTGCATCAGCAGCCAGGCTTCGCCACCGCCGATCGGCTGGCGGCGGTTGAGGATCACTCGCGCGTCGTCCGTCTCGCCGCCGCGGACAGCGATGCCCACCCCGGCCGGCCTGCCGGCACCGCCCTCCTGCTGGAACGCGATCTCGTCTCGGCTGGCCAGGTCCAGCAGAGCGGCCAGGAACGCCAGCCGCGTGGGGCCCCCTGCGACGATCGTCGCGGTCGCGGCCGTCATGCCTGGAGGAGGGGCGGCCAGGAGGATCGATTCGTCGTCGCGGACCGCTGGGTCTCGCCCGCGTCTCAGCCACGCCAGGCCGGCATACCCGGCCACCAGCGCGAAGCCGACGATGGCCGCTATCAATGTCGGTATCTGCATGTGGTTCCCCCTCGATCGGCCAGAACGCGATAGATAGCCTAGCGCCTCAGGTCCTCGTGCGCTGTCTGCCGGGCCGGGGCTCCGGCTATGCTGGCAGTGACCGGCACGCCCGCTCCGAACCCTCGCGGCCCAGCCGGCGCTTCCGCCCGGGAGATCCCGCATGAGAGTCCTGTTCATCGGCGGCACCGGCCTCATCAGCACCGCCTGCACCCGCCTGGCGCTCGAGCGCGACATCGAAGTCGTCCACCTGAACCGCGCCAGCGGCGCCCATCCGATCGAAGGCGTCGAGACGCTCGTGGCCGATGTCCACGACGAGGCGGCCGCCCGGAAGGTGCTCGGCAGCCGCGAGTTCGACGCCGTCGTCGACTGGATCGCTTACGGCGCCGCGGACATCGAGCGCGACATACGCCTCTTCCACGACCGGACCGGGCAGTTCGTCTTCATCAGCTCCGCAAGCGCCTACCGCAAGCCGCTCGGCCACTGGCTGACCAGCGAGGACACGCCCCTCGCCAACCCCTACTGGGACTACGCCCGGGGCAAGATCGCCGGCGAGGAGCGCTGCCTGCAGGCGCTTCGCGAGGAAGGCTTCCCGATCACGATCGTCCGGCCGGCTCACACCTACGGCGACTGGTCGATGCCGCTCGCGGTCTGCAGCTGGTCGCACCCGTTCAGCGCCATCGCCCGCTGGCGCGCCGGCAAGGCGCTCATCGTCCCGGGCGACGGCCAGACCCTCTGGACGCTGACCCACAACAGCGACTTCGCCGTCGGCCTGGTCGGGCTGCTCGGCCGCCGCCAGACCATCGGCCACGCCTTCAACATCGTCTCGGACGAGGCGCTCACCTGGGACGAGATCCACCGCCAGACCGCGGCCGCGGCCGGGGTCGAATGCCGGACCGCCCACATCCCGACCGACTTCATCGTCGCCTGCCGCCCGGAGATGGAAGGCCGGCTGGCCGGCGACGCCTCGAACTGCCTGGTCTTCGACAACAGCAAGATCAAGCGTTTCGTGCCCGACTTCCGCCCGTCCATGCCGTTCTCCGAAGGCATCAAGCGCACCATCGCCTGGTTCGACGCCGACCCGGTCCGCCAGACGGTCGACACCGAGATGGAGGATTGGATGGACCGCCTGATCGCGGCCTACGAGACCGGCCTGGCCAACGCCCGCGCGCAGTTCGGCCGCTGAGACAGGAGGCGCGCCCGCAACGCCGGGGCGCCGGGCTCCGGTGCGGTGCGGGGCGCGGCGCGACAGCCCCTCACCGGCCCGGAGGGGGTCCCGCCTGCGCTCTGCTCCTGCGCGGCAAGAGCCAGGCCGGACTCCGATCGCTGCCCGTCGGCCAGCCGAATCTGCATCGGCCACGTTCCCCCGGCTATCGTGCCGGTTGTAGTGTCGGCGGCCGGTCGGGAGGAAGCCGGCAAGCTCTCGGTGGAAACGCGATCCGGATGCCCGGTCGCCGCCCAGGCCCGGGCTCCGGCTATCCTGGCGGCAGATCGCGGCCAGCCCGGGAGGTTCTGGCGCGCGTTTGGAGGGCAAGGCGATGCGACGACAAGAGCGCCCCGGCAGGGCCCTGGTTGTCCTGGCAGCCATCGGGCTGGTAGCCGGGTGTGCCGGTGGCGCGTCCTCGACCAGCCCGGCCGCTGGGTCCGCTCCACCGACAATCGCCCCCACGGGCCCGGCCCTCGCTCCCATGAGCCCGGCCGCCCTCACGGGGACGGTCTACTACGTCCGCCCCGACGGCGGCTCGCCGGAGCAGTGCACCGGCCTGGCGGACGCTCCGTACCCCGGCAGCGGACAGGGTCAGCCCTGCGCCTGGGACCACCCGTTCCGGGCCTTCCCGCCGGGAGGCACAGCGCGCATTGCCGGCGGCGACGCCCTGGTCATTGGGGCCGGGTCCTATGAGATGGGCTACGGGGCGCCGGGAGCGGAGGCCTGCGACTACGAATCCTCCTACGACTGCCTGATGTCGCCCGTTCCCTCCGGACCGGACGCTGCCCATCCGACGCAGATCCTCGGTGCCGGGTGGGAAGGCGGCTGCGCCAGCCCTCCCGAGCTGTGGGGCTCGGGCCGACCGTGGTCCGTCTTCAACCTGACCGGCTCCAGCAACGTCCAGGTCGCCTGTCTCGAGATCACCGACCACTCCAGCTGCATCGAGGACCACGCCTCCGCGGCAGGCGGCTCGGAGTACACCTGCCGGCGCAACGAGCCCCCCTACGGCGACTGGGCGGCGACGGGCCTGTACGCCGAGGATTCGGCGAACGTCCTGCTCAGGGACCTCGACATCCACGGCCTGGCCAACACCGGCGTCCTGGCGGGCCGCCTGACCGACTGGACGGTCGAGAACGTCCGCGTGGCCGGGAACGGATGGGCCGGCTGGGACACGGACCTGGTCGGCGACAGCTCGAACTCGGAGAACCACGGCACCTTCCACTTCCGCCACTGGATTGTCGAATGGAACGGCTGCGGCGAGACCTACCCCGACCAGGAACACCTCGCCTGCTGGGGCCAGGAGGCAGGCGGCTACGGCGACGGCGCCGGCTTCGGCGGCACCACCGGCGGCAGATACGTCATCGAGGACTCGGCCTTCCTCCATAACACCTCGGACGGCCTGGACATGCTCTACACCCGGTTGCCGGGCGTGACCATCGAGATCCGCCGCAGTATCGCCGCCGGGAACGACGGCAACCAGATCAAGCTGACGGCCGAGCGGGCGGTCCTCGAGAACGTCGTCCTGGTCGGCGACTGCGGGGCCTTCCACGGCATGCGCTACTGGAACAACGACGACGACTGCCGGGCAGGCGGCGACGCCCTTTCCCTGGACCTGCAGCCGGGCGGCCGGGTGGAGGTGAGGAACGCGACGATCACCGGCCAGGGCAACGTCCTGATGACCGCGGGCTGCGCCCTGGGTAAGGAGTGCACGGGCGAGGAGACGGTGCGGGTCAGCAACTCGATCTTCCAGGGCCAGCGGGCGTTCCAGGAGGACGAGGACGTGGCCTTCGCCTGGTACGACGACGAATCCACGCCACCGATACCCGCCGACCCCTTCGTCGTGGTGAACTCCCTCATCACCGGGGTGCGCTTCGGCAACGTGACGCCATGCCCGGGCACGGGCAACCTGTGCGGCGTGGCGTCCGGCCTGACGGACCCGAGCATCGAGCATTTCGATCCGATGCCCCGCCCCGACAGCCCCGCCGTCGATGCGGCGCTCGCCTCGGAGGCGCCCCCGGACGACATCACCGGCCAGCCGCGCGACAGCCGCCCCGACATCGGTGCCTGCGAGCGACGGTAGGGCGAAGGAACGGAGGCTCCCGGAGAGAGACAGGGCGCTGGCCAGGCCGCGCTAAACTGGTTTCGCCGGAGCCCGCACCGAGCCTGCCATCCGATCGTGCCAACGCTTGCCTCTCCCGTGCCCAGGCTGACGGCGCTCATCGTCTCCGCGATCCTGATCGCCGGATGCGTTGGGGCCGCCCCCACGGAGCCGGCGCCGACCGCCACCGCCAGCCCCTCCCCGACCGCCACAGCGTCACCTTCGAGGCGCCCGATGACGGTCATCCCGCCGACCCAGTACCCCATGCCGGCCGATACTGCCCCAAGCCACATCGCGATCACCATCGTCTACAACAACGTCGCCTACGACAAGCGGCTTCAGACCGACTGGGGCTTCTCCGCCCTGATCGAGTACGGGGCCGAAACGGTCCTGTTCGACACCGGCACCAGCGGCAAGATCCTGCTGGCCAACATGCGCACCCTGAGGATCGACCCAGCATCGGTCCAGCAGGTCGTGCTATCGCACATCCACCTGGACCACACCGGAGGGCTGACGGCCTTCCTGGGCGTCTCGTCGAAGCCTCCCGTGTACCTGCTCAAGGAGTTCGGCGCGTCCTACATCCGTGGCGTCCGATCACGAACGGACGTGATCGAGACGTCGCCGGGCATGGAGATCGTGCCCGGCATCTTCACCACGGGCAGGGTGAGAGGCAGCGTCGCCGAGCAGGCGCTGGTGCTCCGCACCTCGCAGGGGCTGGTCGTGATTACCGGTTGCGCGCACCCGGGCGTCGACAAGATGGTCAAGGCCGCCATCGACCTTACAGGGGAGCCGGTCTACATGGTGATCGGCGGATTCCATCTCTACGATTCCTCGCGGGCGCACATCTCCGCGGTGATGGCGGCGCTTCGCGACATGGGCGTGCAGAAGGTCGCCCCGTCGCATTGCACCGGGACGACCGCCATCAAGATGTTCGCCGACGAGTGGGGCGAGGACTTCATCCCGTCCGGCGTGGGCAGCGTCATCCTCCTCGAAGGCTAGCTACGGGACGGCGGCGCCAGACGGCACGCATGTCAGCTGATGCCTATCTGGGCCAGCGGCGCGGCGCAACCCCCTAGCGGTCGACCCGCGCTCCGCCGCCGCGCGCGAGCTTCAAGACCTCGGCCCGGGTCGCCATCGAAGTGTCGCCGGGCGTCGTCATCGCGAGGGCTCCGTGGGCGGCTCCGTATTCCACGGCAGTCGCCAGATCCTCACCGTCGAGGAGCCCGCAGATGAGCCCGGACGCGAACGAGTCGCCCCCACCGACCCGGTCCAGGATCTCGAGGCCAGGTCGTTCGGTCGCCTTCACGAGCCCCGACTCTGCCGACCAGGCGATCGCGGACCAATCGTTCACCGTCGCCGACCGGACCGTGCGCAACGTCGTGGCGATCACGGCTAGGCTGGGATACGTCCGCGCGACCTCCTGGATCATCGCCGCGAAGCCCTCCACCTCGACCCGTTGGAGGCTGGGATCGCCGCCTGGCACTTCGAAGCCGAGGCACGCGGTGAAGTCTTCCTCGTTGCCGATCATGACGTCGATGTAAGGGGCTATCTCGCGGTTGACCGCTCGTGCCCGCTCGATGCCGCCCTTGTCCTTCCAGAGGCTGGGGCGGTAGTTGAGGTCGTATGAGACGACGGTGCCGTGGCTCTTGGCCGCCTTCACCGCCTCGATCACCGTCCGCGCGGTCGACTCCGATAGCGCGGCGAAGATGCCTCCGGTGTGAAACCAGCGCGAGCCGAGCTCGCCGAACAGATGCTCCCAGTCGACGTCGTCCGGGCGCATCTGCGAGGCAGCCGTGTGGCCGCGATCGGACACTCCGACGGCACCCCGGACTCCAAAGCCCCGCTCCGTGAAGTTGAGCCCGTTTCGGGCAAGGGCGCCGATCCCGTCGAACGGCACCCAGCGGACGAGTCCCGTGTCGACGCCCCCGCTCAGGATGCAGTCTTCGACGAGGCGGCCCACCGGATTGTCGACGAGTGCGGTCGCGATCGCGGTGCGATAGCCGAACGCCCGGCGAAGTCCTCGCGCGACGTTGTACTCACCGCCGCCCTCCCACACCCGGAAGCTTCGCGCGGTGCTGATCCGCGCCTCCCCCGGGTCGAAGCGCAGCATGACCTCTCCGAGGGCGACTGCGTCGTACAGGTCCTTCCCTAACGGTCGAATGCCGAGCCCTGCCACCTTGCCCATCCCCTCCAGCCTAAACCGTTGCGGAAGCAGCCGCGACCGCCGCTCGCGTCAGCTCGCGGATGCGATCAAAGTCCCCGTCGGCAATCGCCCGTCGAGGAGCCATCCACGATCCACCGACGGCGAGGACGCTCGGCAGCCGCAAGTACTCGCCGCAGTCGTCGGCGTCAATGCCGCCGGTCGGCACGAACCTCACGTCCCGGAATGGAGCGGAGAGCGCCTTGACCGCCTCCGCGCCTCCCGCAGCGCGCGCCGGAAAGAACTTGAGCGTCGTGAGCCCCATCTCGAGCGCTGCCTGGATCTCAGTCGCGGTGGCGACCCCGGGCAACGCCGTCACGCCCCGTTCCCGGCATCGGTCGACCACAGCCCGGCTCAGGCCGGGCGAGACGACGAACGCCGCTCCCGCGTCGACGGCGAGGTCGACCTGCTCGGGCGTGAGGACCGTTCCGGCGCCGACCAGCATGTCGCCACGCTCGGCGATGCGCGCGATCGCGCCCCGCGCCGCATCGGTTCGGAACGTCACCTCGGCGAGCGGCAGGCCCCCCTCGAGCAGGGCCTGCGCGAGCGGCCCTGCATCTATCGCCTCGTCGAGGACCACGACCGGCACGAGACGATGACGTCCGAGCGTCGTGAGAACGTCCTGGTCAGCGGGCAAGCCATCCTCCATCGACTGGGATGATCGCGCCGTTGACATAGCGAGCCGCGTCCGAGGCGAGGAAGACCACGATACCCCGGAGGTCGTCCGGTGCGCCCCATCTCCCCGCCGGGATACGACCGAGGATCTCCGCAGAGCGAGTCTCGTCGGCTCGAAGCTGGGCGGTGTTGTCGGTCGCGATGTAGCCGGGGGCGATCGCGTTGACGGTCACACCGCGGCCCGCCCATTCGTTCGCCAGTGCCCTGGTAACACCCGCCACGCCGTGCTTGCTGGCGGTGTAGGAGGGGACGTTGATGCCGCCCTGGAACGACAGCATCGAGGCGACGTTGATGATCGAGCCCCCGCCGGCGGCGAGCATTCGCCGTCCGGCCGCCTGCGACAGAAAGAACACTGCCGTCAGGTTGATCTGGATCACCTCGTCCCAGTCCGTGGCCGAGTGCTGTTCGGCCGGGGCGCGCCGGATGATGCCCGCGTTGTTGACCAGGATGTCGATGCCGCCCAGTGCGTCGACCACCTGCTGGATGACGTTGTCGAGTTCGCCCGGCCCGGACTTGAGCAGGTCGACCTCGATCGGATGCGTCGCCCTGCCGAGAGCCGCGATCTCGGCGGCCGCATCGGCGGCACCGGCGCGGTCGAGTACGGCGACGTCGGCGCCTGCCTCGGCGAGCGCGAGCGCGTAGCTCTTGCCGATCCCGCGGCCGGCGCCGGTGACCAGGGCTTTCTTGCCCGCCAGCGAGAATGCATCGAGAATCATGGCCGCCGCCTCAGTGTCCGAGCTGCCGGAGCATGGGCACGGTGCGGCCCACCCAGCCGACGTTCGCGTCGTCGATCGCCCCCTGGGTGCGATGCTCGCCACCAAGGAACCACAGGTAGTACGTCGTGTAGCCGGGAGCGCTCACGACCGTGTGGTACCCGGACGGCATCATGTGCATCCCGTGGTCGCGGACCGTGAAGTTCTCTTCGAAGCCATCGTCTTGGTACATGTGGCAGATCCCGAATCCGTCGGCCGGGCTCACGCGGAAGTAGTACATCTCCTCGTGCCGGGCCTCGGCCGGCAGCGCCTCATGGGCGTGACGATGAGGCGGGTAGGTGCTCCAGTTGCCCGACGGTGTGTACGTCTCGCCAACGATCAAGCGCCTGGCGGGCAGATCGGGTTGCGCGACCTCGGTCAGAATCTGGTGGAAGTTCCGCGAGAAGTTCGCCGCGCCCCATGTTCCAGTCGCCACCTGGTCCGGGCGGATCACGTACGGATCGGTCACGAGATCTGACGGCGCAGACGGCATCGCGACCTCGATATTCGTCAGCGCCGTGATCGCGTAGTCCGAGCCGGCGGGAATGTACACCGAATGCGGCTTGCCGGAGAAGACGTTGGATCGACCGCCCACCTTCTCGAACGACGCGGAGCCCACCTTGACGTTGGCGACGCCGCCCAGCACGACGGCAAGGATCTCGCGGTCGCCGGAGGCCGCGGCGTACGACTTGCCCTTGGCCAGGCGTAGCGTCTGGAAGCCGAGGATCTCGCACGGGTTGAAGGGAAGCTCGTTGATGCCGTTCTCGGTGGGCAGATAGCAGTGGTACTTCATGACTTTCCTTTCATCAAGGTCGGGTCGGGTCTTCACCGTGGCCCTTCCACTCGGTTGGTGAGCGTCCCTACGGCACCGTAGGTGATGGCGACGACGTCGCCCGCCTGCATGAAGCGGCCGAGCGCGCCGATCTCGGGGATCTTGCCGGGCGTCCCAGTCGCGATGATGTCCCCGGGCTCGAGCGTGATCGCGGAGCTCAGGTAGGAGACGAGATAGGCGACGGGGAAGATCATGTCGGCGGTACTCGCCCGCACGGTCACTGTCTCGTTCGACCGCACGGTGATCTCGAGCGCCTGCGGATCGGCGATCTCGTCCGCGGTCACCAGGGCAGGGCCGATCGGGCCGAAGGTGTCGAACGACTTGCCCAGGACCCACTGGCTGCCCCGCTTCTGGACGTCGCGCGCGGAGACGTCGTTGACGATCGTGTAACCGGCGACGTAGTCGAGCGCGTCGGCGGCGTCCACAGCCGATGCGCGGGTGCCGATGACAACGCCGAGCTCGCCCTCGTAGTCGACCGATTGCGAACCTCGCGGCAGGCGAATGGCGTCGTCCGTGCCGATGACGGTGTTCTGCGTCTTGGCGAAGACGTCCGGGTACTCGGGGATTTCCGCGTCCGAGTTGGCCCCGTGGCCGCGGTAGTTGTAGCCGATGCAGAGGAACTTGCCGGGCACCGGAATCGGCGCAAGGAGGTGGACCGACTCACGCTCCAGGAGGGGCCGACGGCTTGGTTTCTCCAGCGCCGCGCGTGCCTTCGCCATCATCTCGGGACCGCCGTGCAGCAGGTCCAGGACCGAGGAGGGCAGGCTCGGGTCGGCCGCGTCCAGGTCGAGAAGGCGAGCGCCCTGGCTGACTAGGGCGCCCGCCCGGATTCCTGCGCCATCGCGAAAGGTCACCAATCGCACCGCTCGACCTCGCAGCACCGTCGCCTCACCAGAATGACACCCAATCCGGCTCCGCCATGCGGACGAGGGACTCGAGATAGAAGTAATCGCCCCAGAGGTTGCCCTCGTTGACTCCGATGTTCTTCGGTGCGTCGTAGACGCCGCGCTCTATGAGGGGTCGCCCTCCGGTCGCACCGCCGGTTGCATATCCCGAGATCAGCCCACCAAGGATCCCCATCGCCTCCCGCCGATACCCGTCAGCGGCGTCGCCGTCGGCGTCGCCGTCGAGCACTCGGGCCAGCTCCATCAGGCCTGTCGAGGCGATCGCCGCAGCCGAGCTGTCGCGCGGCTCGCCCGCTCCGTCCGTGAGCGCGAGATCCCAGTACGGAACCCGGTCCGCGGGCAGGTGGCGAATGAAGTAGTCGGCGCAACGCCGCGAGGCGTCCAGTAACTGGACGTTGCCGGAGAGCCGGTAGTTGATCGCGAATCCGTAGATGGCCCACGCTTGCCCGCGTGCCCAGCAGGAATCGTCGGCATGCCCCTGTTCGGTGGCGCCCCGTAGCGGCGCGCCTGTCTCCGGATCCCAGAAGAACGTATGGAACGTCGAGCCTTCAGCACGCAGCACGTGATCGCGCAGCAACTGGGCGTGGCGGCCCGCCGCCCGGGCATAGCGGGCGTCGCCCGTCTGAGAAGATGCCCAGTACAGGAGCGGCGTGTTCATCAGGCTGTCGATGATGGCGCGGCCTCGCTGCTGCGGTTTCCGGAGGTCGCCCCACGCCTGGATGATGCCGACGGGCGCAAGGTAGCGGGTCATGAGTTGGTCGGCCGCGCGGAGCGCCGCATCGCGCGCGTCGGTGTCGCCCGTGAGGCGCCACGGAACCACGCAGGCGAGTGTGTACAGGAACCCGAGGTCGTGGGTGTCGAGATCGACTCGCTCGTCAAGGCGGCGGGCAAAGCTGGGAACGAATCCCTGGGCGGCGTCCCGGTACCGCGTCTCCCCGGTCAGCTGGTAGGCGAGCCACAGCATTCCCGGCCAGAAGCTCGTCGTCCAGCCGATGTTGGAGCCGTCGGGGGTTCCGGGCCGCTTTCGCAAGGGGTAGGTACCGCCGACGGTCGTATCCTCGGGGAACAACGTCGCGAACGGCGCCATGTTGGCGTCGATCGTCTGGAGCGCGTCGCCGATCGCCGCTGCGACATCCTCGGGCGCGCGCGCCATGGGCTCGCCGCCGGATGCGGGGCTCCCCTTCGCTGTTTCTGGCCGGGTGGACCTGGCCGGCGTTCGCTCCTTCAGTGGGCTCCCGCTCATGCGCTCACCGTCGCGGCCGCGGTCGCGGCGATCGGCAGGAGCGCCTGCCTGCTGTTGGTCCATGCCACGTAGAGGATGGGGCTCGCCACCAGACCGATCCCCCAGGCAGGCGTCGCGTAGATGATCGAGACGAGCAGCAGGAGCCCGAACAGCGACATGACCGTCAGGTACCACCGCCGGACGGAGAAGTAGAGGCTGGCCTTCCACAGCGCGAGGGCATTCCTGGCCTCAACGCCAAGCACAATGCCCACCAGAACGTGCAGGGCCGCGGACACCAGGAGCGCCATGAGCATCACGAACATGGGTATGGCTGCCGCGCCAATGGGGGTACCCGACACAGCGCCAATGTCAACGGCGAGTACGAACATCCCGAGGGCGACGACGACGCCCGTGGCGCCGGCGGGGCGCGCCTGGGCTGCCCAGGCGCGCACGTACTCTCGCACGACGCTGACGTTGCCCTCGGCCGTGAACCGCTGGAACACGGAGAAAGCGGCGGCCAGCGAGATGGCCAGCAGAGGCGCGAGCGCCAGGACCGGCAGCCATGTAGCGCGCACGTCCGTGGCGACGAAGAGGTAGAGGAGCGGGAGGTTTGAGACGGCCAGCAGGACGTTCGTCGCGAGGGCCATGTAGACCATCTCGCCGATGTGGATGTAGGCCGTGTAGAAGTTGCGCATCCCCTACCCCTTGATGCCTGTGGTCGCGATGCCCTCGATGAAGTACCGCTGGCCAAGGGCGAAGATGATGGCGACGGGAAGGACGGATAGGACCGCGCCCGTCATGATCAATGCGTACTCCGTGTCGTACTGGCCGACGAACGACTGGAGGCCCACCTGGATCGTCCAGATCGACGGGTCGCGCAGGTACAGCAGCGGCCCAAGATAGTCGTTCCAGGTCGTAACGAACATGAGCAGGCCGAGACTGGCAATGGCGGGAATCGACAGCGGCAGCATGATGTGGCGGTAGATACCGAACTCGCCCAGCCCGTCGATGCGGGCGGCCTCTATGAGCTCATTCGGAATCGTGTCGTAGAACGTCTTCATCAAGAACACGCCGAACGCCCCGAACGCCTGCAGGGCGATGATCGACCATAGAGTGTTCGCGATGTGGAGCTGCGAGAACAGGATGAACTGGGGAATCATGTAGGCCTGCCACGGGACGGCGATCGTGCCCACATAGGCGAGGAACAGCACCCTTCGTCCCGGGAAGCGGCCCTTCGAGAAACCATAGGCTGCGAGACTGCCCGTCAGCACCTGCAGGAACGCGACCACCGCGGACAGGATGAGGGTGTTCTGGATCCACGTGACCATCTCCGCCTTGGCGAAGATGTCCTCGTAGTTGGACCACTGGACGGGGTTCGGGATCCACTGGATCGGCACCGTGAAGACATCGTTCGTCCGCTTGAGGGAGGAGACCACCATCCACACGAATGGGATGAGGATCGCCATCGCCGCAGCGATGAGCGCGAGGTAGCTGAGCAGGCGGGCCACGAGCGAGACGGACGGCCTCGCCGGGGCGCCTGGAGCAAGGCGCTTCATCGCGGACTGGAAGCCGGTTGGCGCCGCGCTCATAGCTCCACCGTCCGCCTGTTGGCGAGATACTGGAAAATGGTGGCCCCGAGCGCGATGACGAACAGCACAACGGCGGCGCTTGAGCCGTAGCCGAATTCGTTGTCGATGAATCCCTTATTGTAGATGAACTGTGAGAGAACGAGGGTCGACTGTCCCGGTCCGCCGTTCGTCATCACCAGAACGAGGTCAAAGACCTTAAGGCTCTGGATCGTCAGGATGACCATGACGAAGAACGTGGTGGGGCGAATACACGGCAGCGTGACATGGACGAACCGCTGCCACGTATTGGCGCCGTCCGTGAGCGCCGCCTCGTACAGCTCCTTCGGCACCGTTTGGAGGCCGGCCAGGAATATGAGCATGTAGTATCCGGCCTCACGCCACGTGCCGACGATGATCACGGCAGGCATCGACCAGTCCGTCGATGTCGTCCAGCCCGGCGGATCGGCGATGCCGATCGCCCTCAGCCCCTGATTGATGAAGCCCACGTCGGGGCTGAATAGCATGTTCCACACCACGGCAACGGCGACGATCGAGGTGATGTAGGGAAAGAACGCCACCGTGCGAAAGAACGCCATCCCCCGGAGCTTCGTGTTGAGCAGTAACGCCAGACCGAGCGACGCGACCAGCGTGAGGGGGATGTGCAGCGCGGAGTAGTACAGCGTGTTGAACAGAGCCTTATGGAAGCTCCTGTCCCCTACCAGCCTGGCGAAGTTGTCCAGCCCGACCCACTCGGATCCGCCGAAGATGTTCCACTTGGTGAACGCCATGTAGAAGAGGACGAGAACCGGCCACAGGGTCAGCACCGCGAAGCCGATGAAGTTGGGCAGGATGAACGTCAATCCCGCCAGCGTTCTTCTGGCCCTGGGAGCGCGCGACGCTCTCCACGGCGCTACTACACCGGACAATTGACTTCTCCAGTTGCCTGGTGCGCGGCGCGAACGCCGCGCACCAGGCGGTGTTCCGAAGGCATGGCGGACTCTCCGCCGTTACCTGCTGGGTGCTAGTCGGTCACCTCGTTGGCGAAGCGCGACTCAGCCTCGGCGATCGCATCATCGACCGAGGTGCTCTCGGACATTATCGCCGTGTGCATGTCGCCCAGGATGCCCTGGACCTTCGCGGTCTTGGACGAGACCGGATTCTCCGGCTTCGTGTCGTGCGTGCCAAAGGTGAACTGGGACAGAGCGTCCTTGGGAACGCCCTCAAGAGCGAAGTAGGTGGAAGTCACTGCGTCGTCGAAGTAGGCCGGCGTGATGCCGATGCCCGCGAGGGCGATGGCAGCTTCCTGACCGGCGATGAAGGCGAGGAACTTCTTCGCCGCGTCTGTCTTCTTGGAGTCGATGGCCGGGTTGATTCCGATGGCCGTCGGGTCGCCGAAGGTCACGGGATTGTCGAACGTGCTGGAGTCAAGCTGCGGCACCGGGGCGATGCCCCAGTTGAACTTGTCGGCGTCACCCGTCCCAACCTGGGCCAGGTACGCCGCGACGTACCAGCTGCCCATGATGAGCATGGCGGCCTTCTGCTTGCCGAACTGGCTCTGGTAGGTCAGCGAGTTGGTGCTCGAGGTATTGAAGCTGACCTGCACACCCGAGTCCTGCATCGCCAGGACGCGGTCGTAGTACGGCTTCATGTAGTCGAAGTTGCCGCTGAGGATGTCGGCGCCGGGGGCCTGCGCGTTCGCGAAGCCCTGGACGCACGACTGCCAGCGGTGCATGTAGGCGCCGTAAACGTCGCCACCGCCAATGGCCTTCTGGAGCTTGTCCGCTGCAGCGGCGTAGTCGTCCCACGTCCACTTGCCGTCCGGGTAGGCGACGCCGGCCTTGTCGAACATGTCCTTGTCGTAGAAGAGGTACCAGGAGTCCTGGCGATACGGGATCGCGTACGTCTTCCCGTCGACCTGGTAGTTGGACAGGCCCTTCGTGTTGCCGCCGTACTCCGCGGCCACATCGGACACGTCCATCAGCTGGCCGCCGTCCTGGTAGGTGAAGAAGTTCCTCAGGTTCTTGAGGATGTAGAGATCGGGGGCCGATCCGGCGGCGAGGTCCGCGATCATCTGGGTGTCGTAGTCGTTGCCGGCCTTGTACTCGACCAGATCGATCGTGATGTACGGGTTGGCCTCGTGGAACGCATCGGTCAGGGTCTTGAACTCCGGGGTCGAGTCGAGGAGCCACGCTGCCATCTTCAGGTGGACTGGCTCCGGCACCGGAGTCGGCGTCGCCGTGGCGCCCGGCTCAGGGGTCGCCGGCGTCGGCGTAACGGCCGTGCTAGAGCAGCCCGTCAGCACCAGACACGCAGCAACCGCGAGGCCGGTGCCCCACTTGGTTCTGTTCTTCATGTACATCTCCTCACTTCTCCTCATGCTCTATCTGGCCCGATCGCTCGGACCCCTGATCCCCGCTCCCGTCCGAACCCGGGATTGGGCAACTCCGTGTGAACCGCGTGACGGTGCGCGTGCTATCGGGCCACGTCACCGCCACGTCGTTCCCTCGCATCTCGGCGTCGAACGACGCCGCCGCTGGCAGGCTGGGCGCGGATCCGCGACCTGGCCTTGTGCCCGAGAGCTCGACCATGGCGCACATCCAGGCTCCCGCCCGAACGGGGTTGAGAAGCCACGGAACGACCGATGTGTTACCCAGCGGACTCGCCTCGAAAACGGAGGTGGTCGACGCTGTGGAACCCGTCGTCAGCGCGTAGACGCGCGACACGAGCCTGTCCGTTTCTGCCACGGCAATGGGCCGCGGTGTCGAGATCACGGTCCCTTCGATCCGGCCGTCATCCGCGATGGGCCATCCCGCGATCCTCAGACCGATTGCGCGCTCGCGACACGCTTCTGTGAGGTCCGTGAGGCAGGCGAGGCGCATCTCGTACGCGCCCCGAACAAGGGAGATGACGGTGATCGTCGCAGCCTCGACCGCGCGCCCTGTGAACCCCGACCCGTGACGCTGCTGGACGTCGTCCGCGGCGATCCAGCGAACGCGTGACTCGGAGACGGCGACGCCGACGGCATTGGCGCCCTGGCCGTCGACCCGCAGTTCGTGGACGATCATCCCTGAACGGTGTGTCGCGTCACCCCGCCCGTCGACCAGGCACACGGACTGGTCGAGGGGGCTTCGCCAGCTTCCTTCGTCGAGAAGCGGCGAGGTCGCAGTCGAGTAGCCGAGGCGGGCATACAGGGGCGATTCCGCGCGGCGATCTCCAGGACGGGCGTGATCGGTGCCATGGTTGACGACGCGCACGATCCCGTCGTCGCGCGTACCCGAAACGATCCAGCCTGGGGCCTGAATGTCCCGCAGGAAGTCCCCCTCCTCGATTGGAAGCGGCACGTCGGCGTCGGACCACACCGGATGCGCGGGGTCGAGTGCAAGGCCGAGCATCCCCTTGCTCGCCCAGTACGGCGACCCGGGACCCGAGTACGCCTGCGCGAGCGCGGGCCAGGGGCCGTGCCAGCCGATCGTGAGGACATCCTGTTTGTCGGGCGCGCCGTTCGCCGCGAAGTGGTCGATGATCGCGAGCGCGGCGTGGCGGAGCGCGCCGGGGCGATGGCTCGGTACGCCGGCCATCGCCCCGGCCCAGAAGGGAGCGGCCGCCGCGAAGCGGTACGTGAGACTGCGCCCCTGGAGGAACGGGGCGCCGTCGGAACCGACGAGGGCAAGCGCGTCGGTCAGGTACCGGTCGAGACGGTCACGATCGACAGTCCCACGGGCGGCCGCCATTGCCTCCGCCCCACGCATCTGCGCCCAGAGCGTCGGATAGAGGTGCAGCGCCCAGCCCGTGTAGTGGTCGTATGCTCGTTCGTCGCCGTCGGCGAGCCACCCGTTGGCCCTCGCGAAGGAATCGTGGCTCGCGAGATCGGCCTCCATGTCTGCCTTCGAGCAGGGCCCGCCGACCGACTTCAGAAACGTCTGGACGACCAGGCGGAACCAGACCCAGTTGATCCGCGGATACGTCTGGTCGCCGGCTGCCGGACTGAGGTAGTCGACCACTCGCTGCCGGGTCCGGGCCGACAGCTCGTCCCAGATCCAGTCGCGCGTCATGTCGAGGATCAGCGCGATCGACGCGGCCTCGACCTTCGCCTGGGGCTGTTCGTCGAGCCGCGTCCAGCGCTCCGTGGAGTTGGGGTCGACGCCCGTGGCGATGCCCCGGGCGTACCACTCGGCGGCATCGCGACCCTGCCGGCCTCCCGACCCCTTGAGGATGAAGCCGGCCAGGAGGAAGGTGCGCGCGAAACCCTCCAGGCCGTCGATGTCGCGGCCGTATCCGCCGACGGGGCCGTCGAAGTAGATGCGGGCGTGACCGCGGCTTCCGCGGGCCATCGCGGCATCCAGCATCGCCTGAGCCCGTTTGAGCAACTGGTCACGGGTCACGGGTCGCGCTGCGCTTGTGACGGTCATCCCCGGCCAACCGCCAGAGGCTCACGGATTGGATCGACCAAAGCCTGATTGCTCCCTCCCCTGGGCCTCGCGTGGTCTGGCGATGCACGAGACGGCCACGCGCTCGGTACGTATTGAACCCACAATGGTCCCTTATGTCAACACAGTAGACCAGTGTGATACATTCGATACTATCGGATCAGATCCGAACACGAAGTGGAGAATCCGGGGAGGCCTGGTGCGCAGCGACGAGCCGGGGTGACCGATACCAGCGGCTGTGCGAATAATGTGGTCAGAGCGAACACGCTGTCGAAGAGGTGGTGATGAAACGGTCCGCGAAGGCGCCGCGGCTCGCTGAGACGAGGCGGGAGGCGATCCTCGAGGCCCTGCGCAGGGACGGTGCGGTCCGTATTTCGGAGCTGGCGGAGGCCACCGGGGTCACACGAATCACCATCCGCCGCGACATCGTCCAGCTCGAGGAGGAGGGGGTCGTCCGCCGGGTCCACGGCGGTGCCGTGCTCGCCCAGGAGCGCTCCGGGGCGGTGCGCAACGACTCCCACGGCATCCCGGCGGGCTCACGGCGCATCGGAATGCTCGTTCCTTCCTTCGACTACTACTGGCCCGGCGTGATCGAGGGCGCCCAGCAGGAAGCCGCCAAGCACGGGCTCACCGTCGTGCTCCGAGGTTCGTCCTACGAGGCCGACGACACCCTCCCTCACGTCGACTATCTGCTCAGCCGCGCGCACGCCGCCGGGCTCATCCTCGCCCCCAACATGAAGGCGGCCCATTCCGCCCAGACACTGGAGTCGCTGGCCACGAGCGGGATCCCTATGGTGCTCGTCGAGCGGACGGCCGTCGTCGGCCCGTTCCACATGACGGTCGAGTCGGTCGTCTCCGACCACTCGCAGGGGGCCGCCATCGCCATGCGCCACCTCGCCGATCTCGGGCATCGGCGCATCGGTCTCGTCATCAGCGGCGACAGCCCGACGGCCCCCCACCTGCGGCAAGGCTGGCTGACGGCGCGCCGTGAGCTCGGGATCGACGATCTCGAGGTTGTGGACGAGACAGTTGCCAGCTCAAGGGAGTCGTCCTGGGGCGCGACCGTCGACGTCATCCTCGACAAGTGTCTCGCCCTGGGCACGACCGCTTTGCTCGTCCACGCGGACCAGGCGGCGGCGTCGATCACGCAACGATGCGAGATCCGAGGTCTGAGCGTGCCGGGCGACCTGTCTATCGTGGCCTACGACGACGAAGTTGCCGAGCTCTTCACGCCGCCGCTCACCGCGGTCCGGCCGCCGCGCACTTCACTCGGCCGCGCCGCGGTGAACCTTCTTGTTGAGCGAATTCGAAACCCCAATCGCCCCGCGCACAACGTCGTGATCACGCCCTCGCTACACGTCCGCCAGACGACCGGAAGCCCTCGCTCGGCCGCAGCCTCCTGACAGTCCGCGGTCCCGGCGGGCCCGATAGCGCGTCGTGGGCCGGCATGGCGACGTGATCCGTGCAGGATCACTTCTGCACGCCAGGGGAGACTCGAACGCCGACCATCTGCCCGAAGCCATCCGGTGCTCACCGAAGTGCCACGAGGCGAAACGGACCCGTGGGGAGCAGGTTTGTGATGCGAGGACATGCCTGGACCATACGGCTCGTGGTCGGCATGACCCTGATCTCACTGCCTGGCGGCTGTGCGCCGGCCGCCTCTCCCTCGCCGACCGCAGCCGCGACAGCAGTCTCGACGGCCCCGGGTGCGGTGTCCGACGCGCGGTGGAAGTGCCCCCTTCCACCGGGCTCCTACTCGCTCAACTCCAGGCATCTTTGCGATTGCCATGCCCCTACCCAGGATGCCCTACTGACGGCCGAGCGCGCCGCTCCCCGGCGTCCTTGCCTCCGCACTGCACTCGCCGCACAGCCCGACCAGGGCCAGGTCGCAGATGTCTGCCTCGAAGCCGCAATCTCGACGGAGGACATCGATCATCCGGGCAAGGCCGGCGGAGCTGACCTCCCATCTCCGGCCGCACGCGCGGCAGTACAGGTGGACGTGTTCGCCGCCGTTCCGGTAGTGGAATTCCTCGCGCCCGCTGGGATGGCGGTGGTGGCTTACGATCCCGAGCCTCTCCAGCAGGTCGAGGTTTCGGTACACCGTGGACGGCGTCGTCGTGGCATCCATGTCGCGGCAGAGCTTCACCAGCTCCGCCCCACCGACGTGCTCATCCGACGCCGCAAGCGCCCTGAGAAGGACATCTCGCTGCGGCGTCCAGCGCAGCCCGTGGGCACGTACGCGCTCACGGGCGTCCGCGATCCCATCGGGGTCGGCGCCCTTGCTGCCACGCGGGAGCGGGGCTGCAGAGTTCAGGGCTGACGTTCGAACCATTGCCGGGAGTATACGCACCAACTCGGCCCCGCTGCGACTGCGAGCAAATGCAACATCTTGCAAATAGCGGATCCCACGGATACCATCTGAGCGATCGACCCCATCGGACAGCGGGCCGGCTGCCCACCCAGCGCAAGGAGGCGCCGTGTTCTTCTCCATCGCGACCCTGCCGGGTCCCACGCCGGGAATCTTGGGGATGCACGCACCGGACGGCTTCCTGTCGGTGGGCATCGCGGCGGTGATGTGGGCCGTAACGCTCGTCGTCCTCGCCGTGGCCGTCGCCCGTACGAACACCGCCGTCGAGGACAGAACGGCGCCCCTGATGGGCGTGATGGCCGCCTTCATCTTCGCGGCGCAGATGTTCAACTTTCAGGTAATCGGGGGAACCTCGGGACACCTCCTCGGAGGCGTCCTCGCCGCGGTGCTCCTGCGCCCATGGGCGGCCACGCTGGTCATGGCCTGTGTCGTCGCCGTCCAGGGTCTCGTCTTCCAGGACGGCGGCCTGGTCGTGATGGGCGCCAACATCTTCAACATGGGCATCATCGGGACGCTGTTCGGCTACGCGATCTACCGGGCGGTTGCGGCCGTTCTCGGAGGAGAGGACAGGGGCCGCTTGCCCGCCGCCGCGATCGCAGCCTGGTCCGCCCTGGTCCTCGCCTCGCTCGCCGTCTCGATCGAGCTCGCCCTGTCGGGCACGGTTGCCCTCGAGGTCGCGCTGCCGGCAATGGTCGGCATCCACGCCCTCATCGGGATCGGCGAGGCGCTGATCACGGTCGCCGCCCTGGCATTCATCCAGGTCGCCAGGAAGGACCTGTTCATGCTCAGGGACTCGAGCCCGACGGTCGCCTAGAACGCAAATGCAGGAGGCAGATCGATGACCGAGCAGTCGACGGCCCCGGGCGGTTCAACCGGGGCGGGGCGGTTCCTCCGTCGCTGGGGCTGGATCGCGGCGGGACTCGCCATTGCGGCGATCGTCGTCGTCGTCCTCGCCCCGCTGGCATCTCCAGACCCGGACGGCCTCGAGTCCGTGGCCGAACAGCAGGGCTGGCTGGGGGCAGCGCAGGATTGGGTCTACCAGATGCTGCCGGACTACACGATCCCGGGGCTCGACGGCGCGGCCAGTACAATCGTTGCCGGGCTCATCGGGGTCGGGATCGTCTTCCTGGCCACCGCGGGCCTCGGCTGGATGCTGCGGCGCAGGGGGACCTCCCGCGCCTGATCGGCGTGGCGGAACCCTGCGGCCGGGCATACTGACATTGCTCACCGGCAGGTAGCCGGACATGCGTGGGTGTCACCCTGATCAACCTTGATCGCTACGTCGAGCGCGACAGCCCGCTGCACCGGCTCGACGCAAGACTCAAGTTCATCCTGGCGATCCTCGCCATCGTGTCGGTATCGCTGCTGCCGACGGCGTCGTGGAGCGCCCTGGTAATCGCCTGGGCCACTCTGGCCCTGCTGGCGGCGTCGGCAGACCTCGGCCCATTCCGGTTGTCGCGAGCGGCGTTTCTGGCTCTCCCGTTCATGCTCGCGGCACTCCCCCTCGTCTTCACACGACCCGGCGACATCCTGACCGCCCTCCAGGTCGGGCCGTTCCCGGTCTCGGTCAGCGGCCAGGGCCTCCGGGAGTTCACGACCATAGCGGCCAAGAGCTGGGTCAGCGTCCAGGTCGCGCTCCTGCTCACGTTCACCACCCCCTTCCACGACCTCGTAGATGGCCTCCGCCGCCTGGGCATGCCGGTCGTCATCGTCAGCACGATCGGCTTCATGTACCGCTACATGGCCGTTCTCTCCGACGAGGCCGGGCGGATGATGCGGGCGCGGGCCGCCCGGTCGGGCGACCTCGACGGGACCGGCGGCGGCTCGGTGTCGTGGCGCCTCAAGGTCGTCGGGGGCATGGTCGGCTCGCTGTTCCTCCGCTCGTTCGAGCGGAGCGAGCGTGTCTACTCCGCGATGCTGGCCCGCGGCTTCGAGGGCCAGTTTCGGCACATGCACGGTCGCCCCCTCGGCGCCTCCGACTGGCTGCTGTTCGCCGTCTCGGCGGCTGGCCTGGTGCTCTTCGTGATCGCCGGCCAACTCTGGTTGGCCCATGCCTGAGCGTGAGCGGGAGATGACAGGCGAGGAGGGCCATTCACCCATGATGGTTGCCCACGGCGACGCCGGCGACTGCAGAGACGCACAGCCCGCAACCGGCGGGCCCGGCAGCCCCCCGGCGATCGAGCTCGAGCACGTGCACTTCTCGTACCCGGACGGATTCGAGGCCCTCAGGGGCGTGGATCTCGTTGTGGAGCGCGGCCGGAAGGTCGCGCTTGTGGGCCCAAACGGGGCCGGCAAGAGCACCCTAATGCTGCACCTCAACGGCATCCTCGTGCCGTCGCACGGTTGCGTCCGGATCGCCGGGGTCAAGGTGGAGCGCCCCTCCCTGAAGCGCATCAGGGCGGCGGTGGGGCTGGTCTTCCAGGACCCGGACGACCAGCTCTTCAGCCCGACGGTATTCGACGACGTGGCCTTCGGGCCGCTTCACATGGGCATCCCGGAGGACGAGATCCATGCCCGCGTGGATCAAGCCCTGGCCGCGGTGGGAATGGCCGGGTTCGAGAGGCGCCTGCCCCACCATCTCTCCCTGGGCCAGCGCAAGCGGGTCGCCCTTGCGACCGTCCTATCCATGGATCCGAGCGTCCTCGTCTTCGATGAGCCTTCCGCCGGCCTTGACCCACGCGGTCGCCGGGAACTCATCCGGATGCTGGAGGGGCTCGACCAGACCTTGCTCGTCTCGACGCACGACATGCGCCTGGTAGCCGAGATCTTTCCGAGGGTGGTGGTCATGGACGACGGGCGTGTCGTGGCCGACGGCCCGACGGCCCAGGTTCTCCAGGACGACCGGCTGCTGGAAGCGCACGGGCTCGAGCGCCCCTAGCGTCAGTGGGACAGCGGCACCCCAGGACGCTGCCGGCGCCGGCCGGTGTAGTAGGCGAGGATGTGGGCAGCCCGACCCACTCGATCGGGATGCCGCAGCTCAGGATTGCCGAGTGCCACCCGGCAACGAGGAAGGATGACGGAGCACGGGCCTGCCACGAGCAGCCATCCCGCGACCGCCGTGGCTTCGGCCTGCCGTCGCTTTGGTGACAAGCACCAGGGACGTGACCTAGACTGCGGCCACCATCGGCCGGTCCTGAGGATGAGGAGGGAATCGTGATCCGAGGGCATGCCTGGACCATTCGGCTCATGGTCGGCATGACCCTGATCTCACTGCCTGGCGGCTGTGCGCCGACGGCCAGCACGACGTCGACGCCGACCGCAGCCGCGACAGCCGTCTCGATGGCTCCGGGCGCGGTATCCGACGCGCGGTGGAAGTGCCCCCTTCCGCCGGGCTCCTACTCGCCGATCGGGGCGGCGACCGACCTGCCGGCGGCGCAGCGGCTGGCAGGCGTTCCGCCCGCCGACGGCTTCGGCCGTGGCTTTTCGATAATCGAAGGACCGGTCTGGCTCGGCGATGCCCTGTACGTCTCGCAGATCGGCGGCGGCGCTCCCCCGCCGCCGTCGCGGCTCCTGAAGGTCGTTCCGGGGAGCCCGGCGACGGTCGTTGCTCCGAACGCCGGCACCAACGGCCTGGCGATCCTCCCGAATGGGGACCTAGTCGGGGCGGCCTCGCTTCCCTCCGCCGGATCGGTCAGCCTCATCCCGCTGTCGAGCCCCACCGACCCCGTGCCGATCGCCGGCCTGTTCGGCGGCGCTCGCTTCAACTCGCCCAACGATCTGGCGGTTCGGAGCGACGGGAACATCTACTTCTCCGATCCGACATGGCAGGCCCCCAACCCATCCCCGCAGGCGAAGACGCGGGTCTATCGGATCTCACCGCTGCCCGAGGCCGCGGTCAGCGTCATAGACGACGCCCTGGGCAATCCGAACGGCGTGACGCTCTCGCTCGACGAGAACACGCTGTACGTCTCGGGGCCCGGGCTCTACAAGTACCCGGTCAACGCCGACGGATCGGTGGGCGCGCGCCAGGACGCGGTGCCGGACCCCACCGCGTATTCGGGTTCCGACGGCATGGCCCTCGACTGCGCGGGCGATCTCTACGTGGCGACCGGCTCCCGGGTCACGGTCATCGATCCGAGCGGGAACAAGGTCCGGGACATCACCATCCCCGTGAACGTCGCTGGGGCGGTGACGAACGTGGCCTTTGGCGGCGCCGATCACAGGACGCTGTTCATAACGACGCTCGGCTCAACTCCAGGCATCTTCACGATTGCCATGCCGCTACCCGGGATGCCCTACTGACGGCATCGCCCACTCGCGTCTCGTCGACGGGCCGACCTCATCTCAACTAGAGTTGGTGCTACTGAGACTGGCGGAGGTGGATAGCCGATGCGCATGACAGACCTGAAGGCCGGTTGGGCCATCGTCGGGAATGACGGGCACCCCCTCGGTTCCGTGCAGGCGGTGGGCCAGAACTACGTGCTGGCGTCGAGAGGCATCCTCGCCGCCCCCCTCTATGTTCCCGCGTCGGCGATCGCCAATGTAGAGCACGAAGTGGTGCACCTCAACCTCGCCAAACACGAGGCGGAACAGATGGGCTGGGAAGAGCCGCCACGAGTGTCAGACGCGCCCGAGGACGCGGAGGGCACGGACCAGCTGCACAGACACGTCTAGCGTGCTCGCGAAAGCCTGACCTTCCTACGAACGTGCGCGGCGACGCAGCGTCCCGGTGGGGTTCCTGCGATGTAAGAATCACATGACTTCATGTAAGAAGTAGTGTACACTCGGCTTCCAAGCAAAGGAGGCCGCCGTGTCCGTCATCCTCTGGACCGTTCTCGCCGTCAGCCTGGTTCTTCTCGCCGTCTTCCTCGTTGCGCGGCTCAGCCGCGGCGTCCTCCCCGCTCTGGACCTGCCGCCCGGCGAGTCGCTTCCCACGACCAGGATGCAGCGCCTCGCGTTCAGGGCGCTGTGCCTGGGGGTGCCGCTGATCGCGGCGGCAGGCGGCATCGTCGCCTGGTTCGGGCCGACCGTCTACTACGACGATGACTCCGTCCGCTTGCCCGTTACCTTCCTTCTGATCGCCGGGATGATGGTGCTGGCCGCACCAACTCTTCTCGCCGGCGCCTGGGTTGGGAGGGACGGCGTTCTTGACGAACGCGATCGCGCCATTCTGTCTCGCGCTCCGGCCGGACAGGCAGCGGCCATACTCATCGTCCTCGCGGTCTGGATCATCGGCCTGCAGGAGAGCTATCGCGGCCAGCCCGGTATCCCGCGCGTCTTCCTGTACCTGATCTTCTGGTCCTGCGTCGAGGTCAGTCTGCTGGCCTCGAACATCGGCATCCTGATCGGCTACCGGCGGGCCTGATCTGTGCCCAAGGCGACGATTCGGAACCACCTCCGCACGCTGCGCTTCGAGGCCGGCGAGATGACTCAGCAGGGTCTCGCCGACCGAGTCGGGTGCACGAGGCAAACGATCGTCTTGCTCGAGCAGGGCCGCTACGTGCCGTCTCTCGTGCTGGCCCTGCGCATCGCGCGCACCTTCGGCCGCACGGTCGAGGAGGTGTTCGAGCTGGTCGAGGACCGCTGAACCTCCTGGTTTCGCGCCGCTGCCTGCCCCAGGACTTGGGCACGACGACCAGCGCGGCCGCCAGCGCCTCGAACTGCGCCTGCGTCAGGCCCGACCCGAACATGAGGTAGAGGGCGGTCGGCAAGAGTGCCCACCCGCAGGGCGCAGGCCGTGTTGTTGAGGTAGAGGCTTCCGTAGGCCGCCGGCAACACGCACCTTCCCGGGCGGGCATGTGACCGCCGGAGAGAGGTGGGCAGGGATCTGGCGCGCCCGGAGGGGTTCGGGCACGCACGAACAACAAGGATTGAGTGTTCGAATCGTCCGCTCACCCGGCCGATGACGTCTTCAGTCGCCCCCTGAAGTAGGCGGCCAGGAGCACGCCATTCGCGATCAGCGCGACCCAGCAGGCCGACAGAAGGACGATCTCATACCGGTCCTCTCGCTCGATCCCAAACGCCACCCAGTAGGCGGCAAGGCCGACAACAGCAACCGCGAAAGCGGCTCTGAAGACCCACCGGATTCCAGCGGCGAGCCTACCGCCTGGGCTGAACGCAGACGCGACGAACACGAACGACAGGGTCATCGCCAGGTACCCGAGCTCCTCGAGCGCGATGAAGAGGCCGTGCGGGTTGTACTGAATGAGGAGCGGCAGGCCCTCCGTTTCGTCGGCATGCAAGCTTGCCGGCACCACGGCGAACTGAACGTAGTAGTCGATCGCCAGAACCGTTGCCGAGATCAGCGCGAGGCATACGGCTGCAAGGCTGAGGATCTTCCGATCGGCCGGCGCCGCGTAATGGATCGATAGCATCAGGGCGAGGTAGCCGAGGACGAACAGGATTGCCGCCGGCTGCCAGAGGAAGTCCCTCGGCCATTGGCCGGCCGTGCCCATGTACGGATACGGGACACAGTCGGATGGGCAGTTGGCCCCCGCGACCGGTACGGCCGTGATCGCCAGACCAAACGCCACCACTCCGGTCAATGCTGTGAAGAGCGCCGCATACAGGCCGAACTTGTTCGCCATCAACGTGTCCTGCATCTCGATCCTCTGGTGAAGACGGGGCTCGACGGAGCGGTCATCGTATCGGCTTGCCGCCCCGGTGCAATCCGTCGTCAGCCGGATCAAGCCTCAGCCTCACGGACGATCGGAGTCGGGCGCGCCCGGAGGGTTTCGGGCGCATGCGAACAACAACGAGTTGCCGGAGTCGGCGGACACTACCTCGGCTGCTGGGCCGCGGTCCAGACTGCGCGGCCCCACTCCTTTGCCCGATCGAGCTCGCCGGCCTCGAGCTCCTCGAGTTGATGGCGGCGCTTCTCGCCCTTGGGCGGGACGTCCCGCGCCATGAAGAAGCTCTCGGGTGGGACGATCACCCGGCAGCCTGCCTTGCGAAGTCGGCCGGCGGCGTCCCGCGCGGCTGAGCCCGTAAGCAGCGCCGTCATGCGATAGCGAGTGTCGAACGTGGCGGCCGCGACCCCCTTCAGGCTCCCTCGAGCCAGCGCGTCCAGGAAGGCACGCAGCGCGGGGCTCGGTCGGTGCCGCTGGGTCGGGCCGCCGACGAACAGCAGGTCAGGCCGCTCCGGGGGTTGCGCGGTCGCTTCCGCGGCGGACATGACGCGGACGCTGTCGGGCGTGCCGATGCCGCTTGCGATCGCCTGCGCGACCCGCTTCGTGTTGCCGAACGTCGAGTCGTAGACGATCACCACCAGCATTGCCAGGCTCCTTCCGCGATCGGCTGCGCCAAGCCTGCTTGCCTTCTCGACGCCCACTGAATCTACCAAGCCAGGAGGGCCAGCCGCGTCCGCCGAGCGGCGGAGCCCGATTCATCCTCGCGGGGGGCTGGCGCACCCGGAGGGCTTCGGCCGCACTCGAACGACAGCGAGCACACGGAACAGACAGGCTTGCCTGCGGAGCGAGGAGGGATCGGCTCCGTGGTTGCCATGCGGGTCGCGGATGTCGCTAACGGA
>DAOUEA010000002.1:0-7730 GCA_034430475.1 Chloroflexota bacterium | reverse complement strand
GCGAGCCCTGCGCAGGCTGATCACGAAGGATCCCGAGAAGCCGATCCGCATCGACGCCGAGACCCTCGGCGCGGTAGCCCGCGGCGTCGAATCGCGACTACTGGCCGCCGCGCGCCTCGCCGTCGCGCCGTTCGTCGAGCTGCTCCGCCCGCTGGCTGCATCCGCCCCGGCGAGTGAGGCGCCGGCGGGTGGCCTGGGCGCTTTCGCCGGCTGGCTGGCTCGCCACCGCCAGGTCCTCTCGCTGGCCGGGTGCGGGCTCGTGGTGGCCGTGGCCGCGGTCTTCGCCCTGCCCCCCGTCTCGGCCGCGGAGAGCCCGCTCGTTCCGGACGGCAGTGCCGAGCCGAGCGCCTTCATGCCGCAGCCGGAGGTGGCCTTCTACCAGCCGGACGGGATGATATACAACACCATCCAGCTTGGTGACGGCCCGGCCGGGAGTGGCGGCTACCAGTGGTACACGGTCGTCGGGGGTGACACCGTGGCCAAGATAGCGTCCCGCTTCCACATCAGCATCGAGACGCTCTACTGGGCCAACAAGAACCGGCTGCCCAATCTCGACTCGATCTCGATCGGTCTGCGCCTCCTCATTCCGCCGGTCGACGGGATCACGATGGTCGTCACCGCGGAGGACACGCTCGGCAGCCTGGCGAAGAAGTACAAGACGTCGACCCAGGAGATCATGATCGCCAACTCCTTGCCCGACGAGAACATCACCCCCAAGCAGATCCTCGTTATGCCGGTCGACCCGCCGGCTCTGCCCGTCGTCCGCAAGCCCAGCTGCGTGGGGAACTGCTCCTACACCGGGGGGACGCTACTGGTGCCGGTCAAGGGCTACTACCGGATCAGCCAGTACTACAGCTCGAGCCACCCCGCCATCGACTTCGCCGCCGCCACCGGCACGCCCGTCATCGCCGCCGCCGGGGGCAAGGTGATCTATGCCGGCTGGAAGACGAGCGGCGGCGGCCAGGGAGGCGGCATCGTGGTCTGGATCGACCACAACGGCAAGCTGTACACGACCTACAACCACCTCTCGGCCGAGTTCGTCAGCGTCGGCCAGACGATCGCCGCCGGCCAGCGCATCGGCAGCGTGGGCGAGACAGGCATGGCCACCGGGCCGCATCTGCATTTCGAGGTCTGGGTCTGCTATCCGTGGACCAACGGCAACACAGGCTGCGCCCGCAATCCCCTGAGCTACCTGCCCTAGCGGCCGCAGGCGGGCGCCGAGCGGCGGCCGATGGCGGATGCGCCCGGCCCGCATGCGAGAATTGAGCCATGTTCCTGGACAACGTCCGCATCTGGGTTCGCGGTGGCGACGGCGGTGACGGCGCGGCCACCTTCCGCCATGAGGCGCACGTTCCGCGCGGCGGGCCGGACGGCGGCGACGGGGGCCGGGGCGGCTCCATCTACCTGACCGTGGACGCGGGCGAGACGAGCCTGCGCGACTACCGGAACCACCATCGCTTCAAGGCCACTCCGGGCGGCCGCGGCGCCGGCCAGCGCAAGCACGGCAAGGCAGGCGAGGACCTGGTGCTGAAAGTGCCGCCCGGGACGGGGATCTTCAACGATGACACGGGCGAGCTGATAGGCGATCTGGTGGCCGCCGGCCAGAAGCTGATGGTGGCCCGGGGCGGCCGGGGCGGCCTGGGCAACGTCCACTTCGCCACGGCGACGCACCAGGCCCCCAGGCACGCCCAGAAGGGCGAGCCCGGGGAGGAGCGGGACCTGCGCCTCGAGCTGCGCCTGATCGCCGACGTGGGGCTGGTCGGGCTGCCCAACGCAGGCAAGTCGACCCTCCTGGCGGCGCTGACTGCCGCCCGGCCGAAGATCGCCGATTACCCCTTCACCACCCTGGAGCCGAACCTGGGCGTCCTCGACCTGGGCGACGAAGACCCGCGACGGCCGACCATCGCCGACGTGCCGGGCCTGATCGAAGGGGCCAGCTCCGGGGCCGGGCTGGGCCACGCCTTCCTGCGCCACGTGGAGCGGACGCGCATCCTGGTCCACGTCGTGGACGGCTCGGATCGGGATCCGGAGTGGAGCTACAACGTCATTCGCGACGAGCTGGAAGCTCACGACCCGGTTCTGCTGCGCAAGCCGATGCTGGTGGCCTTCAACAAGATGGACCGGCCGGAGGCGGCGCGGGCGTGGCGAGCCTTTGGCGATGCCCGCGCCACGGAGCGGGTGGCGGCGGTGGCGATCTCGGCCACGACGAAGGAGAACCTGGACGAGCTGCGGGCCCGGCTGGCGGCCACGCTCCCTTCGGCCGATGAGCTGGCCGAGCCGCCCGAGCCGGCGGGGGTGGTGGTCCACCGCTTGCAGTCGGCCGGCGATGCCTTCACCGTTGCCCGGGAGGAGGGAGTGCTGGTCGTTCGGGGCCGAAGAATCGAGCGGCTGGCCGCCCAGACCAACTTCGACAACGAGGAATCGGCCGAGCGCTTCCAGCACGACCTCGTGCGCCTCGGGGTGGACGACCAGCTGCGCCGGCTGGGCGCGACGCCCGGCGAAACCGTCAGAATCGGCGCCGTGGAGCTGGAATGGGAGGCCGACGAATGGGAGTAGGCGACGGCTTCCATCTGGGCCCGAACGATCGGCGGGTCGGCGTGCTCGGCGGGACCTTCGATCCCATCCACTACGGCCATCTCGTCGCCGCCGAGGAGGTGCGCGAGCTACTGTCGCTCGATCGCGTCGTCTTCATCCCGTCCGCCAGCCCGCCCCACAAGCGGGGCATCGCCATCTCGCCGGTCCAGGATCGAGCAGCCATGGTGGAGCTGGCCATCGCCGGCAACTCGAGCTTCGCCATGAGCCGCGCCGAAATGGACCGCGAGGGGCCCTCGTACACGGCCGACACCCTGGCCCTGTTCGCAGCCGAGGCCGCCCGCCAGAAGGTGGCCCGCGAGCTGTTCTTCATCCTCTCGGCCGAGGCCCTGGCCCTGCTGCCGGAGTGGCACGAGCCCCGGCGCGTCCTGGAGCTGGCTCACCTCGTCGTCGTGCCTCGGCCCGGCTCGCCGGTCCCCACCCCGGCTGAGATCGGAGCCCGCTTCGGCGACCAGGCCGGCCGGGTCCTGGCCGTCGACACGCTGCCGCTTGCCCATTCCGCTTCGGACATCCGCCGCCGTGGCGCGGCCGGGCGGACGATCCGCTACCTGGTTCCGCCTGCCGTCGAGGCCTACATCTGCGACCATCATCTGTACCGCTCGGCCGGTGCCAGTTCGGCCGTCAACGAGGATCCAGCCAAGTGACCGACCCAGAAGCCCAGCCCGCCGCGCAGCCGCCCGACGAATCCCTCCCCAGCCCCGACGGCCTGCCGCGGCGGCGCCAGCCCGCGCCGCGCGTGACCGCCGACGAGGAAGCCCTGGCCGATCAGCTGGAAGCGGCCGTGGCCGACGAGGAAGCGACCGCGGCTCTAGCAGCCGAGCCGGAGGTCCCCGAGTCGCTCCGCCAGCGCGGCGCCCGCCTGAGCCCTCTCGAGGTCGCCCGCAAGGTCGTGGACGCGGCCGAGGACAAGAAGGCCGCCGACATCGTCCTGCTGGACGTCTCTGAGCTGACGTCCATGGCGGACTACTTCGTCATCTGCTCGGGCGGCTCAGAGCGCCAGCTGGGCGCCATCGGCGACGGCATCGCCGAGAAGCTGCGCGAGGAAGGCGTGCGCCCGATCGGCCGCGAGGGCGGCGCCAACTCCCACTGGACCCTGCTGGACTTCGGCGCCGTCATCGTCCACATCTTCGCCCCGCCGGAGCGCGACTATTACCAGCTGGAACGCCACTGGTCGAAAGCGAAGACGGTCCTTCGGGTGCAGTAGAGTCCTCTTCGGCCCCCGACCGGCTCGAAATCTGCACCAGATGGGTGTTCGTATGCGCCCGGGCGTTCGATTTCGTAGACTTTACGATCCGGCAACCACTCGATGGACGCCGCGCACGCCCGGAGGCTCGCCACGACTACCGCCAAGACCGCCGAACGCCGACCGCGCCCAAAGCCCACGCTCGTCGACTACGTCAACATTCGCTGGATCGACGCGTGGTGCAAGCGCTGCAACATCTGCGTCGAGATCTGCCCCAAGGACAGCCTGCTGCTGTCCCATGACGCGATCATCGAGGCCCTCGACTGCATTCGCTGCGGCCTGTGCGAGCGCTACTGCCCGGACCTCGCCATCGAGGTCCTGCCCAAGCGTGACGAAGCCGGCAACCTGCCCGCGGAAGCAGCCGCGCCCGCGGCCGCGGCCGGCGCGCACCGGACCCCCGACGTGGCCCGCGGCCCCGCCGTGGCCGGCAAAGATCCCCACCGCGGCCTGACGGACACGGAGAGCAACTCCAACGTCGACCGCGACAACCCGACCTGAGCCACAGGACCTCATCGATGACTAAGCGACTCGTCCAGGGCAACGAAGCCGTACTGCTCGGCGCCGTGAAGGCCGGTGCCGGCTTCTTCGCCGGCTATCCGATCAGCCCTTCCTCGGAGATCCTGGCCCAGGCCTCCCAGCACGCGGCCAAGCACCCCGAGTTCGGCTTCATCCAGGAAGAGGACGAGATCGCCAGCGCCAACGCCATCCTGGGCGGCAGCCTGGCCGGGGCCAAGTCTTTCACCGCCACCTCCGGCCCGGGTTTCAGCCTGATGCAGGAGGCGATCGGCTACGGCCACAAGGTCGGCATCCCGGCGGTCATCGTCGATGTCATGCGAGTGGGCCCCGGGACCGGCATGCCCACGATGCCCGGCCAGGGCGACATCATGCAGAGCCGCTACGGGACGACGGGCGACATCACCAGCCTGGTCTTCTACCCCTCCACCGTCGCCGAGTGCTACGAGTACGCGATCCAGGCCTTCAACGCGGCGGAGGAAAGCCGCTCGCCGGTGATCCTGCTCTCGGACGCCTACCTGGGCCACCTCAACGAGGTCGTGGACCTGGACGCCATCAAGGTGCCGATCGTGCCGCGGTCGATCACCCCCCTGGCCAAAGGCGGGACGCGCCTCTTCTCCGGCGTAGCCACCTACCCCGACGGCGAGCCGGCCACGGACGACGCGGAGGAATTCATCCGTCAGTACACCGAGATGCGGGAGATGCGCCGCAAGGTGGCGGACAAGTACGCGTTCTACGAGTACGGCTGGAACAAGGACTCGGACACGCTGGTGATCGCCTTCGGCATCGTGCCGCGCGTCGCCCGGGCCCTGGCCCCGCACTTCGCCCTCTTCCGGCCGATCCGCATCTGGCCCGTCCTGGAGGGGGAGCTGGCCGAGATTGCGCCCCGCTACGAGAAGATAGTGGTCGTCGAGGGCAGCGACGGGCAGTACGCCGGAGTGATCCAATCGATCCTGGAGCGCCGCGTCGAGCGCGTGCCGCTGCTGGGCGGCCGGATCAGCATCGAGGCCATCAACGAGGGGCTGGAGCGACTCGGGCTCCTGCCTCGCGACGCAGCCGAAGCCGGAGAGGCTGCTCCGGCCCCGGCCGGCTGACCGGCGCCCCGGAGGAGCGAACCATGGCCGTCAAAGACAAGATCAAGACCCATCTCCTGCCCACCATCTGGTGCCCCGGCTGCGGCATCGGCCTGATCATGCAACAGCTGGCCAGTGTCATGGACGAACTGGGCCTGGACGAGACGAACACCGTCATCGTCACCGGCATCGGCTGCACCGGACGGATGGGCGCCTACATGAACGTCGAGTCCGTCTACACCCTGCACGGCCGGACGCTGCCGGTTGCCGAAGCCATCAAGACGGTCCGGCCCGAGCTGAACGTGCTGGTCGTCTCGGGCGACGGCGACCTGGCCTCGATCGGGGGCAACCACCTGATGCACTCGGTCCGCCGCAACCCGGGCATCACCGTCATCTGCAACAACAACGAGATCTACGGCCTGACCGGCGGCCAGACAGGGCCCACCACTCCCAGGGGCACGACCACCATCTCATCGCCGGCCGGGTCGTCCTACTCGCCGCTCAACCTGCAGGGCGTGGTCAACACCAATCCCAGCGCCTTCTACGCCAGGACCACCGTCTACCACCAGGGCCCCATGCGCAAGGCGATCCGCGAAGCCATCGAGTGGCCCGGCTTCGCGTTCGTGGACGTTGCCAGCCAGTGCATCGAGAACAACGGCCGTCGCATCGGCTTCAGCAGCGCCTTCGAGATGCTCGAGCACTACAAGACGGCCTACAAGGCGGCGCCGCGCGACACCACGCGCCTGGACCCGCACCAGCTGGGCATCGTCAAGGGCGAGCCTGTCGGCGAGGGCGCAGGCAACGGCGAGTCGGGGAGGAAGGCATGACGACAGGCAAGTCGGTCGTCATCGACGGCGTCGGCGGCCAGGGCGTGCGAGTCATCGGCAACACCATGGCCAGCCTGCTCTCCGTCATGGGCTTCGAGGTGACGTTGCTCTTCGACTACGACTCGTCCGTGCGCGGCGGCATGAGCGAGGCCTTCCTTCGCTGGGACACGAAGCCGATCGACAACTTCGTCGTGGAGAACGCTCAGGTCGTGCTGCGGCTGGCCGAGCGAGGGCCGGTCCACCTCCGGGGCGAATACGTCATCGCCGATTGCGGGCTGATGAAGGCGGGCGAGCAGGGCGAGGAGATCCCGTTCCTGCAGCTGGGCGTCGAGAAGTTCGGCCGCGACCTGTTCGGCAACATGATCGCCCTGGGCCGCCTGCTGTGCCGCTGCGACGTGGAGTTCACCGAGGAGCACCTGCGCGAGGCGCTGCCCAAGAAGTACGTCGAAGAGAACATGGCTGCCATCAAGTACGGCTACGGCCTGGACGAGGACTCGATCGCGAAGATCGTGCCCGAACAGGCCGCCAGCGACTTCGCCGCCCGCTACGCCGAGCGCGTCCTGGCAGGGACCGCTCCCGACCAGGCCGCCGAGCAGGCGGCGGAGATGCGCAGCTGATGAGCCGCCATCGGGGCCGGGGACGGCACGGCAGCGGGCCGAAGACCGCCTCGGCAGCGGATGGCGCCGCAGCCACTCCGGTCGAGGGGGCGCCGGCGGACGGGGCCTTGGCGAAGGGAGGTCCGCAGAAGGCCCCGAGTCAGCGCGAGCAGGGCGGCAAGCCGCGCGCAGAGGGCAAGCCGCCCGCAGAGGGCAAGCCGCGCGCAGAGGGCAAGCCGCGCGAGCAGCGGCCGGGCCAGCGGCACGAGCGCACGGGAGAAGCCGCGAAGCGCGGGACGCGATCATCCGAGCAGCGGGCCGCGAGCTCCCGCCCGAGCTCAGGTCGCCGCCAGCCAGCCGCACTGCCCAAGGCGGCTCCCGGTACGGAGCTTCCAGAGGGCACCGAAACGGGTGAGCCAGGCCAGTCCAGGAAGAACTGCACCCTGGCCCAGATGCGGCGCTTCATCAAGAGCCGACCGTACGTGCCCCTCCATGAGCTGCGCCGCCGTTTCGAGATAGCGGGTGACGAAGACGAAGTCACCCCCGTCGCCGCCGACGGCGGGACGATCTTCGTCGGCCTGCCCGCCAAGGAGGCGGGCTTCCTGGGCGACCTCATCAAGAACGGGGAAGTCGGCTACGAGCTGCTTCTCGACCCGGTCAGCCCCGCCCTGGTGGGCATCTTCCCGATGAGGCCCGTCGCCCGCCAGTAGCGCGGCCGCGTTCCACTCTCGCGCCCATCTCCTGTGGCGGCAGGCTGCCGCCCTACCCGCGGCCTACTTGAACAGGAAGGCGCCGAAGCCGAATGCCAGGCCGAGGTCCGTCCAGTCGATCTTGGTGTCGATCGTGACGATGTCCAGCCTGATGATGACGGCGATCGCGAAGCAGA
>DAOUEA010000001.1:0-6161 GCA_034430475.1 Chloroflexota bacterium | reverse complement strand
GAAGCCGAGGGGCCGAACGAGGTCCGGGAGATGATCGGGAGGCAGCAGTTGCCGGTCAGGGCCGAGCCGCCGAGCCTGGACCGCCAGGCCTCGGGAATCGGAGTCATGTAGCCGCCCACGAATCCAGGGTTCGCCGTCCCGACCCGAAACATGCCGTCGAAGTCCCCGGAGACGGCGAAGTCGGTGCCCGAGGAGAAGTGCGAGAGCTCTGCCTCCAGGCTCGCGTCGTAGTAGCCGTAGACACTACCCACGAGACGTCCCCGCCAGGGGAGCAGCCCGCCGATCATCGCACCCGACTCCTCCGGGTAGACCGAGCCGTCTTTGCCTATGTCCAGCAGGTGTCCCTCCGTTATGTCGGTCAACCCTTGCCTCACCGTTGCGGTGTTCAGATCGCCCAGCTCGGTGCTGTCGACCAGGGCCGGGATGTTCACCTCGCCGACTCTCTGGTCGTAGACATGTCCAACCAGGTACAGGGAGTCGTTGGCGGGGTTGAAGGCGAGGGCGGCCCCGCCGTACGAGTACCCGGACAGGCTGGCGTCTCCGCCGGCTGCGTCTGACGGCAGGCGAAACGCGCCAAGGTAGGAGAGGTCCGACTGCCGAAGGAGCGCGGAATCGCCGCCTGAGGTCGGTGTCGCGGCCAGCGTGGTTGCGGTGCCGACGGAGTCGCCGCTCCCGCCGCATCCCAGTTGAGCCGCAGCGCAGACACACACCAGAGCGGCCATCGGGGCGAAGGATGCAAGCCTCATGATTCCGGCCACTCCCCGGTCATGCCCGCCCACGGGTCGTAGTCGGCGTCGAGGGGCTCCTGGGGCGGACGAAGCTCCGGCGGAACATGTTCCAGGTTGACCCTGATTCGGTACCAGAGAGTGGACCGGCCGCGCATCGAATCGACCAGCAGGTCCGCCGGCTGGAGGTAGGCGACGGCGTCGAGGTGGCGCGACTTCCAGCGCTCGAAGCCGGCCAGCGCCTCCTCCTTCGTGGCCGCTCGAGCGATCTCCACGAGCGGCTTCGTGGACCGCCGGCGCCCGGTGGGGGATGGGGCGCGACCAGAGGGGGCCGCCTCGGGATCGACCTTGCGGGCGCGCGACGGCGCCACCCGCGCCGGCTCGTTGGGGGCCTTGGCGTAGTTGGGCGGCCAGGGCGCGTCCACCAGGCCCGACTTCGCCTGCCGGGACGCCAGCTCGAGCAGCGGATCCAGCGAGCCCACGGCCACAGTATCCATTCCGGCCGCTGGATCGCCGATCTTCGCAAACCGGGCCGGCACCGTGGCGAGCGTGAAGTCGGCCAGCTCGCAGTGGGGCAGCTCATCCCAGGTCACCGGCGCCGAGACCTGGGCGTTCGGCACCGGGCGAACGCTGTAGGCCGAGGCGACGGTTCGGTCCTTGGCGTTCTGGTTGTAGTCGATGAATACGCCGTGCCGCTCTTCCTTCCACCACTTGCTGGTGGCCAGTGCGGGCGCGCGCCGCTCCACCTCGCGGGCCAGCGCCAGGGCGGCCGTTCGGACCTGGTCGAAGGTCCAGCAGCGCTCGACGCGGACGTTGACGTGGATGCCGCGCGAGCCCGATGTCTTGGGCCAGCCGACCAGGCCATGATCGGCCAGTACCTCGCGGACCACCATCGCCACCCGGCGGATGTCGTCCCAGGGCACGCCGGGCACCGGGTCCAGGTCCACCCGCAGCTCGTCGGGGTGGTCGAGATCGTCCGCCCGAACCGGGTGCGGGTTCAGGTCCAGGCAGCCCAGGTTGGCGACCCAGACGAGGCCTGCCGCGTCGTCGATGACCACCTCGTGGGCGGTTCGGCCCGAAGGAAACGAGATCTCGACCGTCCGAACGAACGGCGGCAGCTTCTCCGGCGCCCGCTTCTGGAAGAAGAATTCGCCCTCGGCGCCGTTGACGTAGCGCTTCAGGGCCATCGGCCGTCCGCCCGCCCCGCGCAGCGCCCCCTCGGCCACGGCCAGGTAGTAGGCCACCAGGTCGCGCTTGGTGTAACCCGGGACGGGGAAGTAGACCTTGTCCGGGTTGGTCACCGTCACCTGCCGGCCGGCGACTTCGATCGTCTCGCTGCGCGTCGGCATGGCCGAACGATAGCGCCTGCGTCAGCCTGGGCGGGAGTGTTGCCAGCCTATTCCGCGACGTGCGCCTACGAGTAGATGCAGGACTTGTCCAGGACCTCGCCGCTGAAGAGATCGACGACGATGTCGCACCACTTGCCGGAAGTGGGCCCGGCGGAGTAGCCCCAATGGACGAGCCAGACCCATCGACCCACAATCCCGGCCCCCGGGAAGTCGCGGACGGCCCGTGCCCACGCCAGATCCTTGTGCTGCTCCTCGCCTTCCATGGCTATGTCGATCGCCATCTGCGCGGTGATGCCGCCGGGGGGCAGGTTGCTCGGGTTCGGGGATCCGTAGAGGACCCGCGCCGTTACGGTCGGGCTCTCTCGGCCGGGCTCCGCTACGGTCGGGCTCTCTCGGCCGGGCTCCGTGATGGCCTGGCAAGCCCCCAGACCGGCGACGCCCAAGAGCGCCGTTGCCGCTACCGCGGTCAGGCGCCTCCTGCCGCTTGCGTCCATGTCATCCCCTCCCTTGCGGCCGCATCCACACTCATCAACGGACGGCGAAGCTCCTGCGTTTCGCGCGGCGTGCACGAAAGGAGCCGGAGCGCCTGGCGCCCCGGCTCCGATGCTCGGTTGTGAGAACGAGAGCTACTTCTTGGCCTTGAGGGCGGCCAGCCTGGCCTCGACCTCGACTTCGTCTTCCGCGTCGTCGAGCGCCGCGAATTGCTCGTCCAGGCTGTTGGCATTGACCTCGGCCATGCCGCGGGCCATCGCCTCCTGGCGCCGGACCTTCTCCTCGTAGTGGCTCAGCTCGCTCGTGGGATCCATGACCGAGACGTCCTTGATCGTCTTCTGGACCTGGGTCTGAGCCTGGGCCATCTTGGCCCGGGCGACCAGTTCGTCGCGCTTCTGGACCAGCTCGTCGCGCCGGGTGCGCATCTTGTTGAGGCCAGCCTTGAGCTGCTCGACGAGAGCGCTCTGCTGCTCGATCTGCGTCTCGAAGGTCTTGAGCTGGTTCTCGAAGCTGATCTGGCGGCCCAGGGCCAGCTTGGCCAGGGTGTCGAACTTGTCGGCGTCGCCGGTGTTGCCTTCGGCGCGCAGCTCGTCCGCCTTCTTGGATGCGGCGACAGCCTTGGCGCCCCAGTCTTCGGCGGTCTCGCGGGCCTCCTTGGCGTCGTCCTCAACCATGCGCAGGTTGCCGATGGTCTGGGCAACGGCCTCCTCAGCGTCGCTCATGTTGTTGGTGAAGTCCCGGATCAGCTGGTCGAGCATCTTCTCGGGGTCTTCGGCGCCGTCCAGCAGGCTGTTGATGTTGGCCCGCAGCAACTGGCCTACGCGACCGAGGATCGATGTCTGAGCCATTGGCTTGCTCTCCTTTGCTGGCTTGTCTAGTCGAATGACTTCATGACCGGTTGAATGGATCGACTCATGGGCGGATCGGAGGCTCTACCATCCACCGCCTCCGCTGCGCCTCTTGGTGCCGCCCGGGGCGTGGGCGCCGAAGCCGACGAAACCGCCGCCGCCGCTGGAGCCCCATGAGCTGCCGCCGAAGCCGCCCCTCTTCCCGCGACCGCGTCCGCCGCCCTGGCCTCGGAGCGCCCCGCCCAGGGCTCCGCCCGCAGCGGCGGAGGGCCCGCTCGAGGTGTACTCGGCCGCGTAGGCGCCCACGTAGGGCACGCCCTCGAAGTCCTGGCGGGCCAGCCCGTAGGCTTCGTCGGCCAGGGCGTCGGCCCGCTGGGCCTCCGCCGTGGCCGCGTCCAGGTCCGACGAGGCGAGGCGCTTGGCCCGCTGCAGGTGGCTGGTCGCTTCGGCCAGCCGCGTCCGAGCCGAAGTGCCGATCCCGCCCCGGCGCGTGTTCAGGTAGGCCCCGGCCCTGTTCACGCTGGTTATGGCCATGGCCTGCGCCGAGTCGAACGTGGACCGCTTCCGGGACCGTTCCTCGGTTGCGCGGCGCACGCCCGCCAGGGCCTCGTCGGCCGCGACGTGGGCGTTCTGAGCCGTCTTGAGGGCGGCGATCGGATCAGGCCTGGCTGCCCCGGCTTCCTTGCGCGCCGCCTCGAGCAGGCTCCTGGCCTCGCCCAGCTTCCCCTCCGCCTGGGCGTCCAGCTTGCCGGCCTTGGCCGCCGCTTCGGCAGATCGCATCTCCTCTTCGGCCGCGGCCAGCTCCTTGTCGAGCGTGGCCCTAGCCTCCAGCAGGGCCTTGGCCTGCTGCTCTATGGCGTCGAGCAGGGTGTCGGCCGCGGCCACGGCCTCCTGGGCGGAGCGGGCGGCGCTGGCCGCCTCACGCCGGTCCGGCGGCTCCTTGGCCAGGGCGGCTTTGCCGGCGGCGATCTGCTCCTGGGCGAAGGCGCCTCGCTTGTCGGCTTCTTCGGCATTGCCCTTGACCGAGGCCCAGGCCGAAGGCGCGAAACCGGCCAGGGTCTTCTGGGCGCCCTTGATGGAGGGCAGCCGATCCTTCAGGGCGCCGATCGAGGCCTCGAGCGCCTTGAGCGCGTCGGGCGCGTTCTTCTCGATCTGGCGGATCGAATCGACCCGCTCGGTCTGCTGGCCGACCGCGGTTCCGGCTGCCTGGCAGTGGGCGATGATCTCCTGGTACATCTGAGTCCGCCGTTCCGGCGACTCGGGGGTGGCGTCGTCGAGCTGCTGGCGCAGCGAGAAGGCCTGGCGCAGCTCACCCTCGGCCTTGCCGATGGCCGCCTCGAACGGCGCGGTGTCCTTGGCGCTGAACTCGGCCTGGGCGAAGCCCAGCTCCTGCCTGGCTTCGGCGATGGCGTCGTCCGTCTCGACGAGCAGCTTGTTGGCCTGTCGAGCCAGATCGCCGGTGGCCCTGTCGCGCTCCTCCAGAGGGAGCTTCGACATACGCCGGACGCGAACGGCCGCGACCGCCACCAGCCCGATGAAGATGACGCCCAGGATCGCCAGGAACATCATCACGCCGTCGGCCAGGCCTCCTCCCCCGCCGCCCGACGGGCTGCTCGTCGTGCCGCCCGCAGGGGTCGCGGCGGGGTGGGACGGAGTGGCCAGCGGAGTGGCCGGCGCGGTGGAGAGAGGGTAGCCCAGGGTGGCCTGGATTCCCCAGGCCAGCGCGATCACGCCGCCTGTGTAGTCGCCGTTTCGGAAGTTCGTGTCGAGGCTGTTGGAGCACAGGACGTCCAGGACGTCGGCTGTCAGGCCACCCGGGTCGTCCGCAGCCCAGGCATAGCGCTTCTCGTCGACCGCCACGACCACGAGCAGGTCGTTGCCGCCGAACCCGTTTCGGTCGTAGGTCTGCTGGGCGAAGTCCGGGCCGGGCATGCCGTCCATCGTCGCCAGGAAGACGACCCACAGGTCGACGCCGGCGCTGTCGCTCAGGCCGGCGATTGCCTGTTCTGCGTCCCCCCTGTCCGAGCCGAGCACGCCGACCTTGTCGGTGAGTCTCTCGGTCAGGATGGGCGAATCGGCCAGGACCGACGGCGCGGTCAGCAGCAGCAGAGCGGCCACCACGAGCAGGGATCGGAAGGGGGTCGCCAGAGGGCGCAGCAAAGCAGGGCTTCTCATTCGCACATCCTACCCATAGCGGGGGCCTCGGTTGGGGGCGAAATCACTGCGCGGCACGAGCTGGACTCAGGGCTGGGGCGATTGTCCAGCGGGCGGGCTCGGGTTCGGAGGAGCGCGCCCTGCCTGCTGGCGGCGACTCTGAGCGCGGGTGCGGTATAGTGCCCGTCGCGACGAGCCGACATAGCTCAGCGGTAGAGCAGCTGTTTCGTAAACAGCAGGTCCTCGGTTCGAATCCGAGTGTCGGCTCCACTCCCCCGATCCACGCTCAGCTAGACCTGCTATTTCGTCTTCCGTGCCGTGAAACGGGGCTGCGGGTCCGGCCACAAAGCTCGACGGCCTGCTAACTTGCACTCCGGGTACGCCTTACCACTTGTCAGTTGAGGCGCCCGATGCGTACCCGAACCCCTTCCCCAACCGCTCCGTCTACCGGTCTGCCCGCCGAATTCCAGGCCGAGCTCGACTCGTTTATGCTGGCCTGCGAGGCCGAGAATCTGGCGCCGAAGACGCGCCGGACCTATCGAGAGGCGATCACGTTCCTGGGTCGATTCCTCGTGGAGCATGGAATGCCGAAC